>CAJULO010000001.1:0-90670 GCA_910586945.1 uncultured Christensenellaceae bacterium
GGTAGTAGTATACTCTTTTTAGTGTAGCTTCGTCATCAATAATAACAACTCCAATTGAGAAAGTAATTGTCAATTTTAGATTTAATAAAAAGAGGCAAGCACTTATTTTAATCAATGAATGGGTACAAACAGAAGATAGCCATTTGTGCATTATTATTACCATATCAGTGGAGCGACGAGTAAGAGATAACATTAACAGTAGAGAGAGATAACAAGATAGGAGCAAGCACGACACATAAATTAGCAGAGAACATCTTAGCTAAATTAAACAAACTAGTGCCAGCAAGAGAGATAGTCAACTTTATTTATCCACTAGGGATACTCCTAGATTTTGGTAAGGACTTTGATTCCAATGTAAAATGGAATTTTTAAAGAGAGGAAGAGAATAGAAAATTATTTTACCTATGCAAGTGTAAGTAAACAAGTGGGAGATAAAGGAGGAGAAGAAGAGCATAGATTCACGGTGGAAGAGCTGCAGAACATAGACATACACAGGAGGAGCATAACCACGGGATACCAGAGAATAGAAAGTATGGAGGAAATGATTCAGGGAATTGGGACTAGAGCAGTTGGGACAATGGAGACAGAGGGGGAAGAAATAATCAAACTTTGTATAGTGATAGTCGAAGACCAGCAATATATAGTACAGGCGAAAATAAACCACATAATAATAGCTACCGTATCTTATGTAGCAAAATAAAAGAGAGAGTAGCAAATACTACTCTCTCTTTTATTTTGCTATTTTATTACGGGTAAATAAAAATATTTGTAAGTGGCTCCTAAATATTTATTGTCTTTCTTTATAGTGCTTGCATAAAAATTACTAAATTCTGTAAGTCCTTGAGAAAAGATTGGAGAAATTTGCGTAAGCATTTGTATTTTTTGCTCTTCTGTAAGTGTTGGTGTTGTAGTAAAAGTAGCAATATCTGTTAACTTAGTGGTTGTATTCATATCTACATATTTTGTTGCTGGTAAAATGATATGATAATTAGTAAATTCTGATTCAAATTCAAATTTATGGGTAACAGTTATTAAATACTGAGCTTTCGAGTAGTCTGAGATTCTAGGAAGTATTAATTGAAATCCACCAATCGCCCTATTAATAGTAAATAGGGCTAAGGTACCTCCTCGCATATAGACTAAGGCAATATAATTTGGTGCGGTATTATTACCAATTATGTAATAAGGATAATTACCTTCTGTATCTGATTGGCTATTTGATTTAACATAATTGACTAAATTTTCATATACATTAGAATCTGGAATGCTATCAGTAGTAGAGTTTGTATTATTATTTTCATTTTTACAAGCAACAAAGAATAAGGAGGAAAAAAGTAAACAAAGTAAAATACATGGAAGAAAAATAAACTTATGTAATTTTTTGTACATCGTAAAATCTCCTATAATAGTTTTTTTTATTTAATATAGTATAAATATACTATATTTACCATTTTGTCAAGCTTGCAAATAATAATTATAAGAAGTTTTAAATTTTTCTAGAAATTTATATTTTCTACGACAATTATAGGCAAATAAAAATATCTTAAAACTGCATCTTTATATTTTTGATCACCAGATTTAACAACATTGAAGTAAAATTGGTTAAATTCTTGTATAATTGTGTTTAATTCTTTACTTAAAAAAGAACGAAATTGTTGTTTTTGTAAATCTGTTATATCTTGTGATTGTTCATTCATTTTTTTTAAACTAAAATCAGGCAATGAAGTTGTATGATATATACTAATAAAAGGAGTTGTAGGTAGTGAAAAAGTAGTTTGTAAGTTTAATGTTGGACTTTTCGCTTCGACTGTATAAAATGTGTTTTTAGAATAGTCATGCAAAGGAGGAATAGTTAAAACATATTCTTGGAAAATTGTACTATTACCAACTAAAATTAGGTTATTGGTAGAAGTATCATAACTAACAACGCGACCAGCACTAGAAAGTTCACTTTCTGGCGTAAATAAATATATATATTCTCCCTTCTCTGGTAGAGCGTTTACTTTTAAATAGTCAATAATATCATTAAAAACATTAAGTTTTGCTTCATTTTTATTTTTACAACTAATAAAAAGGAAAGATGAGAAGAATAATAAAACTAAAATAAATGGAATAAAAATAACTTTATATAATTTTTTATGCATTTGAGACCTCTTATATAATTTATTATAGTATAAATATACCATAATTTACCATTTTGTCAAGCTTGAAAATAAAATAAAAGAGAAGTAGCATTTGCTACTTCTCTTTTATTAAATAGTAAAACTAAATTGACAGTATGCTTTTAAATAATTTATATATTATGTGTAATAAGTACTAAAGATATAAATGGACTTTATCAACAAACATAGAAAAAGCTTTTGAAAGAAAAAATAGTTGACAATATATGTAAATATTGTACTTTAATTAGAATATATATATACTTTATTTTTATCAAAAGAAATAAAAAATAAAAAATATTATTATTGTGATGCAAAGATTTAGCGAAATGTATAGCCAAGAAATATAAATCTGAGAATAAAAACGAAGAAAGTTCTCCTTTAAAGTTACAAAAGAGTCTATTTAAGACTCTTTTTATTTTGTTAAGTGTAATAAAATGCATTAAAGATAAATAGAATACTCAAAACCATAAGGGAGATAAAAGAAAGTATAATGTGGTTCTACTGTTGGTAAAGTTACTTCACAAAGTTATACAAAATACGAAAACTAAAACCACCGACCAAAATTTTTTGGTCGGTGGTTTTATATTTATTTAATTTCAATACCAAATATATAAAAGGTATAGCTATACGAGCAATTTTTAGTATAAAATCGTGCAAAATTTAAAGTTTTATGTTATAATACATCAGAAAAGTAAGCAAATAAAAGAGGTAACAATGGTTGACAATAAAAAAGAACAAGAAAGAGAGGAGTTGCATAAAACAATTTGGGGCATTGCGGACGAGCTACGCGGGAGTGTAGACGGATGGGATTTTAAGCAATATGTTTTGGGAATGATGTTTTATCGCTATATATCAGAAAATATTACAAATTACATCAATAAATTGCAGTGGGAGTATGACAATACTGAGTTCCATTATGCACAGCTTGCGGATGAAGAGGCGGAGCAGAGTAGGCAAGCCATGATTGATGAAAAAGGTTTTTTTATATTGCCCAGTCAACTTTTTTGCAATGTGTTGAAAAATGCTAATAAGAATGAAAATTTGAATGAAACACTTGAACAAGTTTTTACAGCAATAGAAGATTCTGCACGGGGGACAGATAAAGAAGATAATTTTAAAGGATTGTTTGCGGATATTGATATCAATAGTAATAAATTAGGAGCAACAGTAAGTAAGCGTAATGAAAAATTAGCAAAACTTTTGCAAGGCATAGGGGATATGAAGCTAGGTAACTATCAAGAGAATAGTATTGATGCTTTTGGCGATGCCTATGAATATTTAATGGGTATGTATGCAAGTAATGCGGGTAAATCTGGCGGAGAATATTTTACACCGCAAGAAGTATCAGAATTATTGGCAAAATTAACTTTAGTAGGGAAAACAGAAGTCAATAAGGTGTATGACCCAGCATGTGGTTCAGGTTCATTGTTGTTAAAATTTGCAAAAGTGTTGGGAAAAAATAAAATTCGCAATGGATTTTATGGGCAAGAGATAAATATAACAACGTACAATTTATGTAGAATCAATATGTTTTTGCATGATATAGGATACGATAATTTTAGCATAGCATGTGAAGATACTTTAAGATATCCACAGCATTGGGATGACGAACCTTTTGAAGCAATTGTAAGTAATCCGCCATATTCTAGAAAATGGGCAGGAAAGAGTAATTCATTGTTGATAAATGACCAGCGTTTTGCACCAGCAGGAATATTAGCACCGCAAAATTACGCAGATATGGCTTTTATAATGCATTCGTTACACTGGTTGGCGACAAATGGAGTTGCAGCAATTGTATGTTTCCCAGGAATATTTTATAGAAGTGGTGCAGAGCAAAAAATCCGTCAATATTTGGTGGATAATAATTTTATAGATGCAATTATACAACTGCCTATCAACTTATTTTTTGGTACAAGTATAGCAACATGTATAATGGTACTGAAAAAATCTAAGATGGAAAATAATATTCTTTTTATTGATGCGTCTAATGAATATATAAAAGTGACAAATAAAAATAAACTATCAGCAAAAAATATTGAAAATATTTTGCATATTTTCATAGAGAGAAAAGATATACAACATATTGCAAAAGTGGTAAAGAATGAAGATATTGGGAAAGAACAGAATTATAATTTGTCAGTATCTACCTATATAGAAAAGGAAGATACAAGAGAAAAAATTGATATTGCAGTATTGCATAGAGAGATTGCAGAAATTGTTGCGAAAGAAGAAAAGTTGCGGCATGCAATTGATGAGATTATTGCAATGCTAGGGGAATAAAATGAACAAAATTGAAGAGATGATAAAAAAGCTTTGTCCAAATGGTGTAGAATATAAGGAGCTTAGCAAAATTGGTGAGTTTTATAGTGGACTATCAGGTAAAAGAAAAGAAAATTTTGTAAATGGTAATCAAAAATTTATTAGTTATATAAATGTTTTTAAAAATAAAGCGGTAAATTTTGATAAATTGGATACAGTTCAAGTTGCAAGTAATGAAAAGCAAAATACTGTGCAGTATGGAGATATATTATTTACAGGTTCATCAGAAAATTTAGAAGAATGCGGTATAACATCAGTTGTAACAAAAGTAATACAGGAAAATATATATCTAAATAGTTTCTGTTTTGGGTACAGATTGCATGAAAATATTTTATTGCCTAATTTTTGTAAATTTTTATTTAGAAGTTATGAAATCCGTAAAAAAATTATAAAGTGTGCAAATGGTGTAACTCGTTATAATATATCAAAAGAGAAATTAAAAAAAATTAAAATCCCCGTACCGCCTATAGCGGTGCAGCAAGAAATTGTAAAAGTGCTTGATACTTTCTCAGAACTAACAGCAGAACTAACAGCAGAACTTGCAGCAGAACTTGCAGCAAGAAAAAAACAGTATGCATACTATAAACATAAACTTCTTTCTTTCGAAAACTTGATAGATTTAAGTCCAAATGGTGTAGAATATAAGGAGCTTAGCGAACTTTGTGATATAATGGATAGTTATAGAAAGCCAATAACAAAAGAAAAGAGAATTTCTGGAATATATCCATATTATGGAGCAAATGGTATTCAAGATTATATAGATAGTTATATTTTTGATGGTACTTATATTTTAATGGGTGAAGATGGAAGTGTAATCAATAAAGATAATACTCCAGTGCTAAATTGGGCAACAGGTAAAATATGGGTAAATAATCATGCACATGTACTAAAAGAAAAATCTGATATGCTTTTGCGGTTTTTATATTATTATTTACAAACTATTGATATAAGTGCAATAGTGAGAGGAACACCGCCAAAAATAACACAACAAGATTTAAAAATTCTAAAAATCCCCGTACCCCCTTTAGAAGTACAAGAATATATAGTCAATATTTTAGATAAATTTGACAGCCTAGTAAATGATATCATGGTAGGTCTACCAGCAGAAATTGCAGCACGACAAAAACAATACGCCTATTATAGAGATAAACTTTTAACCTTTGCAAGTTTAAAATAAAGGAGAGAAAAAAATGACTTCTTATAACATTATTGCAGAATCAGATGAAAGCACCGTTGTAGCAAAATATATACCAGAGCCAAGACAAGCTAAGGCATATCAAACAGAGAAAGAGCTTGAAAAGGAATTTATTGAGCGTCTACAACGACAAGGCTACGCGTATTTACCTATTCATAACGAAAAAGATTTACTTTTAAACTTGCGTTGTAAGTTAGAAGAACTCAATAACTATCAATTTTCTGATATAGAATGGATGCAATTTTTAAATACTGTTATTATCGGCAAAAATGCAGGTATAGTGGAAAAAACGAGAATGCTACAAGAGACTGATTGTCACATTCAACTTTTACACTGTGACAATGGTACAACCAAAAACATTAAATTGATTGATAAAAAAAATATACATAATAATAAACTACAAGTTATCAATCAATATACTGCAAACTCTGGAATGCATAAAAATAGATATGATGTAACTATTTTAGTGAATGGTTTTCCACTCGTGCATATTGAATTAAAACGCAGAGGGGTTGCTATTCGTGAAGCATTTAACCAAATCAACCGCTATCAACGCGAAAGTTTTTGGTCTACTTCCGGACTTTTTCAATATGTACAAATATTTGTAATATCCAATGGAACAAATACAAAATATTATTCTAATACCACACGCAACAACCATATCAAAGAATTTGCAAAAAATCAGGCAAAAAGACAGAGTAAATCAAGCAACAGTTTTGAATTTACTTCTTATTGGACGGATGCTACAAATGCAAGACTTGCTGACCTTGTCGATTTTACAAAAACTTTTTTCAGCAAACATACTCTTTTAAATATTTTAACAAAATACTGTGTCTTTACAGCAGAAAACAAATTATTAGTTATGCGTCCATATCAAATTGTTGCCGCTGAACGCATTATCAATAAAATTAAAATGGCTCAAAATTACAAATATTACGGCACAAAGAAGGCGAACGGCTTTATATGGCACACTACTGGTAGCGGTAAAACTTTGACCTCTTTTAAAACTGCGCAACTGGCAACAAAATTAGACGGAATTGATAAAGTTCTATTTGTTGTAGATAGAAAGGATTTAGACTATCAAACAATGAAAGAATATGATAGATTTGAAAAAGGTGCAGCAAATGGAAATAGTTCTACAAAAATCTTAAAAAAGCAACTAGAAGATAGCAACGCTAAAATTATTGTAACCACAATACAAAAATTGAGTTTCTTCATTAAAAAATATAAAGAGCATATAGTCTATAACCAACAGATTGTTATTATTTTTGATGAATGTCATCGTACACAATTTGGAAATATGCATAAAGCCATTATAGATAGCTTTAAAAATTACTATCTATTTGGTTTTACAGGTACACCTATTCTTACGCAAAATGCAGTCAAAAATAAATATGGTATACCCATTACGACTGAACAAGTTTTTTGTGAACAATTACATATGTATACCATTATTGATGCAATCAAAGATGAAAATGTACTCCCTTTTAAAATTGACTATCTCAATACAATGTTCAATGACCCCAATATAGAAGATAAAGAAGTGAGTGATATTGAGAGAGAAAGTGCTTTTTTAGCGCCTGAAAGAATTCAAAAAATTACAAAATATATTTTAGATAATTTCAATCAAAAGACTTATAGAAATGAAAAAAATTATAGTTTTCATGCTACCGCAAATATAGATAGGGTGGTAAGTAGTCGACATAAAGCAGCGGAAGTAAAACAGGAAGTGCAGCTTAACGGATTCAACTCTATATTATGTGTTTCCTCTATCGATGCTGCGATAGCTTATTATAATGCTTTTAAAAGAGAAATGGAGGAAAATCCGCATAAAAAGTTGAAGATTGCTACAATTTTCAGTTATGCTGTAAACGAAGAGGATGACGAGGGCAGTCTAGATGGGGAAAATAATGAAGATGTACAAAACCTTGCAGATACAGCAAAGGAATTTTTAGAAGGTGCAATTCAAGATTACAATGCAATCTTTCAAACAAATTATGATACATCTAGCGAGAAATTCCAAAACTATTATAAAGATGTATCTTTGCGTATGAAGAATAGGCAGCTGGATATGTTGATTGTTGTAAATATGTTTTTAACTGGATTTGATGCAACAACACTCAATACGCTATGGGTGGATAAAAACTTAAAATATCATGGATTGCTACAAGCATTTTCAAGAACAAATAGAATTTTAAATGCAGTAAAAACTTATGGGAATATCGTCTGTTTTAGAAAATTAAAAGATAGAACAGATGAAGCTTTAGCAATGTTTAGTGATAAAAATGCAAAAAATATCTGTATAATGCGTTCCTATAACGACTATTATTCTGGCTATAAAGATAATAATGGTCTGCATGTTGGCGGGTATAAAAAATTGATTGCAAGATTGCAAAAAGAGTATCCATTAAACGCAGAAATTGTAGGAGAAAAAGCTGAAAAAGTTTTTATCAATCTTTTTGGTTCTATTTTAAAGATGTATAACCTATTGTCTACTTTTGGCGACTTTACTGCTACTGCAAAAATATTGTCAGAAAGAGATTTACAAGATTATCTAGGCCGATACAATGATTTATATGAGAGCTATAAGCGTCGCCGTGAGAGCAGTGAAAAAGAAGATATATCCGATGATATTATTTTTGAAATAGAGCTTGTAAAACAAATAGAAGTAAATATAGATTATATTTTGTCATTGATTGACAAATATCGGGATTCTCATGGTGAAGATGAGGGGTTACGCAGTTTAATTATAAAGACAGTGGAATCAAGTTTAGAATTGAGAAGTAAAAAGAAGTTAATTGAAAATTTTATTGCAGGCATCAATGAGGTTGATGATGTGATTTTAAAATGGCGTGTATTTGTTAGAGAAGAAAGAGAGAAAGACCTAAAAAAACTGATACAAGAAGAAAATTTGAAGGAAAAAGAAACAAGAGAGTTTATTAGTAACGCCTTTCGAGATGGTGCAATCAAGACAAGTGGTACAGATATAGTTAACATTTTACCGCCGCTGCCTTTATTTGGAGATAGTGCAAAAATAAGAGAAGTAACAAAAGCACGCGTAATTGACAAGTTACTATTATTTTTCGAAAAATATTTTAGTATTAGTTAGTAAAGTGTTTTTTTATTTAAAACACTTTACTTTTTAAAGTATCTAAAATGAAACAGTATGCTGTTGATACTATTTTTTTATAGATATTCGGCAAAAAATGAAACATAGAATGTGAAATAGTTTGATTTTTATTGCTCTAAATCGTGCAAGGCATGCAGGCAGATTTGCACAGAAAAATATTAGTAAATTGTATATTAGCTGATATTAATAATAGAAGTATGCATTATAAAATAAATTAAAATAAAATGAGAAAACCATTGCTATTGAATTTGTAAAGGAATAATTTTTATTGACAAAAACTATACTTTTGCGATATACTATATATATGAAAATAAAAAAAGTATTTTTAATAGGCATAGCAATATTATTTTGTATAATAGGAATCTTAACAGCTTTTATGTCTATTTTTCCAAACTTAAATAAATCTGGTGCAATGACAGCACAAGCGATAGAAGAGACAGCACAAGGAATGCAGCAACCAAATACTTTAAATGGTATGACGGTTGACCAAATTGCGCATTTGTCAAAGTATGATGGGAGAGACTATAATATTGTACCAGCGGTAAAAGACCAAGGCAGTAGCAATTTATGCTGGGCATATTCTAGTAATAATGTAGCTGAAATCTCTATTTTGCGTTCTGGTATAACACCTACAGCGACGAAAGACAATCTATCTTTTTCACCAAGATACTTGGGAAAGAGTGTTTTTGAACGCGGAGCAGACCCTTTAAAGAATGTAACAGGTTTCTCTTATCCAGGAAACTGGGAATCAAGTCCAGGTACTTTTTTATATACTGCAGATGCCTTTGCACAGTGGTGTGCACCCATTGTGAATAACGAGACGGCAGATATGACAAATTGGTATACAAAATCTTGTTATCGCTTGCTAGATGCTTTAGAGTATAATTATTCCAATGGTACAGCTGATACTATGACGCCGATTATAAAACAAGCAGTTGCCAAATATGGTGCAGTTGCAGCAGGTATTACCTATAGTGGTAGAAGAATGGAATATTATAATCCAAAATATATGTCCGGCGGTATAGGGCATGCCATAACCATTATTGGTTGGGACGATAGTATCAGTAAAGACTTATTTAAGCCTAAAGCGGCAGACCGTGATGGTGCTTGGATTATCAAAAATAGTTATAATGACGACCAATTTTTTTATGTTTCTTATGAAAGTACATTTCGACAATTTATGGCATTAAACTTTGCGCCAAAAGAGGCATATACTTATAACTATTTTTATGATAGTGCAGGCTCAAAGGCGGCAAACAATGTCGGAGGCAATCGTCCAAGTAATGTCAATAAAGCTTGCAATATTTTTGAAGCAAAGAGTGGTGCAACTGGTATTGCAGAATATATACAAGCTGTCAATGTGCATTTGCCACAAAGAAATACCACTTGTAAAGTGCAAATATATACCAATTTAAAGAATAAAAATGACCCAACAAGTGGACAACTTGCCACAGAGCAGACACAAACTTTTGATATTGCTGGCTATAGAACGCTGCAATTGCAGACGCCAGTTTTTGTACAACGGGGGAGCTATTTTGCAGTAGCTGTCGATGTCAGTGCAACAGCAAATGCAAAAATTACTTTTAGCAATCAAATCGCTCAAAATTCTTTCAATTGCGATAAATGGGGCGATTGGAATAAAAGTACAACTGGTATACCACGTATTAAAGCTTATACTACAACTAAGCAAGATAGTTCAGTGGTTGCTATAGATATTGCAGATACTACTACAACGCAAATAAGTATGCCTTATACCTCTATTGCCTATAACGGAATTAAACCACAACCAATACCAGAAGTTGTTTGTAAAGGTGTTTCTCTTGTACACAATCAAGACTTTACAGTCTCTTATGAATATAACGATAGACCAGGTAGCGTAAATGTATGGATAAATGGCATAAATCGCTATTATGGCGAGCGTTTTGCAAGTTTTAGGATTGAAAAAGGAGAGAAACCGACGATTGATTTAAATACAATCAATGTAGAGCAAAACACAACTTTACAACAGTATGCAAATCTTTTACCATCCAACTGGAAGTGGCAAACGCCAAATCTTATGCTAAATGGCAATATTACCTCTGCTGTAGCGGAATATATTGGTAATGATAAACAGCACTATAAAAACAATTTGCATACTATTGCAATACACTATAACAATAGTACGCCAACCCCACCAGTTGACCCAACTCCACCAATACCACCGGTTAATCCAACTCTACCGGTTGACCCTATTGTACCAACCCCACCAGTTAATCCAACTCCACCAACACCACCGGTTAATCCAACTCTACCAGTTGACCCTATTGTACCAACCCCACCAGTTAATCCAACTCCACCAACACCACCGGTTATTCCAACTCCTCCAAATGATAATAATAGTGGCAATACTGGAGCTCTACCAACACCTCCATTGATAAATGTGCCATCAGGGACGAAAAAGTCTATTGTTATTTGGTGGATTGTAGGCATAGGCGGGGGTATAACGCTCTGTTTAGTTATTATTTTGTTGCGTTTATTTTTGCGTAAACGCAAATGAGAAGAATAGAAGAATCGTTTAAAGTGCATGCAAATGACTATATGATAGAACATATGATAAAATAAAAAAACAACCATATTAGAATGGTTGTTTTTTTAATGGTCGAAGTGACGGGACTTGAACCCACGACCTCTTGCTCCCTAAGCAAGCGCGCTACCAATCTGCGCCACACCTCGATAAATTTTTTCTATCTCTATTATATGCTATCTCTATAAAATTGTAAAGATATTTTTTATTTTTGTGTTATGAATCTTATCAAATACTCTTTTATTTACTATCTATAAAAAGTTTAAATATTTAGGTGATATTGTTTTGTATACTGAAAGGAAATAGTACAAAAATAGAATAAAATACAATTATATATAAAGAATAAGTATAGTTTTTTTATTATTTTTTTAATTTTAATACTTGCATTTTAAAAAAGAAAATGTTATAATATTTTTTTGAATAGTTAAAAAATAAATTGACTAAGAGGTAAAAAATGTCTATTAAAACTTTGGCAAAAAATGTTCGACAATATAAATTGCCTGCTATTTTAGCTCCGATACTTGTTGCTTTAGAAGTAGCGGTAGAGTGTATTCTACCACTTGTTATTTTAAAGTTTATGGGCACAATACAAATAAGAAATGGTGCAACTTTAAATGTTGGTGAAGTTGTACTCTATAGTTGTATATTAGTATCAATGGCACTTGTGGCAATAGTCCTTGGAGTACTTTCAGGCATATTTGCAGCGAGAGCCAGTGCTGGATTTGCTACAAATTTAAGACAAAATTTATTTTATAATATACAAAATTTTTCATTTGCAAATATCGATAAGTTTTCAACATCAAGTTTAGTTACGCGTTTGACGACTGATGTTACGAATATGCAAGATGGTTTTATGGCATTAATTCGTATAGCAGTTCGTTTTCCTCTTATGGTCATAGGGAGTTTAATTTCTATCTTTATTTTGCAATGGCAAGTAGGATTGATTTTTTTAGGTTTAATACCTATCCTTTCAATTATATTATTTACAGTATTTAAATCTGCACATCCCGTCTTTAAAACAGGACTTGGTAAATATGATGTACTCAATAGAAATGTCCGTGAAAATATTAAGGCAATCCGCGTGATAAAATCTTTTAATAGAGAAGAGTTTGAAAAGAAAAAATTTGATAACTCTGCAAATCAATTGTATAAATATTTTGGTAAAGGTGAAAAAATCATTGCAATCAACAGTCCATCAATGCTCTTTTGTGTCTGGGGAGCTATTATTTTAGTTTGTTTAACAGTGGGTATGCTTGCAAAAGGTGCAGTACAAAGCGGTGGCGCAGTTACTGAAGGACAAACGCTTGCTATATACTTGATGTATGGATATCTCATTTTTGCAGCAATTATGCAATTTTCTATGGTACTCATTATGTTTGCTATTGCAAGTCCGTCAATCAATCGTATATTACAAGTGATTCAAGAGACAAGTACTATTGATTCTCCTAAAAATGCTATCACAGAAGTGGAGGATGGGTCTATTGTTTTTAAAAATGTCAACTTTAAATATAATGTAGAAAGTGATAAATATGCTTTAAAAAATATCAATTTAACCATTCAATCTGGCGAGACAATTGGTATCATTGGAGCAACGGGAGCAGCAAAATCAAGTTTTGTAAATTTAATTCCGCGTCTGTATGATGTTACAGAAGGAGAAGTACTTGTGGGAGGAAAAGATGTTCGTACCTATGACCTTGAAGCATTGCGTAATGCTGTGGCAATGGTACTACAAAAAAATCTTTTATTTTCAGGCAGTATTATTGAAAATTTGCGATGGGGAAAGGAAGATGCATCTATGGAAGAGATGCAATATGCATGTAAACTTGCCTGCGCTGATGATTTTATTCAGACATTTCCTGAACAATATAATACATATATTGAACAGGGTGGTAGCAATCTATCCGGAGGACAACGCCAAAGAGTGTGTATTGCAAGAGCACTGTTAAAAAATCCAAAAATTCTGATATTAGATGACTCAACAAGTGCAGTGGATACAAAAACAGATGCTTTTATCCGTAAAAGTTTTAGAGATGAAATTCCAAATGTAACAAAATTAATTATTGCACAACGCATATCATCCTTGCAAGATGCCGATAAAATTATTGTATTAGATGGTGGCAAAATTGAATCAGTTGGTAGTCATGAAGAACTTTTACAGACGAGTAAAATTTATAGTGATATCTATACTTCACAAATGAAGACAACGGAAAATGCTTTAGGAAATATTTTTATGGAAAATCAAAAAAAGGAGGGCAATTGATATATGTCGCACAGTCATACAATGCAAAAAGTGCCTACCTTTAAAACACTAGGTAGATTGTTAAAAAATGTATTTAAATATACTAAATGGCGTCCTGCTGTAGTTATTTTTTGTATTTTATTTGTTACAATAGCTGGTAGTAGCTCAACCATTTGGATAGGATATATGACCAATAATGTCTTAATAGTGGGTTCAAGCGTAAATGGTGTTTTAATAACTTGGAAAGATGTTGCTCCTGCATTTTTACATATGATGATAGCAATGCTAATTGTCTATGGTGTCGGATTGATTGCCTCTGCTATACAAAACTACTTGATGGCAATTGTAGTACAAAGCTTTTTATTAAAGACACGCCAAAACTTATTTTATAGAATGGAAAGTTTACCCCTTAGATATTTTGATACAAATAATCATGGTGATATTATGAGTACATATACAAATGATATTGATGCTACGCGTCAGTTAATAGGTATTGCACTTCCACAACTTTTACAGGCAACCTTATTTTGTGTATTTGCTTTTGTGTTGATGTTGATGTACAGTATTTGGTTATGGCTCATTGCAATGTTAGGTTTTGCAGTAATGCTTGCAAGTCTTGCTATTTTAGGCGGAAAGAGCGGTAAAAACTTTGTAAAACAACAACATGCCTTAGCGAAAGTTGAAGGCTTTATAGAAGAGATGATGGGAGGACAACGGGTAATTAAAGTTTTCTGCCATGAAGAACAGGCAAAGAAAGATTTTGATAAAATTAACGCAGAATATAATCAAGCAAGTTCTACTGCAAATAGCTATGCAAATAGTTTAATGCCTGTCATTATGAATATTGGTAACTTGATGTATGTGGTAGCGGCAGTTGTGGGTGCTGTACTTGTGGCACTCTCTGCAAAAAATATAGCACTGGGTAATTATGTAGGCCTTGGTTCAGCTTTAAAATTAGATCCTAATGGATTTATGACTATTGCTGTAGTTGTAGTGTTTATCAACCTTTCCAGACAATTTTCTATCAATGTAGGACAAATTGCCATGCAGACAAATGCCGTAGTTGTAGGTATTGCAGGTGCTTCGCGGGTATTCGCACTTATGGATGAACAACCAGAAACAGATAATGGATATATTCGACTTGTGCTTGCACAAAAGGATAACAATGGTAATTTACAAGAAGTAAAAAATATGGGGAATGTTTGGGCATGGAAGGATGCAAGAGCAAATATCTTGACAGAACTAAAAGGGGTTGTACAATTTAAAGAGGTAAATTTTGGATATAATGCCAATAAAACAGTATTACACGATATTAACTTAATTGCGAAAGAGGGACAAAAAATTGCGTTTGTAGGAGCGACTGGTGCAGGCAAAACGACAATCACAAATCTTATCAACCGTTTTTATGATATTCAAAGTGGTGAAATTTGTTATGATGGTATTGATATTCGCAAAATTAAAAAAGAAGATTTGCGTCGTTCCTTAGGAATTGTATTACAAGATACAAACTTATTTACTGGAACAATTTTAGAAAATATTCGTTATGGTAAATTAAATGCAACAGATGAAGAATGCATTGAGGCAGCAAAACTTGCAAATGCACATGATTTTATTTCTCGACTACCTGATGGATATCATACAGTATTAAAACATGAAGCATCTAACTTGTCACAAGGGCAAAGACAACTGATTTCCATAGCGCGCGTTGCAGTTGCAAATCCACCAGTGATGATTTTAGATGAGGCAACCTCTTCTATTGATACAAAGACGGAAGCTCTTGTGCAAAAAGGTATGGATAGCTTAATGCGTGGTAGAACAGTATTTGTCATTGCACATAGGTTATCAACGATACAAAATGCTGATTGTATTATGGTATTGGATAAAGGTAGAATTATTGAGCGTGGTAACCATGAAAAACTTTTAAGAGAACGAGGAATTTATTATCAACTCTGTACTGGAGCATTAGAGATAGAATAGAAAAAAAATACAAGCTAATTGGCTTGTATTTTTTTTCTAATGACGATACGATTTTTTTTAAAATTGCATATGATAATGGTATCAAATTATAGGAAGGGAGTATATGCAGCAGCCCATACTCAAAATTTCACTTGGACAATTACAAAAAAATACGCAATTTTTTAAAGAGCATACGACAGCGAAGCTTTGTGGCGTTGTTAAAGCAGATGCATATGGACATGGTGCAACGGATATAGCACAATTTTTAGAACCTCTTGTTGACTATTTTGCAGTAGCAACCGTGCAAGAAGGCGTACAATTGCGACTAGCTGGTATCAAAAAGAGAATTCTAGTTTTTACACCAGCAACATGTAAGCTAGAAGTACTTGAGATGTTACAGTATGCTTTAATTGCTAGCATAACAGATATACAAGATTATATTTTATTACAAAAAATTTTATTGCAAGAAAATAGAGTACTTATAGCACATATTAAAGTCAATACAGGAATGAATCGATATGGTTTTAATTTGCCAGACTTTCAAGAATTTTGTAAAGGCAAACTAAGTGATAGAATACAGATAGAGGGTATTTATTCTCATTTTTATTATGTACAACAAGTAGATAGAACAAAAGGTCAATTTTTAAAATTTATGCAGTTTGCAAATAGAGCAGAAAAAGTTTTTGGTAAACTTATAAAGCATATAGTAGCAACAGGTGGATTTTTTTTAAATAAAGAATACCATTTAGATATGGTACGGATAGGATTAGGTTTGTACGGTTATTTACCCAACGAACAACATATTGTAGAGATACAACCAATAATGCAGCTCTGTGCAAATGTAATAGCAGATAAAAAATATTGTAATGGTGGTGCTGGATATAGTATATATAGACCAAAATCAAAGCATATCGCCACCATTCGTTTAGGATATGCTGATGGGTTATACTATCAAAAAACAGCAAAAATTCCACCCTGCATGGATTGTCAAGTCGTAGAAGGAGAATATAAAAAATACCAAGTCATTCCCAATTTTTTAAATTTTGAAAGCTATGCAAAAGCAAATAATACAATTGTATATGATGTTTTAACTTCTTTTGGAAATAGAATACAACGTGACTATTTATTTGACTTTTTTCTTGATTGACAAAAATTTAGAAAAAGTTTATAATAAAAAAAAGTATAAAAAGCGTATTTGAGGGTAGTGTGAGAGTTATTAGTGGTAGATATCGTGGTAGAAATATTGAAACAGTGCACAATAACTCTATTCGTCCAACTACAGATAGAATCAAGGAAAATCTATTTAATATTCTTATGCCATATATACAAGATAGCATATTTTTGGATTTATTCTGTGGTAGCGGTAATATTGGTATTGAAGCAATTTCTCGTGGAGCAAAAAAAGTCTATTTTAATGATATGCAAAAGAGCAGTATCAATATATTAAAGAAAAATTTAAGGTATATTACAGAACAATACATTGTAACGCAACTTGATTTTAAAAATTTTTTATATCAATGTAAATTGCAATTTGATATCATCTATTTAGACCCACCATATCAAACGCAATATGCAATAGATGCCTTAACTATAATCTCTGCAAGAGCAATTTTAAAGGAAACAGGGATTGTTATCATAGAGAGTGATAAACGGATAGAGACAAGTATTCCACTTTTAGAATGCTATGACCAGCGGAAATATGGTAATATATATTTGACATTTTATAAAAGAAAAAAGGAAGAGGTATAGAGAGGAGAGTATGTCAAAAAGAGCAGTATACGCGGGAAGCTTTGCTCCTGTACATTTAGGACATATTTATGTATTAGAACAAGCTTGTGCACTCTTTGATGAAGTGCATATTTTATTGGCGAGCAATATACAAAAGAAAAGCTTATTTTCCACGCAGTTTCGTATGGAACTATTAAAATTAGCGACACAAGATTTTAAAAATATTCGACTTGTCTATTTAAATGAGTTTGTTGTTGATTATATGCTGCGAGAAAATATTGAATATGCCATTCGTGGTGTGCGAGATAGCAATGATTTTTGTTATGAACAAAATATGGCATATACGAATGCTAAATTGAATACAAATTGTAAAACAATATTGATTCCGACTAGACAAGAGCTAGTACATATTAGCTCAAGTTTGTTGCGAGATTGTCTATATCATAATAAGTCAGTCGCAGAATTTGTACCAAGTAGTATTTTGCCACTTTTACAAAAATATCCAAACGGCAAGTAAAGTTAAGGTAAAAGCACAAATCCCTTGTAAAAATTTAAAGAGTATAAAAGTAGTGATTTTGACTTTTGCAGACTTTAAAAAACTAATTTGTTGCAATAAAATACATCCGCCACCAAAGGTAATAACAAAGCTAGCCAATGGCAAAGCAAATATGGACATACTTTTTGAAAGAGCGGAAACGCCATGCGTTGCCTCTAACAATCCATAGACAAGTCCAGTTGCACTATCACCAAAGGGAAATGCTAAAAGAGCAATAAGTGGTTGCATAATTCTTAAATCTGTAAGTGCTTCAGTCAAAATATAAAATAGTACGATAAAGCCACCGATACACAATATTGAAATTGTGCTAGAATGTACACTACTATATAATAGATTGTCCACTGTTTTAGTTTGTAGAATGTGCTCAGTTTTTGGTAATTTTTTTGCAAAAGGTAGGGCAATAAGACAAGGTATGATGACCCCTAGAATATGTGTTGCAAATAAAATACAACCAGCCATTGTATTGTTAAATAGCGCTGCACCGACACTGCCGATAATAAACATAGGTCCAGAAGTGGAACAAAGTAAAGCCATTCTACTTGCTTCCTTTTCGGTAATTGCTTGTTGACTATATAAATCTGCAATCATTTTTGCACCAACAGGATATCCAGAGAGTATAGATATAATAAATACACCAGCAGTCAAACTCGGTAACTTAAGACGATAAAAAAATTTATTTAAATATATAGAAAGTTTTTGTAAAATACCAAGTTTAGTTAATAAAGTTGTTAAAATCAAGAAGGGTAATAGCGATGGTAGTACAACTTTTGCCCATAAAAAAATCCCTTCTAAACAGATAGCACTATATTTTTTAGGAAAAATGCATAATAATGTGATGATGACTAAAATCATCATTGCTAAAAATAGATGCATTATATTGTTTAATTTTTGTTTTTGTTGCATACTTTATTATATGTATGTTGTCGTGGACAAGAATATGAAGTAAAATAAATAATTAGATAAAAAATAAAGAGTTAAAATATTTTGAGGGAATAAAATGAAAAAATTAGCTTTAGCATTAGGGTCTGGTGGTGCAAGAGGAGTAGCACATGTTGGTTTTTTACAAGCTTTAGAAGAGGAAAAAATTCCTATAAGTTTTATGAGTGGAGCCTCTATGGGAGCAGTGGTTGGAGCTTGCTATGCAAGTGGTATGAAGGCAGAAGAAATTCGAATAGCATTAAAAGAGATTCGAACACGCAATTTGGTAGATTTATCGTTATTACCCATACAAAAAGCCGGACTTTTAACATGGAAAAAGGTACGAGCAATATTGAAAAAATATCTAAAAGATGTATCTTTTGAAGATTTAGAGATACCTTTTAGTTGTGTTGCTGTGAATATACTAAATGGTAAATTAGAGCATTTAAAAGAAGGCAATCTTATAGATAGCGTTATGGCATCAAGTGCAGTACCATCAATCTTTCAACCGGTAAAAATTGGTGAAAAGCTCTATGTTGACGGCGGTATTCTATGCAGAATACCTGTTGAACAGGCAAAAGAAAGTGGAGCAGATATTGTTGTTGCCGTTGATATTTTAGAGGAATGTCCAGAGATTCAAAAGGTACCAAATATTTTTTTCTTACTTTCTAGAGTATTTGACATTATTGAAAGTGCATCCACACAGCGCTATAAAGAGGGCATTTCAGGGGTCTGTGACTTATGGTTGACGCCTAAAATGCCGACAGTCAACGCCTATAAATTTGTCTATAGTGAAGAGGGGTATCAGGCAGGATATCAAGTTGGCAGGGAAAATATAGATAAAATCAAGAAATTATTGGAGCTTTAATATGGATTTATTTGCCTATACAAAGAAAAACGAATGTATACAACCCTTAGCTGAAAAAATGCGTCCAAATAATCTGCAAGACTTTATCGGACAGGAACATATTGTAGGAGAAGGTAAATTTTTACGCCGTGCGATTGAGGCAGATAAATTAGGTAGTTGTATCTTTTATGGTCCCTCTGGACTTGGCAAAACGACGCTAGCACATATTATTGCAATAATGACAAAAGGAGAGTATATTGCCTTAAACGCCGTAGAGAGTGGTATAGCAGAAATTAAAAAAGCAATAGAAATAGGCAAAGAAAATTTGTATCTATATAATAAACGCACATATTTATTACTGGATGAGTGTCACCGCTTCAATAAAACACAACTAGATAGTTTGTTACCAGCTATTGAAAAAGGATATATTGTTTTTATTGGGTCTACAACAGAAAATCCATATGCGAATTTGACACCAGCACTCATTTCGCGTTGTCATATATTTCCCTTTTATCCTTTACAAGAGCAGCAAATTATTTGTGCATTACAGAGAGCAAGCTATGCTGAAAATGGATTGAAGAGATATAATGTACAATTTGCAGATGGAGTATTAGCCTATATAGCACATTATGCAAATGGGGATATGCGTATGGCATATAATATTTTAGAACTTGCTGTTTTGAGCAGTAAACCTAAGCAAGATACAAGTTATATCACATTAAAAGATATTGAAGAATGTGTACAACAAAAGGCATTGTCTATAGATAATACAAGCTATTATAATTTACTTTCTGCATTTTGTAAAAGTTTGCGTGGAAGTGATAGTAATGCAAGTCTATACTATGCTTTTCGCTTGATAGAGAGTGGAGTTGACCCATTGATTCTCTTAAGACGACTCATTGTACATGCAAGTGAAGATGTTGGACTTGCAGATTCTAATGCCTTGCAAGTTGCTACATCTGCATTACAAGCTTTTAAAGAGCTAGGAGCACCTGAAGGATATATTCCACTCACACATGCTATTATTTATGTTGCTGAAGCAGAAAAATCCAATAGCGTTGTACTTGCTATGGCAAGAGCAAAAAAATTAGCAAAGTCTACAGTGGTAAATTGTCCACCACATTTAAATGAACGTAGCTATGCCAGTAAAGAAAGTTTAGAAGTTTGCAAGCAATATTTATATCCACACGATTTTGGAGGATATGTTAAACAACAATATCTACCTGATGCAATTGTTAATGAAGAAATTTATACACCGCTACAAAATGGAGAGGAAAGGAAAATATTCCAGAAGCAACTAGAGAGAAGAAAATGATAAAATTATAGCAATAGCGAATAGATAAAAAGTTGCCCTTTCTTTCAAGAGTATAAATGAAGTGTATTATTTATATTTATACCCTTAATTTGTGTAAATCATTGAGAAAAGTGATAAAAAATTATTGACAAATTGGATTAAAGCATATATACTGTACGCAATAATTTTGACCATAGAGGAGAAAAAGAACGAGAAGTATATTATTTTATTCATATAATTTTCTCTCTTAAAGAAAAAGTTATTTTTCATAAGTGGCAATATATGCAAAAGTGTACATAAAAAATAAAGGAGGAAAATAATGGGTACGAATAATATAGACAGCAATAATATTGCTAGATTTTTATTATTGTTTTTTCTAGGCTTTATAGGTAGCTTTATTATTAACCACACAAGTTTAAAGCCAATTGGTTGGAAAAGTAGAACTTGTGCCAACTTTTTTCTAGGTATACTTACCTTGGGCATTTATTCTCTAGTTGTCGCTATCTGTAATATATTCTTTAAAAGTGATGCCGATAAAAATATTGGATATTTTAAAGATACAAACTAAATGCTAAAAATATTACAATAGCTTCTAATAGAAAAATCCTTATTTGCATTAGCAAATAAGGATTTTTCTATTAGAAAGAGAGGTATTGATGTCATTTTTCTCTATATATGGTATTCCCTTTACAGTCAATAGCAACAATGCATGGAAAATTTTTAACTTGTAGTTTATAAATTCCCTCGCTCAAAAGGTCAGGATAGGCAACAAGTTCATTGGATTGTATACAATCTCCATATATGGCACCTGCTCCACCAATTGCTGCAAAATAAATTGCTTTATACTGTTGAATGGCATCTCTAACAGCTTGAGAGCGTTCTCCTTTCCCTATCAATATGCGTACTCCTTGTTGCAGTAAAGTGGGCGTAAAACTATCCATACGCATACTTGTCGTTGGTCCACAGCTGCCACTCACTCTATCTGGCGGTGTGGGACATGGGCCAGCATAATAAATAGCGGCATCTTGTAAAGGAATAGGACTAGTATTCTTTTGTATACTCTCTATAAGTCTTTTATGGGCACAATCTCTTGCAGTAAAAATTGTACCTGTTAAATATACAGCTTGCCCTGATGTTAAAGATTGTATTGTCTCTGGAGAAAGAGGTAATTGCAATTCTTGCATAATATACTCCTACTAAATTACTGTTTTTGCAATACGCATACAGTGACACTGTATATTGATAGCAACGGGAAGTCCCGCTATATGTGTTGGTGCAACCTCAATATGCACAGCAAGAGCAGTTGTATTTCCACCAAACCCTTGTGCTCCTATATGCAGTGCATTGATTCTTGTTCGTGCTTCCATCTCTAGCTTCTGAATATCTTCTCTTGTATGCCTACTGCCAACTTCGCGTAAAAGTGCTTTTTTTGCAAGTAATGGTGCAGAATCAAAAGTCCCGCCAATTCCAACGCCAACAATAATGGGAGGGCATGGATTGCTACCAGCATCTTGTACTGTTTGTACAATAGCATTTAAAATGCCTTCTACTCCCTGAGCAGGTGTCAACATAAATAATTTTGACATATTTTCACTACCAAATCCCTTTGGCATAAATATGATTTCTACATTGTTGCCTTCTGTAAATTCTATGTGAATATTTGCAGGCGTATTATCTGTTGTGTTGATTCGTGTTATAGGGTCGCAAATACTTTTACGAAAATAAAAGTCATGATATGCTTGTCGAACTGCCGTTTGTATTGCCTGTTCTAGATTGCCTTGTATATAAACATCTCTGCCAATTTGTATAAAAAATATAGCAAAACCAGTATCTTGACAGATGGGTAATTTGTTTTTTTCTGCTAAAGCAGCATTTTGCAATAAAATATTGAGAGCAAATTTAGCACTTTTATTTTCTTCTATAGCACTTGCCTTTTGCATGGCAGTTATACAGTTTGGAGCTATAGAAGTGCAAGCTTGTTGAATGAGTGTATAGCAGGCATCTTGTATTTTTTGACTTGAAAGTATTCTCATAGCACTCTCCTTATCAATATTATAACAAATTTTAAAAAAAAAACAATTTTTTTATTTACATATATTATATTTTTTAATATAATGAGTAGTATGAATACTTATTTTGATGATGAAAATACAAATGATGCAAAAATCAATTTATATAAAGCTAAACTCTTAAAACAAGAGCAAAGAATAGGTGGTTTGACTTATTCTATTGTGGTATTTTTCAGTTTATTAGCTAATTTTATCTTTTCACTTGTAGTCATAGCAATAGCAAATAAATTGTTTCCAAATTTATCAGCAAATGATGCTCTCATAGAGATTAAAAAAAATCAATTATACCGCTATAGTTCTTTTATAATTATTCCATTGTTTATGGGTATTGCAATTTTAAGTATAGTATTTTATTTTCAAAAAAAACCTATAGATTTAGGATTTAAAAAATGTAACCCGTTCTATCTATATCTCAGTATGCCTATCTTTTTAGGATTGTTTTTTGGATTATCATGGGTAAATAGTTTATTTTTAAAGGCAATCAACTATCAACCTAGCGATATTATGCCAAATTTAGATGGAATACATTTTTATATTGCTATACTGGTGATTGCAGTACTACCGGCAGTTGTTGAAGAAATTGTATTTAGAGGACTTGTTTTAAATGGATTAAAAGGCAATGGCACAATTTTTGCCTGTTTCGTAAGTGGAATGTTATTTTCTATTTTCCATATGAACCCCGAGCAGACGATTTATCAATTTATATGTGGTACAATTTTTGCATACATAGCTATAAGAGCAAATTCCATTTTGCCGACAATGCTCATTCACTTTTTCAATAATTTTATTGCTTTATGCAATTATAAGTTTAATTTTTGGGAAACGGGCAATGCTTTAATAAAAGAAGGGTCAGCATTATATATCATAATCATAGTATTGGCTTTTATCATGCTGCTTACAAGCTTGGGATTTTTAATGTACAGTCATTATAGAGAATATAAAAAAAATACCGGAAAATCAAGTGAAGTAGATAGAAAAATACAACCAAAAAAGTGGGTTTTTTTCCTATATAGTGGTGCTGGTATTATTGGTGCAGTTGGTATGTGGTTTAGTGTTCTCTTAGCAAGTTTAATTACAAAATAAGGTATAATGATATGCAAAAAATAAAAATAGTAACCGTTGGTAAATTAAAAGAAAGATATTTAGAGGATGCAATGCAAGAATACAGTAAAAGATTGAGTCGATTTTGTCAATTTACTGTAGTCGAACTTGCTGAAAAAAAATAGTTTAATAGAAGAGAGTGAAGCGATTTTAAAGGAATGCAGGGGAATAGTTGTTGTATTCGCAATAGAAGGGGAATCTGTTTCAAGTGAGCAATTTGCCGAAAAAATGAAAATTTATAAAGATTCTGGCAGAGAAATAACTTTTGTAATAGGTTCCTCAAATGGAATTGCAAATGTTGTAAAAGAAAAGGCAAATGTTTTAATTTCACTTTCTAAAATGACATTTCCACATCAACTTGTCAGGGTAATTTGTACAGAACAAATTTATAGAGCATTTATGATAAATACTGGAGCAACCTATCATAAATAAAAGGATTGGTGTATTGGATATAGGTATGGATACTTTAAATCAAGTGGAAGAGTTTTACAAAAGGTATACAGGAAGGAAAGAAATTTTAGCCTATAGTGCTTGTAATCAACCAATCTATGCCTTTTATATTGGAAAAGAGGAGGATAATACACCTAAAATTCTTGCACAGTACGGTATGCATGCAAGGGAATGGATAACGACACATTTAGCACTTTACCATATTGAAAGAGGCATAAGCGATGGTTATGCAGTCATTGTGCCACTTGTCAATCCGGATGGAGTTGCCTTAGCGACAAGAGGGCAAACTTTTTTACAGACGCTATCGATGGATAGACAGGCATTTTTATATAAAGCAAATGGTGCAAGTACAGATTTTTCCTTGTGGAAAGCAAATGCAAATGCTGTGGATATCAATGTAAATTTTGATGCTGATTGGGGAGAAGGGGTAAGTAATATCCGCTATCCTTCTTTTGAAAACTTTATAGGGAATAGCGTGGCAAGTGAGATAGAGACGCAAGCGCTTGTTGCCTTGACAAAAAAATTTTTGCCAAATATGACATTCAGTTATCATAGTAAAGGAGAAGAGATTTATTGGTATTATAAGCAAGAAGGAGATGCCTATAGACAGGCAGAAGTATTTGCAAATTATATAGCAGAGCGCACAGGATATACTGCTAAAAAAATATCTGGAAGTTGTGGAGGATATAAAGACTGGTGTATTTTAAAGAAAAAACTGCTAGCATTGACCATTGAAGTTGGAAAAAATAGCTGGAAACATCCCATAGGCGTTACACATTTACCAGAACTAATTCAAAGAAATGGAAATAGTCTGCAAGATGCAATCAATTTTTATAAAGCACTTTAAGGTAAACAATGGATAAAGAATTTTTTATGCAGGAAGCATTAAAAGAGGCAAAAAAAGCATATAAGTTAAGGGAAGTTCCAATAGGTGCAGTCATTGTGTATAATAATAAAATTATAGCTAGAGGACATAATCGACGAACAAAAAGCCAAATTGCAACTGGTCATGCCGAAATTTTGGCCATTGAAAAAGCATGTAAAAAGTTGAAAAGTTGGCGATTGCAGGGAGCATCTATTTTTGTAACATTAGAACCGTGTCCTATGTGTTTAGGAGCGATTTTAAATGCACGTATAGATTCGCTATATTTTGGTGCATACGAGCAAAAAGGGCGTACGCTTACCAATTTAATTTTACAGACAAACTTGTTGAATCACACAACTGTAGTAGAGGGTGGAATAGTAATGGAAGAATGTAGTCAATTATTAACAACTTTTTTTAAAGAAGTACGAGAGCAAAAAAAATTGTTTAAAAATAATTGACTTATTGTTTGAAAAACTTTAAAATATAGAGGAAAGTTATTTGTAACAATTCAATGGGGAGGCGGACACATATGATAACAAAAGGCAATAGAATTCAACTATATGCAGGGAATTCTAATAGAAAACTTGCAGAAGAGATTGCACAACATTTAGGAACAACACTTGGTAAGGCTGAAGTAGGTATGTTTAGTGATGGAGAGTGTTGTGTAAATATTGCCGAGACTATCCGTGGTACTGATTTATATATCATACAGTCAACAAATGCACCAGTAAATGATAACTTGATGGAGCTGTTGATTTTAATTGATGCAGCAAAGCGAGCAAGTGCTGCAAGAATCACTGCAGTTATGCCTTATTTTGGATATGCAAGGCAGGATAGAAAGGCGCGTTCAAGAGACCCTATTACAGCAAAACTTGTTGCAAATTTATTGACAACAGCAGGAGCGGATAGAATTTTAACGATGGATTTGCATGCATCGCAAATTCAAGGATTTTTTGACATCCCGCTGGACCATTTATTAGGTGGTAATATTTTATATAATTATTTTAAAACAAAAAACATTATTGACAATAATTTTGTAGTTGTCTCTCCAGATATTGGTTCTGTAACGCGTGCAAGAAATGTAGCTATGAAGCTAAATTGTTCTATGGCAATTATAGATAAGCGTCGTCCAAAAGCAAATGTTATGGAAGTTATGAATATTATTGGAGATATTCAAGGAAAAACTTGCCTAATGATTGATGATATGATTGATACTGCTGGTACAATTACACAAGGAGCAGCTTCTTTAATGGAAAAAGGAGCAAAAGAGGTGTATGCTTGTTGTTCTCATGCTGTGCTTAGTGGCCTTGCCGTTGAAAGATTAGAACAATCACCAATAAAAGAAGTTGTCGTACTCAATACCATTGATTTACCAAAGGAAAAACAGATTGAAAAAATAAAAGTGTTGTCCGTAGCTAGTTTATTTGCTGCAGCAATTAAAAATATCTATTTAGATGAACCAATGTCAAAGTTATATGAATAAAAAATACCGCTATTGTAGCGGTATTTTACATTAGAAAGGGGCAGAGAAATGATATGCAAAGTTGTTATTTAATTGTTGGACTAGGCAATCCAGAAGAAAGATATTTTAAAACCTTTCATAATATTGGTTTTATGGCAATAGATTGTCTAGCGGATAGTTTAAATGCAAAATTTAAAATCAAGACTTGTGATGCAGAAGTTGCTGAACTCTCAATAGCTGGAAATAAAGTTATTTTAGCAAAGCCACAAACCTATATGAATTTAAGCGGGTTAGCAGTACAACAACTTGTCAGAAAATATAAAGTTGATTTTCAACATTTACTTGTGCTCTATGACGACTATGACATTGCAAAGGGAAAACTAAAAATTCGGCAAAAGGGTAGTGCTGGCACACATAATGGGATGAAAAGTATTATACAAACACTCAATAGTAGTGCGTTTAATAGAATTCGTCTAGGTATTTATGATGAAGATATACAAATACCTATCATTAAATATGTTCTATCTAGTATCTCTAAGGAAAATATGCCCATCTATCAAGAGGTATGTATGCGTGCGGCAGAAGCTTGTAAATTGTGGTTGCATGCTATGCCAATGGAAAAAGTAATGAATATCTATAATGTATAAAAGTGAATGATATGCAAAAAGAGTTTTTAAATAAAAATAATCTAGGCACAGAATATCTATCTATTTTTGAAGATATACAGGCAGATATGCCTCTTGCAATCTATGGACTGTCTTTAACACACAGTGCCATACTTGTTGCGACAGCTTTTGAGAAAAGAAGAGTAGTGATAACGGATACTTTAATTACAGCACAAAGAGTAAAGAGCGCTATTGAAGGCATTTCAGGAAAAGAGGTTGCACTTTTATTTGCAAAAGATGATACGCTTTTGTATAAAGATGCTATTTCAAAAGATAGACTTTTTCAACGCATACAAGCGATGTGGCAGATACAACATGGAACAAAAATTATTGTAGCAGATATTGAAAGTTTGCTCCAACTTTTTCCAGTGCGGTTGGAAGAGCTTATTTTGCAAGTAGGAAAAGAGTTTCCATTAGTAAATCTAACAAAGATATTAGTTGCATTTGGATATAGTAAAGTTACAACAGTGGAAGGAAAAGGACAATTTGCAGTGAGAGGGGATATAGTAGATATCTTTCCAATACAAGCAGAAAATCCATGTCGTATTGACTTTTTTGATAATTTAGTGGAAAAAATAAAACCATATGACTTAGATTCTGGAGAAAGACTAACTCCAATAGATGAAGTTGCCATTGTAACGGCTACAGACTGTACGATTTTACCGGAAGAAGAAGAGTATATTCGCCAGCAAATGCAGCTGTCCGTTAAAAATTATAAAGAGCGCGTAAGTTATGAGCGAGCAACTACAATTGCAAATGACTTTTTAGAAAAGCTAGAACATAAACTGCCTTTTGCAGGGCAGTCTTTTGTCATGCCTCTTTTAAAAAATAGTACAAATTTTGCAAACTTTTTAGGAGAAACTAGTTATATTTTATATGAAGAAAAGAAGATTGAAGCAAAATTACTTGCACTAGAGAAAGAACATAATGAGCGTTGTAAAATGTTGGAGAGCGTGGGGGAAATCTTTCCATTTTCAAAAGGGCAAATGATGTCCACTAGTGCTTTTTTAGAAAGGTTACAGCAAAAACAAATTATAAGCATGCAACTCTTTTCTGCATTACCAATTTGGCACACACCAATCAAGGAATATACTTTACAGTCAACTACAGTTGCAAAATATCAAAATGCTTTTATCAATTTAGTCAATGATTTAAAAGTTTGGAGTAAAACAGGGTACAGAGTTTTACTCTTTTGTGGCAGTAAAAGTCGGGAACAAAAAATGCAACAATTTTTGTTAGATGAAGGGTTACCTTGTAGTGTTTGTCCGCCTTATTTGGAACAGTTAAAAAAAATTGCCGTTACCGCCAGAGAACTAGAGACAGGTATCATTTTACACGAGCAAAAACTTGTATTGCTTGGTACAAATGATATTTATACAAAGATTGCAAAAGTAAAACGTTTAAAAAGAAAGAGAAACCAACTCTTTCAATCGCCGGAAATTGGGGATTTTGCTGTACATGAAATACATGGGATTGGTAAAATAGTCGGCACAAAAGTGATTACAACTACTGATGGGAGTAAAGAGTATATCGCTGTAGAATATAAGAGTGGAGATATGCTCTATGTGCCTGTTGAACAGATGGATATTCTCTCAAAATATAGTGGTAGTAGTGCACCAAAATTGAGTAAGTTAGGTGGTGCTGATTTTGAGCGCATTAAAGCAAAAATCAAGGCGTCTATAAAGGAGATGGCTTTTGACCTTAAAGCGCTTTATGCCGAGCGTGCCAAAGAAAACGGATTTATTTGTAGCAATCAAAAGGAACAAATGCAACTTTTCGAAGATGCCTTTCTGTATACGGAGACGGAAGACCAATTGTATGCAATAGCAGAGATAAAGGCAGATATGTGTAGCAATAAGGTAATGGATAGATTGCTGTGTGGAGATGTAGGATTTGGAAAGACAGAAGTTGCTTTTCGTGCAATATATCTTGCAATTTTAAATGGAAAACAAACGGCATTACTCTGTCCAAATACAGTACTGAGTCAACAACATTATAACACAGCTTTAGAGCGTTTTGCAGAGTTTGGTGTAAGTATAGCACTATTAAATAGACTAAAAACTCCCATGGAACAACAAAAGATTTTACAACATATAAGAGAAGGTAAAATTGATTTAGTTATTGGAACACATAGATTGCTTTCAAAAGATGTACACTTTAAAGATTTGGGACTTTTAGTGTTAGATGAAGAGCAACGATTTGGTGTAGAACATAAAGAACAGATAAAAGCATTACGTAAAAATATTGATTGTTTGACTATGTCGGCAACACCTATACCGAGAACTTTACATATGTCATTAAGTGGGATTCGTGATATTTCCACAATTGAAACACCACCAAGTACGCGTATACCTGTACAAACATATGTTGTTGAAGAGACTGAAAATTTAATACGTGATGCATGTCTACGCGAACTTGCACGCAATGGTCAAGTCTTTATTTTGTATAATAGAGTAGAAAGTATCCAAACATTTGCTACTACAGTGCAAAATATTTTACCAGAGGGCAAAATTACTGTTGCACATGGCCAAATGGATAAACAGCAGTTGGAGAATAATATTTTAAATTTTTATAATGGGGAAAGCAATATTTTAATTTCTACAACAATTATAGAAAATGGTATTGATTTACCAACAGCAAATACAATTATTGTCATTGATGCCGATAAGCTAGGTATTGCACAGCTCTACCAGTTGCGGGGAAGAGTAGGCCGTAGCAATATTTTAGCACATGCGTATTTTACATTTAAAGGATATAAGGTATTGACAGAATCTGCACAAAAACGATTAGATGCAATCTTACAATTTACTGAGCTTGGTTCTGGTTTTAAAATTGCCATGCAAGATTTAGAAATTCGTGGAGCGGGCAATATTATGGGACGAGAACAACATGGACATATGGATAAAGTCGGGTATGAATTATATGCAAAATTATTAAAGGAAGAACTCAGTGGTGAAGTACAGAGTATTGCTGAATTGGATATTCGTGCAGAGGCATGTATTCCAGAGCAATATATTGAAGCAACGGCATCAAGACTAGATTGTTATAAACAGATTGCGGAAATTAAGACAATTGAAGATTATAAACGGGTATATCGTTCCATTGAAGATATGTATGGAAAAATGCCAAATGAAGTTTTAAATTTATTGATTATTGCCGTTTTAAAATCTTATGCAATGAAGCTAAATGTACAAAAAATAGTTGTGCATTCTAAAGAGGGACGCTTAGAGTTGCCATCTCTAACCAGTTTGCAGAATAAAACTTTGATGCAACAAATCCAAAAAAATGCCAATATACAATTGGATATGTCTACAACCCCTGCAATTGTTTTTACCGAACAACAATCTGTCAAAAATAAAATGGTCAGTATGACAAACTTTTTAAAAAGTGTATTTTCTACATAAAAATTTAGAAAATTTTAAAGATTAGCATAAAAATTCTTGTATTTTTTGAATGAATATGCTATACTTATTTGGTATAGAATTTGAGTAAATTAGGGAGTTATATTATGACTCAAAAAAGATATAAAATTAAAATAATTGCTTTACTCATGCTGATAGTATTTGTAAGTATGTTTTTTGTTGGCTGTAATTTAATTAGTACAAACAATACGAAAGATATGCAACAGATTGTAGCAGATGTCAACTTGCAAAAAGATGAGCCTGCTTTAAGTAATGCCTTTAAAACATTACAAGTAAACGATTTTGATAATAGTAGATTAAATGGTATACACTTACAAAATACTACTATTATCAAAAGAGATTTACTCAGTGCATATTTGTCTTATGGGTATCAACAAGTTGGTTCTATGAGTATGCAAGAAGTATTTCGGACAATTATGACAAACTTAACAAATAGTCGGTTGAATTTACAACTTGCAATGTTGTATTATTTATATCAAGAAAACATTACTGTAAATACTGTTGTACTCAATGTTACTGGTGATACTGATTCTACTAATGGGTATACATTAGATAACAACAATGCAACAGCAAAAATGCAAAAAAATGCCTTTCAAGAAGAAATTACGCGTGAAAATTTCAACAAACACATCAATATAAATAATGCTGATGCTATGCGCCAAAATTTAGAGAGATTAGCTGCATCTTATCGCTTCTTTTTAACGGAAAGAGAGGAAAATTATATTCTTAATACTGTAAATACTTCAATAAATACAGCTATTGATAGATACGAAAGATTAGAACTCAATTTAGTTGTTGATACAACAGATAAAAGTAGAACAACACCTACGGGAGCAAATCAAACAAATTTATATAACTTAGCGAAAGATTCTATTGTTGGTATTTATACTGGATATGAAAATGCCACCAATGGTTATACCAAATTACCAGGGAGTACAACTGTAACAAGAACAAGAGCATTTACACAATTTTTAAGTAGTCTTGTCAATAATGGGTTGATTGAGCGTGGTGAAAATTATACAGATATTACAAAGTTAAATTATTATTTAATTGAGTGTATTACACAATATGAAAGTTTTCTTGCTACAAAATTTTCTGCAACAATTGCAACATTGTCCCCAGATATTGATGCTGGGGTAGAACAAGAATATAACCGATTGAAAGCTATACAACAATCAATGTCTGATAGTGAGTTTATAACTACAATGGATAGCTTGACAGATACAAGTGCTATTGTAGCGACGCCAAACGGCACATATGGATATATGTATAACTTACTTATTCCATTTAATGCAAGTCAAGAAGCGCAATTAAAAGGCTATGAAGATAAGCAGTCTGCAACATATTATAGAGCTAGAAATAGTTTAGCACAAGGTATAGTCGCTATTGACCAACGCACTCCATGGATTACAGGTGCAACAAATTATAGTTTTAATGCAGATAATGTAAAAGCAAGTTATGTAACAAAAATAGCGACAAATACGACAAACAAAAACTACTTTGTATCATCTAATGCAAATAATACAAGTAATTATCTGTTCTTTAATGAAAATTTTGGACAATATGGTAGAGCAGAAGGCTTAACGCGTTATGCAGGTCTATATGCTTATAATGGTATAGTGATTGACAACAATGACGGCACGTTGATAGCACAACCAAATGCTGTTCCGATTGAAGATTTTATGAAAAAGGAATTTGAAGGATATTTAAAGTATATCCTTGGAGATAGCAACATCCAAACAACACCTACGCAAGCTTTTAATTGGGCTAAATCATATACTACACAAAATAACTATAGTTTTTCTATTGTCTATAAAAATAAAGTAACGAATTTAGATCAAAATTATTATTCTGGTATTGTATCAGGTGGCACAACATTTGGTACAAGCTATAGAGCATTGTCTGCTGTCAATGAACTTGTTTTTGCATATTCAACAGATACAGGTTCTTTAAATAAACCTTATGGATATGGAATGAGTACTACAGCTCCTACAGAATATGTGGCAGAATTTGAATATGCTGGTAAAGAATTATTACAACAAGATGAAGGAACATATTTTGCTGTTGTTACTGATTTTGGTGTGCATATTATGTATCTAGCACGTAAATATACGAATGGAGCAGTTGAAACTTATAATAAAACTGAGGTAGGCAAAGTTGGCAGTTTTTCAAATTTTTTCTATAATACAACAGTAAATAGTGTTATAGGAACATTTACCTCAAATACGCATAATCAGTATATGGAGCAAATCAATACAAATAAAACGATAAAATTATATACAAATAGATATAAAGACTTATATGGGCGTTAAATAAAAAAAGCTTACCAATTATGGTAAGCTTTTTTTATAGTGGAAGAGTGGCAAGCAAGGGAGAATTCACATATTGGAGTGGTCAAGACATAGAATGAGTATAAATATTTTATACGCATCAAAAGGTATATAAATGTGTGAATTAAAAAATAGAAACAATAAAATTTTATCTGTTTGTTGTGGAGGAATAGTCAATCAAGCAATCATAGTGAATATAACAGCACTTATGTATGTAGCATTTATGCAGTTATATAATTTCAGTTATATACAAATGGCAATGCTAACAGCAGTTGGTTTTTTAGCACAACTTGGTGCAGATATTTTACTACTTGCAATTATAGATAAAATTGATAAAAATAAAATGGCAAAACTTTCCTGTATATGTAGTGGAATTGGACTTATTTTTTATGGATGTATACCACTTATTTTTCATGGTATTGGAATTTATATTGGTATACTATTTGCAACTATGATATTTGCTTTTTCTGGTGGATTTTTGGAGATAATACTCTCAAGTATAGCAGATAAGATATCGACAACATTCGGTGGTATTTGTCTATTACATACCGTATATGCATGGTCATTTGCTGGACTAAGCATATTATTTTTAGGTTATTTTTATCTATTTGATTTTGTAAATTGGAATTATATTTTGTTTCTGTTGGCAGTAGTGCCTTTTGTAATATTTTTTTTATTAGATACTATAAAAGAAGATAATATAATGTCTACAGTAAAACAAACAGAAGTGCAGCAAATGGATATTGATTTTGATTCAATGGAAAATATTGTAACAAATAGACAAAAAAATTCCAAATTATATTTGCTTAGTTTTTATGTACTTGCATTTTTAGCTGTATTTTTTGGGTATGGAGCGGAAATTATTGTGAGTCAATGGGTGTCTATTTATACATCTATCTTATTACAAAATGAACTTTTAAGTATGATAGGACCAATTTTCTTTGCAATTTGTTTAGGAATTGGCGGTTTACTATATATATCCATTTTACAAAAAAAACAAAAGATACCACTTAGCTTTTTCTTAATCGCATGTGTATGTGCAAGTTTATTATTTTTCTTAGCTGGGATAATACCAATAGCATGGCTTGCTCTTCTATGTTTGATAAGTAGTGGATTGTTTGTGGGAATTCTTTCTCCGTCTGCAATTACCTATGCTTCCAAAAGTAATATCTTTTTAGGAGGGTGGTTATTTGCATTATTAGCAATATCACAAGATTTAAGTGCAACAATTTTACCGGCACTCTTTAGCATTGTAGCAACACAATCTATATATCAAGCATTATTTATCTCTGCACCAATACCATTATTTGCTGGTATTCTATTCACAATTTTAAAAGCAAGGAAGAAAAATAAAAAATTTTAAAAGTAAAAAAGACTTCGTTTAATAAAACGAAGTCTTTTTTACTATATTTTTAGATTTTTGATAAGTTGTAACTATTGTAGTAATATAAGCATTGCAATAATACTGTTATAATCTGTATTTTATGCTGCTATAATTTTCATATATGCTAGAACTTTTTTCTTATTTTTTTGCTTTGTTTTTTAGCTTCACGATAAAAGAGGAAGTAGAATAACATTGTTACAATACTTGCTACTAATGCTATCCATGAAAAGCTTATATATTGTATTATACTTGTTAAATTAAAGACAGTTAAGAAAATGAAAGGAATCATCCATATACTTTGTAATCCACCAAGCCAAATAACGCTCCATAGAGATACTGATTTTTTTCTTCGAATAAAGCTAAATAAAATTGCAAGTACAAGTAATGCCCAGATTGCAACACTAAAACATGTTAAGAGACCAAAAGCAAAAATTCCATAACTAAGCATTTGTTTTTGTGAATCAGACAAGTTTGCGAGTAAATCATTCACTACTTTATCTGGATTTGCAATATTTTCAATGATGTTGCCAATCATATCGCTCGAAGCGTTGGTTGTGTCCGTTTGCGTAGCAAGTCTTGCTTCTTTAGAATTTAATGAAGTAATTTCAGAAATAATACTCTCTAAGTTCCCAATCATTGTATTAAAACTAAATTCACCACTTTCTGATGTTGCATTGTTTTTTATAATTGTCAAAACTTCTTTGACTTGTTGCTTAATTGTTTCTTTTTGGGTATCAAGGTTATTAGCTGTTAAAATAGGAGTAATTGCCTTCATAATTTCATCTGTTGCTGTAGCTACATTCCCTAATTTTAAGGAATCCATTGCTATCTGTGCACTAGAGAGTAAGGTATCAAATTGCTCTACACTAATATTTATATTCTGTGCAACTGTTGCAATAGCCATTCTTGCAGATAGAGCTAATACAGCAGGCGTCGCTTGTGTAACTAAATTGCTAATTGGCGTTACCCAATTGTTTTTGATATGTTCTATTAAAACTTGTTTTGTCTTGGATAAGTCTTTATCAATACCTAATTTTAAAAAATCATATGTTTTAAAATTACAAACACCAAAGTTTACTGAAATATCTTTTGTGGCATTTTGAATATCACTTTTTGTTAAATATCCATTAAATGTATTTTTAAATTGTTCTTCATTTATTCTATCAACTGTATTGGAAATTGTTTTATTGTCTAACTTGATATTGATTTTAGCAAATGGCATAAATAGTAGACTAATAATTGCTATAAGAGCAATGATTAGAAAGATAAAATTCATAAAAATCAAGCGTGTATTGTATTTTTTTAATTTGTTTACCATAGCAACTGTTTCTCTGCTGTTTATTTTCTTTTTTGGGTCTACTTCCATATTTGACAAGTTAAACCGATATTGTGGGGGAATTCCTTGTACAGGAGGTTGTTTTAAGGGTTCAATATTCCCCTGTAGTCTGTTTGTAGAATTCGAATGCGCACGAGGAGTACTGCTGTTAGGAAATTGTCTATTCATAAAATATGAAAACTCCTTAATTTATTGCATATCACAAAATGTATAGTACTATATACATTTTGTAATAATTAAAAATTATTATACAAACAGAGAGGTAAAAAGTCAATAAGTTTGTAATAAAATTTGGAAAGGTAGATAAATTTAAGTATTTTAGAAAAAAAATGATAAAAAAAGTTGACAAATTTTTTAAAGTAATATATAATCGTAAAATAATAAAGGCAAGCTGTTGCAAAGGGGGCGAGAAAGCGATGTCAACCGTTAAAGTTGGAGAAAATGAATCAATTGATAGTGCATTGAGACGCTTTAAAAGAAAATGCTCTCGCGATGGTATTATTGGAGATTTGCGTCGTAAAGAATTTTACGAAAAACCATCTGTGCGTAGAAAGAAAAAATCAGAAGCAGCGCGTAAGCGTAGCAATAAAAATTAGTTGTACTAAAGCCTGTTCAAATGTAACAGGCTTTTTTCAATCAAAATGCAAGATAAGAGAAAGCACTTTAGTCGAAAGGAGTAAGATACACGATGTCTAAACAAAAAACTGTAAAAAACATTGCAAAAGAAGCTAAATCAAGATTGAAAAATGGATTTTGGAAAGATTGTAAACAACAAAGGCAAAAAGAACTTGATAAGGCAAGGGACGCTGGAGTTGCAGAAAGTAGAGCAAGTAAATATTTTGCAGAAAAAGTTGGACAGAGCATTGCATGTGAAAAGGAAGATGAATTTTACTTAAAAGTGAAAGAAATGTTGCTAACACATGGTGAAGTGAGTGATGCGATTGGTCGCTTAACAGATAAAGAATATTTTGAAAAATTATCTTATGAAGAGCGTCAACGTTATACTTTAGCATTATCTTCTAAATATTTACGAGCTCTTGAACGATTTAAAAAGGAAGTAGAGTTTGAGCGTTATTTAGAAAAGACAAAAGAGAATAAAGCATAGAGGGAAGATATGCACGAATTACTAACGAACTTAAATGCAGAACAAATTTTACCAGTTACTACAACAGAAGGAGCTGTACTAGTATTTGCAGGAGCAGGAAGCGGAAAAACGCGCGTTTTAACAACGCGTATAACCTATTTAATGCAAGAAAAAAACATTTTACCAAATCATATTTTAGCAATTACATTTACCAATAAAGCGGCAAGGGAAATGCAAGAGCGTTTGCAGATGTTGTGTAATATTGACGGTATGTGGTGTTGTACAATACATAGTATGTGTGTACGCATTTTGCGTCAATTTGGCGATAGATTGGGATACAGTAGTAGTTTTTCAATCTATGGGGATGCAGAAAGAGATAGTATCTTAAAACGACTTTTTAAAGAGCAAGATATTGAGGAAGAAAAAGATATTCGCCATATTAAAAATAATATTTTGAAAGCAAAAACGCTTGGCCTTTCCCCACAACAATATTTAGAAGCAAATAGTACTATAGAGAAGATTGATATAGTTACGCAAATTTATAAACAATATATACAAGTTTTAAAGGATAATAATGCCATTGATTTTGACGGACTCTTGATGGAAACTTTGACATTATTAAAAACAAATGCTGAAGTGCTTCATCATTATGCACAGAAATTTCAATATATTCATGTAGATGAATTCCAAGATACAAATGCCGTACAGTTTGAGATAATCTTATTATTGGCAAGTCATTGGGGCAATGTCTTTGTTGTAGGGGATGATGACCAAAGCATCTATGGTTGGCGGGGTGCTCAGATTGATAACATTTTAAAATTTGATAGCTATTTTCCGAATGCACAGCGTTTTAAGCTAGAGAGAAATTACCGGTCGACAAAACACATCATTGCACTAGCAAATGCAGTCATTCAAAATAACCACTATCGTCAAGAAAAGGCATTATGGACAGAGGCAGAAGAGGGAGAACATGCAAATGCTATTGCTGTCGAGAGAGAACAAGAAGAGGCTTTTTTGGTAGCAAGACAAATCTCCAGTTATATTACAAATGGTGGTGCATATGGAGATATCGCCGTACTGATGCGGATAAATGCAATATCTCGTTCCTTTGAACAAGAGTTTATGAAGTATGGCATCCCTTTTAAGATATACGGAGGGTTTCGCTTCTATGAGCGTAAAGAAATTAAAGATATTTTAGCATATTTACGCATTATAAATAATCCAAATGATGGAGAAGCAATTTTAAGAATTATCAATTTACCGAAACGAGGTATAGGTTTAAAAACAGTTGAAACTTTATTACGCTATGCAAGAAGCTACTCTATCTCATTGTATGATGCTATTTTAAATAGTAAAAATGCCGGCATAAGTGGTGCAACCTTAAAAAAATTAGAAGAGTTTGAAAGATTGCTTGTATATCTTATTGCGTGTGGTAAAAAATGTAATTTAGTAGAACTTTTAGAGCAAGTATTAAAAAGTACAAATATTTTGCAGCTCTATAGCGATAAAAAAGATGAAGAAAGTGTTGCAAAAATGGCAAATATACAGGAATTTATCAATGCCGTTGAAGAATATGCAAATCTAAATGCAAAAGCCACTCTTGCAGATTTTTTAAATGAAGTTACTTTAAGTAGTGATTTAGATGAGGAAAGCAATAAAATCAATGGACAAACTGTTACACTAGCGACGATACATGCTGTAAAAGGGTTGGAATTTCCTGTTGTCTTTTTAGTGGGAATGGAAGATGGGATTTTACCACTTTCGCGTGCACAAGACAATGTAAAAGAGCTAGAAGAAGAGCGTAGACTACTGTATGTTGCCATTACAAGAGCAAAGAAAAAAATTTATTTTACGCGTGCAAAAAATAGATTTATGTATGGAATGCAAAAAGAGAGTATATCTTCTCGCTTTATGAAAGAGCTTGCAAGTGAATTAGATTTATCTAATTTTTTATCAAAATCTGTACTCAATGCATATTATGAAAGACATAGTTATGACAGAAGTCCAAGTTACGATAGTCCAAAAAGCTTTTATAGAGAAGAAGAACGCAGTATTGCGACTAAAGAATTTGCTTTTTCCGCCGCCGCAAATTTTAAGCGTGGCATGCAAGAGAATACAAATACAACAATTGGTAAAGACTATGGGCAGTACACTGTGGGAAGAAAGGTTTTACATACAAAATTTGGAAAAGGTACAATTATATCCACGGAAGGAAGTGGAAAAAATTTAATTGCAACGATTGCCTTTGAAGGATTTGGTATGAAACAGCTCTCTGTACAGATTGCCCCTTTACAACTTTTATAAAAAAATCAATAGGTTGTGTATGAAAGAAAATATTGGTAATATGCAAGCAATTATTGATAAACTCAATGCGTGGAGCTATGCATATTATGTACTTGACAATCCAGTAGTAGAAGATAAAGTGTATGATACACTTTATGACGAACTGGTTAATTTGGAACAGAAATACAATTTGATTTTGCCAGATTCTCCAACACGACGGGTTGGAGATAAGCTAATAGATTCCTTTCAAAAACATAGGCATCTACACAAATTATATAGTTTAGATAAAGCAACAACAATAGAGCAAATGCAGGCCTTCTTTCAGCGGATAGAAAAGGTTGAAAATAATGCACAATATACGGTAGAGTACAAATATGATGGAATTACAGTTTGTCTAACCTATGAAAACGGCTATTTTCAATGTGCAACTACCCGCGGTAATGGCAAGGTGGGAGAAGATGTTACACAACAAGTTTTACCGATTCAATCTTTTCCACTGAAAATAGAATATGTAGGAAAATTAGAGGTGAAAGGCGAAGCAATTATGCGTCTGTCCGCCTTGGAAAAATATAATCGTACTGCAGAAGAAAAGTTAAAAAATGCGCGTAATGCTGTAGGGGGTGCAATCCGCAACTTAGATAGTTCTGTCAGTAAAAAACGCAATATTGAAATCTTTTTTTATGATATCAACTATATTGAAAATAATGGTATACAAACACAGATGGAGAGTCTCGCTTTTTTAAAGAAAAATGGATTTAAAATTTTTGAAGACTCTATTCTCTGTAAAAGTAGAGAATCTGTATTACAAGCAATTGAACAAATCAATGAAAAACGCCAGCAATTAGATGTTCTAACAGATGGTGTTGTTATTAAAGTAGATAGTTTTAGGATGCGAGAAGAGATAGGATATACAGATAAATTTCCTAAGTGGGCAATTGCTTATAAATTTCAAGCGGAAGAAAAAATCACAACAATCAAACAGGTCGTTTGGCAGGTGGGTAGAACAGGTAAAATTACCCCTCTTGCAGAAGTCGAGCCGATTGAACTTGCAGGAGCAACAGTACGCCGTGCAACATTGAATAATTTTGCAGATATTGCACGAAAAAAAATTCAATTGGGTAGCAGTGTGTATATTCGTAGAAGTAATGAAGTTATTCCAGAGATTTTAATGGCAATAGAAGGAACGGGCAATGGAGCTATTATGCCACCAACAACTTGTATTTATTGTGGAGCAGAGATTATAGAGGACGGAGCAAATTTATTTTGTAGCAATAGAGAATGTCCACCGCGTGTAGTTGCGAGTTTAGTGCATTTTGCCAGCAATGATGGTATGCATATTGATACTTTATCTGAAAAGACAATTGAACTTTTTTATCATCAAAAATTAGTGCAAAAATTCAGCGATATCTACCGCTTGACAGAGGAAAAACTTTTGCATTTAGAGGGATTTAAAGAAAAGAAAATTCAAAACTTGTTACAAGCAATTGAAAATTCTAAAAAAACAAAATTTGAACAATTTTTATTCGCGTTAGGGATTGATGGTATAGGGAAAGTTGCAGCAAATGATATAGCAAAACATTTTCAAAACTTGCAGAATTTACAGCAAGCAACATTTGCAGACCTATTAGAAATTGAACAGATAGGCGAAAAGACGGCAACAAACATTGTAAATTTTTTTCAAGATAAAAACAATATTGACGAACTAGAAGCTTTACAAAGGTTAGGTGTAAGTATTACAAAGCCAATAGAAAGAAAGGATGGTAAGTTTGCAAAACAATATGTTGTATTGACTGGCGTATTAAAAGAATGTAAACGCAAAGATGCAGAAAAATGGATTGAAGCAGAGGGTGGTATCTGTCAAAATGCAGTTACCAATAAGACGAGCTTAGTCATTGCAGGAGAAAATGCAGGGAGTAAACTAGAGAAAGCAAAAGCTATGGGTATTTCTATATTGAATGAAGATGGATTTTTACAACTTTTAAAAAAGCAATAAAGTTGATAAAAAAGGTTGAAAAATAAAAGGTTTTTTGATATAATAAAAAAAAATAAAAGAATGAGGTCAGCAGTATGATAAATGAACCAGCAGTTGACAAACTATTGCATACATTAAATAAAGAGGACATGGAAGTTTCAAGATATGAACTTTGCATTATGGTTGCTAAGCGTGCTAGACAAATTATTGACCAAGAACAAAGTCAAGGAATCAGTGAATTGCCAGGGAATGTAAAGGAAATTGCACTTGCATGTCAAGAAATACTTTCTGGAAAAGTAGTAGCCATTAAAGATTAGTTAAAATGTCCTCTCTTCAAGATAAGAGGGGATTTCTCATATACAAATAGGTAAAATATGATAGCAGAAGTCATCGTAGATATTGTACACAGTGATGTTGATAAAATTTTTGACTATATAATGATAGAAAATGTACAATTAGGTAGTCGTGTAAAAGTTCCGTTCGGCCAAGGCAATAAATTGATTGAAGGATATGTAATAGGCATAAAGGAAGAATCAAGTTGGCCGCTAGAAAAAGTAAAAAAAATTACTAGTATTATTGATTGTCCTCTCTCTGCTGAAAGTATATATTTAATGCATACTCTAAGTAGACGCTATCAACAACCTAAGGCAAGCATATTGCGTTTGTTTTTACCAAGTGAAATGCGTAGAGGGAATGTTCATGAAAAAATAGAGCAAAGTGTATATTTGGTAGAAGAAAATCTAAATATTGCAAGTATATCTAAAAATGCAAAAAAGCAACTTGAGGCAATTGCCTATTTTCAATTAGAAAGACGTTGTACACTTTTTGCAGCCAATAAAAAATTTGGAAATGCAGCAATTCAAAAACTAATACAAAAGGGTATTTTAAAGAAAGTAGAAGAACAAATTTTTAGAAAACCATACAGGAACTTGCAAGATAAAAGTGATACACACATATTGACAAAAGAACAACAAGAAGCAATAGAAAAAATACAGTCTTCAGAGAAACAAGTACAACTTATACATGGTGTAACTGGAAGTGGTAAAACAGAAATTTATATGCATGCCATTACAAATTGTTTACAGCAGGGGAAAACCGCTATATTTTTGGTGCCAGAAATTGCCTTAACGCCGCAGATGCTAAAAAGTTTGCGTGGTCGTTTTCAAAGTGCAGTTGCCATATTACATAGTAGACTTTCTGCAGGAGAACGATTTGACGAGTGGACAAGATTAAAAGAGGGAGAAGCAAAAATTGCTGTAGGTGCAAGAGGAGCTATTTTTGCTCCATTAGAAGATATTGGATTGATTGTGATTGATGAAGAACATGATACAAGTTATCAAAGTGAAAGTGCGCCTCGATACAATGCTATACAAGTTGCCAAGATGCGTGCGAAATGGAATAACTGTAAAGTCATTTTAGGCAGTGCAACCCCATCTATTGAAAGCTATTTATTTGCGAAAAATGGACACTATCATTTAATAGAATTACATAACCGCGTCAATCAACAGAGTATGCCTCAAATTCTATTTGCTGATATGCGGCAGCAGTTACGCAATGGCAATGCGAGTATTTTTTCAGATATATTACAAGATGAAATACAAGTATGTCTACAAAAAAAAGAACAAGTGATTTTGTTTTTAAATCGGCGTGGTTATGCACAATCAGTGCAATGTAGACAATGTGGATATGTACATACTTGTTCACATTGTGATGTTGCTTTAACCTATCATAGAACAGAGAATCTTTTAAAATGTCATTTTTGTGGTAGTCAATATACACCAGTGCAACATTGTGTCAACTGTAATAGTACATCGTTAACTTATAATGGATATGGTACACAACAGGTAGTAAAAGAGTTGCAAAAACTGTATCCAAATGCTATAATTTTGCGGATGGATAATGATACTACGAATAGTAAGGAAGGACATTTAAAAATCACTGAAATGTTTGCAAAAGGCAATGCTGATATTTTAGTGGGCACGCAGATGATTGCAAAAGGCCATGACTTTCCAAATGTTACACTTGTTGGTATTTTGAATGCCGACCAAAGTTTATATTTTGATGATTTTAGAAGCAATGAAAGAACTTTTCAATTGATTATGCAAGTTGCAGGTCGCAGTGGTAGAGGACAAAAGGAAGGAAAGGTTATTTTACAAACTTATAATTGTCAAAATCCAATTTTGCGTTATGCAGCAGATGGAAATTATAAAGATTTTTTTGCAAATGAAATCAATTTACGGCAGGCGACATATTATCCGCCCTATAGTATTATTGTGCGTGTTTTAGTGCGTAGTGCGGAAAAAGAAAATGCATTAGATACTCTAAAAACAGTCTATACGAAGCTGGAAAAAATTTATATAGAAAATAAAAAAGATTTTGTCTTCTTTCACAAAATGATTGCACCAGTAAAAAAACTACAAAATAAATGGCGATATCAAATTTTAATGCGTCTATGCAATAAAAATTTATTATCAGAAATTTATACTGCTGTAACAACAATAAAAACAGATAAGGCAAATCTATATGTAGAAGAAAATCCAAATAATTTACAATAAAGGGAGAAAAATATGGCACTTAGAACGATTGTGCAAGAAGGCGATGCAGTTTTACGCAAAAAAACTTTTGCTGTTGAAGTTTTTGATGCAAAATTACATGAATTGCTTGATGATATGAAAGATACTATGCAACATGCTGAAGGAGCAGGACTAGCTGCTCCGCAAATAGGCATATTGCGTAAAATTGTCGTTATTCAAGTGGAAGAAGGGTATTTTGAACTTATCAATCCTAAAATTATTGAATCTACTGGCGAACAAGTTGGACCGGAAGGATGTCTATCAATACAAGGTAAATATGGTATAGTTGCACGTCCACAATCTGTGAAAGTAGAGTATCAAGATAGATATGCCAAAGTACAACAGTTGACTGCTGTCGATTTTTTTGCGCGTGCAGTATGTCATGAACTTGACCATTTAGATGGGATACTCTATATAGATAAAGCAACAGAACTGAGAATTGAGAGGAAACGATGAAGATAATTTATGCAGGTTCACCACAATTTAGTATTCCACCACTTGAAAAACTTCTCTCTAAAAAGTTTGATATCATAGCAGTATTGACGCAACCGGATAGACCGTTTGGTAGAAAAGGTATATTGACAGCAACACCTATTAAAAATTTTGCAAAAGCGCAGAATATTCCCGTATTTACCTTTGAAAAGATAGCAAACTCTGTACAAGAGTTAAAAGCGCTGCAAGCGGATTGTCTAATCACGAGTGCCTATGGGCAAATTCTAACACAAGAAGTACTCAATTTATTTCAAATGGGCGTATATAATATACATGCATCTATTTTACCGCGATGGAGAGGTGCATCACCTATACAACATGCTCTTTTACATGGAGATAGACAGACTGGTATTAGTATTATGAAAACAGATGTTGGGTTGGATACTGGTGATATTGTATTGCAAAAAACTTTAGATATTACGCAAGAGGATAATGCAAGTTTACTTTTTGACAAGTTGTCTCATTTGGGAGCAGAATGTATTGTAGAAGCAATGGAAATATTGCAGTATGGTCAAATAAATTTGCAAAAACAAGCAGAAGATGGCGTAACAATCTGTAAAAAAATAATAAAAAAAGAATGCCAAATCGACTTCAATAAAAGTGCTAAAGAAATTGTGCAGCTTGTAAAGGCAATGGAATGTGGACCTGTTGCATATAGTCATCTACAAGGGCAGCTTGTGAATTTTTATGATTGTAAAGTTGCAATAGATAAGCAAATAGAGCAAGAGGGAATGGAGAAAGAAAATGGAACAATCCTTGCTGTACAAAAAAATGGCATATTTATAAAGGCAAATGATGGCATTATACAAGCAACTGTGCTACAATTTGCTGGTAGTAAAAAAATAACATCACAAGATATTTACAACGGTAAAAAATTAGAAAGGAATCAAATTTTTAAAAAAGAGGAATAGAATAAGAATATGACCAATCCATTATATGACCCATTTCAAATTTTAACAAAAGTATATAGCAATAAACAATATTTAAAACAGGCCATTGCTGAAACAAACATTGAGGAAGCACATCGAGCAAGAACAATAAAAATTGCTTATGGTGTTTTAGAAAATGATATTTTTTTAGAACATTGTATCAATATGTTTGCTGAAAAAGTTCCTAAATTGCCCGTGCGTATTCTCTTAAAAATTGCAACATATATGATATATGTATTAAAAAAACCACAGTATATGGTTACAGATAACTGTGTACAACTGGTAAAAAAACTCGGCAAAGGAGGTATGTCCGGTTTTGTCAATGCATATCTACGGAATTTTCAAATAGATAGAATTCCAATGCCAATGGATTTAATTTTGTCAAGAAGTTTGCAGTATTCCTATCCGGTATTTGCAATTGAAAGAGTGATTGCAGAATATGATGAAGCTATAGTGGATAAAATTTTAGAGCATAAAAGTCCAGTTGCCTTTATTCGCTTTAAAGATGAAAATACTGCTAAAAATTATCTTGAAGATGAATCTTATAAAGATAAACTACAGCCAACAGAATTTCAAAATCTCTATATGGCAAATCACTTTAAAAGAGATAAAGGATATGATAAAGGTGAATATACATATCAATCAATTGGTTCAGTTGCAATTTGTGATATCGTTGAAAAAGGGGATAAGTTGTTAGAAGCATGTGCTGGTCCAGGTGGTAAATCTGTTTTATTATCTGCAAAATTTAATACAATTACAGCTTGCGAACTACATCCACATAGAGTGGAATTGATTAAAAAATATGCACAGCGTATGCATGTTGCAAATATGCAAGCAGTTTGTCAAGATAGTATGTTGCTTGTGCAAGAGTATGTTAATGCATTTGACGCCGTACTGATAGATGCTCCTTGTAGTGGATATGGTGTTATCAATGCAAATCCCGATATAAAATATTTTAGAGAAGAAAATGATATTGTAGCACTAACCAATACACAGATAGATATTTTAGAAAATTGTGCAAACTATGTAAAAAGGGGAGGATATTTATATTACTCAACTTGTTCTATATTCCATGCAGAAAATGATAAAATCATTAAAAATTTTTTACAAAATAATAAAAACTTTATTGTTGAAGAAATTACAAGTCCACTTGGACATGTGAAAAAGGAATTTGGTTTACAATTCTTGCCACATATATCCTATGGAGTTGGATTTTACATCTGTAAAATGAAGAAAATTGAAGGTTAAAAATGAAAAAAATCATCCATGATTTGTCTTTACAACAGTTAGAAGATTTATTTGTGCAAGAATTGCATGAGAAAAAATATAGAGCGTTACAACTCTATCAAGGCTTGATGTTAGGCAAAAGTATTCAAGAGATTTCTACTCTACCTAAAAGCTTAAAAGATAGACTTTTGACTTTATTTGAAGATGAAACAATTGTAATTTTGCGAGAGTTTACAGCAAAAGATGGAACAAAAAAATTTTTATTTCAACTTGCTGATGGCAATTGCATTGAAGGTGTGTTTATGCAATATAAACATGGCAATACCCAATGTGTATCCACGCAAGTAGGATGTAGAATGGGCTGTGTCTTTTGTGCTTCCACTAAGGGTGGACTGATTCGTAACCTGACAAGTGGAGAAATATTAGCACAAGTTCTTGTTGTCAATGCACGTATGGGTGGCAATAGTAAACAGCGTGCAATTACAAATATTGTGCTTATGGGTAGTGGTGAACCATTGGATAACTATCATAATACCGTCAATTTTTTAAAAAATGTTTCCGCTCCAGAGGGCATATGTATCAGTACGCGGAATATCAGTTTATCCACTTGTGGACTTGTACCTGAAATGAGAAAGTTGGCAAATGAAGGGTTATCTATTAATTTAACGGTATCCTTGCACAATGGTGAAGATAGGCAGAGACAAAATATTATGCCAATTGCAAAAGTATATTCTATACAAGAAATTTTAGATGCATGTAATTATTATTTTGAACAAACAGGAAGACGATATATTTTTGAATATTCTTTAATAGCTGGTGAAAATGCAAGTAAAAAGGATGCGGATAAACTTATAGCACTCTTAAAAGGGAAACCTTGTCATGTCAACTGCATTCGACTGAATGCTATTGAAAATGGTAAATTGATAGGCACAACAGAAAAAGAAGCATATCAATTTGTTGCTATGCTAGAAAAGGGTGGACTTTCTGCAACTTTGCGTCGTAAAATGGGAGACGATATTGCCGGAGCATGTGGGCAACTACGAGCAAACTATTTAAATTTATAGCGAAGGAGAAAGATATGTCAAAAATAGCAATAGCACCATCAATTTTGGCAGCAGATTTTGCTAAAATAGGAGAAGAAGTGCAAGCATTAGAAACTGCTGGAGCTGATATTATACATTTTGATGTCATGGACGGTAATTTTGTAGAAAAAATCACTTTTGGTTCACAGATGCTGCAAGCAGTGCAAGCAAATACAAATTTACCATTAGATGTACATTTAATGGTAACAAATCCACAAAATAAGATAAAAGATTTTGTAAATGCCGGAGCTAATTTTATATCATTTCATATTGAAGCATTACAAGGCAATATGAAAAATAAGCTAGAACAAGCAATTGTCATTCTACAAGAGATTCAAAGCTATGGGATAGAAGCAGGTATTGCAGTAAATCCTAAGACGGATATTGCAGATATTTTACCACTATTGCTGTATTGTAATTTTATTTTAATTATGAGTGTGCAAGCAGGTTTAGGAGGGCAATCTTTTATTGAAAGTACTTTACAAAAGGCAGAAAAAGTAAAAGAGTACATTGTAAAAAATAACCTGCATGTAGTGATAGAAATGGATGGTGGTATTACATTAGAGAATGTACACACAGTGCAACAAGCTGGAGTAACAAGAATAGTTGCAGGAAGTACAATCTTTAAAGTAAAAGATAGGGCAAAAATCATTCAAGATTTGCGAAATGGTATGTAAATTTGCAAGGAGTAGCATATGCAGACAGTAAAAAAAGGTATTTTACTCTTAAATGGAGAGCCATACCAAGGTAAAATTGAGCAAAAAAATAGATATACAGTCTGTTGTGATGGAGCATATATATGGGCAAAAGACTTACAAATTGATATGCATATTGGTGATTTTGATAGTAGTGTAGAGAAAGCAGAACATAACTTAGTCTATCCAAAGGAAAAAGATTTAACAGATGGAGAGTTAGGATTACGATATTTGATAGAAAAAGGATGTCGTCATATTCAAATTTATGGTGGTGGCGGTAAACGCGATGACCATTTTTTTGGAAATTTACAACTTTTATTGTATGCATGCAGGCGTGGGATTTGGGCAGAACTAATAACCAATTATGCTACAATATATTGTGTAGATAAATATGTTGTATTTACCAATAAAAGAAATAAAACAATCAGTTTTGCACCATTTTTTGGCGATGTCCATATACTAGATAGTGAAGGATTACAATATTCTTTAAAAAATATTACCCTATGTGCAGAAGAATGCAGGGGCATAAGTAATTGTATACAAAAGGAGAAAGCAAGTATAACGATTGAGAAGGGAGTATTACTTGTCTTTGAAGTTGATAAAATGGTATAGGAGTTTTTTCTATGATAAAAATAATTTGTATTAAACCACCTAAATGTATTCAATTTATTTTGCGAATTTTTGTGCATTAAAGGGTAAAGGGTTATTACAAAAGAAAAAGCAGAATGCGTAATGGATAGAAGACAACAATATATAAAAAAGAGATAGTTTTCTATCTCTTTTTTATATATTGTTGTCTTTAAAGATTTTCTATTTATGCATAAGATTGTATTTTTTTGGGAATTTGTGGTAAAATCGATATAAAAAATTGACAGTAGAAAAAATTGTTATATAATAGATAATATAGAAATGATATAATCGTAGAAAAGGAAGAAGGGAAAAATGGAATTTAAGAATTTGAAAAAAATAACTCTATTTTGTACAAGTATTTTTATGTTTTTTATAATCTGTTTTGTTTTTGTATCTATTTTACAAAATAAAGAAATAAAAACGCATGCTCTTTCTGCAGAAAGTGTAGAGTCTGTACAAAAAAATATACATAAAAATACAAATTTAGAAAATAGTACAATTACAAGTGATACAACTATAGAAGCAGGCGAGATTGTAAATAATGTAATAGTAGAAAGTGGAACAGTAAATATTAAAGGGACTGTAAATAATTTAATAGTTTATAGCGGCATAGTAAATATTTATGATAAAGGGACAATTTCTGGAACTGTCATTTTCGTCGGAAATCCAACGAAAACTATTCTAAATGTGCAGTCTGGTGGTCGAATAATTGATGAATTGATAATAGCAAATGCAGATGTCACTATAGAAGCTGGAGCAACCGTTCAGGATATTCTATTAGAGAATGAGGAAGTTAGAGACACTGTTCATTTGGATATAATGGGTACTGTTACCGGAAATATTATACTTAAGAATAGAGGAACGAGTTGTGTATGCAATCTATCTGGAAGCATTGATGGAATGATTCAATCTATTGGAAGTATAGTGAATATAGAATCCAATGTGCGTGTACAAAATGTTTTGGTAACGAGTAATGCGCATATAGGTAAAGTAAATGTGAAATCAAATGCTATTGTAGAGAATATAACAGTAACTGTTTATGGGGGAAATTTTGGAGAACTTACTGTAGAATCTAATGCTACTGTAAACACTTTAAAAGTAGCAGGTGGTATAGTCAATATACAATCCAATGCAACGATAGAGAATGCAACAGTATTAGGATATGAAGGATATTTTGGAGAACTTACTATAGAAGCAGGGGCAAGTGTAAAGACATTAAACCTTAAAGGTGGGTCAGTAGATATTGCAGGAAGTATAGAAACTATTATAACAACAGATGGAGCTATCAATTTGTTAGAAGGTGGAGCGATTACAAACTTAACAATAGCTGGTAAAGTAGATTTAGGTAGTGGTGCTAATGCAAGTGGTGGGAATATCTCTAAAGTAGTCATACATGAGACTGGTATTTTAACTTTATGGGATACCATAAAGATTAAGGATATTATCAATGATGGTAAACTAAATGTTGCAGGTCATATTGATTTTATTCAAAACACAACTAGTGGTATTTTGCAAGTAAAGCGTGGAGCGAAAATTGTTTCGCTTGAAAGTGCAGGGAAAACAGTTGTAAATGCTGGTGCAGATATAAATAGCTTAAAAATTAACGGCGGACACACATATATTCAACAGAGTGCTATCATTCGCAATGCAACTTTACATAATGGAATTCTTGAAAGTGATAATAAAGAAAATATTGGCAATTTGGTATGTAATGCAGGAACTTTCATTGACCATACGAAGCAGTCTCATCCTATACAATCTCATCCTATGCAATCATTATGGATATATATCATAATAAGTGGAATACTAGGTGCAATAATAGTAGGTCTTATAGTTTGCATAATAGTATTTTTGCATAAGAAAAGAAAGAAAAATAAAAGTATATATTGTATAAAGTAATGCTCATTCTAATCATAGATAATGCAAGTCAATAGAACAATAAAATAGCAAAGAGAATATAGATAAAGATAGATAATTGTTTGAAAAGACTTGCTTATCTATATATTATTGTATTGCAAAAAAAATAAAGATAGGCCAGTCTTTCAAAAATAGATTGTTCTATAGTTATCCTATATAAACAATTTAAGTAGAAAAAAAGATATGCTTTTATTCTAAAGCATATCTTGAAAAGAAAGGAAAATATTGTAATATAAAGAAATAATTTAAAATTTTTTATTTGTAAAACTATATTAAACTCTTTGTACTTTTTCGCCCTTCAAGCAACGCGTACAAACATAATTTGTTTCTATTTTATTGCCATTTAAAAATTTAACTTTTTGAACATTTGCTTTAAAAGTTCTTCTAGTTTTACGGTTACTATGGCTAACATTATTGCCAGAATTTTGTCCTTTATTGCAAATGATGCATACTCTTGACATAATATCTCTCCTAATAAAATTTATTTTATTGATACTTTTAACAAAATTATGCAATTAGTATAGCAAATTTTAAAAAAAATTGCAAGCTTTTTTCACAATATTTTTAAAAAATTGCGAAAATATTCTATAAAGCTTATAAAAAGTCTTGCAAAAAATATAAAAATTCATTATACTATATACTATTATAATTCTATACAAATCATATATTTTGGAATTTAGAATACAGGAATTTATTCAATGCAAAATATACAAAATATAAAGATAAAATCCTATAACAAGGAGAAACAAATAGAATGCTAAAAGCACTCAATTGTTTAGATTTTCGTAATATGCTTTTAAGCGGTGCACAGTATTTACAAGAAAATCGTAGTAAAATAGATGAATTAAATGTTTTTCCTGTACCAGATGGAGATACAGGTACAAATATGGCACTTACTATGAATGCTGGTATTCAGGCCCTAATGAAATACAATGGAAATAAACTTGCTGAACTTTGTCAAGTTGTCAGTAATGGTATACTTAGCGGTGCTAGAGGGAATAGTGGTGTAATTTTATCACAACTCATCCGTGGAATTTGCCAAATTGTAAAGGAGCATGAGACAATTCCATTAAAAGTATTTGTCAAAGCGCTGGAAAATGCAACAGCATTAGCATACAGTACGGTACATGAACCTAAAGAAGGCACTATTTTAACAGTCGCTAGAAAGATGAGTGAATGTGCAAGACAGGAAATTAAAAATCACAAAAATTATCCTAGTTTAATGACAGCTATTTTACAAGCAGGAGAACAAGCACTTTCACAAACTCCGGAACTTTTACCAGTTTTAAAGGAGGCAAATGTTGTAGATTCTGGGGGTATGGGCTTAATCATTGTATGGAAAGGATTTTTAGCTGCAATGCAAGGGGAAAAGTTGGATACAAATAACTTTTTGTCTATGACAAGTAATGATGTATCTTATGGTAGTAATGAAGAGATTGTCACCTTAGAGATTGGTGATATTCGATATGGATATTGTACAGAATTTTTCATTATCAATATGCATAAAAAAATAGCAGTGCAGACGGCAATTGAAAAATTAAAGGCTAAACTTTCGCAAATTGGCGATAGTTTAATTTGTTTTGGTGATGAGCAGTTAGTGAAAGTGCATGTGCATACAGCAAATCCTGGGCAAGTATTAAGCTATGCTTTAGAACTTGGTGAAGTGGATAAAATTAAAATTGAAAATATGTTAGAGCAAAATAGAGCATTCCGTGCAAATTTGGAGAGAACGAGAAAGGAAATGGGGTTGCTTTCCGTTTCTTCTGGAAAAGGTTTTGCAGCAATTTTTAATGACTTATTGGTCGATAAAATTGTGGAAGGTGGGCAAACTGCAAATCCAAGTACAGATGATATTGTACAGGCAATTAAAACCATCAATGCAAAAAATATTTTTATTTTACCCAATAATAAAAATATTATTTTAGCTTGTAAACAAGCAAAAACATTGGTACAAAATAAAAATTTATTTGTATTGTCGACAACGACCATTCCAGAAGGTATTGCTGCAGCGCTTTATTTTGATGCGAATTGCTCTGTAGAAGAGAATTTGGCTGTAATGAAAAAAAATATACAAAATGTTGTTTGTGGACAAGTTACGCGTGCCGTTCGTAATTCTAATATTAATGGAATAGTTGTACGAGTTGGTGATTATATTGGTGTAGATAGTAACAAGGTTCTTGTAAAGGGTAAGACGCAAGAAGAAACTGTTTTAGCGTTAGTGCAAAAATTAAAGAAAAATGCACATGAAAATATTACTCTTTATTATGGAGAAGATATTCCCCTTGAAGATGCAACAAATCTACAAGAAAAATTAGCACAGGAGTATTCTGATTGTGAAGTATTATGCTTAGAAGGTGGGCAAGCGATTTATTCTTACATAGTATCACTAGAATAAATTTATATTGGCGGAAGATACAAACTCCGCCTTTTTTAGCAAATAAAATTGTATTATATGGCAGAAATTGGTGAAAGAAAATGCAAAAAGACTTTTTTTCAAATTTTACTGAAAAACAACGGGAATATTTACAAAAACTACAATTATTTACCTTGCAGGATATACTCAGTTATTTTCCTCGTGCCTATTTAGATTTAACAAAACAGAGTCAACTCAAAAATAGTTATCACAATGATTTTATTTTTATTGCTGCAAAATTGATGCAACCTGCCGAGATTTTCCAAAAAGGTAGACAAAAATTTATTAGAGCAAATTTTATAGTGGAACATGAAGATGATGGCTTACAAGAAAAGTTTGCTTGTATTTGGTTTAACGCTCCTTATCTTTTGCATAAATTAAAAAATACCGGGGAAGTCTTTTTACTGTATGGTCGATTACAAAAAAATAAATATGGACAGTATTCTTTCATTAATCCAACTTTTGAAAGTAAAGAAGAAAATAAATATTTAAAAGGACTAGTACCAATTTATACTTTAAAAAGTACGATAAAACAAGGGAATGTGCGTGCTTTAGTGCAAAAAGCTTTAAGTCTTGCAAAGATTAGTTCATATATTCCTCTTGCATTGCAAAAGAAATATAAATTATCTTCACTTGTCGAAAGCTACCATGCAATACATGCGCCCCAAAATATAAAGGAAAAAATTTTAGCATCCGAACGCATTGCAGTGGAAGAATATTTTATATTACTTTCGGCATTTAGACTTTTTAAAGGAAAGCAAAAAAAACAGCAAGTTTTACAGTATTCTTGTACAAAAGATGCATTAAACAATTTTATAAAGGGATTTCCGTTTACATTTACCAATGCACAACTGCAGGCAGTAAATGATATTTATGATGATTTAATTCGGCATGGGAGCATGAATAGACTATTACAAGGTGATGTTGGAAGTGGCAAAACAGCGGTTGCACTCTGTGGTATTTTCATAGCAGTAAAAAGTGGGTATCAAGCGGCAATGATTGCACCTACAGAAGTTCTTGCCAAACAAAATTTTATGCTTTTAAAAAGATATTTTCCTCAATATTCAGTAGAGTATCTAGCAGGGTCATGTAGTGCAAAAGCAAAAAGCGAGATAAAAAAACGATTGCAATCTGGTGAAATTGCCATTTTATGTGGTACACATGCACTTTTACAAGAAGATGTACATTTTCATAATTTTGCCTTTTGTGTCTGTGATGAACAACATCGTTTTGGAGTAGCACAACGCAATATTTTAAGTGAAAAAGGGAGTTTAACAAGTATGCTCATTATGAGTGCAACACCTATTCCAAGAACATTATCTTTAATTTTATATGGGGATTTAGATTGTACGACTATGTTAGAAAAGCCAAAAGAGAGAATAGAAATATCTACTTCTATTGTGCCAGAAACAAAATATACATCTATGCTGAAATATTTAGCAGAGAAAGCAAAAGAAGGAGAACAATGTTATTATATTTGTCCTAAGATTGAAGAAGATGAGGAAGGCACAATTATGAGTGTACAGCAACTGTATGAAGAGTTACAAGTGCGTTTACCCAGTGTAAAATTTGCTCTCTTGCATGGAAAGATGAAAGAAAAAGAAAAATTAGAAGTTATGCAAAATTTTAAAGAGGGGCAATTTGATGCTCTAGTGAGTACAACAGTGGTTGAAGTGGGAGTAGATATACCAAATGCAACACATATGGTCATCTATAATGCCGAACGATTTGGATTATCTCAATTACACCAATTGCGCGGTAGAGTTGGTAGAGGCAATAAAAAAAGTTATTGTTTTTTACTTTGTGGTCGTACAAATGAAGAAGCTTTGGAACGATTGCAGATTTTAAAGAAGAACAGTGATGGTTTTAAAATTGCTGAAGCAGATTTGGCAATGCGAGGTGGCGGAGACTTTTTAGGAACAAAACAGAGCGGTAAATTTTTTACGGAACTTAAAAATTTAAATTATAGTACAGATGTCATATTTTTAGCAAAAAAAATAGTGGATGAGAGTGCAGACTATCCATTAGATGAAAACTTAAAAAATTATTTAGAGCAAAAATTTGAAAGTTTAAAGGAAATAATTTTAAACTAGATTGTTCATACTTTTGTATGCATTGCACATACTCTTTTTGCAATTTGATTGCTATAAGGAGAATAAAAATGATAAATCATGATGATGAAGAGTTAAAAACTGCAGAAATAGCATGGAAGATGTTTGAGACGACAGGTAATTTATCTTACTATATGTTATATAAAAATTTAAAAAAGTAAAGGGAAAAGAGATGAATAGCAAGGTAGAGGCACTTGTATTGCGTAATGTCGATTATGGTGAAAATGATAAAATAGTGACATTGTTTTCAATAGAGCATGGTAAAATCACAGTACGAGCTAAGGGCGTAAAAAAAGATAGAGCTGCATTAAAGTTTAGTGTACAACCATTTGCCTTTTGTGAGTATATTTTGGCAAAAAAAGGAGATAGATATATCATTACACATGCAACTTTAATTGATGCCTTTTATGAAATTCGTACGGAGATATTAAAATTATATACTGCAAGTGCTATTACTACCATATTAGATTGTGTTTTATATGAAAATATTATCAATGCCGAGTTATTTTTATATACCATACAAGCATTAAAAGAGCTAACTATTGGAAATACTATACAAATATTTATCTGTTATTTTTTGAAGCTTTTAGAGTTGTCTGGTTATGCGTTGCAAGTGGATAGATGTGCAGCGTGTGGTAAAGATTTACAAGGCATTGTCAATATAGATTTAAAAAGTGGACTTTTCTATTGTAGAGACTGTAAAAGTGGAGCGGGTGTAAGTGCAGAAACGATTGAAGTTTTAAAGCGTGCAAATGGAAAAGCTTATGTTGCAGAATTTTGCACTAAGGAAGGAGAAAAAAGAGCAATTAAATTATTACATAACTATTTTAAAGTGCATATAGATACAAGTTGTGATACTATTTTTGATGCCTTGTTACAACTCATATAAGAAAAGAATTGGACTCTGATATCAATAAAAACGGTTTACAAAAGGCAGGAATTTTGTTATAATATTTTTATTGAATAATAAGGATAAAAATATATGCAATATGTAAAAATAGCACTAGCAGGTGATTTAGGGAGTGGAAAGTCAACTGTTGGAAAAATTTTAGCAAAAATGTTTGCTGCAGAATGTTATTCTACAGGGACAATTCAACGACAAATTGCTGAAGAAATGGGGATGACCACTTTAGAATTGAATAAGTATAGCGAATCACATCCTGAAATTGATTTTAAGATAGATGATGGATTGAGAGCATTAAATGATGTCAATAAAAATTTAATTATTGATTCTCGTATGGCGTGGCATTTTATACCAGCGGCATTTGCTGTATATTTGCAGGTAGAACCGCTACTTGCGGCAAAGCGTATATTGGCAGACGGTAGAATGGTAGAAAAATTTGCATCAGTAGAAGAGGCAATGCAATCGATATTGCATAGAAGAGAGAGTGAAGTTTTGCGTTATAAAACACTCTATCAAGTGGATATACAGAATTTAAAAAATTATGATTGTGTGATTGATACATCATATTGCACCCCAGAAGCAGTTGCAGAAAGAATACAAATGGAATTAAAGGCATGGCAAAATAGATAATAGGTATAGATATGAAAAGTTGTGCAGATGTTGAAAAAAGTATTATAACAACCTATAGAAAGGGGATTTGGAGTAAATTTATCCAAGCTATAAAAGAGTATGAATTGATACAACCAAATGATAAGATTGCTGTATGTATTTCAGGGGGTAAAGATTCTATGTTGCTTGCAAAATGTATGCAAGAATTACAAAGACATGGACAAATTCCATTTGCAGTGCAATTTTTGGTCATGGATCCTGGATATAATACAGAAAATAGAGCGTGTATAGAAAAAAATGCAGAACAATTACAAATACCCGTACATATATTCAACACAGATATTTATGATACTGTATTTCAAATTGCAAAGAGTCCATGTTATTTGTGTGCAAGAATGCGTCGAGGCTATTTATATAAGGAAGCAGAAAAATTAGGTTGCAATAAAATTGCTTTAGGACATCATTTTAATGATGTTATCGAAACAATTCTAATGGGTGTACTGTATGGTGGACAAATGCAAAGTATGCCACCGAAATTAAAAAGTACAAATCATAAAGGTATGCAATTGATTCGTCCACTATATTATGTACATGAGCAAGATATTATCAATTGGAAAAATTACAATGAACTTGTTTTTATGGCATGTGGTTGTCGCTTTACAGAATATTGTAGTGTTGATAGTGTACAGAGTGATGATGAAAGTGGTTCTAAAAGAGCAGAGATGAAACGCTTAATTGCAAAGTTAAAAGAGAAACATCCAAATGTCGATGTGAGTATTTTTCGTAGTGCATATAATGTGCATGTTGATACCTTGATTAAATATGATACAAAAGGTAAGGAATTTGATTTTTTATCTAGATTCAATCAAGAAGAAAAAAGTTAAAAGTGAATCAATTAGAGAATATGATTTGTCAATAAGAAAGACAAATCATAACAGAAAAACAAAATCAATAGAAAATATTGCATTTTGCAAATTTTGTCGAAAAAAAACTAGCTCTGTATTGAGAGCTAGTTTTTTTCTAAAAACTTATTTTTTTTAATTGCCTCATAAGCTAAAATTGTTGCAGCAACGCCTACATTTAAACTATCACAATTGCCAAGCATTGGTATAGCAATTTTGCAGTGTTTATGCATATACCATTCTTTAGATATACCATAGCGTTCTGCCCCAAGTACGATTGCTGTTTTTTTCCCAAATTCCTCTTGATAATAATATTTTTCAGCGCGGGTATCTGCTAAATAAATGGTGAAATTTTTCTTTTGTAACCATTGTATGCACAATTGTACACTTTCAAATTGGAATAAGGGAACAGATAAAATAGCACCTTGACTGCCTTTAATCAATTTTGGATGTGTCAAGCGTACTTTTTTATTGCATAAAAATACAGCATCAATGCTTGCTCCATCAGCGAGTCGTAATATTGTACCGACATTACCAGGAATTTCTAGTCCATCTAATATCAAAATGACAGCATTTTTGGCAGGTTGAAAAGTATGTATATTGTGTGTAGGTAATTGTGCTAATGCCATCAGTCCGTCTGGTTGTCCTCGTTCTGTAATTTTTTCTGCTGTTTTTTGTGATATTGTAAATAAATTTTCCGCTCTCTTTGCTACTTTTTCAATTAAACTTTTTGCTTCAGCTGTTTTTATCAACTCTGGACAAATCAGTAAACTATCCATTGGTGTTGAAAATTTTTCACACAGTGTTAGTTGCCAAATCCCTTCGCAAAAAAATAAATGGTTTGGATTTGGTTTGCTATTATTGATAATACCTTTAATTTGTTTAATTTTTCCATTTTGCTCGCCTATGGCATGAAAATTGAATTTTTGTAATATTTGTTGCATAGGTATTCCTTATATCTTCAAATGTAAAGTTGTAGATATTTACTTATTATGCTGTTTAGGTACAAGTTCAATTGCTTGTTTTGCAGATAAATGTTCAATGTCTAATTCAATCATCACAAATTTATTCCAAAATCTATTGATTTCATGTTCTCTACCTTCTAAACTATCTGTAGGATGATATTTTATTGCAAGAAGTTCTATAGTTCTACGTACCTCATTTAAATCTTCTAATATACGAATTTTACCAAAACAGATGGCACTTTTAAAAAATGTTGTATACTTTTCTGGTATAACATCATCTTTTGCAATCACACAAAATGATGCCTTATTGTACTTTCGAATTGCATCAATCTTATGTCCAGCTACCGCACTATGAAAATATAATTTATGTTCGTGATAAACATAATTTATTGGAACACTATAAGGATATCCTTCATCTCCAAGTAATGCTAAAACACCGACAGAACCATTTTTTAAAATTGCAATAGCTTTTTCATCTGACATTGTTTGACGCACGCGTCTAATTTTTCTAAACATAAAAAAATCCTCTTAAATCATATTTGTATAGCTATGAATATGTATATATGTTCCAATCAATAGGTCTTTTATTGATTTGATATAGATATTGATTTGTTTTAGAAAAATGTTTACATCCAAAAAAACCATTATGTGCTGATAATGGTGATGGATGTGCTGCCTCTAAAATATAATGTTTATTGGTATTTATGAATTGTTTTTTTGATTTGGCATTATTCCCCCAAAGTATAAATACAATATTTTCCGTAGTGGATGAAATCTTTTCTATTACGGCATCTGTAAACCATTGCCAAAGTTCTTTATGGCTATTTGCAGAATGTGCCTTTACAGTTAGTGCAGTATTGAGTAACAATACACCTTGTTTTGTCCAACTTGTTAAATCACCAGTTGCTGGTTGTATAAAAGGAGTAGGTTGAATATGTCTATCTGTGCAACTGTTGATATCATCATCAATCTCTTTAAAAATATTGCAGAGTGAGGGTGGTAATGTTGTCCCATCTTGTACAGAAAAAGCTAATCCATGTGCCTGTCCTATATTATGATAAGGGTCTTGCCCTAAAAGTACCACTTTCAGATTAGTAAGTGCAGTGCATTGAAAAGCTCTGTAAATGGAATACATATCAGGATAAATTGTTTGTGTAGCATATGCATTTTTTAAAAAAGCGCGTAACTGTAAATATTTTTCACTCGCAAATAAATCCTGTAATAATGTATCCCAATTTCCGCTAAGTTCAATCATTTTTTATCTCCATATCTACATATATACTTCAGTATAGTATAATATAAAAGAATTTTTTAGTCAAGAGAATTTCCGTTAAGTTCAATCGTTTTTTATCTCCATATCTACATATATACTTCAGTATAGTATAATATAAAAGAATTTTTTACTTAAGAGTAGAGGATAGTATGCGTAGTGAATAAGCTTTACAAAAATAGTGCAATATGCTATAATAGATAAAAAAAGGAATGCATTTTTTTAGATGAAGTATATTTTTTTTGATATTGAATGTGCATGTGTATATAAAAATGTTGCTAAAATTTGTGCATTCGGATATTGCATTACAGATGAAAATTTTAATTTAATTGAGCAGAAAGAATTGCTAATCAATCCTAAAGGGCGATTTCATTTAACAAATGAAGCTGGACAAGGTTTAGTATTACCTTATAATTATGACGCGTTTAAAAATTATAAAGATTTTTCTTATTTTTACAAGGAGATTCAAGAACTGTTGCAAAGTGAAGATATGATAAAAATTGGACATGCAACAATCAATGATGCAAAATTTTTAAAATTAGAGATTGGACGATATAAATTAAGAAAACTAAAGTTTAAATTTTATGATACACAAATTTTTTATATGGCGAGTACTTTTAATTTTGAAAGGTATATAGGACTTGAAGAGCTTGTTAAGATACTGCATATAGAAACAAAAGTAGAACATAGTGCACTAAAAGATGCATATATTACGATGCAAATTACAAAAGTATTATGTAAAAATGAGGGAATTAGCTTAGAAGAGTTTATCAAAAAACATGGAATTATTGCAGGAGAGTTGCATAACGATAAAATTAAAGATTGTAAGAGTTTACAACAGCAAGAATATCAATTGAAAAAACAAAAAGAGCAACAGGAAAGAGCAAGAAAACGCGGAAAATTTCATGTATACGCAAATAGTAATAAATTTATTGCTACAACAAATTTATTAAAGGGATTACAATTTACTTTTGAAAATGCCATTGAAGAAAATTTTTCACAGGCACAAGAGTTATTGACGATAATCACAAAGCACGGTGCCACATACACTGCACATACTGCAAATTGTACGGCATATTTAGCTAGCTCTAAAGAGAGTTTACAGCGGCGTCGAGATATTTATAATTTGCAAAAGATTGGTCAAATCCAAAAAATATATACGATTGAAGAGCTAAAAAACTTTTTAGAACAAAACTTGTAGTAAGAAGTAAATATCTAAATAATAGTATTATTGTATAATAAATTAAATTGCATTAGATAAGCAAAAAAAGACTTTCTATATAGAAAGTCTTTTTTTGCTTATTCATTTTCTTTGATATTTGGATGATTGTCTTCAATATTAAAGTCATATAAATCTTCACTAGCAATTTCATCTTTACTTGGTAATACATCTGGTTTAGATAGATTTTCTGTATTTGTTGTTCTTACTTGTGCAGCTTTTTGTGATTTTTCTGTGTGCTTTTTAAAGAATGTTAATTTTATATTTTTAAAGAATTTACGCCATAATAATACAATTACTGCCACTAGTATAGTGATAATTAAAATAAGAGAAATCACTAAAAGGGGAATATTTCCTTGAAATTTACCAGATTTGGTTGTTGGTTTTGCTGTTACATCACTACTTGCCACATTCTCTTCAAAGCTTTTAAAGTTTGCAATGGTTGTAATAGAATTTGTATTTTTAAATTGCATAAATGCAATTTGTTTTACGTATTTTGTTGGGTCATAACTAGAATATGGATTACCAGTTAAATTTGTATTTTTTGCATTATATGGAGCATAATATCCACTGTCATATAAAGAATAGTGCCAATACTGAATTGAGTTACCATTTTCAGATATTGTAAAATCACCTTCACGATTGTTTATTTTTTTGATACAATCATCCTTATTACTTGCAGCAGCAATATATTTATTTTGGTATTCGTTTAATAAGTTGTTGTAGCTTTCTTCAGTTAGGTTGTCATATTTTACAGTTTCATAGATTACCCAATGCTGAGCATCTACTGCGGTACCATTGCCATCACGAGAACCTAAAAATACTTCTAAGCGATATTTTCTTTCTGTGCTACCAGTTGCAATAAAGAAATTTACATCTGTCCAATTTTTTTCTGTTTCAGCAGTGCCAGTAACTGTAGCCACAAGTTTATTATTAGAAGCAGTAACATTAGAGGTAGAAGCAGGCATTGAGCGTAAAGTTGCTTTTTCGAATGTCTCGCGTAAAATACTTCCATCATCAACAGCCGCACTGAAATCTTGTACATAGTCTTTATCTTTATTACTATTTGTGCGGGTATATTGTGGTTGTTGACCTCGTGTACCTTTATAATAATAAATGATATTGCCACTTGCATCAACTAGATTATTTTCATTATATTCTGCATGCTTTTTATCTTTTTGCTTTTCATAATTTTTTAAGTTTGCATAGTAAATACTATTTCTAGAACTCGTTTTCCATAAACCATTTGGTTGTATATAAAAGAGAATTTGTGCTGTATTGTTGTCATACGAAGTTACAACATTACCATTATTATCATATTTATAGTTTGCACCAAGTGTTGTTTCTAAAATATTTTTAGCATATTTATCTTGTTCTGTTTCTGTCATATCAATGAGATAGATATAGGCTTGTGCATTATTTGCTAATAACAATCTAAGGTTTATTGCAAAGTATGAACTTGTTGTAAGTGTAGTCGATTTATTGGCAATATAACCATAGTTTTGTCCATAAATTAAGAGTGGAGATGTACTTGATAGAAGAGGATTATTAGATGTATTATTACTTTTCCAACTTGTAATTAGTGTAGAGAGTGTCGCTGCTGGACTATCTAACTTTACAGAAGTTTTATCTAAAATTCCTGTATTTGCATTTGCAGTTGAATTTGTTGTTGTGCCACCAACAAGGCCTGAACCACCTGAAGCTCCTACATAATTTGGTAGATATGGATTTACACCAGTTGCTTTTGCTTGTGCTAAAGGAGTTGTAATAGAGCAAAAAGTCCTATTGATATTGTGTTCTACGCTTTTATTTTGTCTTTCAATAGAATCGTTAACTATTGCAAAATTTTTTTCTGCATTATATTTTGCCATGCGATGACTTGCTCTATTAAATCCAATATTAGAATTTGGTGTAGCTAGTTCTACTTCTTTACAATAATCATTTGCAGTATGCATATTATATTTTGCATCAGAACAGTTCAAGTCTACATTTGGACTAGCAACAACTGCTGTACCTCTAGAAAAATCACCTAAATAAGTATTTTGTGTAAATGTAGTAAGTCCTACTTGTAATTCTATTGCAAATTTAGCGTCATTATCGGGACTCGTATTTTTGACAAAAAATTGAACATATTGCCATTTTTCATCTGTGCTTTGTGTATTTTGCTCACCATAATGCACACCATAAATGTTATCCCGTCGACCATTTTTATCGTCACTTATACTAACTGCATTGATTTTATCTGTCTGCAAGGTTATGCTTGATACAGTATTTTTAAAGTTAGTGTTTGTAGTATTTACTTGTACTAAATTTACAGTAGTGGATACTGTTGATTTTATCCACATTCCAACAATTGCCTTTTGATTCGCTTTTAGTATAAATTCGCCATTTGTTGTAGAAGGATTTGCTCCATTAATAAAGTTATTTAAAGTTGTTGGTATCCCTGTGTTTCCAGTAAATCCATTGATTGCTGTTGTTATATCATGCTTATTATCTACAGTAATTGAATTTGCAGTTGTAGATATAGGAGTTGCAGTATTTGTAGCTGTAGTAATACTAGGAGTATTGTTAATTTTAAAATAATCATTAAATGTACTATTTATGTTATTTTTATTCCCTTGAGTTTGTGTTGCACTTCCTGTTGAAAGTGAAGCTTTCGTTGTATCTACTAAATCACAATTATAAACTACAGGCTTATTATTGAGAGTAGTTGCATCAACAACTGTATCCGCAGTTGTCTTTAAAGTATGTGTATTTTGTGTTGTTATTTCTGTAGAAAAAGTATCCTTCATTTTTTTTGCAAGGTCAACTTGATAGGTTACATTATCAAAAAATACATAGCCTTCTGCACGATTCAATGCACTATTAGAAATTTGTCTGCCAAGTCCTAAAGATAATATAAAAGATGTTTCAGCATATTCTGAAGATTGCAAATATAATATATAACTTGTCCAATTCGAAGTATCATTTGTGTTATCTTTTGTATTAATATTATTGAGAACTATTGATTTTTGTACATTACCACCAATCGTGGGAGTAATTGTTATATTGGCACCATCTCCTGTATAAGATGATAGGGCGGTAAAGACATCTACACTCAAGCGTGCCATTGTGCCTGCTGGTAAAGTGATTGCTGTACTTGTATATTGGCTTGCTGTACCGTAGTCACTATCATCAGCATAATTGCTGAGCATTAGTATAGAATTTTTTTGATTTGTAAAACCATCAGCTGTCAATGAATTACTCTTTAATTGTTTTAAAATAGAATTAGTTTTTATCCATTGTATAAAATTGGTTACTGGTGTATAGTTATCAGCTGCCCAATAGCTACGCTTTTCAAGTTCTGATTTATCAAAATCTTTATTCTCAGTTAGCAATTTATTCTTGACATAGTCAGGCATTCCAGGAATGGATTGCCATGTTGTAATATCTGCAAAATAAAAAGGTTTTTTATCAGAATTGACATTCTTATACTCTAAATAATCTAAATATGCCCAAATATATCCAGTTTTCCAATCAAAATTATCTAGAAAATATTTTTGACGCTCTTGTCTTATTCTTTTGCTATCTACTGCCTTTTTAAAATTATCCCAATCTGCTTTTGTTGTAAATTCTTTTGCATTATCATTTACAATTATATTTCCACTGTTTGCAGTACTGCTTGGTGCACTTCCATTAGCACTTGAACTTATTTTGTAACTCCAATTGCTCGGTGTAGGTAAGACATTTTGCGTATTTATATTATCCGCATAGTCCAAATTAGCATTTGCAAAAGTTTGTGCATCAGCGAGTAATGTGCCACGCAATTCCTCTTGCTTCTTACATGCCACAAGAAGTAAGCTTGCTAACAAAAAAAATGCTAGAACTACGCCTATTATTATATTTTTTAATATTGATTTTTTCTTTACTATAGACATAATTTTACCTAAAATTTTTATTTTTATCTAGCGAATAATATACTATATTTTCCCAAAAAATGCAAGCATATTCCCCTAAGTTCTCATAATTTTTTTTGCGATGTTTATACTATGTATTGTAAGTAGATTAGCTTATAAAGATTGCTTTTTATTGTCGAATGTTGATAAAAAATAAGGAGTTTTTATTGTGTGGATTATCATTGGTGTCTCAATTGGTTTTATAAATGGTTTTTTTGGCGGTGGAGGTGGTATGATAGCAGTGCCAATGCTATCTGGTGTTGCAAAATTTTCGACACAAAAAGCACATGCAAATGCCATTTTAGTTATTTTACCCATCACTGTTATTAGTGCAATTGTCTATTTGCTACAAGGTAATTTTAAATGGGGCATTCATATTCCCGTTACTATAGGCAGTTGTATTGGTGGAGTCATTGGTGCAAAATTATTAAAGCGATTATCTGCTAAAAATATACAACTTATATTTATATTTATGTTGATTCTAGTCGGTTTAAAAATGTTATTTTAGTGTGAAAAATAAATTTCTTATAATAGTTATTATAGTGGTTATAAGTGTTTATGGAGGATAGTTATGCTCTTTTTAAAATTTGTGGCTATAGGTGTTTGCGGTGGCATATTGGGAGGCATGGGTATGGGGGGCGGAACACTCACGATTCCATTGTTGCTTGCATGTGGAATGGGGCAACATATGGCACAATCTGTCAATTTATTTTCCTTTATTCCCACGGCAATTGTAGCACTATATTTGCACAATAAAAATCACTTGCTACAGGCAAAGGGAATGTCAAAAATTATTATACCAGCATTGCTAACGAGTCTTGTAGCAGCCTTTATAGCACATGCAGTAGCAGGACATGCTCTTGAAAAATATTATGGTGTATTCTTGCTATTTTTAGCAGTGTTACAAATTATAGAATATTTAAAAAAATAAAAAAAGTGTTTAGGAAGCATTGCACCTCATAGACACTTTTTTTATAATTATTCAATACAGATTTTTGTACATGCTATTTTTTCAGCAAGAACTTCTGCAATAGAGTATTTGCTATTAGCAATATAAATAGTTGTTCCTTGTATTGCAGCAGATTTGATATATTCTAATTTATGTCCAGCACCGTTCGCCCCTTTTCGAGATGAACCGATACAAAATTGTTTGTAATGTTCAATATTGTCTAATAATTCATAACAATTTTTACCGCTAATCTTTTGTATAAGCGTAGTTTTATCGGTATGGTCTAAATAGATACCATCTACACTAGTAAAAATAACGAGGTATTTTGCCTTTAATAGACAGGCAATTTGTGTAGCTGTTTCATCATTGTCCGCACATTCGTGCACCTCTTGATATTTTGCTAAAGTAGCAATTTCCATTTTTCTATTTTCTACTGAAGAGATTGTATCATTGTAGTTGATAATAGGAATGGCATTTTGCATGGGGCAACGCAATAACAGATTTCTTAAATGTTGTCGTTTTGTAGTGTCATTGAGATGAAAATGTTCTAACAGAATTTGTCTTGTTGAATAGCATTCATCAATATATTCACGATATTTTGTCATTAAAATAGATTGTCCTTGCCCAGCATAATCATTTTTGCTTTCTTCGATATCTGGCAAAAAAACACCTGTTCTATTAAAATAATCAAGTTTACCAATTTCAACTGCACCACTTGTTACCCAAACATATCCTGGACGGAGTGCACTTGCTAATTTTTTTAGTTTATTCTCATCTATAGCGGTGCGTTGTTCATTTAAAAGTGCTATGGAACCAACTTTACCTACCAATTCTATATCAAATTTCATATTCACCTATTGTGTATATTTCCTTTTAGTCGTATTATACTATGATTGATATGAAAAATCAAATACTTTGTAAAAAAATATTTCTATCTATATTCTTTTTATGCATAATGTGCCTGTTACCGTTGTGTATAGGTGCATCAAATTTACCTAAAAATAATAATTATACCATTGCAAAATTTATAAAACCATATATAGGAGAGTATAGATGCAAAATGTTACAGTATGGGAGTGAAGATATATTGCAAGACTATTTAAAAATTTCAATTACATTGCAAGAAGGTGGTAAGGGACTTTTAGTAGTTGTCCCAAAAAAGGGAAAAAAGCAGAGTACAAACTTGCAATACAATTACGACTATAGTACAAAACAAATAGAATTTATTGTAGATGGAATAATAGAGAATAAACTCATTACATCACCAGTAGAAAATGGAGGTTTTAGTATTGTAAAAAATATTTGTAATAAAATTTTATATTTAAAATTTTCTATGTAAAATCATTATTTAAAATATAAACGGAGTACTTTAAAGTACTCCGTTTATATTAAGTAGCGTAAAAAGTATATTTTATTTTATAATGTATGATGAGTTGTACAAAATATAAGTTTATTGTTTTTTATAAATATTATCTTCTATATCAATAAATATTTTTGCAATAATTTCATATGCTTTTCCCCAAGCTTCAAGAAGTTCATCAGTAGCTAAATCTCCTAGTATAGTTTTCATTGCTTCTAAAAGAGTGTGACCAACAATAGGATATTGTTCTGGTAAAACATTTTTCTTTACGTGTGTTACTCCAATTTTTTCTATAGCTGGTAAAATTTTTTCAAGAGTATCAATATTTTCAGCTACGGCTAATATCGCACCAGCTAAATTAGTAGGTTGTTGACCAGATTTTTGTTTTTCCATGTCAAACATTCCTTGAAGTTCTGGGTGATTGATAAATAACATTCTATAAAACTCTTTAGTAAGCTCTGTTCCGTTTTCCCTTAAAAAAGGCACTGTACTTTTGATAATATCAATTGTTTTTTGTTCTAACATAAATTTGCTCCTTTTATTTAAATTTTTAGCATTATAGTGTTGTGAATTTGGAATGAAATAGCCTAAAATTCATATGTGTAATCAATATAAGTTGAAATAGAACAATTGTCAATTGAAAGGAAATAAAAAAATAGATTGACTATAAATCCGATTTGAAAAGTAGAGTGTATGTATAGATGTATATATAAACTTGCAAAGATATAAAAAAACATCAAAATTGATGTTTTTTTTCATAGTATTTATTTAACCTAATTTATCTCCATTCATTACTTGTTGTGTAGGGGTTATAAGAACAACACCATTTTCGCTATATATACCTAAAACTAATACTTCTGACATAAAATCGGCAATTTGTCTTGGTGGAAAATTAACTATTGCCAAAATTTGTCTACCTATTAGCTGTTCAATAGTATAAAGATTTGTGATTTGTGCCGATGATTTTTTTATACCAATTTCAGAACCAAAGTCAATTTTGAGTTGATAAGCAGGCTTTTTTGCCTTTTCAAAGTTTTTTGCTTCTAATATAGTTCCAACTCGAATATCTAATTTTAAAAAATCTTCAAATATAGCCATAAATTTCTCCTATTTTTTTCATTTTAGTAAACTTTAAAAAGATTGTCAAATTTTAAAAGTCTTTAAGTTGCGTTTTTGTCTTTTCTTTTTTAGCACATCTTCTTAAAAGGAAGAATAAATAGAGTTCTTTTTTATTTTTTGCGTTATCGTAAAGTTATGTAATAAAAAAATAGATAGTTATTTTAAGGAAAATTAAAATAACTATCTAATATGCAATCAAGTCTGGTGGGAAGTAGTAGATTCGAACTACTGAAGTCGGAGACGTCAGATTTACAGTCTGATCCATTTGGCCACTCTGGAAACTTCCCATATATAAAGTGGAGCTGGTGATTGGACTCGAACCCACAACCTGCTGATTACAAATCAGCTGCTCTGCCAATTGAGCTACACCAGCGTATGCAAATAAATTTTTTTTGGTGCCTCGGGGCGGACTCGAACCACCGACACAGGGATTTTCAGTCCCTTGCTCTACCAACTGAACTACCGAGGCATCTATGTATCTATATTTTAATATCTTGCTATATGCAAGAACAGATACATACTATTCAGTTTAAATATTTGGCGACCCGAAACGGGCTCGAACCGTCGACCTCCAGCGTGACAGGCTGGCGTTCTAACCAACTGAACTATCGGGCCAAATATAGTTATATACAAAAATATGTTTGGTGGGCCTTCACGGACTCGAACCGCGGACCAATCGGTTATGAGCCGACCGCTCTAACCAACTGAGCTAAAGGCCCTTTTTACATTTTTTGTTTCAACTCTATTTAGAATACTATACATTTTTTCTTTTGTCAAGTTTTTTTATAATTTTTTTTCAATAATTTTTATAAATTTTGAAATCATTGCAATTGACAAAAAAGTCTAACTTTTTGCAATTATTTACAAAATGTAAAATTCGCTTGCGTGGTACTCTTATAGCAAAACTATTTGTAGTAGTGCAAATATACAATAGGGGGTTAAAGTTTACAAGATGGAGATTATCACGAATATACACAATCAATGTTTAACAATATTTTTAAATGGCGACCTTGATGAGTACAATGCCGGACAAATTCGGGCAGCAGTCGATAAGTTGATTGCCGAACATATCCATTGTACACAAGTTGTATTCAATTTGACAAATATCAATTTTATGGATTCAACAGGGATTGGTTTTTTACTGGGACGCTATAAAAAATTACAACGTCAATCAACAACAATGTATATACAATCGCCAAATTATTTTGCAGATAAAGTATTATCAATCAGTGGGGTATATGCCCTAATTCCAAAATTGTAGGAGAATGAAGATGTCAAATTATATGAAATTAGAAATTTTAGCAAAATCAGTTAACGAACCATTTGCACGTAGCTGTGTGGCGGCCTTTTGTCTGCCGTTAAATCCCACACTAGAAGAGTTAAATGATGTAAAAACAGCAGTCAGTGAAGCGGTTACAAATGCAATTGTACACGCTTATACGAGTGAAGAGGAGAAAATAACCATTACTTGTAGCATTGAAGGAAATACGCTAACTGTTACCGTGCAAGATACTGGCAAGGGCATAGCGGATGTTGCACAGGCACAAGAGCCGTTTTTTACTACACTTGAAGAAGATGAACGCTCTGGTATGGGCTTTACCATTATGCAGACTTTTATGTCCAGCTGCACTGTAGAATCTACATTAGGGAAGGGTACAACAGTCATTTTGCAAAAGAAAATTAGTAAAAATCAAACGCAACTTGCTAAGAGTAAAATGACAAATATTCAAATAGTGGATGATATATCAAATGCTCAATGAGGAAAGTACACTACAGTATATTCGTCAAGCAAAAAAAGGAGATAATGATGCTAAGGAAATTTTAATTCGTGAAAATGTCTCCCTTTTAAAGAGTATCATAAGACGGTATCTAAATAAAGGACTTGATTTTGATGACTTATATCAGCTTGCAAGTATAGGACTGTTAAAAGCTATAAATGGATTTGACGAAAGTTATAATGTAAAGTTTTCCACTTATGCTGTACCAATGATTGCCGGTGAAATAAAACGCTTTATGCGTGATGATGGTATGGTAAAGGTCTCCCGTTCCATCAAGATGACGGCAAAAAAGATGAATCAATACATCGAAGAGGTCAAGTTACAGACAGGTTGCACGCCCAGTATTGCACAAATTGCCGAAGCATTTTGTCTAGATGAAAATGAAGTTGTCTTTACATTAGGGTCTTCAAAGATGCCTATCTCTATTTATGAACAGGTAGATAGACAAGAAGAGCAAGGACAATCTATTTTAGATAAAATTCCAGCGATAGATACGCAAGAGAGTATGCTTGAAAGTTTAGATTTAAAAAAAATTATTGACACTCTACCAGAACGCGAGAAAAAAATCATTATTTTACGCTATTTTAGAGATATGACACAGTCCGAAGTAGCAGAAGAGATAGGCGTATCACAAGTACAAATTTCACGCATAGAACATAAGATTGTACAATTTTTAAAAAAAGAGCTAGGATAAAGAATATTGCCTAGCTCTTTTAAATATAAAATAATTTATAACATCTATAAACAATTTATATAATATTATTTTTTAAAATTAGCTTTTTTAGGTTGACAATATGGATGAAAATCTATATACTATTACAAATATACATCAAGTCTAATTTGATGTATAATAAATTTAAAATAAGGAAAGGAGGTGAAGACCATGATAAATTCTGGAGAAGAATCTGTGGTAGTCGCTGAAGATACTACTGCTGTAAACAATGCACAAAAGAATAATGCACACGCAAAGAAAAAAGGTGGATTTAGCAAAATCGGTTTTGTGCTTGCTGCAGCTGGTGCGGCAGTTGGACTTGGAAATATTTGGCGTTTTCCAATTCAAGTACAAAAATTTGGCGGTGGTGCATTTGTGTTGATGTATCTATTCTTTGGTGTTTTACTTGGCGTTATACTATTGATGCTTGAAATATCTATAGGTAGAAAGACTGGTGAAGGTGTTATTGGTGCTTTTAGAGCGCTATGTAAAAAGTTTTGGTGGTTAGGAATTATAGCGGCAATTATACCGCTATTGATATTAAGTTATTATAATGTACTTGGTGGTTGGACTTTATTCTATTCCATATACTATCTAACATATGGTATGGGACAGGGATTAGGTGCATTCAATCCTGAAAATCAAGGTGGTTCAGAACAGATATTTAATGGACTTTTGCAAGGTGGCGGTGGGTATGTAGGCATAATATTCATGTTGTTATTTTTGGGAGCAACTGCATTCATTATTTTGATGGGTGTACAAAAGGGGATTGAAAAAGCTTCAAAAATTTTGATGCCAGTACTTGTAATATTCATCCTATTTATCATGGTGTATACACTTTGTCAGGGCAAAGATGCTTGGAAAGGTGTAGGAAACTTTTTTATACCAGACTTTAAAAAGTTTTTTGGTTTAGATAAAGGTTCTTTTAAAATGGATGGGGTGCTTGCTGCGTTGACACAAGTATTTTATTCTATGTCTATAGCATCAGCTTCTATTATTACATATGGTTCATATATGCAAAAGAAAGAGAGCATTACAAGTGCTGCAACACAAATTGCTGTATTTGATATTGCAATTGGTGTATTTGCCGGTCTCATTGTTATACCAGGTCTATTTATTTTAGGTGGTGGTGTATCAGCAGAAACAAGTGGTGGTTCCGCACTTTTATTTGTACAATTACCACAATTATTCTATAAAACAGGTGGGCCAATTGGTTCTCTCATCTTTGGCGGAATATTTTATGTGTTGGTATTCTTTGCCGCTCTAACTTCTGCAATTTCCCTTATGGAAGCGGCAGCAAGAGCTGTGAGTGAACTCTTTAAAATAACAAGAAAAAAAGCAGTTTTATTGCTATTTGTATTCTTTACAATTATAGGAATACTTATTTCTCTAGGTCGTGCATTTGAATGGAAAGTATTGCCAGTATTAAATAATGGTGTATTTGCTCCTATGTCTTTGGATGATACAATTGACTGGATTGCAAATAACTTCTTTATTTGTGGTGTGTCACTTATGACTTGTATTTGTGCAGCTTGGTGCAGTGATTTTGAGAGCATAGAAGATGAAATTGGTTTGAAAAAGAAGAGTGTTCGAACATTCTATAAAATAATGATTAAATATGTAGCTCCTATTCTTATTTTAGTTGTTATGCTCTGGGGTATTATTTCATCATTTGTACAATTTTAATGCAACGGTATAAAAAGATAGAGACAAGATAAGAAGCAGAGAGAATTCTGGCTCTCTGCTTTTATGCTTATATATGTGTAGTAATAGACTATATGAAGAAGATTTTATTAAAAATCTTTCAATTTGAGTTGACAATGTTTTAAAAAATTCTTTTATTATAAAATAGATATTGTTCAAACAAACATTAAACAAAAAGAGGTAAATGCCATGACGCAGTCTATTGAAGAATCGGTTCCATGTTCCGAAAATAAGAGTTCAAATCCAAATGGGAGTAGGAGAAAACGAGGTTTTAGTAAAATCGGTTTTGTCCTTGCAACTGCTGGTGCAGCAGTTGGTCTTGGTAATATTTGGCGCTTTCCAATACAAGTACAAAAATATGGTGGTGGCGCATTTGTTATCATGTGTTTAATATTTGCTACTTTACTCGGTAGCGTGCTTTTAATGCTTGAAATTGCCATTGGTAGAAAAACTGGGCAAGGCGTTATTGGAGCATTTAGAACACTTTGTAAAAAATTTTGGTGGTTAGGTATACTCGCGGCACTTGTACCTTTACTTGTGCTTAGCTATTATAATGTCATTGGTGGTTGGGCGCTCTTTTATGCTGTTTATTATATCACTTATGGTATGGGGCAGGGGTTTGCTTCATTTGATCCAACTACGCCTAGTGGTGCAAGCAATGTATATAATGGTCTACTTAAGGGAGCGAATGGATATGTAGGCATTATTTTTACTCTAATATTTTTAGCAGCAATAGTAATTGTTGTCTTAATGGGAATACAAAAAGGGATTGAAAAAGTTTCGAAAGTTGTAATGCCAGTCCTTGCAGTGTTTATTTTATTTGTTGTAATTTATACATTGTGTCAAGGGAAAGATGCTTGGATAGGGGTAAAAAACTTTTTTGTGCCAAACTTTAAAGAATTTTTTGGTTTAGATAAAGGTTCTTTTAAAATGGATGGGGTACTCGCCGCTATTACACAAGTATTTTATTCACTGTCTATTGGTTCAGCTTCCATTATTACATATGGTTCATATATGCAAAAAAAGGAGAGCATTCCTACAGCAACAACACAAATTATTGTATTTGATACAGCAATCTGTATTTTAGCTGGGCTTATCATTATACCAGGTTTATTTATTTTAGGCGGCGGCCAAGTATTTTTAAATGCAGAGGGTCTTATTCCTGCTGGTTCTGAATTACTCTTTGTACAAGTGCCACAACTCTTTTATAAAACAGGAGGACAGGTAGGTTCACTTATATTTGGTAGTTTATTCTTTATTTTGGTCTTTTTTGCCGCATTTACTCCAGCAATCTCTCAGTTAGAGGCCGTTGTTGATGCAGCAATGGAATTATTTAAATTAACGAGAAAGAAAGCGGTTATTATTTTTAGTGTTTTCTTTGCAATAATGGCTATTCTCATCTCATTCGGACATGCTTTTAATTGGCGAGTACTACCAACAGTAAGTACAGATAGTCCCACTGGATGGACACAAATGACATTAGATGACTCGATTGACTTTGTAGCAAGTACATTGATTGTATGTATTGTAGCATTTTTAACCTGTGTCTGTGCAGCATGGTGCAGTGACTTTAAACAAATTCAAAATGAAATTGGATATAAAAAGAAGTGGTCGCATTCCTTCTATCAAGTAATGATAAAATTTGTTGCACCAATACTGATACTAATTATTTTAGTTTGGGGTGTTTTATCTACATTCATAGCATTTTAATAAAGTGGAAATGCAAAAAAAGAGAGAAAAAGTTTACTTTTTCTCTCTTTTTGCAAATATAGAGTATAAAAGCTTGTTGGAGCAATACAAATAAATAGGATAAAAGAGATGAAAGATACGAGTATTTTTGTGAATTGCCCTTCTTTAGTGTTTATGTTTATCAACTGGCAAAATTTTATTTTTTTATTACATATTTTAAATATTTTAGAGTCTATAGATAAGATATATAGAAGATACATTATTTATGGGGTATTATAGGAATAGTTGATTCTAAATGGAATAACACTATGTATATTGTTAAAAAAAGATAAAGATTGAAAAGGAAGTCTAATTTTTTTCTATAAAGAGAAAAGGCAATAGAACAATATTACTTTTATATTTTTATGCTAAAGTAAAGTATTGAAATTGTATAAAGAGAAATAATTTGCACATATTTTAAGTATGCAAAACAAAATAAAAACAGTTGCCGATGTAGAAGGTGTTCGTGAAATTGACGAAAGAGAAAGCTTAATCAAACAAAATAGAGCAAATGACTATAAATAGAGGAGGATTGCAATAATGGATAAAGTAGATAACACTGTCCAAACAGAAAGTGATTCTAAGTTATTAAATAAATTGAATACGCAATCTACAAGAGAGACGGCATCACATATCAATAAGCAATATTTAGAGTATGTTAAGTCTTTAGCACCAAGAACAAAACATTTGCACAATTGTTGGCGCGCTTTTATTGTTGGTGGACTCATCTGTTGTATAGGACAATTTCTTCGCTATGAACTTGAGACTATTTTTAAACTCAGTGGTGATGAACTTGCTGGTACAGTGTCTGTCATTTTAATTTTTATAGGATGTTTATTGACTGGTTTAGGGGTGTATGACCGTATAGGGAAGGTTGCAGGCGGTGGTTCCATTGTTCCAATTACTGGATTTGCCAATAGTGTATGTTCTCCGGCACTTGAGTTTAAAAGTGAAGGTTTTATTACAGGTATGGCAGCAAAAATGTTTATTGTTGCAGGACCAATTATTGTATATGGTGTTTTAGCAGGTTCAACAGTTGGATTTATCTACTATATTATAGGACTTTTTAGCAAGTAGTAATGGCTTTTTATCTAATATTGTGCAACTTTTATGCGATATAGTGCTATGTTTAAAAATTATTTATTATAAATTGATTGCAAAAAAATAGCTTGTGCTTAAGATTTTTTAAAATCTTAAGCACAAGCTATTTTTTTATTTATCAGAGAGTTCCTCTTCTTTTTTAGCAGAAAGTTGTTCTGCTTTTTCTTTTTTTAAAAGGTCTCGAATTTCTATTAAAAGCTCAATTTGTGTCTGCATAGTTGTCGAGGTTGTGTTAAGCTCTTGTGTAACTTCCTCTGTAACTGTTTCTATCTTTTCTTCTTCTATTTTTTGTGCAAGGGCGATTGCTTGCTTTTCTTCATATGCAGTCCAAACTTCTTTAAATGGTCTATTTTCTCGTTTTGCTTGTAGTTTTATCGCTTTTTTTTGTAATTTTAATTCTTTTCTAGAGATATTTTTCAATTTACAGTGGAATTTTTGCAATTTATTTCTTGAATTATTTATAATTTTTACCATCAAAAAAAGTGATAATGCTATAATTAAAAAATTGCTAATTGCCTGTAAAAATAGTCCATATTTCCAAGTAAGCATCCGACCATTCCAATGAAATTGTAGTTGTAATTCCTCTAAACTAGACGCACCAAGAAAAAAGATAAACAATGGCATAATGATATCATTGACAAGGCTAGAAACAATTTTATTAAATGCAGTTGCAATAATTAAGCCAACTGCCATATCAAAAATATTGCCTTTTGCTATAAACTTTTTAAAATCTTGAAAAAATTTTTTCATCGGCAGCACCCTTATAATTGTTTCTAAAAATATTGTTATATTCTATATAATCCAACATAGTCAAAAAAGTGCTAATTGGTACCAGTCATTTACAAGAAGTATATCTCTCATTAGAGTTTTAGCATGGATAGTGCTGCAAGTGATATATAAGAAAATATTGCTTTTTGCATTTTTGCTTCCATAATTGCTTTTTTATTCTTCCTTCTTATGCAATACATTCTTTTTAAAAGTGCGGAAACTAGCAATTATTATCACAAGAGTAAAGTCAACATTATTCAACCAGCAAAGAGAATGGGCACAAATGGACTGGACTATCGGCAAATATATTCAAAAGTTATATTATCTGTATAATAACATGTATCAGTTTATATGTCAACTAAAGTGACTATTTATTATAAATTGACAAAGCAATGGGAATATGTTATACTAACGAAAATACAATAAAGGAAGAAGAAGATGCTTTCAAAAGTAACAAGTTTTACACTACTTGGTTTAGATGGTGTACCAATAGAAGTGGAAACAGATATACATGCAGGCATTCCATCATATGAAATTGTTGGCTTACCTGATACCTCTGTGAAAGAGAGTAAAGAGCGCGTGCGTTCGGCATTAAAAAATAGTGGTAAAAAATTTCCAACACAGAAGATAATTATCAATTTAGCACCTGCTGATATCAAGAAAGAAGGGAGTTATTTTGACCTTGCCATTGCAATAGGTATTTTAAAAGCTAGCGGTTATATATCTGGGGATAGAAATATAAACTATGTATTTTTAGGCGAGCTTGCATTAGATGGAAGTTTGCGTGCAGTAAATGGTATTTTACCACTTTTAATATCGGCAAAAAATAGAGGATATACACAATTTATCATTCCAAAAGCGAATGCAAAGGAAGCATCGTATATAGAGGGTATCACTGTATTTGTGGCTGAAAACTTGAATGAAGTTGTTCGACACTTGACAGAAAATATGCTTATTCCATTAAAAGTAGAACGCTATGAAGTTACAAAAAACACCAATCAGTATAAATTTGATATGTCATTTGTCAAGGGACAAATTGTGGCAAAGAGAGCAATTGAAATAGCTGTCAGTGGTGGACATAATATTTTGCTTGTCGGAACACCGGGAGCTGGAAAGACAATGCTTGCCCGATGCCTTCCAACTATCATGCCAGATATGACTTTTGAAGAAGCATTAGAAGTGACAAAGATACATTCTATTGCCGGTCTTTTAGGAGAGAGTGGAATCATTTCATTACGACCATTTAGAACACCACATCATACAGCGAGTACTGTATCTATCTGTGGAGGTGGAGCTAAAATTAAACCAGGTGAAATTAGTCTTGCACATAATGGAGTGCTTTTTTTAGATGAAATGCCAGAATATCAACGCGCCACTTTAGAAGCATTGCGGCAGCCGTTGGAAGATGGTATTATTACAGTTACAAGAAGCAACGGCACCCTGAGTTATCCGGCAAATTTTATTTTGTGTGCAAGTATGAATCCATGTCCATGTGGCAACTATGGTAGTGTGGATAGAGAATGTACTTGTACTCCATCAAGTATACATAAATATCGTGCAAAAATTAGTGGTCCGCTTTTAGATAGAATTGATATTCAAGTGGAAGTGGATAGTGTGCGTTATGATGATTTAATTTCAAAAGAAGAAGTTGAAGATAGTCAAACAGTCAAGGATAGAGTACAACGGACAAGAGAGATTCAACACAAACGTTTTGTAAAAGAAAATATTCGTGCCAATGCCGATATTGGACCGCGAGAGCTAGAAAAGTATTGCAAATTGTCCTCTGCGTGTGAAGATATATTAAAGCAATCATTTGAAAGTTTAAAATTATCTGCCCGTGCAAGAAGTAGAATTATAAAAGTTGCGCGTACAATTGCTGATTTAGCAGAAAAAGAGGATATTGAAGAAAGACATCTTTTAGAGGCAATTTCTTATCGCAGCTATGATAATTTACGGGGATAGAAAATATGTACAACAAAGAGGAAAAGAGTTTAATTTGGTTGGACAATTTTCATTTAGAATATACTAAAAAGTTGCAAATATATCATTTAAATGAAAGTTTGTATGCTGTTGTATGTAACTTTCATAGATACAAAAATGAAATTGTAAATATTGTTGGTGAATCTATTGCAAATTGTATGCAACAATCTCTTGCCACCAAACTATATATGCAAGAGATTTTGGGGAAGTATGTACGAGAAAATGTAATTTGCTTGACTTTAAAAAGTGAAAATTATCCAGCAGAACTATTAGAAATTGATAGACCGCCATTTGTACTTTATTGTAAGGGAAATGTAAAGTTATTACAGCATAGAAAATTTTCTATAATTGGTTCAAGACAGACATTACCGCATATTTTAAAGTTGACGCACGAATTTGCTAAAAGACTTTCAACTGTTTTTACAATTGTAACAGGTATTGCTGATGGAGCAGATACACAAGCGGTTGAAGGCGCTATGGAAAATAAAAATTGTATTGTTGTTTTGGCCTATGGATTTCAATATTGTACTCCAGAATGCAATAAATTTTTATTGGATAAAGTTTATCAAGAAGGACTTGTTGTGAGTGAATATCCACCGGATGTGGCACCAAAAAATTATTATTACCTGGAGAGAAATCGTTTACTTGCAGCGTTGAGTGAAGGGGTGTTGGTTGTCAGTGCTGGACAAAAGAGTGGTACAAAAATTACAGCAAATTATGCCTATCAATATGGTAAGTCTTTATTTGCCTTTCCATATTCTATAGGAATAAGCTCTGGTATAGGTTGTAATGCGTTAATCAAGCAGTTTGCAACACTTTGTACAAAAGTAGTTGACATTGCCGAAGTTTTTGGAGTAAACTTAAATAAAGAACAAGAAATTATTTTAACAGAGATTGAGAAAAAGATTTTAACTGTCATGCAAGCAGGGGAAACGCATATTATACAAATTGCAAATAGAACAGGTTTGGCTAGTTTTGAGCTTGCGCCCATCTTAACGGCCTTAGAATTAAAAAAGCTGATTTCATCTTGCGGTGGTAACCGATATACAATACTTGTTGAATAAAGGAGTGAACTATGGATTTAATTATAGTAGAATCACCTTCAAAAGCAAAAACAATAGCAAAATACTTAAAAAATAAATATATAGTTGATGCATCTGCAGGACATGTGCGAGATTTACCTACAAAAAAATTAGGCGTAGATATCAAGAATAATTTTGAACCGACATATGTCATCAATAAGGATAAAAAAGATGTTATTAAACGTTTAAAAGAGAAAGTAAAAAAGGCAGATCATGTCTATTTGGCGACGGACCCAGATAGAGAGGGAGAGGCAATCAGTTGGCATTTACAACAAGCTTTAAATTTAAAAGGTGGTAAAAATAGAATTGTTTTTAATGAAATTACTGCAACAGCGATAACGAAAGCCCTTGAGAATCCACGCGAAATTGACCAAAAATTAGTGGATACACAGCAAGCGAGACGCGTTTTAGATAGAATTGTAGGCTATACGCTTTCACCTTTATTGAGTAAAAAGATACAACCAAGTTTATCAGCGGGGCGCGTACAATCGGTTGCACTGCGTATGGTTGTAGAGCGTGAGCGCGAAATTATGGCATTTAAACCGGAAGAGTATTGGACGATAGTTGCTGAATTATTTGGTAATGATAGCAAAAAAGTGCATTTTAAAGCACAACTCATTGAAAAAAACAAAAAGAAAATAAAGCCAAATTGTAGTGATGAAGTAGAAAAAATTAAAGCAGAGCTAAAACCAGATGGATATATTGTGCATGAAATCAAAAAATCAATTGCAAAATCACATGCATTGCCACCTTTTACTACATCTACATTACAACAGGATGCTAGCAATAAATTGAGTATGTCATCGCCAGACACTATGCGTGTAGCACAACAGTTGTATGAAGGGATTGATGTTGCAGGTGAGGGACATATTGCACTTGTAACTTATATTCGTACAGACTCTGTGCGTGTATCACAAGAAGCACAAATTATGGCAGTGGACTATATTAAAAATACATTTGGTAAAGAATATGTACCAGCAAAACCAAATGTATATAAAACAAGCAAAGCGGCACAAGATGCACACGAATGCATTCGTCCAATTGATTTAGCAAGAACACCAGATAGTTTAAAAAGTAAACTTGATGCTAAGCAATATAAACTCTATAAGTTAATTTATAATAGATTTTTGGCTTCACAAATGACAGATGCCACTTATAATAGTATGCAAATCAAAATCAATAATGGAGATTATACATTGAAAGCAAGTGGTAGAACTCCACTTTTTGCAGGGTATACTTTAGTGTATCAAGAACAAAAAAAGGAGAGTGAAGAGCAAGAAGATGGTAAACTTTTGCCAAATTTAGTGGAACAAGAAAAGCTGAATTTTGTACAACTCCAATGTGACCAAAAGTTCACAAAACCTCCAGCAAGATATACAGATGCTTCACTTGTAAAAGCAATGGAGGAAAAAGCAATTGGCCGACCATCCACTTATGCTACAATTATAAGCGTACTCAATAAAAGACAATATGTTAAAAAAATGGATAAGACAATGGCTCCTACAGATGTATCCTTTAAAATTTGTGATATGTTAGTAGAATATTTTCCAGATGTTGTTGATATTGGTTTTACAGCAAAAATGGAAGATAGATTAGATAATTTGGAGGGGGAATGGCAAAGTATTTTACAGGACTTTTATCCTGATTTTGAAAAGAAATTACAAGTTGCCTCTAAACCAATAGAGGAAATGACCGATATTGTCTGCGAAAAATGTGGTAGCTTTATGTTGAAACGCTATGGTAAGTATAATAGTCATTATTTGGCATGTAGTAACTATCCAACTTGTAAAAACATTGTCAGTAATGAAGAGATCAGTGATAAACAATGTCCACAGTGTGGCAATGCAATGGTAATTAAAACTGGTCGTTATGGGCAATTTTTATCTTGTTCAAACTATCCAACTTGTAAGACAAATATGCCTCTAGAGAGTGAAATTGTCGAAGAAAAATGTCCACATTGTGGTGGCACTTTAATTTTACAAGATGGCAAATTTGGTAAATATTACAAATGTTTACAATGTAATAAAAATATTCCAGCACAAGAAAAATTGGGAATTGCTTGTCCAAATTGTCAAAAAGATGTTATCGTAAAAAAAACAAAAACAGGGAAGATATTTTATGGTTGTATTGCATATCCAGAATGTAATTTTACAAGTTGGGATATGCCTACAGGAGAATTTTGTCCTAAATGCAACGCATATTTAGTCAAAAAGCCAAAAAGTATACAGTGTAGCAATACTACTTGTGACTATAGAATAAATACCGAGATAAAAGAGAGCTAATTAAAATATTGACAACTCTGTTTTTATAGTGTATAATAAAATTAGCAATCAATGAAAAAGAGTGCTAAATGATAAAGGAAAGGAATGGATAGAAAGAATACGCGTGTCAAAATTGTAGGTGCAGGTCTTGCGGGATGTGAAGCGAGTTATTTTTTAGCGGAGAGAGGAATTCCTGTAGAGCTATACGAATGTAAACCAAAAAGATATTCATTAGTGCATAGTAGTGCAGATTTTGCCGAACTTGTCTGTAGCAATTCTTTAAAGAGTAATGATGTTTATGCGAATGCATGCGGACTTTTAAAGGAGGAAATGCGAAAGTTTGGGTCAATCATAATGGAGGCGGCGGAGTTTGCCAAAATTCCAGCAGGCGGTGCTTTAGCGGTGGAGCGAGATAAATTTTCGCAATATATTACTGCTAAAATAAAGAGCCATGCTAATATTACAGTAATTGAAGAAGAAGTAACAGAATTATTTCAAGATGGATATACTATTGTAGCAAGTGGCCCTTTAACATTAGATAGTTTAGCAAATTGTATAAAAGAGGAATTTGGAGAAGGACTTTACTTTTATGATGCAGTAGCGCCAATCATTGATGCTGATAGCATTGATATGAGATATGCCTTTGTTGGAGATAGATATAATAAAGGTAATGGTGATTATATCAACTGTATCTTGACGCAAGAGGAATATCTTGCTTTTGTAGAAGCGCTTTGTATAGCAGAGCGCGCGCCACTACATACTTTTGAAAAGCAGGAAGTTTTTGAAGGATGTATGCCCATTGAAGTTTTAGCAAAAAGAGGAGTGGATAGTTTACGATTTGCAATGCTAAAACCTGTGGGATTGTATGATAAGGCAGGCAAGAGACCGTATGCAGTATTACAGTTGAGAAAGGAGAATCAAGAAGGGACTGCTTATAATTTAGTGGGTTGTCAAACAAATTTAAAGTTTGCCGAACAGCGACGGGTATTTGGATTGATTCCAGCACTCAAAAATGCAAATTATCTAAGATATGGTGTAATGCATAGAAATACATATATACATTCTCCTAAGATTGTAAATACGGATTTAAGCTGTAAAAAGTATAGTAATATTTATTTTGCGGGGCAAATTACAGGTGTGGAAGGATATGTAGAATCGGCAGCAAGTGGATTGCTAACAGCATTGCAAATTTTAGCAAAAATACAAAATAAGAAAATTACTTGGACACGAGAAAGTGTTTTAGGTGCATTATATTGGCATCAGATAACGATGGTGGAAAATTTTCAACCAATGAATGCAAATTATGGTATTTTGGCACCTTTACAAGAACAAGTACGAGATAAAGTGAAAAAACGACAAAAATTTGCAGAACGAGCATTAAAAAATATAGATAGCATAATAGAGATAAACAATTTTAATAGAAAGGAGCAATAGAGAATGTCAGAAGCACAATTTAGAGGTACAACAATATGTGCAGTAAAAAAAGATGGAAAAACGGCAATTGCTGGAGATGGACAGGTAACATTTGGGCAAGCGGTTGTTTTTAAAAGTACAGCAGTAAAAGTAAGAAGAATTTTTAACGGTAAAGTTGTTTTAGGATTTGCTGGTTCTGTTGCCGATGCCTTTTCCCTCTCAGAAAGATTTGAGGGTATGCTCAATAAATTTTCCGGCAACTTGATGCGTTCTGCCGTAGAGCTTGCAGAGCTTTGGCGTAATGATAAAATGGTAAGAAAATTGGAAGCAATGATGATTGTTGCAGATGAAAATCAACTACTCATGATAAGTGGTAATGGAGAAGTAATTGAACCAGATGGGGGAGTATGTGCAATTGGCAGCGGAGGTAATTATGCACTTTCAGCAGCAAAAGCATTGTTGCAAGAGACAAATTATACAGCGGAAGAAATTGCAACAAAAGCATTAAAAATTGCAAGTGATATCTGTGTTTATACCAATGACCATATAACAGTAGAAACAATTTAGCTATAAAAGGAGGGAAGTGTATGGATTTATCACCGATTCAAATTGTAGGACAACTCGATAAATATATTATAGGGCAAGATAAAGCTAAGCGTGCTGTTGCCATTGCTCTTAGAAATAGATATAGACGCAGTAAATTATCGCCACAAGATAGAGAGGAAATTACGCCTAAAAATATCATTATGAAGGGACCAACTGGAGTTGGTAAAACAGAGATTGCAAGACGACTTGCTAAACTTGTTCGAGCACCATTTATAAAAGTTGAAGCGACGAAGTATACAGAAGTTGGTTATGTTGGCCGTGATGTCGAAAGTATGATTCGTGACCTTGTAGAATGTTCTATTCGTCTTGTAAAAGAAGAAAAGATGAAAGAAGTAGAAGTGCGTGTACAAATGCTAGCAGAACGGAAAATGGCTGCCATTCTTGTCGAAGTGCAGAAGGAAAAAAGAGGAGAACTGCCTAAAGAAATATTTGAAAAACTCATTTTGGAAGATTTGAGAAGTGGAAAATATGATAACTTCCAAGTAGAAATAGAAGTGCAAGATAAACCTAAAAATATGGAACTTATGCCAAATGGAGCAGAAATCAATATTGGTAGTATTTTAGGTGATTTTTTACCAAAACAACGGCGTAGACGCAAGATGTCTGTAAAGGCAGCAATGCAACAAATTATTGATGAAGAAAGTGAAAAATTGATTGATAACGAAGCTTTAACAGCAGAAGCATTGCTGCGTGCTGAAGAGCAAGGCATTATCTTTATAGACGAAATTGATAAAATTGCAGGCAAAGCCAATCAGAGCGGAGTTGATGTCTCTCGTGAAGGGGTACAACGCGATATTTTACCAATTGTTGAAGGTTGTACAGTGATGACAAAACATGGTGCTGTCAAAACAGACTTTATTTTATTTATTGCAGCAGGGGCCTTTCATATTGCTAAAATGGATGACCTTATACCGGAACTACAAGGTCGTTTTCCAATCAATGTAGAGTTACAAAGTCTATCAAAAGATGATTTTATCAAGATTTTAACACAACCGGAAAATGCAATTACGGCACAATACACTAAACTTTTAGCAGTGGATAATATTAGTTTACAATTTGCAAATGATGGGATTGAAGAGATTGCTACACTTGCACAAGAGATGAATAGCACGAGCGAAGATATTGGTGCAAGAAGATTGCATACCATTATGGAATATCTACTTGAAGAGGTATCTTTTATGGCTGGCGGGGACCATCCAGTAATTACAGTTACAGTCGATAAAAAATATGTGCAAGAACATCTTTCAAAAATCATCAATAATAGAGATTTGAAAAAATTTGTATTATAATTTGAAATAAAAATGAAGAGGGGGCAACAATGATTACAAAACCGAAAGGTACACAAGATATATTGCCCAATGAGAGTGAAAAATGGCAATATATTGAAGAAAAAATTCGCAATATTGCCAGACAATTTAATTTACATGAGATAAGAACGCCAACTTTTGAAGTGACAGAGTTATTTACACGCGGGGTTGGAGAAACAACTGATATTGTGCATAAAGAGATGTATACTTTTTTAGATAAAGGGGAGCGAAGTATTACATTAAAGCCGGAAGGAACTGCTGGAGTTGTGCGTGCTTTTTTAGAAAATGGACTTTTTAACCAAACTATGCCACAAAAATTATATTATATTTCGCCAATTTTTCGCTATGAACGACCACAATCTGGACGATTGCGAGAACATCATCAATTTGGAGTTGAAGTTTTTGGAAGTGCAAGTCCATTTATGGATGCTGAAGTTATCTCTATGGCATATAGCTATTTAAAAGAAGTTGGTGTGCAAGCTATGCAACTACAACTCAATAGTGTAGGTTGTCCAAAGTGCCGGCCGGCATTTAATGCTGCTCTGAAGGCATATTTTGAACCTTATAAGCAAGAACTTTGTGAAAATTGTCAAATACGATTTGAAAAAAATACCTTGCGAATTTTAGATTGTAAAATTGAGAGTTGTAAAAATGTGATTAAAAATGCTCCAAAAATTACAGACTATCTATGTACAGAATGTAGTGCACATTTTACTGCGTTGCAACAGATATTGTCTGCAAATGATATTCCATATATAGTAAATCCTCAACTTGTGCGTGGATTGGACTATTATACAAAGACGGTATTTGAGTTTGTGTCTACGGCGATTGGAGCAAAGGGTACAGTCCTTGGTGGTGGTAGATATGATAATTTAGTGGCAAATCTAGGTGGAAAATCCACTTGTGCAATAGGTTTTGGGAGTGGTATTGAACGCCTATTGCTCCTATTAGAAGCACAAAATAGAGTATTACCTATACAAAAAAATATTTCTATTTATATAGCTCCTCTAGAAGAAGATGCTAAGATGTTGAGCTTTCAAGTTGCAAAACTCTTGCGAGAAAAGGACTTTGCAGTAGAAATGGATGTAATGAATCGTTCTATAAAGGCACAATTTAAATATGCAAATAGTATAAAAGCAAATTATGTTGTCTCTATTGGTCATGACGAATTACAGAGCAATACATTGACTATCAAAAATATGCAAACTGGCAAGGAAGAACAAGTTGAGCAGACAAAACTTGTACAATATTTGCAAGCAATTGCAAAGGAGGATGCATGAAGGAACAAGGGGAAGTAATTGCTTTAAATAATGATATTGTTACATTAAAAGTCATTAAAAAACCGGAATGCGGCGGATGTAAAGCTTGCTTTTTTGGAAAAGGAGAAAATTCGTCAACCATTAAAGCAAAAAATACAATACAAGCAAAAATAGGCGACCAAATTTATTTTGTTGTACAAAAGGATAATAGTCTAAAAGCATATTTTATTGTATATCTTCTACCAATTTTATTTATGGGCTTAGGTGTATTATTTTCTGCTTTACTCTTGAAAAAAGAAATATATATTGTACTATCTGCAATTATTGGACTTGCAATTGGATTTTTTATTTTATTTTTGATAGATAAATTTATTGCGAAAAGTAAGAATTTTCAAATAGAACTTATAAGCATTGTTCCTGTAGAAGAGCTAGAAAAGCAATCTATAGATAGATGTACACAAGGGAACTGTGTATCTGTTAGCAGTAGCATAACAGATACTGATAGTGTAGGAAGTAGTTTGCAAATCAATGAAAAAAATAAAAAAGATGAAAATAAAGGAGAGTTAAAAATGTTAAAAATAGTGAATACTGAAGAATTTAATAAAATTATGCAAGAAGAAAAGAATATAGTAGTAGATTTTTGGGCAACTTGGTGTGGACCTTGCAAAGCGTTAGCGCCAATTCTAGAAAATGTTGCCGAAGAAATGCAAGATTTTACTTTTTTGAAAGTAGATGTTGATGAAAATAGTGAACTTGCACAAAAATATAGTATAATGACAATTCCAACTTTATTGTTTATAAAAGATGGTGAAGTTGTGGATAAAAGTGTAGGTTTATTGACAAAAGAACAACTTATGGCGTTTGTGCAAAAAAATATTTAATAAAAAGCAGTGTTTTACTGCTTTTTATCATATTTATATCATTCAAAGGAGATAAATTATGCAATTTAATCATTTAAAAAATGTTGACCAAGAAGTTTATCAATCTATATGTAGAGAATTTAAAAGACAGCAAGAAAATATTGAGCTAATAGCAAGTGAAAATTTTGTATCAGAAGCTGTTTTAGAAGCGGTTGGTAGTCATTTGACAAATAAATATGCTGAAGGGTTGCCTGAAAGACGCTATTATGGTGGTTGTAAATTTGTGGATGAAGTAGAAAATCTAGCGATTGAACGGTGTAAACAACTTTTTAAATGTGAACATGCAAATGTGCAACCGCATAGTGGAGCGCAGGCAAATAATGCTGTATATTTAGCACTTTTGCAACCGAATGATACTGTTTTAGGGATGAATTTATCACATGGTGGACATTTAACACATGGTAGTCCTGTAAATGTATCTGGAATTTTATATAATTTTGTACCATATGGAGTCAATAGAGAGACAGAGCAAATTGATTATGATGTGCTTGAAAAGCTAGCAATAGAACATAAGCCAAAATTGATTGTAGCAGGAGCAAGTGCATATGCGCGAAGTATTCAATTTAAAAGAATTCGTGAAATTGCCGATAAAGTGGGAGCATATTATATGGTTGATATGGCGCATATTGCAGGATTGGTAGCTGTAGGACTACATGAAAGTCCAATTCCGTATGCCGATGTTGTTACAACAACAACACATAAGACATTGCGAGGTACGCGTGGTGGAATAATTATGTGTACCAAAGAACTTGCACAAAAGATAGATAAAGCAGTTTTTCCAGGGAGTCAAGGTGGACCACTTATGCATGTTATAGCTGGTAAAGCTGTTGCATTAAAAGAAGCGCTTCAACCAAGTTTTAAAAAATATCAGGAACAAGTATTAAAAAATGCGAAAGCGATGGCGCAAGAATTTCAAAAACATGGAATTAAAATTGTATCCAATGGAACAGATAACCATTTAATGCTTTTAGATTTGCGAAAAAACAATATAACAGGTAAAGAACTAGAACAATTATTAGATGAAGTCAATATAACGGTGAACAAAAATACAATTCCATTTGATGAACAAAGTCCATTTGTTACAAGTGGTATTAGAATTGGTACTCCAAGTGTTACAACAAGAGGATTTAAAGAAGAGGACTGTAAAAAAGTTGCACAACTTATTGTACATAGTATTGAAAAGCGAGAACAAGCATTAGAAACAGTTCGGGAAGAAGTAAAAAAACTGTGCAAACAATATCCAATTTATCCTGATAGTAATTTTTAACTGTTTCGTTTGTATTTTTAATAGCTCATTATGTGATAATATGTATAATCTTATAAGGGAATAGCATACTATCAATAATTAGTATGATTTTATTGAGATTGTAAAATGATACATCGATTGACTTTTTTGTTAGTTTAGTGTTTAAATTCTTATGTAAAAAACTACCATATCCAACATAATAAAAAAATATTTGACAAAATAAATATTTTATAATATAATAAATACACTCAAATCTAAGAAATGATTCAGTTTAATTGTAATAGGAGGGTTTTGAGATAAATGAAAAAAAGCATACAGATAGCATTAACAAGTATAGCACTCATATTAACGAGCATACTTGGACTAACAATAATGTTACATGGCATGTATTCAAAAATAAATGTAAAAGGTGCTGCAGAAAGCAGAGCAGCTAGTAATATGGCAACTATACTGCCTAACGCTAGTGGATATCAAGACTTAATTAGGAACTCTTGGTACACTAGTGCTAAGCTAGACAATAGCCAAATTCCAATACATCAGTTGGGTGCTACAGATGCAGTAATTGATCCGAAAGAGCTAGATGACGTTTTGAATGATCCTTATCAAGGTAAGGTAATTAATGGTATATCTCATTTTTGGTTTTCAATACGTTGGAATGTAAGAGCAAACCTTGATAATTATAGGCTTCCTGCTAAGACAGTAGTACACATACTTTTAAATGGCTATAGTATATCTGGAAATTTGAACATAAATACATTGTATAATAGTAGTGCTCTAAAATTATATGACTATGTAGTTGGAAATATTAATAATAATGATGATACTTGGTATTGTAACGGTGCTGATCCTCAATACCTTGACAACCGACCATTTAGATTTTACAAATATAGTAGTGGAAATGGATATGCAAACTATGTAGATGTCGTGTATAATAAGAATCAAATTCCAAATGGCTTAGTCACTTATAGAGATGTGACAAGTAATCCAAGTTTTAACAACAAGGACAGCAATCATTATATAAAAGTAGATGGTTCTGTTATTGCTCCTGGACCTAATGGTCTGAATCAATCTAGTACAGCTAAAACGCAGATAAAGGGTGATATTGAGTTATATGGAGTTAACATTGTAGGAAATAATAGTCCTGATGCGTCTACGGGTATATTATCTACCTTTAATACTAATAATTCCATTCGATTATATAATTCTACTATAATTGGAAATAATGTTACTAATAATTACACGGCTGCTTTAAATCTAGGGGCTGGGGGAAATGTAAATTTAAAATGGTGTAACATCTATGGGAATTATGCTGAGGGTAATAGTTATGGAACAATTTCAGATATTGCTATTAGAAAATCTGATATATATGCCCCTCGTACTACAATCATGAATTCTGTACATTTAGAAAGGAGTGAATTAGGAAATGTTACGACAAATAACGGCACGAAAGGAGCTATATTTTTAAGAGAGACGAATCTAAGTTCTCTAACTATTGCAAGTGGTAATTCTTCTGCATCTCTAGTAGACACTATTGGAAATAATAGGATAACAGGAACTCTTTGGTTAATTGATGGAGGAAATTTTATAGTTAACGAGGATTGTTCAGGACTAACTGTTAGAATGTTTAATAACGATAATTGCTTAAGGATAAATTCTAATAAAAAAATAAATAATATTAGAGAGAATGGTCAAAATAATACTTATATAATAAATGGAATTATAAATAATGCTACCTTAGCAACGACTAATGGTATAGTAGAGATTAATAGTGGCTCTATCACATTAACGGGAACTCCAACAAGTGTATATGGAAATGGAACAGCTATCCTTAATGGTATTAGCACTACAGTGCCTACCGGTAAAATTTTAAACACATTAGAGCATCAAAATAATAGTAGTGTAAATGTTAGAGGTACTATACGGAATATAGCTGGAAATGGTACTACAAATATATATAATGGAGGCAAAGCAGAGAATGTAGCTGGACAGAGTGGAGTTAGCCAGAATACTGTAAATATGCAGGGTGGGACTGCAACAATAAAAAGTGGTAATAGTAAGTTATGTGGAAATAGTGGGCAAGTTACAATTAGTAATGGTGTAGCAATAGTAGAAAATGCACAAACTCTAGGAGCTACAGTAACTATTGAATCTACAGGTGCATTAACTATTAACAA
>CAJULO010000001.1:90770-114896 GCA_910586945.1 uncultured Christensenellaceae bacterium
AATAATAGTGCTACAGCAACAGTAGAAAATACAAAAACTCTAGGAGCTACAGTAACTATTGAATCTACAGGTGCATTAACTATTAACAATAATGCTACTGCAACGGGTGAAATAACAAATAATGGTACATTAAATGTTATGGGTATTGCAAACAATATAAAATTTGGCACTGGTAATACTGGTACTGTTCATATGAATGATAATAATGCTCGTGCGACAATAACAAGTGGTAGTGGTAAGTTATATGGAACTGGTGGACAAGTTACAATTAATAATAGTGCTACAGCAACAGTAGAAAATACAAAAACTCTAGGAGCTACAGTAATTATCCAGTCTTCAGGTACATTAACTATTAACAGTGGTGCTACTGCAACGAGTAACATAACAAATAATGGCACATTAAATGTTGCAGGTGCTGCAAATGGTGCAACAATAACAAATAATAATATATTAAATCTAAAACAAGGCGGTAGTATTCCAGGTAATTTTACTAATAATGCTAATGCAACACTTGTAGTAGAAAATGGTGTAAATTATACTATAACAGCAAATAGTATGAATGGTACTATAACTAACCAAGGTGCACTAACTATTCAAAATAATTTAGCTGCTAATATAACTAACCAAGGTACACTAACTATTCAAAATGGTCTAAATGGTACTATAACTAACCAAGGTACACTAATTATTCAAAATGGTACTGTTCAAACATTAGATAACCAGTCTGGAAAAAATGTTATTATTGAAACTGGTACAAGCAGTGGTAGTGGTAATAGTGTAACAATTAATACTCTTACAAACAACGGTACATTTACTGTTCGCTCTGGAACCTATATAATTCCAAACAATAAAACATTATCAGGAACAGTTGTTAATGAAACAAACGGAATAATAGAATTACAAGGGACTTTAAACGCTACATCTTTAACAAATAATGGATGGTTAAAGATACCTGCAAATAAAATAATAAATAATAGTAGTACTTCTCTTTCTGGGAAAATAATAAATGCAGGGAGATTTGATATTAATAATCCATTTAGTGGTACTTTGATAAACAAGCAAGATGCAACAGTTAATGTTCAGAATACAATCACTGGTACTTTAACTAACGAACAAAATGGAACGGTTAACTTAAATCAAAATGGTGCACTTCCTAGTGATTTTACAAATGATGGAACATTAGTAATTACTGCTGGCACAACTAAAACAATAAGCAATCTACGTGGGTCAGGTATTATCAGAAATCAAGGACACTTAACTATTAGTAGTAATGCAACTGTTGTGAATAATAAGGCTGCAAATAATAGTAATGTAACATTAACAATTACGGGAGGTACTGTAAATACATCTGGTAGTGTTACGAGTATAACAGTCACTCAGGGGACATTAAATATACCAGCAAATAAAGAGTTAACTGCAGATACTATAACTTCAACTTACAGAATTGAGATTCATGGGACAGTAACTGCTACGACGATAACTAGTCAAAACCAGTTTCATCTTAAACCAAATGGGAAGATTTATGGTACAGTAAATATTTCTAATAACTCTGTACAACCAATTATTGAAGGAATTATTGGCGATGCAAGTCATTCTAATTCTGTTTTAAATATTAGTAGTGGTCAGGTTGTAAGGGCAGGGAACGGAGCTAATATATGGAATGTAACAGGTAATGGTCAATTGGAATTAAGACAAGCGAATACTGTAGTTCATGTACGTGGTGAATTTAATGGTACTATACAGAATTATAATGGTATTGTAAATCTTTACGAAAATGCAAGAGTTGGAACTTTAAGGGACTCAGCTAGTGCAAATGATAAAGGTATTTATATTAAAGGTGCTAGAATAACAATTACTACTCTTAGCAGTACAGGTAGATTTACTATTGAGCAAAATGGAGTTTATATACTTAAAAATAATCAAATATTAAATGGAACTGTAATAAATAACGGAATATTAACTCTAGAAGAAGGATGCACTCTTACTAATGCTTTTACAAATACTGGAACCTTTAATATAGAGCAAAATGTACGTTATAGGATAGCAAATACTGAACTTGGTGGAACTATAAATAATAACGGAACATTATATGTAGGTGAAAATACTGATAGTGGAATAGCCAGAGATGCTCATGTAACAAATAGTGGAACAATATATGTTAAATCAAACTTTAGTAGCTTTACCAATCAAGATTTAACACAACAAGGTGATGGAAAACTTATGTTACAAAGTAGTAACTCTATTATAATAGAACGAACAGCTACTTGGACAGGAGGAACTATAGAGAATTCAGGAAGCTTTAAAATGTATGGTACTTTAATAAATTGTACTGTAAAGAATACTGCTGGTGAGTTTTTTTCTCGTGGTTCTATGACAGGAAATATAGTGCAAACTGACGGTCAAGTTTTTCTCGATGAGAATCTCACTGGAGATATAACAACTACTGGGGGTAATCTATATATTGGGTCTCCTGCCTTAAGTGGAACGGTAACTATTGGAGAAAATGCTAGGGCAAAGATTTGTGGTATTCTTGGTGAGAATGCTACTGTAATTAATAATTCTAATCAGTTAGAAATAGGCAAAGACATTGTTAATAACACTACTAAGATTGGTAATGTATATAATTTAAAGGGTACTGGCAACTTTACAGTAAAAGATGGAGCTACAGTTGCTATAAGGGATACAAATACATTAACTGGACGAAACGAATCAGGTAACTTGCATCTTTATACAAGTATGAAGAGTTTAACCAATAGTAGTATAGTTTCTATTAAAGGTAGCGATGTAACAGTTACTGATACATTAAATAATACAGGTACTTTCCACATAGAAAATACAGGTGCTTTTACGATTAAAGAAAGTCAAACATTAGGCGGAATTACTATAATTGATAATAGTGGAAGCTTAGTAGTAAATGGTATTGTTGACGATGTATCAGGAAATGGTAGACTAACAATCAACACAAATGGTGATAAGAAGGGACAAGCAACAGTAAAAGCAACTAAATCTCTTGATGGAACTATAACAAATACAGGTATATTGAATATTCAAGGTACACTTACTGCTACAACAACATTTACAAATAATGGAGAATTAAATTTAGCAGAAAATGTAAGCTATACTGTGCTAAATAGTATGAATCTAAGTGGTATTATCAATAACCGTGGAACTTTAACTATTGAAGGTAGTGCTAAAGTAGTAAACAATTATAACAACTTAACTGTTGATGGTACTATTGATGTTGTAACCAATAATAATATTACAAAAAACACTAATGCGCAAGTAACAGTCAATGGAACAGTTAAAGATTTATCTGGAAACAGTACAGTAAATATATCTTCAAGTGCTAATGTAACAGTAGTAGAAGATAAAGAAATAACTGGAATTGTAACAAATAATAATGGAACATTAACTGTAAATGGTAGAGCAGATGATGTATCAGGAAATGGTATACTAACAATCAATACAAATGGTGATAAAATTGGTGAAGTAACAGTAAAAGCAGGAAAAACTCTCAGTGGTAATGTAACAAATAATGGTATATTAAACATGAACGGAACTTTAGATATTCCTAATTTTACAAATGACGGAACATTCAATTTAAATCAAGGTGCTGATATTCTTAATCCTTTCACTAATAACGGTACATTCCAAATAGGTCAAGATGTAACTTACCAAGTACGTGAACAAGACAACCTAACAAATGGTACTGTAGTTAATAATGGTGTATTGACTGTAGATGTTGGTACAATAAAGAATTTAGTATCAACTGGAACAACTGATATTCAAGCTAATGCAAATGTAACTACTTTAGTAGTAAGTGAAGGATATACAACGTTATATGCTGATTCTATAGTGGGTACTGCAGAATTAAAAGCTAATGGAACATTAGAAATATTTAATAAAGCAGATCTAACGAACTTAACAGATAACGAAGGTGGACGTTTAATAGACCATAGAATAGGTCCTCAAGCAATAATGGGGACAAGAGGTTTTCCATGGTTATGGATTTTAATTATCATATCTGGTACACTATTATTGATTTTACTTATTCTTATTCTATTACTCATTAAAAGAAAAAGAGAAAAAGTATATGCAGATGAAATCTATGATAGAATAGAAGATATATCTCTTTATTCAAGTAATGAAAATAACTAAGCGTTTATAAAGGACTATTTATAAAAATTAAATAAAGATATAGATATCTAAAGTATCAAACTAAAAAGGCAAGCGTTAGAATTCGCTTGCCTTTTTACTATAAAAATAATTATATAAGTAATTGATAAAATTTAAATAAAGATATTAAATATATAAAGTTATACACAAAAAAGCAAGCATTAGAATTCGCTTACTTTTTTTAGTATAAAAATAATTCTACGAAGCATATATAAAAATTAAATAAAGATATTTAGATATATAAAAGTTATAAAATAAAAGGCAAGCATTAGAATTTGCTTGCCTTTTTTGTGTATGAGAAAGATTGAAGACTATTTATAAAATTTCTTAGATTTAGAAAGAATTTTTTTTGCAGAATATTGTATAAATAGATTAGATTTATAATGTTTTTTTCGTAAATTGTAAATAAATTGTTTTGAACTATGTTCGATCAATCCAATATAAAAAACAAAATAATTTTTTTGTAAAAAACTATCAAATTTTTCAAGTTTATCTAATCGATTTTCTATAATAAGTTTGGCATAATACAACATTAAATGGCTTTCAATCACTTTATAAAAAAAGATATGTTTTTCATTATTTTTTATTCTTATTTTCAACAGTTTATAAAGTTTTAAATATTCCTTTATGTCACTTTCTAAATTATTTAAAATTAGATACGAAGAATTTATCGTTGGAGAAATGCTTAAAAAACAAATATCATCACTAAGTAATAATGGTAAAAAGTTACTTGTCCATTGCCAAACTAAATTGCTTTGCAACTGTAACATTTTTTGGGCAAGATTATTTGTGTAAATTAAAAATATATTATTTGGGCAGAAAAAAGGCATTGTATAAAATTTATTAAATATATTTTGTATGAGCTGTGTATTTATTTGTCTATGTTCTGGGGTATCTTCCAAATTTTCTAACAAGTTGAACACTTTCTTTCTCTTAGTCAAGGTAAATTTAGATGATAATTTTTTGAAAAAATTATTTGATATATTCCTATATTTTGTATCTAATTTTTTTATCTTTTTGCCACAATATATTAAATAGACTTCGGATGGAAATTGAAATATTTTTGCAATAATTTTAATAAATAATTCTATATCAATAGTGGGTAAGTGTATTGTTGTTACAAAATGTCCATGTACTTGTAACATTTGACTTAAGTTTGGTAATTCATTGAAGAGTATATCTGGAAATTGATATTGTAAACTATCAATAAGATAGGGGGATTCTAAAAAAACTTCACTATTTCTTGGTAGGGCTTGTAAAATATTGTGTAATTTTTCTATACAGAAGGTATTTAAACAATCTTGTATAAATAATGTGATAGGTACAAATTTAAATACTTTATGTTGTTGAAAAGGTTGCAATGGATAGTTGCATAATTGTACTTTATATTGTATTTGACTTTTATCTTCTATAGATACAAAAGAAGTTATAATTTCTTTTTCAACTTCTATTTCTGTATATCGATTTTTTTTCTTAGTCTTTTTTTCTAACTTTTTTTGCCTTTTGCATTCATTGCTAGTTATTGTAGAAGCAATGGTTTTCTTTTTGTTTTTAAACCATAACATATTTATATTCCTACTTTTTAACTTACTTTTACTATATGCAAAAAATAATTTATTATTATTGGATATAAATCCTAGTCTATCAAATTTTCATAAATTGTAGCATATAAATCAGGTGCTTTTGTATCCCATGATTTGTAGATTGTTTGTGCAATTTTTCTATTTGGTACTACACATTTTAATTCCAACATTGGTTGCAATGGTGCTAGAATTCTTAAAAATACAGTATATGTGCCATCTTTGTTTTGATAATAATCAGCTTTACATTCTTGTTTAGTACGATATCTAGAGCCATTCATTTTAATGAATTGTGAAATTTCTTCACGAATACTAATAGGTATATTAAAATAAAAATTTGCTAAACAACTTCTACCATCTGGCGTAATAGTATATAAATCTTCACCTTGTGATTTTACTGTACAAATAAAATGATGTTCTAATAATTGTCGAATAATTTGTATGCAATCCATATAGTTAATCCAATCATTTGTAGAGGTACACATATCTAATATAGTATGTTCAGATAAGGCACTATTTTCCATTTTATCAAATACAAAAAGTAATATGAGTTTATTGATATGTGCATCACCTTTAATATGCATATCTACCTCCTTTTTTTATTTTATAACTATTGAATCCATACTATAGGGCTAAAATTATCCGCCACAATATCTATGGCGGATGGTAGAGTTTCTACGAATTTAATTAAAATTTTCTAGAGCAATCAGTAAATCTTGACAGTCATCAGAATGTATTTCTACTATAATTGGTTGTGCTAAGTTTAAACTAAATATACCTAAGATTGATTTTGCATCAACAACATATTTATCATTTTTTAGGTCAATTTCAAATGGATAATTTTGCACAAGTTGTACAAAATCTTTTACCTGCTGCGGTGTTTTAAATTGAACAGTTACTCTCCTCATAGATGCTTCCCCCTTTAGCTTTTATAAAAAGAATTTACTCTATTATAATAGATATATAAAAAAAAATCAATACTTTTTTAAAAAATACAAAAATTGAATAAAAAAACTGCTTATATAAGCAGTTTTTTTATTAAATAAATAATTGCAGATTATAATCGCTTAACAACAATTGTCTTTGCCAAGTGAAAATACATTACAAATTCCACCTTTTTTGCATGCGCAATATGCAAAGGCCAAGATTAATGGTAAATAACAGCTATTTAATATGCCACTTAATATGCCTGATTGTGTTCCGCATACAATAAGCAGTAAAATTAAAATCCAAAGACAGTTGTTACCTCCAAAACCTAAAATATTTGCTATTGTGTTTATCATAATATTTTCCTCCAAAAGTATCCGTGCTAAGTAATATGTACAAAAATTTATAGCACGGTTAATCTTGGTTGAACAATTCTATGTATGTTTTGTCAACAAAATTTAATGTAATTTGTAGCTGTACAACCATATTGACAGTGTACTGCTATTGTTCAACCTATACTGCTATTGTATGTACTTTTATCAATTTTTGACACTAAACTTATTTGCAAATAGAACTAGCGTTATTTATATAAGTAGATGTATTGCATTTTTTTAAAAAATATGCTATACTAATACACATATATAATTATAGACTTCAAATAGGGAAGGTATTTATGCATCAAACTGCACAAAAACGGCTTTTTTCGGCAATACAGCCTAGCGGTGCAATTACAATAGGCAATTATATAGGGGCAATTCAAAATTGGGCAGCGTTACAGCAGCAAAATGATTGTATTTTTGCTATTGCTGATTTGCATGCTATAACAGTGCAACAAGTCCCTGAAATATTGCGTAAAAACAGTAGAGATCTTGTAGCTTTATTACTTGCTTGCGGGGTGGACTGCAAAAATAGTATACTGTTTCTACAATCACAACTTTCTTATCATATCGAGTTGATGTGGCTATTAAGTAGTATGTGTTATATAGGGGAGCTTTCACGGATGACGCAATTTAAAGATAAGTCAGCGAAGAAAGAGGAAAACTGTAATGCTGGGTTGATGACTTATCCAGTACTAATGGCTGCTGATATTTTGCTCTATCAGACGGAAATTGTACCAGTTGGTGCAGATCAAAAACAACATTTAGAACTTGCACGCAATTTAGCACTTCGTTTTAATAATCGCTATTCACAAACCTTTACACTTCCAGAACCATATATTACAAGCAATGGTCAAGCAAAAATTTTTAGTTTACAAGAACCTACGAAAAAGATGAGTAAATCTGATGTAAATTCTCTTTCCTATATTACCTTATTAGATAAGAAAGAAGAAATTATAAAAAAATGTAAAAGAGCAGTTACAGATAGTGATAACCAAATTTATTTTGATTGTCAAAACAAGGCGGGAATTAGTAATTTATTGACCATTTATAGTGCTTTTACTGGCAAGAGTATTGCAGAGGCGGAAATGCAATTTAAAGGTGTAGGATATGCTAATTTTAAAGAGACAGTAGGTGAAGCGGTAGCAAAATACCTTGCACCCATACAGGAACGGTATAGAGAGCTTGTTGCAGACAAGCGTTATATAGATACAGTACTTCGAGATGGCAGAGAGCGTGCAGGGGATATTGCGTATAAAACTTTACGAAAGGTCTATAAAAAAATAGGTTTCTATAGGGGGGAATAGTTATGTTTGGATATATTCGACCATATATGCCCTATGTGTATCAAAAAGATAATATACTGTATAAAGCCTTTTACTGTGGGTTATGTAAGAGTATAGGTAAAAGCTGTGGTTTTCGTGCAAGAATGTCACTCAGTTATGATATGACTTTTTTAACGGCCTTTTTGCATAACATTAAAAATATTGATGTGCAAATGAAAAAGGAACGTTGTGTGTTACATTGGATTGTTCCCCATCCTGTTATACAAGATGATGCAATTATGCAGTATGTTGCAGCTACAAATATTATTTTAACATATTATAAATTACAAGATGATATTGTAGATGAAAACAAAGGTAAATTTAAGCAAAGTTTTTTTAAAAAAGGATATCAACAAGCAAAGAAGAAATATCCTAAAATAGAGGAAACTGTTGCAAAATATATGCAAATATTGCATACACTAGAAAGAGAAAAGTGCAGTAGTATAGATAGGATAGCGGACCCATTTGGTTGTCTCGTACGGGAAATTATTGCACTGAATTTAGAAGATAAGATGTCCAATGCTATAGCAAAAGTTGCCTATAATATAGGTAAATGGATTTACTTAATTGATGCGCTTGATGACTATGATAAAGATATACAAAGGCAAAATTATAATCCATTTTATATTGCCTATATGGCAAAAAATAAAAGGGAGCTATTACAAAATTATGGAGAAGATATAAACTTTATTTTTGGCAATATCTTTTCAGAAAATGCACTATATATAGGACAGATAGAATTTTATTTTAATCATGATTTGACAGATAATATAATTTTGCGTGGATTGCCAATGCAGACACAAACAGTAATGCAAAAGTTGAGTAAAATAGAAAAGAAAGAGCAAAAACTGGCAATGAAAGCCGGAATAGAAATAGAAAAATAGATTTTGAAATTGATAGTAGGAGTAAAATATATGAATAAAAAAAATTTAGAACTCTTTAATTTGGAAGAGGGGGCAACACTAGAGGAGATTACAGCAAGATATGAAATATTAAAGGCAAAATATTCTGAAGAACGTTTTTTGGATGGGGAAAAAGGCAATGAAGCAGCAAGAATGTTGCACAAAATTGAAGTAGCATATCAAGAACTGCGTACAGAACTAAATGAGGCGATAGAAGACGGAATACGGGGGAATGCCTATGAACTTGTTGACCAATATATAAAAAATGGACAGCTGAATGAAGCACAACAACTTTTAGATAGTTTTAATGAGCGTCCAGCGGAATGGCACTATATGCAATCAGTTGTCTTTTATAAAAAAAGCTGGATAAATGAGAGTAAAAAACAGTTAGAGATTGCTATGCATATGGATTCTAGCAATGAAAAATACCGTAATTCTTATGACAAATTGATGCAAAAAATTGAATATGAACATAAAATGGCACAACAAATCAATATGCAACAAAATGGTGCACAGTATAATAATACAAATGGCGGATATAATCAGCAACAACAAATGGGCGGAAGCGGATGTTGTGATTGTTTGATGGCATGTTGTTTATTCCAATTGTGTTGCCGTAGTTAAAAATAGCGTTATTTTGTAGTACTAAAAATTTACTTTACAGTATAGATGAATAAAAAAGCATTGGATAATTTTCATTCTATCTATATTATGGATATAAATATGCAAGCAAAATCATATGCAATTGCTCTAACAGGCATAGCAACAAGCATGTCAATTATCTTTGTAACACTAGGTAATTTTATTCGTATGCTTGACTTCTCCTTTTATTTTTTAGCAAGTGTAGCCTTATTATTACCTATTACTTTAGGATATCATGTAATGGGTTTTTTGGCATATCTTGTAACCGCTATTTTAGGATTGTTATTTGGTGGATTAACAAATCCTTATTATATCTTTTTTTGTAGTTTTTTTGGATTGCAACCGCTTATTGCAAGTTTATTACAAAAATTAAAATGGCATAAAATAATATGTTATAGTATTGAAACTATCTATTTTATAGGTGCTGTATTTTTAACCTATTTTGTAGGGTATAAAATTTTAGCAAATAGTGCTATAACATGGATAAACAATTTAGGCAATTGGATTTATTTGATTTTAATTGTTATAGCAATACCTATGTATATTGTATATAGCTTTTTCATGCGTAGAATTGCAAATAGATTGAGAATAATATTGATACAAATCAATAAGAAAAATATGCCTAAAAATGATACTAAAATTGAACAGGAAAAAATAGATAAAATAGACCCATTTGATGACAATTAGCTACTATGAGGTAAGAAAAATTTATGGAAGAGAAATATAATGACATACAAGGACAAGAGCAAATACAAGAGGGAGATACCTCTGTGCGTTATATAAAATTGCCAACAATAGCACTGCGTGGAAATATGCTTTTTCCATACACAGTTGGCGTCTTTGATATTGGAAGAGTACCATCTTTAAATGCTCTTGCTAAAGCAACGGAAGGGGATATGCTTCTTTTTATCAGTCAACAAAAGAAGCTAGAGAAAGAAAATGTTACTGTAAAAGATTTAAATAAAATAGGGGTAATTGTAAAATTGCGTCTTGTTCCGAAGGCTATAAATGATTGTGTGCGTGTCTCTGTACAAGCACTCTGTCGTGCTAGAATAATACAAGGATGTATTGAAGAAAATTGTATCTATTGTGATGTGGAAGAGTTGCCTACTATGCGAGAAAATGATATTGCCGAAGAGGCATATTTTAGAATCATTCAAGAGGAATTTAGCAATTATTTACAAATTGACCATAGAGTACCTAAAGATGCATTTGCGAGTTTGCAACAAATCACCGATGCTGAAAAGTTTTTATATAGTGCAGCAAGTTTAATGCATCTATCTGAAAAGGTAAAACAACAGCTGTTAAATGAAGTTATTTTGATTGACCAACTGAAATTCTTTTTAAATACAATCAACTCTGAAAAGGATATTTTAAAGATTGAAAAAAAGATTCAATCTACTGTGCGTAAAAATATTGATAAAAGTCAAAAGGATTTTTATTTAAGGGAACAAATCAAAGCAATTCATGCAGAGCTAGGAGATGATGAAGAGGAAAAGGAAGTTTTAAAAAAGGCAATTTTAAAAAAGAAAATGCCAAAAGAAGTGGAGGGAAAAGTTTTAAAAGAACTTTCCAAATTAGATAAAATTATGCCTTCTTCTCCTGAGTATGCAAATATTTACTTTTATATAGAATGGATGTTAGACCTACCTTGGCATGAACTTACTAAGGATACAGAAGATATTCAAAAGGCAAAAGAGATATTAAATACAGACCATTACGGACTCAATAAAGTAAAGACACGCATTCTCGAGTATCTATCTGTTATGCAACTTTGTAAAAACAATCATGCTCCAATATTGTGTTTTGTAGGACCACCAGGTGTTGGTAAAACGAGTATAGCAAAATCAATTGCCACAGCACTTGGGAGAAAGTTTGTTCGCTTAAGTATGGGTGGGGTAAAAGATGAAACAGAAATTCGTGGACATAGAAGAACATATGTTGGGTCTCTTCCTGGGAGACTAGCCTATGCGATGAAGCAGGCAGAAGTTGTTAATCCTGTTATTTTATTAGATGAGATAGATAAGCTTTCAAGTGATATGCGTGGAGACCCAGCAAGTGCCTTGCTAGAAGTCCTTGACCCAGAACAAAATAATGCTTTTAGAGATAGATTTTTAGAAGTTCCCTATGACTTATCACAAGTTTTATTTATCACGACAGCAAATGATGCAGATATGATTCCAGAACCATTATTGGATAGAATGGAGCTTATTGAACTTGGCAGCTATACACGCGATGAGAAAAAAGAAATTGCAAAAAGATATTTAGTGCCTAAAAAGATAGCAGAAAATGGTCTACCAAATGGGTTGATAGAATTTACCGATGCGGGCATTACAACTTTAATTGAAGGATATACTTTAGAGGCCGGTGTTCGTAGTTTAGAGCGTCAAATTGGTAGCATTTGTCGTAAAGTAGCAGTAAAATATCTTGAAGATAAAAATTTACCATGCCAGAGAATAACGCCAACACTTGTAGAAGAATTACTGGGCGTAAAACGTTTTCATGAAGATAAGCGTTTTGCAGAAGAGAGTGAAGTTGGTTTGGCAACTGGTCTGGCATGGACAAGTGTAGGTGGGACAACTCTTGCCATAGAAGTACGCATTATGAAAGGGAAAGGCGAGATATTACTCACTGGAAAATTGGGGGATGTTATGAAAGAATCTGCACAGACGGCAATTAGTTATATTCGTTCCAATGCTGAACGATATGGGATTAGTAGTGAAGATTTCAATGAAAAAGATATTCATATTCATATACCAGAGGGAGCGACACCAAAGGATGGACCAAGTGCAGGGATAACATTAGCTACAGCAATTTTATCTGCATTTACAAACAAACCAGTGCGAAAAGATATAGCTATGACTGGAGAAATTACCTTGCGTGGCAAAGTATTACCGATTGGCGGATTAAAAGAAAAGACGCTTGCAAGTCATAGAATAGGTATTAAAAATATCATTATTTCGTATGAGAATGAAAAAGATGTAGAAGATATTCCTAAAAATATTCGTGATGAAATGCGCTTTATTCTAGTAAAAGATATCCAAGAAGTTTTTACAAATGCCATTGAAGGGTTATAGAGAATATTTATGTACAGGAGATATCCAGAGGAGAAAATATGCAAATAAAAAGGGCAGAATTTATCACTTCAGTTGCTGATAGTAAACATTTTCTAAAGGCAGATAAGCCAATAATTGCTATCAGCGGACGCTCTAATGTAGGCAAAAGTTCCTTTATCAATATGCTAGCAAATAGAAAGCAATTAGCACGTACATCATCGGCACCGGGGCGGACACGACTGATTAATTATTTTGATTTTGCATATTTTATTCTTGCTGATTTACCGGGATATGGTTATGCAAAAGTGAGTAAGGAAGAAAAGGAGAAATGGGGAAAATTGCTCGATGCTTTTTTTAAAAGGACACAAGTTGAGCATTGTTTGACACTTGTTGATATTCGTCATGAACCAACGATACAAGATAGACAAATGTTAGATTTTTTGTATACTATGCAAATACCATTTACCGTTGTCGCAACGAAAGCGGACAAATTGGCAAAAAGCAAACGGATTGTAGGAATACGCGAAGTAGCAAAAAATTTAAAAATTGGAATAGAGAATATAATTGCCACATCTGTACCACAAGAGTATGGTAAAGTGGAAATTTTAAATAAAATTGATGAAATTTGTAAAATTTATCTCCAAAAACAAGAATTATATGAGAACTATACGCTAGAAAATATGCTTAAATAAAATAGTAAATTTGCTATGTAATTGATTTGACAAAATTTTTTTAAAAGAGTATACTAGTTGTATAATAAAGAAAAAGGAGATTATAAGATGATTGATTCAGTAGAAGCATTGTTAGCAAAGATTGCAAAAGTACGTGAAGCACAAGAAAAATTTGCGACTTATTCGCAAGAACAGGTTGATAAAATTTTTAAAGCAGCATCACTTGCAGCAAATAATCAACGCCTACCACTTGCAAAAATGGCTGTGAAAGAAACAGGTATGGGTATTGTAGAAGACAAGGTGATAAAGAATCATTTTGCAGCAGAATATACATACAATGCCTATAAAAACACAAAAACAGTTGGTGTTATTGAAGAAGATTTTTCAAATGGATTAAAAAAAATAGCATCTCCTATTGGTGTTGTAGCAGCAGTAATTCCAACGACAAATCCGACTTCAACTGCAATTTTTAAAGCTTTAATCAGTTTAAAAACACGCAATGGTATTATTATTTCTCCACATCCTCGTGCAAAAGATTGTACAATTGCAGCTGCTAAAATTGTTTTAGAGGCTGCTGTAAAAGCAGGGGCTCCTGAAGGTATCATCGGTTGGATTGATGTTCCATCTCTAGAACTTACCAATACACTTATGAAAGAAGCAGATATCATATTAGCAACTGGTGGTCCAGGGATGGTAAAGAGTGCATACTCTTCTGGTAAACCAGCACTTGGAGTTGGGCCAGGAAATACTCCAGCTATTATTGATAGTAGTGCAGATATTCTCCTTGCAGTAAGTTCCATTATTATCTCTAAAACTTTTGATAATGGTTTAATTTGTGCATCTGAACAATCAGTTATTGCAATTGACAGCGTTTACAAAAAGGTAAAAGATGAATTTATCAAACGTGGATGTCATATTCTATCCTCTATTGAAAAGGAAAAAGTACGTAAAGTACTCTTTATAGATGGTGTTCTAAACTCTAAAATTGTAGGACAAAGTGCAGCGACAATTGCAAAACTTGCAGGATTTAGTGTACCAGATTCCACAAAAATTTTAATTGGTGAAGTGGATAGTGTAGAATTAAGTGAACCATTTGCACATGAAAAACTCTCTCCTATACTTGCATTGTATAGTGCTTCTGATTTTGATGATGCTATACATAAAGCAGAAAAATTGATTGCTGAAGGTGGTTATGGACATACATCAGCACTCTATATAAACACAAAAACAGAGCAAGCTAAAATTGATAGATGGCAAGAAGCTATGAAGACAGGTCGTGTACTTATCAATACACCATCTACGCAAGGGGCGATTGGTGATATTTATAACTTTAAATTAGCACCATCTATGACTTTAGGTTGTGGTAGCTGGGGCGGTAACTCTATTTCAGAAAATGTGGGTGTAAAACATTTATTAAACATCAAAAATGTTGCTGATAGGAGAGAGAATATGCTTTGGTTTAGAATGCCACAAAAATTATACTTTAAAAAAGGTTGCTTACCTTTAGCGCTTGAAGAACTTAGAGATGTGTATGATAGAAAAAAAGCATTTATTGTTACCGATAAATTCTTGTTTGAAAACAACTATATCAAACCTATTACTGAAAAGTTAGATGAAATGGGTATTCGTTATGCAACATTTTCAAATGTAGAACCAGACCCAACATTATCATGTGCAAAAGAAGGGGCTAAGTTGATGGCAGACTTCCAACCAGATGTTATCATTGCACTTGGCGGCGGTTCTGCAATGGATGCAGCAAAAATTATGTGGGTATTATATGAACATCCAGAAGTAGACTTTTTGGATATGGCTATGCGTTTTATGGATATCCGTAAAAGAATATATCAATTCCCAAAAATGGGCGTGAAGTCAAGTTTTGTTGCAATACCAACTTCAGCGGGAACAGGTTCTGAAGTAACACCTTTTGCTGTTATCACTGATGAAAGTACTGGTGTTAAGTATCCACTTGCCGATTATGAACTTATGCCAACAATGGCAATTGTTGATGCAGATTTAATGATGAGTATGCCAAAATCATTAACAGCAGCAACAGGTATAGATGCTTTAACACACTCACTTGAAGCATATGCATCAATGCTTGCAACACCATATACAGATGGGCAAGCACTTATGGCAATCAAATTGATATTTGAAAACTTACCAAAAGCATATGAAAATGGAGCAACAAATCCAATAGCTCGTGAAAATATGGCAAATGCTGCTACTATGGCTGGTATTGCTTTTGCAAATGCATTTTTAGGAATTTGTCATTCTATGGCACACAAATTAGGAGCTTTCCATCACCTACCACACGGAATTGCAAATGCAATTATCATACCAGAAATCATTCGTTTTAATGCAAGTGATACACCAACAAAAATGGGTACATTCTCACAATATGCATATCCACATGCTAAGAGAAGATATGCAGAAATTGCCGAATTCTTAGGTTTACCTGGTAATACAGATGATACAAAAGTAGAAAATTTAATTCATGAAATTGAAAAATTAAAGGCAAAAGTAGGCATTAAAAAGACAATTCAAGAATATGGCGTTGATGAAAAGAAATTCTTAGAAAGTCTTGATGAAATGACTGAACAAGCTTTTGACGACCAATGTACAGGTGCAAATCCACGCTATCCACTTATATCTGAAATGCGTGAAATGTACTTAACTTGTTATTATGGTAGAAAGAATAAATAATTTGAATTGTATACAAAATTAAATATATAGTACAAAGAGTTAGCTTTTACTTGCAAAAAAGGCAGGTGGCGTATTGCGTCAAATGCCTTTTTTCTCTTTTTTGATAGAATCTAACTATAAGGAAATTGAATTATAATGCAAATATATAATTATAGACAATTTATATTGTGTCAAAATAAGACAAACTAGTAAATGCATACTCATTGAGAGGAAAAGAATAGATGATTGAATTTTGTGGAGAAATAGCACAAGTTATTAAAGAAGAACTATTAAAAAAAGCTAGAAAAACTAGAGGATTTTGGTTTTTAGGATTGGCAGGATTATTTTATGTAGCAATTATACCTGCCTTATTCTTAAAGGATTTGGCATTTGTTTGGGCAAGTTTGGTTATCGGTATTTTAATTAGTTTAGTTGCTTTTAAACTTATACTATTGCCCATACCAAAAAAGTTTCTAAATAATCCTTGGGAGATAAAAATCATAATCAATATTGAAGCACAACAAATTGACTATACACAATTTATTCCTAAAAAAGACTTTCATAAAAGTTATCCCATTAAATCTGTAAAAAAAGTTATTGAAAAAGAATATTATTATCAACTTATAGGATTTGGATTGCCAGTGAGTCTTGTGCTTGAAAAACGCCTATTAAAAAAGGGAACATATCTACAATTAGAAGAAATTTTTAAAAATAAGATAAAATAGACAAAAAATGCGGTATATTGACAAATTTTGCTAAATTTTTTAATTGCTTAACTCTATATATAGATGTTATACTATAAATGTTAAGACAATAAAGGAGTACATATGACAAATTTTGGAGCAATTTTTTTGGATGCTTTATTAGATAGTTTAAAAATATTACCTTTTCTTTTGGTTTTTTATATTATCATGGAACTTATTGAAAATAAAACTGGTATAAGTTCAAAAAAACGAATTTTAGAAGGTCAATTTGCTCCATTGTTAGGAGCAGCAAGTGGTATAATTCCGCAGTGTGGTTTTTCCATTATGGCAAGTAAGTTTTTTGATAAAAATTTAATCAAAATGGGTACACTTGTAGCGGTATTTATTGCAAGTTCTGATGAAGCACTCATTTTATTATTATCACCTGATGCAAAAAAAGTATATGTAATTATGCCAATCATCGTTATTAAATTTATTAGTGCAGTATTGATTGGATATCTTATAAATTTATTTTTTAGAAATAAAAAACTACAAAATCCAGAGGAAGTAGAAGAAATACATGGAAGTTCTTGTGGACATAACCATAAAAAAGATAGTGCTGTTAAAACATTTTTAGTACATCCATTGTTACATAGTCTAAAAATTTTTGCATTTATATTTATCATAAATTTAGCGTTTGGTTTGATTATTGCTACTATTACACAAGAGCGCTTGACTGCTATTTTACAGCAAGGATTATGGTGGCAACCGCTACTTGCAACATTCGTAGGTCTCATACCAAATTGTGCAAGTAGTGTTGTTTTAACGGAAGCATATATAAATGCTGGAATTTCATTTGGAGCATTGATGGCAGGTCTTTCAGCAAATGCAGGTTTAGGACTATTATTTTTATTTAAAAATAGAAAAGAATGGAAGCGAAATTTATTAGTTTTAGTAATTTTATTTGTTGCGAGTTTAGTTATCGGGTATGTTACACAAGGTGTACAAATATTGTTTCAACGATAAATGAAATTGACGAATACATCAATTATCAGAAGCGTAAATATAAGAAATACAGCATTACTTTTTCATAAAAACATATGTATAAAGTACAAAAGATAAAAAATAATTTTGGAGAAGATACTATGCAAATTGAAAAAGTAAAAAAACTGATAGAAGAGGCAGGGCATAGTACAAAATTAGAAATTTGTACTATGCCTTGTTTTCGTGCACATTTAAAAGAGATATTACCAGAAGGTAAAGTATTGATTTTATTAGAAGAAAGTGTTCCCTTAGAGCTTTTTAAAGCTGTGCAAGAACAAGTTAATTGTTATAGACAATATGTTTTATTTTTAGAGGAAAAAGAGAATGCAACAGCATTATTTTCTCTACCAGATGACATACGCATGGTCATAGCATTAGGTAAAAGAGCAGTTAAAATTGGTCGTATTTTTGCAACTTTAAGAAGGTGTTATAGCGTGGTCATTGCCATTGATTTTGATAGTTCAGAATTTTTTTGTACCAAAATAGAAAGTAATTCTTTTTTGGTAGACAGTGGATTCAATAGTAACGAAAGCTCAGAATATCCAGTACAGCCTCTAACACTTATTTTAGTAGATACTGCACTATTACAAGATAAACGCGAAGGATTATTAAAGTTAGCAAACTGTACTCTTACAGCAATAGATATTGAATTAGATGCCCTTTTCAGAGGAGAAAAAAATATTAAAAATTATTATTTACCTAAAATAGATAGTGAAAATATTCTAGAATTATATTTTGCTACTATTCTTGAAGGGTTGACAATAACACAATTTTCAAATTTTGCTTATTTAAATACACAAAAACTTTTAGATAATGATGATTTAGATAAAAAATTTGCATTTTGTTGCTATTTTATAGAAAGATATCAACTTTTTTTTCAAAAAAAGTTACGAAAATATTATGTACCCAATTATATGTTACGTTTTCAATATGCCTTGCAGTATTTTGGCAAAAGCATAACGCTTGAAAATATAGAAGTATTTACTGCTGAAAAATCTAAAAAAATATATGATATATTTGAACAATCTCGTTTTATGTTTATACCATATATTAAGTTACTTGAAGTCTATAGTGAAAAATTGCAATTTTTATACAATAAATTGTCTGCACGAAAAGTACAAATAACACAGACAGATAAAGAATATTTTGCTAAACTTTATAATATTTCTGCTGAAAGTACAAATTTATATCTACCGCCACTTTTAGAGCGAGAATTTGGTCTTTTAGAAATACAATACTCGCAAGAGGTAAAGAAATAAAAGTAGTAAAATAGAAAAGAATTCTTGCAATAAATTAAAAAATAAGGTATACTAGCAGTATGAATATTGCAGTATATATCAATTCTAGATTAAAAGAGAGTAATGACTTACAAATGGAAGTTACTCATCTTCTTGCAGAAAATAATTTAAAATATAAATGGATAGAAAAAAATAATTTATCAGATTGGGCAGACATAGTGCTTGTAATTGGTGGCGATGGAACGATTTTGAGAATGGCAAAATCTGCGGTAGAGCATAATGTGAAAATTTTAGCAGTGAATGCTGGTAATTTGGGATTTTTAACTACATTTGAAAAGTCTAATTTAAAAGATGCTATTCAATTTTTAAAGGCAGGTAACTATTATTTGGATAACCGTTCATTATTAGAATGTAAAGTAAATGGACAGCACTATTTAGCTGTGAATGAAGTTGCTATACATGCAGATTATACTTATTCAATCAAAAAAGAAAATGCAGATAAAAACAGTAAAGTCATACGTGCAAGCATTCAATTAAATAATAGATTTGTTACAAATATAGTAGCAAGTGGAGTATTAGTCAGTACACCTACTGGTTCAACAGCATATTCATTATCAGCAGGGGGAGCAATTTTAACTCCTAATTTACCAGCTTTTATTTATACGCCTATTGTAGCAAATTCCTTAACGAGTAGACCAATTGTCTATAGAGATGATAATATTTTATCAATAGAATTACAGGAAAAAAGTGCAAATGCAATTTTATTGTGTGATGGTGAAAATATAGCTTATTTACCGAAAGATTCGAAGGTACAAATCTATAAGGCAGATAAGTTTGTGACTTTTATCCGTCGAGTAGATGATAATTTTTTTGAAAATTATAAAAAAAGAGTAGAAAAGTAAAAGTATGTTAACAAAAATTACAATAGAAAATATTGCACTCATTGCGCGTGCAGAGATAGAATTACATCCTAAATTGAATATTTTATCAGGTGAAACAGGCTCTGGGAAGTCTGTTATTTTAGATAGTATAAATTTTGTTTTAGGGGCAAAAGCTGATAAAAATATGATTCGTCATGGTACACAACAGTGTATGGTTGAAGCTGTTTTTCATCTTCCAGGTGATTTTTTTGTTGACCAATTTATGCAAGAATTGGATATTGAAGCAGATGAAGATTTAATTATAAGTCGTAATTTTAATTTAGATGGAAGAGGTAGTATTAAAATCAATGGGCATACTGTGAATCGTGCAATGCTGGCAAAAATTACGCAGCTTGTAGATGTGCATGGGCAAAGTGAGCATTTTCATCTTTTAAATGAAAAAAATCAATTGAAATTGCTTGATACGATTGCTGGACAAGTTCTGCAAGAAAAAAAGAATAGTTTACATGCACTTATAGCAGAAAAAAAATCAATTTTACAAAAACTGGAAAAGATAGGTGGCAATGATGAAGATAGAATGCGTCGTTTAGATATGTTACAATATCAAATTGCAGAAATTGAAGAAGCAAATTTAAATATTGGTGAAGAAGAAAAACTTTTAGAACAGCGTAAAATAAATAACAATCTTGAAAAAATTACAAATGCACTGCAACAATCTACAGCATTGTTGCATAGTGATAATGCCATTATAGATAGTATACGGAAAGCTAAACGAAGTATTGCATCTATAGCTACTTTTGATGAACGATATGAAAATATACAAAATAGAGTAGAAAGTTTAATACTAGAGGCAGAAGATATTGCTACAAATTTACAAGATTATTTAGAAGAACTTGTTTATGATGAAAAAGAAATAGAGAAGATTGAAGAGCGATTAGACTGTATACAAAAATTAAAACGCAAATATGGGGATAATGAAGAAAAAATTCTTAATTTTTACAATAACGCTGTAGAAGAATTTTCATTATTACAAAATAGTGATTTTGAATGTAAAGAATTGCAAACAAAACTAGAGGAGATAGATGAAGAATTATTGCATATTTGTAGAGATATAACAAAAATACGCCAAGAAGTAGCAAAAAGTTTTTGTCAAAATGTCGAACAAGAGTTAAAGAGCTTAAGTATAGTACATGCACAATTTTGCACAGAGTTTATATCTTATACAAAAGCAGATTTGCAAAAACTAACATATAATGGATTGGACGAAATATATTTTACATTTTCTGCCAATAAGGGAGAGCCATTAAAGCCACTCAGTAAGGTAATTAGTGGTGGTGAAATGAGTCGTTTAATGCTTGCAATCAAGAGCAATATGCAAGATAACACACAGACGACTACCTATATTTTTGATGAAATTGATGCAGGAATTAGCGGTACAACAGGACATATTGTTGCTGAGAAATTTGCAAAAATTGCAAATAATAAGCAAGTAATAGCAGTATCTCATCTGCCACAAATTATTGCAATGGGAGATGCTAACTTTAAGATTTTAAAAATTGATAATATTACTGGACAAACTTTTACAAAAATCATACCACTTTCTCTTGAAGAAAAGAAACAAGAAATTATACGACTTGTAGGTGGAATAGGAAATAGTATTTCAGCAGGTCAACTTGCAGATGAGTTGATAGAAAATTCACAAAAATATAAAAATTATTTACAAAAAAGTAGTTCTGAATAGAACTACTTTTTTTCATTATATAAATTAATCCTATTTAAGGAGAGAGTATATTTAGCATGATAAAGTTGTGGAATAGATAGACTAAGGGCATAAAATATAAAGTTTTACACATATTAAAATATAGTGATTTACGGAGGGGAAAATGAAAATATTTAAGAAGAAAGTTTTATTATTATATATTGTACTATGTATGACCATGACAATAGTATTATTATTCACAGGGGCATCTGCCATTGAAAATGAAGTTTATTTAGGGGGTATGCCTGTTGGATTTAATTTGTCTATGGGTGGGGCAGAAGTAGTAGCAATGTGTGAAATTTTAACGGCAAATGGAGCAGCAAGTCCAGCTAGAGAGGCAAAAATTGAAATTGGAGATTTAATTTTACAAATTGGAATGATTGAAATTCAATCTAGTGCCGATATTGATAAAGCATTAAAAGGATATAAAGCAGGACAACTAGATATTAAGATTACAAGAAATAGTAAAGAAGAAATAAAGCAATTGACACCAGCTAAGGATAGTACAACCGGAAAATTTAGATTGGGAGTATTGGTTCGTGACAGTATTAGTGGTATTGGTACAATGACTTATATCAAAAAATCTGATTTACGTTTTGGTTCCTTAGGACATAGTGTTACAGGAGAAAATGGAAAATTATTAAAAGTAGAAAATGGTAAAGTATATAATTGTAGTATTGTTGATGTTGTTAAAGGCGAAAAAGGCAAAGCTGGAGAATTAAAAGGGATGTTTATGGGAAGTGAACCAATAGCAATTGCCGATAAAAATACTGCTACTGGTATTTTTGGACAAATAAAAAATATAAAAGCATTTGAAAAAACAAGTATGATGAAAATCAATACAAAGGCAAAAATAGGTAAAGCAAGTATTTATACTACAGTTGATGGAATAACACCTAAAGAATATGATATATCCATTGTAAAAGTAGATGCAAAGAATAGTCAAAATAAAAATTTTGTTATTAAAATTGATGACCCAGAATTGATTGAAAAAAGTGGTGGAATTGTACAAGGTATGAGTGGTAGTCCGATTGTGCAAGATGGAAAATTGATTGGTGCAGTGACACATGTATTTTTAAATGACCCTACAAGAGGCTATGGAGTAGCAATTCAAAATATGTTATATAATTAAAAAATTTTTCTTTTTGTATTATATCTATGGCATTATAATTTTATAATGCCATAGATATAATTTTTTATTTAGCGAATAGTGTGCTTTAGTAAAAAGCGTGGCTAATTATTTTAGCAATTGATTATAATATTCTCAATGGAAAATGTTTATAGTATTATCAATAAAAAAAGACTGAGATTTATTCTCAGTCTTTTTTTATTGATACATTGATGAGAAAGGGGATAATACTATTCTCAATATACAATGCTAAATTAAAGTGTGTCAGAATAATCTAGAATCTTTGTCATAAGTTCAAAAGAAATTTTACCAGCAAAGCTACCAATATAAACAACAATTACATCAAAGAAGTTTTCATTATTTCCAGCAATAATGTAACTAGGTATTTTGTGATTTGTTGGTTCTAAGAAATTAGCATAGAATTCTAATCTTTCTGGTGTTGTCAATGTCTTAATAAATGGGTCACGTTCTTCTTCTGCAGTTAGTGGAATATCTTCATAAGCTGCACTTGTCATATTTTTATATGCAGGGTTAACAGATAAGAAGCTTAAATCATTTTCAACAGATGGTTGTTCTACAACTTGTTGAACTGGTTGTTGTAATTGTAATGCTCTTTGTTGTGCTTGTAATTGTTGGTCAAGCAAGTCTTTTTGCATTTGCATTCTTTCTAATTCTTGTTGTGCATAAGCATTTTGTGCAGCAAGTTCTGTTGCTCTTCTATTTTCTGCTAAATTTTCTGTTGTATTTAAACTATTGATTGTCTTTCTTGCTTCGTCAATAAATTTGCGATTTAATTTAAGTTCTTCTAATCTTTGACGAATAGATTCTCTTCTAATAGCATCTCTAGTTCCTCTTGTATAAAGTAAATCATCTTCATCAGGTACTGTAGTATCAATTACATTTACATCAGTTGAAGGGGTAGGTTCTTCAGTTATATGATTTTCTGGATGCATATAGATAGGAGTAATTTCTACTGGTGCTTCATTTACATGCAATTCTTTTTCATCAAGTTCATTTTCCTTGACTTGTATAGGTTCAGCAGAGATAGCATTTT
>CAJULO010000001.1:114996-310337 GCA_910586945.1 uncultured Christensenellaceae bacterium
GTTTAGCAAGCTCTTTTTGTAGTTTTTTATTTAATTTTTCTTGTTTGCGTCTTTCCTTTTTGCTTAGAGGTTCATCAAGTTCATTTTCTTTGTCTTGCATAGGTTCAGCAGAGATAGCATTTTGTTTAGCAAGCTCTTTTTGTAGTTTTTTATTTAATTTTTCTTGTTTGCGTCTTTCTTTTTTACTTAAAGGTTCCTCATTTTCAAATTCATTGATAATAATTGTAGTCTTATTTTTTTCTTCATTATCTTGTTTAGGTTCTTCAACAGTGATAACATTTTGTTTAGCAAGTTCTTTTTGTGCTTTCTTATTCAATTTTTCTTGCTTACGTCTTTCCTTTTTGCTTAGAGGTTCATCACTTTCAAATTCATTGATAATGATTGTAGGGTCATTTTCTTCTGTGTTTGTGGTATAAGATACTTGAACTTTTTCTGTATCATTTGCTTTATCAAAATATATATCGTCGTAGTCATTATTAGAGTTTTCATATTTATTAACGATAATTTTTTTGTGTTTTTTTACTATCTTTTTTGATATTGATGCATTGATACAAACCAATATAAGTTGTGCAATGCTTGCAAGTAATACATACATAGTTGCATTTTTAAAGAATTCAAATGACTTCGTTAAAAATACTAAAATTGAAGCAGTAATTGCTATAATAGTAAATAAAATTGAAATGATTACTATAAATGGTCCGAAACGATGGCTACCTAAATAGAATACAATTAAAATAAAGTTTACTAATACTGCAATAGCGAGAGTAATAAATGTAACTTGTTCAAATGTATTAATGTTAGCAAGCGTACCACGTTTAGCGAAAAATTGAATAAATGTAAAGTTTGTAGTATCTTTTGTAATTACTGGGAATAGGAATATTGCCAATGATACACAAGCAACTGCAACTAAAAGAATTCTAAACAATGTTTTTGCATGTACTGCTGAGAATGAAGAGATAATTGCAATTACAAGAGCAACACATGCCATAAGTGGTAAAAATGTTGGAGATGCAAAAGTAAATTTATTATTTGCATCTAAAAATAAAGCTTGCACATTTGCTATTTTATTTTGTTGCATAAGAGCAATGATATAAAATAGTACAACTGCGATTGCTAGGCCAGCATGGAAAATATTTGTTTTATATATAGCACGTCTTCTATAACATAGAGAAATCAATGAACTTATCAATACAAAAATCATAAATCCAATTAAAATGAAAGTAGCCCATTGTAAAATATTTAAATTTTTAAATAGGTTTACATCAAAGTTTTTGAAGATATATATAATTTGATTCAACAAACTACCTTTTAAAACCTTGCCACCATCATATGGTAAAAAATCTGTCTTATTAGGGTTTGTTGGAATAAATAAGAAAGATAGATAGGCAAGTAGAGCAAAAATAGTTAAAACGATAGCCCAAGTTTTCTTCCTCATTTTTTTTAATAAAGTAGTGTTTTTCATAATTTTTTAACCTCAAATTTTAGTTTTTTTCTATTAAAAAAATAATTTTGTAGTGCTATTTTGATATTATATATTATATCATCCTAAATTGTCAAGCAATTTAAAAAAATATAGTATAAATTTTATTGCAAAAAATTTTCTTTAATATATAATTATGTAATAAAAAGTATTTGCAAAGGGAATAAAATTATTCTTATGTAATACTATAAAATATAGTTATCTTATTGGAGAGGTTATTTTGAAAGAAAAAAAAGAACGGATTTTAATTATACTTTTATCTGTACTCTTGGTTTTGATTGTTGCAGCAAGCTCTATTTTAATGGTATTTTTATCTGCAAATTCAAATAAACAAACTTTAAATTGGATAAAAAAGATGATTGAAAGACATTATTATCCACAATTACCGGAAAGTTTTGATAGTTTTATAGCAAAAAATGGTGCAGAATCTGGTGATTATACTAGACTCTATCAAGCAATTAACAACGATTTATTGGATAAATACTCTCGATTTTATACAAAAGAAGAGTATAAGGCACAACAACAAGTCGATAGTGGGCAAGGCGTAGGTGTAGGACTTGCTTTTGAAGCTGGGACAAATAAACTAGCACGTATTCCTATAGGTTCGCCACTGTATTTTGCCAATAAAAATCCGGACAAGATTGAAGTGGGTATGTTACTCACAAAAATAGATGATACAACTATACGCAATTTTCAAGATGTACAAACTGCTATGCAAAAATATACTGTAAATGATAGTATGCAGTTGACATTTTCTACACCGCAAGATAGCAATATAAGTGTGCAAGAAAGGACAGTACAGGTAGAGGCAAAAAGTTATATGGAAAGTTATTTATTATACACCTATGACCAAAAGGCATATGCATACTTATATCCAAATAGTTTTGTATCAAACTCTGGCTGGACGGATGTTACTGCATATACGCCTAAAACAGAGTTTTTAAATAAACAAGGTGTTGCTTATTTCAAATTTTCTAGTTTTATGGGCGAGGCAAATAAAGAGTTCTATTATGCTATGGAACAATATAAAAAGGATAAGGCGACAACACTTTTATTAGATTTAAGAAACAATGGCGGTGGATATGTCGATTATATGGCAGATATAGCAAGATATTTTTTAAAAAATAGTACACAGCAAAATAATATTGTTATGACTGCTAAATTCAAAGATGATAAACAGGAACATACAATTGCAAAAGGCAATTATTATAATGCATATTTAGCCAATAGTACAATAAAAGTTATGGCAAATAAAAATTCTGCTTCTGCGAGTGAAGCTTTAATTGGAGTATTGTTATCCTATGGAGCAATCTCATATAAAGATATATTTATTACCGCAATCAATGGAGATGCACGAACATATGGGAAAGGTATTATGCAATCTACTTTTGTACATCCTATAGGCAGATATGCAATTAAATTAACAACTGCACAAATCTATTGGCCAAATGGTACAACGATACACGGTGATGGTATCATTGCTGGAAGTGGAGCCATGGAAGCGACAATAAGTGGAAGCTATTTGCCTTTTAGTTATGGAGACCCTGAATTGAAAGATGTTGTGCAACACATTTAAAAGGGATATTCAAGCACTTAAATAGTTTGTGAGTATGTATATAATATCGGCATTTGCAATTTGAATAATAGGTGCAAGTGGATTTTTTAAAGATGTTTCTGTGCAGTTTGTATTGGATACATCTTTTTTTGTTTGGCTACTTCCTGCACCCATTTTTAGCGTAGAAGCTAAATTGCTTAAATTTAAAACTGTGTTAAAGTCTAGACCTTTTGGCATTTTAATTTTAAATATTTTGCATATCTCAGCAAGTGTATTGATATTAAAATTACCTTTTTTTAAATTGTTAAGTACATTGTTCTTTTGTAGGCATTGTAACCTTTCAATCATATCTGCAATTTCTTTTGCCTTCCATTTCCCTAGCGACATATTTTCAAAAATAGCACTGCCAAAAACAGCTTTACACTGTTCGGTAAATTGTGGCGTTTTATCTTTTTGTCCAGAAAAAAGCAGTAAAAGTATTGGTAATAACTCTTCCATAAAAATCTCCTATATTCTGTATTATACAAAAAAGTTTATTGTTGCATATAGTGTTGATATCTACATAAAAAAGGAGAAAACTATATGCAAGATTTTAATTCTTTTGTAAATAATCAACCTAAGGATGAAGGACAAAAGCAAGAGATGCAGAAAATGGCAAAACAACTGGCCGATGCCTTTGAAGGTAAAGGGGAAACAGATGTATTAAAAGCAATTTATAAAGAGGCAGAACGAGGCAGAAAAGCGGGTACACTTTCTGATGCAGATTTGGATAATTTTGTTAAGACGATAGAACCAATACTTAATAATAGTCAAAAGAAAAAATTACAGTATGTTGTCCGTAAACTCAAAAATATGTAATCAATTTTATATTTAATATACATAGAATACTATATGCAGGTTGCCTTTATCAGCAACCTGTTTTTATATCTATCTGTTTTATATGTGCATATTTTCTACTTTACATATAAATAGTTTAAAGTTTTTTTGCCGAATTTAGAATGCGTTGTAGAGCAACAATAAAGTAGTCAATCTCTTCTAGAGAATTACTTGCAGAAAAACTAAGTCGTATCAGTCCATGTACTTCAGTATGTAGCGCTGTGTGCATCAACGGAGCACAGTGTAAACCGGCACGCGTACAAATAGCATATTCTTCTGAAAGTTCTGTACAGATATCTTCTGCAAGCATTGTAGTGTCTGCAAAAGCAACAATTCCAAATGGATTGGGTGCGGAATAGAGCTTTATACTTGCTATAGTTTTTAATTTTTGAATACAAATTTTTGTTAGTTCTTCAATTTTAATTCTATCTTTATGTAAATTTTCTTTTAAATATAGGATTCCTTCTACCATAGAGATAATGGCAGGATAATTTAGTGTACCCGCTTCTAACATATCTGGATAAAAGTCCGGCATAGTGAGTTGTAAACTATTAGAACCAGTTCCTCCAAAATGTATAGGTGCTATCTCTGTTTTTGCATTAAATAGTAACAATCCACTACCAGCAATGCCATGTAGTCCCTTATGTCCAGCAATAGCAAGACAGTCTATCCCCATTGCTTGCATATTGATATCTATATGTCCCGCCGCCTGTGCACCATCACACACAACGGTAATTGTAGAAGGAAGTTTATCTTTTAAAGCATAAGGGTCAATGTGCATTCCAGTTACATTGGAAGCAAGTGTAAATACAACTGCAATAGTATTTTCTTGTACATTATCTAGAATATCTTGTGGTAAAATCCTCTCATTTTTTAAGGGAAGAATAGTTAGGTCAATTTTATGCATTTGTTTTAAGGCATATAAAGGACGAAGTACACTATTATGTTCGGCAACTGTAGTTATGATATGTGGTGTCTTTAATTGTGTTGTGTTAGTATGTCTGTAGTAATTTGCTACAATTCCGAAAATGGCAATATTGAGTGCTTCAGTACAATTTTTTGTAAAAATTGTACGTTCATAGCTATCATTTCCAAAAAAGTTTGCAATCAGTTTGCGGGCGTTATAAATATTTTCTTCAAGCTGTATGGAAAGTTTGTGCCCACTTCTACCGGGATTTGCACAAATTCCATTTAAAGTGCTTTGTACTGTCTTTAATACTGTATAGGGCTTTTTGCCATCAGTGGCAGCATTGTCAAAATAAATCATAGTAAAAACTCCTTAACAAATATCATATAATACTATATGCCGTAAATGGCAAAAATTGCAAAGGAGAAAGGGTATGGATTCAGATATTCTTGTTGTATTTCGTTCACGAGTGCAGACAATGGACTTTATTTATAGATGTCAAACCTTAGGTATTTCTGCTACATCTATGTCCACCCCAAGACAAATCAATATAGGTTGCGGACTATCCGCTCGTATACATGAAGGTTATTATACTAAAGTCAAAATGCTGCTACAATATAATAGATATTCAGCATTTGTTGGCATTTATAAAATGACATATAATATACCAAAACGAATTTATTAAATAAAAAAGAGAGAAAGTAAGTAAAACTTTCTCTCTTATGTATAATTTGGATAATTTTAGAGCATAACCAAGCTATAAAGCTTTAAAGGAGATACAGAATATGAAAATTTTTTCTAATATTTTTACATCACTGTTCGTTTTGATTATGATAACAATTGCAGGAGTTATGGCTAGTAGTTATTTTCAAAAAAATATTGCCAACAACAATGGTAACGATAGTACTATAGAGACAATAGAGCCTATTGAAAAACCAGAGGTAAAGCCAAATAATCCAAGTGGAGAAGGGACAAATAAACCGAATAGCCCCATAGGAGGGGTAACACCTGAAGTGAAACCGGAGGAAAAACCTGATACTTCAGAGGATAGTAGCAATGTAAGCAAACCAGAAGAAAATCCAACAACGCCAGATAATAATCCAAGTAACAAACCAAGCATTCCAGAGGATGGAAATAATAGCAATAATACGACTACGAATGCTCCAAATAAAGATGAAAATAATGGGAATACAATACCATCTCAACCAGATACCGACAATGCAAATCATGGATAATGAATTAAAAATAAAAAAATATCTGTTAGAATACAACCTAACTGTTCCAATACACATAAAAAAGAGTATTCTTTTAAAGAATACTCTTTTTTTCTATATCTGTACATTATAGGCGGATATAATACTACAAATATAAAGAATGCAATAATCTTAGTAGTTTGTGTTTTTGATTTCAAAGTATGATTGTGGATGTGAACATACAGGGCAAGCAGCTGGTGCATTTTTACCAAAAACAATATGTCCGCAATTTTCACATTTCCACATCATATCCCCTTGACGAGAAAAGACAAAACCACCTTTAACATTTTCTAAAAGTTTTAAGTAACGTGCTTCATGTTCTTTTTCAATTTTAGCTACTTCTTCAAATAAGAAAGCGATTCTATCAAAACCTTCTTCTTTTGCAGTTTTTGCAAATGATGCATACATATCTGTCCATTCGTAGTTTTCACCACCAGCAGCATCTTTTAAGTTTGTAGCAGTAGTAGGGATTTCACCGCCATTTAAAAACTTAAACCATAATTTTGCATGTTCTTGTTCATTATAAGCTGTTTCTTCAAAAATATCTGCAATTTGGTTATAGCCATCTTTTCTAGCTTGTGCAGCATAGTATGTATATTTATTGCGTGCTTGTGATTCACCTGCAAATGCAGCTTTTAAGTTTGCTTCTGTTTTTGTTCCTTTTAATTCTTTTGCCATAATTTCTTCTCCTTTTAATGCTTAAATTTATTTAGACAATCAGAACAAGTTCCAATTAGTTCTAGCGTATGTTGTTCTATGCTAAAGTTTCCACACGGTGTTGGCAATTCTTTTGGTGGTTGATATAGTGGCAGATGTGCATCAAATATCCTACCACAACTTGTGCATCGCATATGATAGTGCTGCGGTTGTACATAATCAAATCTATCAGAACCGCTAGTCGTGGCAACTTTTAAAATGTGTTGCTCCTCAACTAATACATTTAAATTACGGTATACCGTCCCTTTACTCAGATTGGGATAGCTCTTTTTGAGATAACAATATACTTCATCAGCATTGGGATGATTCAGTTTTAATACAGCATCTAAAATAGTTTGCCGTTGTATCGTGTTTCTTCTTTGCATTTTTTCTCCTTATTAGGAATTATTACTAATAAGATAAAAATAGTATAAATCAAAAAATATATTTTGTCAATACTTATTTAAAAATTTTTTTATTTTTATCTTAGTATATAATTTTTCTACAAAGTAGGGGGGGGTGGAAGAATGATTTTAAATATGATATAAAGATATAAATAGATAATTGTTTTTAAGTTATCTATTTTTATATACAATTATAAAGTTAAGTATTGTAAAATTGTATATATAATAGCAATTAAGCTTTATCGTTGCTACCTAGAACATGGATAATTTTATTTTTCACCATTTCTTGAAGAGCGGCACGAGCGGCACCTAAATATTGGCGTGGGTCAAAATGTCCAGGATTTTCTGCTAAATATTTACGCAAGGCAGCAGTAAAAGTCAAGCGTAGGTCAGAGTCAATATTAATTTTACAAACTGCCATAGATGCAGCTTTTCTTAGCATATCATTAGGAATACCAATAGCATCTTCCATTTTGCCACCGTATTGATTGATTAAATCAACTTTATCTTGTGGTACAGAGGAGGCACCATGTAATACGATAGGGAAATTTGGTAGACGACGAGCAACTTCTTCTAGAATATCAAAACGCAATTGTGGTTTTTGTCCCTTCTTGAATTTAAACGCACCATGACATGTACCAATAGCAATTGCTAATGAGTCAATACCTGTTTTTGTACTAAATTCATATACTTCATCAGGGTGTGTGTAGCTAGCATCTTCAGCAGATACATTTACATCATCTTCAATACCAGCAAGTTGTCCAAGTTCCGCTTCAACAACGACACCACGGTCATGTGCATAATTTACAACTGCCTTTGTAATCTCAATATTTTTAGCAAGAGAGTGATGTGAAGCATCTATCATAACAGAAGTAAACCCATCATCAATAGCTGCCTTGCAGCTTTCAAAATCTGCACCGTGATCTAAATGTAATACAATAGGCAAGTGTGAAGTTTCTTCTGCAGCTTTTACTAGCTGCTTTAAGTATATAGGATTAGCATATTTTCTTGCGCTGCTTGAAACTTGTAAAATTAAAGGGGATTTACATTCTTTTCCAGCTTCAACAATTCCCTGTATCATTTCCATGTTGTTGATGTTAAAAGCACCGATTGCATATCCTCCTTGATATGCTTTTTTAAATAACTCTTTTGAGGTAACAAGTGGCATAAATTTTTCTCCTTTAAAATATATTTCTACTATAGCATTATACATAAAAATGAAAAAATTGCAATTGAGTTGCATTAAAAAATTTATTTTCATTGCTATTTACAAAAAATTTGGTATAATACCTATACTATATGTTATAAGTTATATAGATATGAATAGATATGCGTAGTATAAGGAGGACGAAGAATGCGCGACAACAGAGTAAATATTTTAGCAAAAAATATTGTAACACAAGCGATTCAGTGTCAAAAAGGAGAAAAGGTATTGATAGAAGCCAGAAGTGTAGATAGACAATTTGTACAAGCAATTATACAAGAAGTGTATAGAGTGGGTGCTTTACCAATTGTAGAACTTGTGGATACACAAATTGAAAGTACATTATTACAAGGAACATCTGTTGAGCATATTGCATGTATGGCCAAATATGCTCTGCCAAGAATGAAAGATATAGATTGTTATATAGGATTGAGAGGAGGGGACAACAGTTTTGAATTGGCAAATGTTCCAGCTGAGAAACTAAAACTGTATGATAAACATTTTAGTTTACCGGTACATCATAAAGTGCGTGTACCCCTTAAAAAATGGGTAGTTTTACGTTATCCGTCTGCATCAATGGCACAAAATGCACAAATGTCTACAGAGGATTTTGAGGATTTATATTTTCAAGTTTGCAATGTTGACTACAAAAAGATGGATACTGCTTTAGATGCATTACAAAGTTTAATGGAAAAGACAGATAAAGTGCATATTGTAGCAAAAAATACAGATATAACCTTTTCAATTCAAGGGATGCCAATCATTAAGTGTTCTGGTCAAATGAATATCCCTGATGGAGAAATTTATACTGCACCTATTCGAGATTCTATTGAAGGAAAGATAACATTTAATACACCGGCGATACACAAGGGAAACCGTTTTGAAGAAATCACATTACACTTTAAAAAAGGCAAGATAGAAAGCGAGAGTTGCCTAGGCAATATTGTTGCTCTTCGCGAAATTTTAGACACGGATAAGGGAGCAAGATTTGTGGGGGAATTTGCAATTGGAATTAATCCATATCTAACAAAAGGGATTGGAGATACTCTTTTTGATGAAAAGATAGCGGGTTCAGTGCATTTTGCATTAGGAAATTGCTATGAAAACGCTAATAATAGTAATATGTCTAGCATACATTGGGATTTGGTGGCAATTATGACGGAGACATATGGTGGTGGAGAGATGTATTTTGATGATATTTTAGTACAAAAAAACGGTCGTTTTGTCTTGGAAAGTTTACAAAATTTAAATGTAGAAAATTTAAAATAGGTATGTAATTTAAGTTGACTTATTGATTTATATATAATATAATAAAAGCATAGTTAAATTTGAGGAGGATAAAAAAAATGGCAAATATTAGAGTAGCAATTAACGGTTTTGGTCGTATTGGTCGTTTAGCTTTTAGACAAATGTTCAATGCAGAAGGGTATGAAGTTGTGGCAATTAACGACTTAACAAGCCCAGAGATGTTAGCACATCTATTAAAATATGATTCTGCACAAGGTAGATACGCATTGGCAGATAAAGTTAGCCATACAGAAAATTCTATCATCGTTAACGGAAAAGAAATTAAAATTTATGCTGAAAAAGATGCAAAAGATTTACCATGGGGTAAAATTGGTGTTGATGTTGTATTAGAATGTACTGGTTTTTATACCTCTAAAGAAAAGAGTCAAGCACATATAGCTGCTGGTGCTAAAAAAGTTGTTATTTCTGCACCTGCTGGTAAAGACTTACCAACAATTGTATTTGGTGTAAATGAAAAGACATTAAAAGCATCAGATGCGATTATTTGTGCAGCTTCATGTACAACAAACTGTCTAGCACCTATGGCAGATACATTAAACAAATTTGCAAAAATTCAATCTGGATATATGACAACAATCCATGCATATACAGGTGACCAAATGACTCTTGATGGACCACATCGTAAAGGTGATTTACGCCGTGCAAGAGCTGCTGCTGCAAATATTACTCCAAACAGCACAGGGGCTGCTAAAGCTATCGGTTTAGTTATACCTGAACTCAATGGTGTTTTAGATGGTTGTGCACAACGCGTACCAGTAATTACAGGTTCACTTACAGAATTGATTGCAATTGTTGAAAAATCAGTAAAAGCTGAAGAAGTAAATGCTGCAATGAAAAAAGCAAAGAGTGATTCTTTTGGTTATACTGAAGATGAAATTGTTTCATCAGATGTTATTGGAATTACATATGGTTCATTATTTGATGCTACACAAACAAAATGTATGCCACTTGCTGATGGCAAAACACTTGTAAAAGTTGTTTCTTGGTATGATAATGAAAATTCATATACAAGTCAAATGGTAAGAACTATTAAATATTTTGCTAAATTAAAATAATAATTTTTTTGATGATTTAAGATATAGTTGTATACCTTTCGATAAACGACGATATTTTGTGTCTTAACAAATATAAAAATTCTAGGTAAGTTAGTATTTTCCCCTTAAAATTTTCTTATTTATAGTTTTGCTTCATATATTTTATTTACCATTATTTTTATAAATGCGAAAGAGCAAATTATATAGATAGTGTATATTTATAATATTTTCTTAGAACCTCTCTATAAAATATAGAGGGGTTCTATACTGTTTTATATATTATATATAGAGATATTTGCTATATAAAATAGTATTTTATATAGTATTTTAATTGCTCTTTTTCCTTTTAAAATAATTTGTTACATTTTACTATTTTAAATCCTTGACTGAGTCAATAGGTCTTTTAACTTATTTTTTCTAAAAAGTTAGATTTTTAAAGACTATATGCATATAGTTTATATATAATTGAAGATATCCAACTCTTATAAAGATTTTACATACATAATATTGAAATATATTCTATTTCTTTTTATTGTATAATAGTATAATATAGTGTTCTGTGTATAGATAATGTAATAAAATATGGATATACAATTTTTGTCTTATTGCTTTTATAGTGCGATTGTAAAATAGAATGAAAGAAAAATAGAAAGAAAAAGATAGTAGTTTAGAAAGGATATTCTTGATAAGAAGTATATTATAAAAATAATTTATAAAAAGTTATATAAAGGATTTCAAAAAAGTTTACACCAAAATAATAAGCGAATGCATAGTATAAAAGTAGGGGAATAACTCCCTTTACAATAAGGATAAGAATTATAAGTTGCAATACAAAAGAAAAGACCTTGAAAATCGTAAATGGGAGTATTTCTCAATTGAAATCAAGAGGAAAAAGTTATGTTTATTTTTTCAATGTTATTACTTAGTGCTTGTTGCAATAACAATAATTGCTGTAATAATAGCTGCAATAACTGTAATCGCTGTAATAATTGTAATTGTCATCAACATCAACACCACTGCTCATGTGGGCATGAATGCAAAAGAGGTTGCAGATGTACAAGATGTCAAAGAACAGACTGCACACACTACACATTTTTTGAAAGTGGTATGCCAGTAGATAGAATGACAGTATATAACAGCAATCCAAATGGTGCTTCAACATTTGGTTCATACAGTGGTTTAAATGCATGCAACAGTGAAGCATTTTACAATAGACAATATGGACTAGACAGATAATGGATGTTATACAGCGGGAAATATAAATTTATTTTTGTTTACCAATATTGTCTTAAAATAAAAAAGATAGAAGTATTTGGGTGCTTCTATCTTTTTTATTTTTTAAATTTTTATTGATACAAAAGTTATTTTTATCTCTTTATAAACTTGCTCGAGAATATCTAAGATTTTCCTATCTTGTAATTATGTATTACAGACTGTAATACATTTCATCTTCAATAGTCTTATCTTTAATATCTCCAATAGATAGTACTTTTGAAAAATCATTAAATTTAAAAATAGTTTTATCATATTTATATAGATAACAAATGGATAAGTTATTTAGCAATAAAAGTTGATGTAATAAATAGGAGAAATACTCTTATAATTATGTTTATTATATGTAATAAAGATGTCTTAATTCTTAAATCATTCTTTTTTAAATTTTTAATCTTGTTTAAATAAAAATATGTCTAAGTAAATAAATATAGAAATATCTTATAGAAGGAATAGGGAAGCCTTGTAAAATAAATCTTGGTGTTTTGATAATTTATAAAATGTCTTCAAAATTTTAAATCAGTATGTAAAACTTTTACTTTTTATATTTATTTTTTCAAAAAATTATTTTTTCTTGCAGATATATTTGGATAACAAGAATAGTAATAGTACTGCATTATAGAAAGATTGATTGTATTATGATACTTTGAAAATATTAGTATTTTGTCTATAATAAACAAAATACTAATATTTTATATATAATTTTATTTTTTAAAGTTTTTCATAATAAGAATTAAAATAATAAAAGTTTATTTGCACATCGATATAAAATACCTATGCGTACTTGTATCCGCAGTAAGTTCAGGATGAAAGGAGGTTACAAGTTGATTGCCTTGTTTTGCTGCAACAATATGATTGTCTACTGTTGCAAGTACTTCAACCTTTTCGTCAACACTTGCAATAAAAGGGGCACGAATAAAAACCATAGGAATATTGCCAACACCTTTTAACTCTGCTGTAGTCGTAAAACTTCCAAGTTGTCGCCCATAGGCATTGCGTCTAACAGTAATTTGCATGGTAGCTAAATGTTGTCTATAATCGTTTTCTAGTTTATTTGCAAGTAAAATTAAACCTGCACAAGTACCAAATACTGGCATACCATCTAAAATTGCTTGTCGTATTGGATGAAAAAGCTGTAGGTCATGCAATAATTTCCCCATAACTGTGGATTCTCCACCTGGTAAAATAATACCATCTAATCCTTTAAAATCAGATAATTGTCGAATCTCTATACTATCAACACCAATTTTTTGCAGATGTCTAATATGTTCAATAAAAGCACCTTGCAGTGCTAAAACACCAATTTTCATTTTTATAATCCGCGTTCTGCCATGATGAGTTCAATTTCATCTTCATTGATACCAACCATTGCTTTGCCTAAATTTTTTGAAAGCTCTGCAATCAATTTTGCATCTTTAAAATTAGTTACCGCTTGTACGATAGAACGTGCTCTCTTTTCAGGATTTTCTGATTTAAAAATACCACTGCCAACAAATACACCTTCTGCACCAAGTTGCATCATAAGTGCAGCATCAGCAGGGGTTGCTACTCCACCAGCAGCAAAATTTACTACAGGTAATTTGCCTAATTTTTGTACTTCTTTTACCAACTCAAATGGCACTCTATATTTTATAGCATAGCTACCAAGAACACTATCAGATGCAATTTGTAATTGATGAATTTCATCATAAATAGTACGCATATGACGAACTGCTTGAATAATATCACCAGTGCCAGGTTCGCCTTTTGTACGAATCATAGAAGCCCCTTCATGAATACGGCGTAATGCTTCGCCTAAATTTTTTGCTCCACAAACAAATGGCACACTAAATTCCTTTTTATTGATATGAAAACGGTCATCAGCAGGAGAAAGAACTTCACTTTCATCTATATAATCAATTTCAATAGCTTGTAAAATTTGTGCTTCTACAAAATGTCCTATGCGTACCTTTGCCATTACAGGAATACTTACAGCATTTTGAATCCCTTCAATCATTTTAGGGTCACTCATTCTAGAAACGCCACCCGCTGCACGAATATCGGCAGGAATTCTTTCCAAAGCCATAACGGCACAAGCTCCAGCTTGTTCGGCAATTTTTGCTTGTTCTGGGGTAGTAACATCCATAATTACTCCACCTTTTAGCATTTGTGCTAAATTTTTATTGAGTTCGCTTCTATCTAACATATTTGATGCTCCTTTTCAACTTGTTAAATTTTCTTTTCAATATTTTTATAGAATTAAATTCTAGTTATTGTATTCAATTTTTATTTATTCTACGAAACAATATATAATAGAGGAGAGTGGAAGCTAAAATTGTAAAATTTATATATTTTTACTTATGCATCTTACCGAGTTTCGTATATATTTGCTAAATTTATTTTTCTAAGTTATCTAAAGCATGTTGTAACCATTGTTCGATATCATTAAATACGATTTGCTTATCAATTTCATTTAATATTTCATGACGCATTTCAGGATAAATTATTTTTTGAATATCAACTATTTTTTGTTTTTTTAGATGTTTTTCAATAGAATCAATACCTTTACCTTTGCCACCTAAATGATCTTCTTGTCCGCTAATCATCAAAATAGGTTTTTCTTTTGGAGTTGCGGCAAAACATTTTTTAGAGTTTGCTTTTTGGCATAAAGTGAGTAATGTTTGTAGAGCAGATGCACTAAATGAGAACATACAATATTTATCTTGACGGTATTGTTCTACAGTTTCCGGATTTGCACAAATCCAATCTTGTTCCGTTTCAGCATCTTCAACGGATTTTGCAAATTTGCCAAAAACCAATTTATCTAATACAGGACTGCGATATTCCTTTGATTTAAAAATAGATGTTGTCTTTAAAAGTAATTTTGCAATACGATATAGTTGTGTATAAATTTTATAACCAGTACCACAGATAATCAATCCATTATAAAGGTCAGAATGTTCTGCATAAGCAAGTCTTGCAATAAAGGAACCCATACTATGACCCATCAAAAATAAAGGTAGATTTGGATATTGTCCTTTTATTTTTTGGGATAAGATAACAATATCTTGTACTAAATTTGTATCGTTGCTATCATGTGGAAAATGTCCTAATTCGCTATCGTCAGCAACACTGCCTTTATGTCCTAAATGGTCATTTCCGAAGACTAAAAATCCCTTTTTAATTAAAAATTCTATAAAATGTTCATAGCGTTCAATATATTCACACATACCGTGCGAGATTTGAAATAAACCTATAATTTTATGCGTTGGAGTATACGTATAATAGGTAATTGTACTCTTTTCATTAGAACTTGTATAAGTGCGTGTTTCTTTAATATAATTCATAAAATATTACCTCGTAGTCTTTAATTTTACTCTTTTAGTATATACAATTATAGTATACATATAAGTAGAATAATTTGCAAGTATTTTTTTAAAGATATTCAAATTTTTGCCACTCTCATAGTATCTATACTCATATACATATATATTTTAGTATACAACAAATTTTTATAAAAATTATATAATTTTTAGATAAAATATTGACAAATTCTTCCTTTCAATTTGCTACTGCGATATTATTTGAACAGTACAAAATTGGCATATAAATTATGTATTTTTTAATATTTATGCTAAGTTTTTTGGGGATAATTTGCAATGCTTTTTTTCATATAATCTTATGGCAAGGTATCAATATATTTAGTGGCTGGTATAAACATTATTACAAATAAAAGCAAACTATCTACTTGCTTTTATTTGTAATAAAAAAATAGAGATATAAATAACCTTTATAAAAATCATTTTTATTATCTATTAAATAGTATAAATTTTTTTGATTTATGTTATGATAGTGGTAAAAAAAGGAGTATATATGAATACAGAAGAACTCAATGAATATTTAACAAATTATTTAAAAAATGATAAAACAGGAAAAGCAGTTTTATTGACAGCTCCATGGGGAAGTGGTAAAAGTTATTATATAAAAAATAAACTATGTCCGTATTTGCAAAAATATAATTTAACTTATGCTATAGTTTCACTATATGGCTTAACGAGAATTAAAGAACTAAATAAAAGTTTATATTTAGAATTAAGAACTCCGAAAGTTATCAAAAATATGCATAAAGAAAGTAAGAGTCATATTAAAATATGGATAAAGAAAATTTTTAAATGGATAGCAGATATGTTTAATATGAGTGTAAATATTTCTAAAAAAATCTGGGGAAAGACAATTTTAAAAGGGATAGCTGGTATGTTTAATATGAGTGTAAATATTTCTGAAAAAGATTTAGAGAAATTATATAAATCAATAAATTTACAAGATAAACTTATTATATTTGAAGATGTAGAAAGGTCAGGTATTGATTTAATAGATTTTTTAGGATATGTAAATAATCTTGTTGAAACAGATGGTATAAAAGTATTATTAGTTGCTAATGAAGATGAATTGAAAAGAAATCAAAAAAGTGAACAATATGATTGCGTAAAAGAAAAAACAATTGGAGATACAATTAAATTTATAGGCAATGCTGAAGAAATAATACAAACAATGTTACATAACTTTAATAAAAAGAATAAATATTTAAAAGATTTACTAAATGAAGACATGGTTTATGAAATTAAAAAAATAATGTTAGAAAATAAATGTAACAATTATAGGTTATTGTTATTTGCACTACAAAAAATAGAAGATGTTTTTATAAAGTTTGAATCTAATAAAAGATACGATCAAAAGTTTTTAAAAACTATTATAACAGATACAATTGATTATATTACTAGTGATAGTGATAAAACAAATGAAAAAACTTTATATAATTTTATGCATCAATATATACATCATCAAGAGTTGTCGCTAAAGGATATAGATAGCGAAGAGCAGATATTTTTAGAACAACAAAATTGTTTAAAAGTAAATGAATATTTAGAAGTCATTTACCATTATTGTTGTGAGTCTGAAACGAATGTAAGAGATGCAATAGAAAAAATTCAAAAGGAATTGCAACAAGATAAGATTACATATACACAATATATTCAATTAGCAAAGTATTTAATAGCAATTTCATCTATTTTAGAAAAAGATAGGATAGATGATTGTTTAAAAATAATGTTATACAATCTTAAAAATAGTAAACACAAAATAAACATTTCAAGGCATATATCAGGGTTGGGGTTGGAAAACAAGGAAGAAAAAGAAAAATTTCAAGAATTTAAAGAAGAAGTAGAAAAAATAATTGGTAGACAATTATTACTATTTGATTTTAACTATACACCTCAAGAAATACCAAAATTTAGTTCTAGTGTAAAAGAAATACGAAATAACTATGACTGGAAATATTGTTTAGCATCAAAATTAGATATAAATAAATTCTTGGAACTATTAAAGATTTGTAATGCAAAGGAGATAGACATGTTACGTGGAGCATTTATAGATTTTTATGGAGGAATATCTGATGTTAGAAATGTCTATTTTTATGATAAAGAAAATCTTGAAAGACTTAAACAAGGTGTTGAAGAAATGTCAGAAAGTCAGGATAATGGGTTAGATAATATTCAAAGATTGCAATTAAAGTGGTATGCATCAAACTTGCAAGATATTTTACAAGATATTTTACAAGAATTAGAAGAAAATAAAAAGAGAGGGTAGCTAAATGCTACCCTCTCTTTTTAAAAGCGAACAATTAAAATACCAAAATTTATGAGTAGAATTGGTTTGTTTTTTAAAGCTCTGGTGCGGATGACAGGAGTTGAACCTGCACGGTAAACCACTAGATCCTAAGTCTAGCGCGTATGCCAATTTCGCCACATCCGCATAATATAATTTTATATAGATAAATCTTTTTTAACTTGCATATTAGTATACATAAAAAAATAAAAAAAGCAACTATTTTTTCATATTTTTGTATAAAATTTTTCAATTGACACAAATTATTATTACACAAGGGGGGAAAGTGATGATTATTGCAAATTTAATTTCTTATATTCTAGTACTTTTTGGTGCTTTAAATTGGGGACTTTATGGTATGTTCAATATAAATTTAATTGATTTATGTTTTGGTGTAAGAAGTGTATTTTCAATTATTTTATATGTAATAGTTTTACTTGCCGCTGTTTGGCTTGTTGTGTATACCATTTTATTTAATGGTGTGTTACGCTTTACAACCAATCACCGTCCAAAATCACATATGGAACATAAAGTTTAATTTAAAAATAGTTTATAAAAAAAGATGACTTCAAAAAAAATTGTCATCTTTTTTTATTTTTTGTGTTAGTACAAGCTTAGTTTTTCATACTATATACAATTGAAAAATTTTAAGTAGGAAGTACGCAATAATGTTTATGCAATTTTTAACTATAGTTTTTAATAAACTTTTCTTCATGACAGGGGCAATTCGTGAAAAAAATTGTTTTCCTAAACCGCTCTCTCCAGAAGAAGAAAAACACTATTTAACACTTGTACGAGAGCAAGATGATAAACAGGCAAAAGATATTTTAATTCAACATAATATGCGTCTTGTAGCACATATAGTCAAAAAATACCATGGCTCGGCAGAGCTGGATGATTTGATTGCTGTCGGTAGTATTGGACTAATTAAAGCAATCAATACATATAAGGAAGGGCATGGTACACAGCTTGCAACATATACTGCAAGATGTATAGAAAATGAAATTTTAATGTTGCTAAGAAGTAGTAAAAAACATAAAAATACCGTTTATTTAACAGACCCTATCGGTGTCGATAAAGAGGGCAATGAGTTAACTTTAATGGACCTTTTATATGAAAAGGAAGAGTCTCTATTTAAAACGGTAGAAAATAATTTGATTCGAGAAAAATTTGTTGCTATTTTAGAAAAACATCTCTCTAAAAGAGAGTTTTTAGTTGTTTCCATGCGTTACGGTCTACTAACGGGAGTTGCAATGCCACAGCGTGAAGTTGCAACAACATTAAAAATATCTCGTTCGTATATCTCTCGCATAGAAAAAAAGGCACTTGAAAAAGTGCGTGATTCACTCAGTAAAAATGATTACATATAAGTTTATTTTACAAAGATAAAATAGTCTTTTTTCATGAAATAAAGGCATTTATAGACAAAAATTTTTTTAAAATAGTTTACAAAAAAGCTATAAAATGTTATAATATTTGCATACGGACAAGCTAATATATTACAGGCAATTTTAATAAGGAGAACGATATGCAAAATAGCTTATTTTGTACCCACTGCAAGACGACGCTTGAAGAATTTTTACAAACTGGGTTAATAGGCTGTGCTTTTTGCTATGTAACCTTTCGTAAAAACTTACTTTTAGCTATTGAAAAAACACAAGGAAAGATTGAACATTGTGGGAAAAGACCGCCATGGTCACCGAAACAGATGCATATATTTAGCAAAAAATTTGGTCTTAGAAATGCATTGAATGAAGCTTTAAAACAAAAAAATCAAAGCTATGTAGATGGAATTTACAAGACATTAAAAGATATTGCTACGCTTGAGGAACTTTATGAAAAAGAGCAACAGTGTGAAAAAATGATAGAGGAACAAGAGGAGCTTGAACGCTTAGAGGAACAATTCAATAAAGATAGGGAACTCTCTCCCATATATCAACCAAAAGAGAGCGAAAAATGGAAGGCGGAGCTACATGCTTTAAAATATGAAATTCAAGAATTAGAGAAAGAGATATGTGGTTAGATACGATAGATTCACAACCAATGCAAAAGGATATTAAAAGTACAGTAATATCCACACGCATCCGTATTGCACGCAATATTGAAGGATATAATTTTCCTAGTAAACTCTCCAGAATGAAAGCAAAAGAAATCATCACAAAAGTGGATAGAGCAGCAGCTGCTATGTCTTCTAAGCGATTTAAACTCTATCATATGGAAGAACTGAGCGAGGGCGTGATTCAATCATTATGTGACGAACATTTAATTAGTAAACATCTCTTACAAAATAGAGAATGTAGTGCTGCTTTAATTGATGAGAACACTCAACAAAATATATCCATTATGATAAATGAAGAAGACCATTTACGACAACAATATATCAGTTCTGGGCTAGCACTGTTTAAAGGATATAAAGAACTCAATAAAATTGACAATGCTTTAGCAAAGACATTGTGTTTTGCATTTGATGAGGCTTTAGGATATTTAACAGCATGTCCCACAAATATAGGGACTGGACTGCGTGCTTCTGTAATGTTATTTTTACCAGGACTTACAAAACAAAATCGAATGGCGGAAATTATGCATACTGTACAAGTGAAGGGACATACAGTACGCGGTGTCTTTGGTGAGGGGAGTAGTTTTGAAGGCAATATGTATCAAGTGAGTAATGAAGTTACGCTTGGAGAGAGTGAAGAAAGTATTTTAAACGAAGTACATAATACAATTTTGACAATTGTAAATGCCGAAACTGAGGCGAGAAAGATATTACTTGCCAGAGAACAATTAGAGCTAAAAGATGCATGTCGTCGAGCATATGGAATATTATTATATTCTGTAAAAATTGGATATGAAGAATTTTTACAATTAATTTCTTTAATCAAGCTAGGTATTGCCTTTTCATTTTTTAGCGAATTTGATTTTGAAAGCTTTACAACACTGAATAGACTTATTGCACAGGTGCGTCCTGCGAGTATCAATCTTGCTTTTGATAGAGAAATGAGCGAAGAAGAGCAAGATATTTATAGAGCAGAAAGATGTAAACAGGAATTATTAGAAAAAAAAGGATGATGTAATGCAACAAGAAAAATTATCAGAAAACTTAAAAAAAGCACTACGTTTTGCTGAAAATTTAAGCAAACAACATGGCTGCAGTTATATAGGCAGTGAGCATCTTTTATATGGTATTTTACAAGTAGAGAGTAGAACAAGTAAACTTTTACTTGAGGAAAAGGTAGATATCAATCGTTATGGACAGGAGCTTCTGCGTTGGATGGATAAAAATTCACCGATACAGGGGCTGACTGCTAGAACAAAAGCAATGCTAACAAAAGCAAATGATTGGGCATATTCCTTCGATGGGAAAACGGCAATCATCAGCACAGAAATTTTAACTTATGTCATTTTAGAAGATAAGGAATCTTATGCCTATAAATTTTTGAGAGCACAAGGCATTGATATTGATAGGTTGCTTTCTAGACTTGAAAAACTCATCCACAATCATAATCTCTTAGTCAATTTTAATGCTGAAGAAAATGAAATACCTAAAGAGAGAAAGGAAAATAAACTTTCTTTCGTAACAGATTTTACAGAGCAAGCGCGTGCAGGTAAATTTGACCCCGTCATTGGCAGGGAGAAAGAAATAGAAAAAATTATACAAATTTTGTGCCGTAGAACAAAAAATAATCCGGTATTGATTGGCGAACCGGGGGTTGGAAAGAGTGCTGTTATTGAAGGATTGGCACAGGCAATTGTCAGTGGCAATGTGCCGGAATTATTGTTGGATAAGGCAATTTATTCTATAGATATTGCAAGTATGCTCGCTGGTGCAAAATATCGTGGCGAGTTTGAGGAACGATTGAAATCTTTATTGACAATGGTAAAGCAATCAGGGAACATCATCTTGTTTATTGATGAATTGCATACTATAGTTGGCATTGGAGCAGGACAAGATAGCAATATGGATATGGCAAATCTGTTAAAACCTCTACTTTCGCGAGGAGAGTTACAGACAATAGGTGCAACAACCATTGAAGAATATCGTAAATATATTGAAAAGGATGCCGCTCTAGATAGGCGTTTTAATCCAGTTTTAATTAAAGAACCCACAATTGAAGAGACAAAATTGATTTTGCGTGGTCTTCGAGATAGGTATGAAGCACATCATAAAGTGAGTATCAGTGACGATGCTATAGATAGTGCAGTAGAACTTACAAGTCGCTATCTTCCAGATCGCTTTTTACCGGATAAGGCAATAGATATTATTGATGAAACAGCAAGCAAAGCAAGACTTGCAAGTTATATTTTACCACAGGAGTTAAAGGACCTAGAAAAGCAATGGCAGTCTTTGCAGGCACAAAAATCGCAGGCAGTACGACAGGAACAATATGCTCTTGCACAGCAATTGCAAGATAGAACGACAAAATTAGAAAATTCTATAGCAAATATTCGACAAGACTGGGAAGATAAAAAGACAGAGCATACTACTATTATTCGTAGCGAAGATGTGGCAAGTGTCTTATCTAGTTGGACAGGAATCCCACTTGCGAAATTGACTGAAGAAGATAAAGTACGCCTATTAAAACTGGAAGAATATTTACAGCAAAAAGTAATTGGTCAATATAAAGCCATCTCGGCACTCTCTAGAGCAATTCGGCGTGCAAGAGTAGGCTTAAAGGAAGTCAATAAACCTATAGGTTCCTTTATCTTTGTAGGACCTACTGGAGTGGGAAAAACACAACTCTGTAAAGCACTTGCTGAACAGATGTTTGGCGATGAAAAGTTGATGATTCGTCTAGATATGAGCGAGTTTATGGAAAAGCATTCTGTAAGTAAAATTATAGGAGCACCACCGGGATATGTTGGTTTTGATGAAACAAGAGGGCAACTCACTGAACAAGTTAGAAAGATGCCATATGCCGTTATTTTATTTGATGAAATTGAAAAGGCACACGCTGATGTTTTTAATCTGCTTTTACAAATTTTAGATGATGGTAGACTCAAGGATAGTCGTGGTCGACTCATTGATTTTAAACATACAATTATTATTTTAACATCAAACATAGGTGCTGGCATGGTGGATAGAGTGGGACAGCTTGGTTTTACAAATGGCGGAGAAGAAGGGGAGTTTACACAACTGAAAGAGCAAATTTACACAGAGTTAAAAAAACAATTTAAACCAGAATTTTTAAATAGATTGGATGAAATTATTGTATTTCACCACTTAAGTACAGAAGATTCTATGCGTATATGTGAATTGTTTTTGCGTAATTTATATGAAAAATTACAAGCAAAGAATATAATTTTACATATTACATCTGCGGCAAAAGAGGAACTCGTCAAACAAGGGTATGATAGACAGTATGGAGCAAGACCTCTTAAGCGCATCATTCAACAAAAAATTGAAGATAGGTTAAGCGAGACAATTTTAACTGGCAAATTACAAGAGGGAGAGCATCTCACTATAGATTATAACGGAGCAGAGTTTACCTTTAAAAAGATGTAGCTTTAAGATATAAACTTTATTTTTTGGTACATACTGAAAGGTATGAGCAGAATAAAAAAAGTTGATAAAAAATCAAAATTTATTACTCTCTGTAAAGAGCTTGTAAATAGTATTCATACAGTTTTTAGCTATTTAAATTTTAAAAGATATACAACTTTAGCAGGAGCGAGTGCATATTTTTTCTTTATTTCGCTGGTACCATTTTTATTTTGGCTTACGATTTTATTTGGCAAGTGGAATATTGATTTTGAGCGGATATTAAATTTTGAAATTTTTTTACAGATAAAAGATTTTATTATATATTTGCAACGTTCTGCACAGAGTGCAACAAATGGAGCTTCAATTTTTCTCATGCTAACAACTATGTATACTTCAACAAACTTTTTTTATCATATGCGTAGAACTGGTGAAATTATCTATGGGTGGGAAAAGGAAAAAAAGAGTCTTATCCTACGCATCTCAGCAGTGGTTCTTATATTTATCACAATGTTTTTTTTAATATTGAGTACTGTTACTTTTTTGTTTGTTAGTTCTATATTAGAGCGCATTTTACCTTCATTTACAGCAAGAGTTTCGCTTTATATGATATTTGCCATATTTATTTTTATGCTAGTATTGCTATTGAATTTGTATATTTGTCCGTACCGCGTGAAGATAGGAGATATGTTTTGGGGTACGGCAGTGACTGTTTTTTTGGGAAGTATGCTCTCATTTGGATTTAGTATTTATACTAGCTTTAGTAATTTACAAAAACTATATGGAACAGCGGTATTATTCGTTTTATTTTTATTATATATTTATTTAATTTTTTTATGTTTTATTATTGGAGTTAGTTTAAATTGTTATCTGCTAGAGAGAAAAAATAAACAACTTTTAGAAGATAAAAAGTTTTAAAGAATTTTGGAAACACAATTATGGCAAATAGAATACAAAAGTTTTTTACAATTATCATAGGAATTATTCTACTTTTTTTCTTTTCCATTTTGTTGATAGGTTGTGGCAATAAAAAGGAGAAGAAAAAGTATGTTGATATACCACAGGAATATTTTGTAGAATTTAATATGTTGGATAATGCTATTTATAGTAATGGTAAAGAGATTGCTGTTAGCAAATATAATTCAATTATGCAACAAATTGAAAATACTTTAATTGCTATTTCTAAAGCTGTAAATACCACTATAGAAGATTCAACAGTATCTAAAATAAATCGTGCAAGCGTAGGGGAAAGAATAAAAATTGACCCATATACAAAAGAACTTTTACAAATTAGTACTGAAGCCTTTCAAAAGAGTAAGGGTAAGTTTTCACCAGCTTTATATAATTTATCACAAATATGGGGCTTTACACCAGAGTTTGAAGGGCAATATAATAAACCAAGACCGGAACCAAGTCCAGACGAGATAACAAATGCCAAGCAAAATAGTAATTTTGAAGATATTGTAGTAGATTTTAAGGCGGATACAGTAACAAAGAGAAATGCAAATGTCAAGCTTGATTTTGGTGGTATTGCAAAAGGATATATGGCAGATAAGGTAAAACAAATTATTGAAGATGCTCTTTCAAATACACAAATTGATTGTGGATTTGCTGTAATGTCAAATACTGTTTTACTTGGACAAAAAAGACAGGGGAATGTACTTAGAGGCTTTAATATTGCAGTAGAAAATCCTAGAACGAGCGTAACAGGGAATGGATATGCACTTGTATTACAAGACATGCAAAATGTAGCAGTAAGTACAAGTGCAGATACATATCGTTTTTATAGTGATGGAAAAAAAATTTATTCGCATATTTTGGATGTAAATAGTGGAAAGCCATCAGAAAATGGGGTAATGAGTGCAACGGTCATTGTGCCTACAAATAGAGCTTTTTCATCCACATGGACAGATATTTATTCTACACTAGGATTTTGTATGCCATTGACAGAAGTGCTGAATTTTTACGAACAGGAAAAAATAGGAGCGACTGTGATTACAAATGACTACAACTATTATACAGTGGGTACATACAATATTTTAAATAGAAATGAATTTGACAATAAACAGCAGAACTATTATACAAATAATACTGGAAAGGCAGTCAATACTTTTGCAAAATCAGAAAAGGAAAAAGAATATATTATCAATATGCAGAAAGGCAAAAAAGTATATGTAATATATGGTTGTCAATTAGAATGTGCACAAGATAGAAAATTAAAAAGATATTGATATTTATTTGAAAAGTAAAGATAAGATAGAGATGGATAACCAACTACAGAATAAACAAGAAAAGATAGATAGAAAAGTCAAAAAATTGCTCAGTGCTGGTAAAAATAAGTATTTTGCACTTTTTGACTTAGTTATTTATGCTCTTTTGCTAGTTTTTATAGTCGGTATAACATTATTTGTAGGATATATGCCAAAACCAGCTGGAAATGCTTTTCAAGTCTATTATAATAATCGTCAAATTGCAAGCTATTCTCTACAAAAAGATGCCGAATATATCTTTTATATTGAAGAAAATAATGCATATATTGAAAAATTTGATAGTGGTAAAGCATACAAAGAATTCAATAAAATTCAAGTAAAAGGTGGAAAAGTTGCTATAATAGAAACAGATTGTCCGGATAAGAGTTGTCAAATTCGCGGAGCTATTGACTATGGTGAGTTAATTTGTCTACCACATAAATTACGCATCACTATTGTAAATGTAGATATTGATTTTATTACATAATTGTTTATGCAAGAAAGGAGAAAGTATGCAGATAAAAACACAAAAAATTACAACACTTGCTATACTTTTAGCACTTGCAAGCGTAACATTTTTATTAGAGGCACTATTACCACCATTATTGCCTGTTGCTCCTTATGTAAAACTGGGGTTATCCAACATATTTGTTTTACTTGCAATTACATGGTTTAATTGTTTAGATGGGTGTACAATTATATTTGCAAAAAACATCATAACTGCTTTTTTTTCTGGTTGGTTTGCCTTTCTCTTCAATATTAGCGGAAGCTTGTTTGCATTTATAACTATGTATTTTTTATACCGTTTTTTCTTTCCTAAAATCAGTTATTTGGCAATAAGTATGGTAGGAGCTGTGTTTAGTAATATCGCACGCACAGCAACGGCTAGTTTACTTTTACAGGCACCTTCACTCTTTCTACAGCTACCTTTTGTTGTGGTAGTTAGCATAGGTGGCGGGTTACTTGTAGGGTGTATAACGGCTTTAATTGTGCAAGTACTCCCACAAAAATTGCAGCAAAGTTTTTGTAGTTTATAATAAATTTGTAATTTTTGTAATAAAATTTGTCATATATGCATACGAACACTTGACAAATTGTAAACTTTACTATACTATAACTCAAGATAAATGATTTTTTTCAAATTAGGAGCAATATGGTAATTGTAATCGTTATAGATGTCTATAATCAAATTTCAAATGGTACAGTGATTTCTGCGCGTCATTTTGTGCAAGAATTAAGAAGTAGAGGCCATGAAGTACGCATAGTTTCCACTGAAGTTGCAGGAGAATTTTGTTACAGTGTAGAGGAAAGAAAAATTCCTATTGTTTCTAAAGTTGCAAAAAAACAAAAAATAGTATTTGGTAAGCCTGATAAAGAGGTACTTCGAAAAGCGATGCAGGGTGCAGATATTGTACATTGTTATTTACCTTTTAAGCTTGAAAAGGCAGCAGTACAAGTTGCAAAAGAAATGGGAATTCCATGTATGGGGGCATTCCATCTGGTGCCAGAGGGAATAACATATAGTTTTTGGTTTAAAAAGGATAGAATTCTTCCCAAAATGATTTATACTTATTATAAGAATACATTTTATAAGTATTTTAAACATATTCATTGTCCATCAAAGTTTACTGCGGATAAACTCATAAAATTTAACTATAAAGCACAACTCCATGTCATATCAAATGGGGTAGCAGAAAAGTTTGTTCCTCCAAAACAAAAAATGAGACGAACAGATAGCTATTTTCATATCTTAGCAGTTGGACGCTATGCGGTGGATAAACGCCATGATGTTTTAATTCGAGCAATTGCAAAGAGTAAATATAAAGATAACATAAAATTGACACTATGTGGTGTTGGTCCACTAGAAAATAAATTAAAAAGACTTTCGCAGAAATTGCTCCCGATAGAATCAGAATTCAAATTTTGTAATCAAGAAGAACTTGTACAAACAATGTATAAAAATGATTTATATGTACATGCTAGTGATGTTGAAAGTGAAGCAATTGCATGTATTGAAGCAATTTCAACGGGACTTGTTCCCATTATAGCAAAGTCTCCCATCTCAGCGGCATCACAATTTGCACTAGATGAGCGTTCACTGTTTAAAGCTGGCAAAGTGGACAAGCTAGTGGAAAAAATAGACTACTGGATTGAAAATAAACAAGAACGAGAAAGAATGTCTATACAATATGGAGAATGGGCAACACAATTTACGCTTGCACACAGTGTAACACAAATGGAAAAAGTTTTTCAAGAAGTCATTGCGGAGTATAATACGAAAAAAGAATAAAATAACCCTATCTTTAAAATCAGGCAAATATGCCTGATTTTTGTACTATATAAAAAATATAAAAATAGTTGCTTAATTGCATAAAATACTATATACTATACAATAAAATGGAATTGTAAAGTAAATTGAAGGATAGTTTTATACATTACTTTACAGAAATAGAGTATAAGGTTAAAAATGACAAAAAAAATTCAAATAGCGTCAACATATATCGGTGGTAATATGCCCATTGCCATTCAATCTATGACAACAACTTTCACAAATGATATTGACAAAACTTTACAACAAATTGATACATTAAAAAAGGTGGGTTGCAATCTTGTTCGAGTGGCAGTTCGCCATCAAGAAGATGCAAAAGCTATAGCTGCACTCAAACAAAAGACGGATATGCCTTTGATTGCAGATATACATTTTTCCTCCAAATTAGCAATTGTTGCTATAGAGAATGGAGCGGATAAAATTAGAATCAATCCAGGGAATATTGGCAATGAGCAAGAAATAAAAAAAGTTGCTGATTGTATTAAAGCATATAATATAGCTGTTCGTGTAGGTTCTAATAGCGGTAGTATTGAAAAAAATTTTTTAAAACAATATGGTAGAACGGCAGATGCACTTGTAGAAAGTGCCTTATATAATGTACATATTTTAGAGAAGTATGGAGTGGATTCCATTGTCATTTCAGTAAAATCTAGCAGTGTGCTATTGACAGTTGAGGCCTATCGAAAACTTGCTAAGCGTACAGAATATCCACTACATTTAGGAGTGACGGAAGCGGGCACTTCTGCAAGTGGAATTGTAAAAAGTAGTATTGGTATAGGTTCCTTACTACTCGATGGCATAGGGAATACAATTCGCGTATCTTTGGCTGATGACCCCGTGCAAGAAGTTTTGGTTGCAAAAAGAATTTTGCGTGCGTGCGGATTAGAAAATAATTATGTTGAAGTTGTGGCTTGTCCAACCTGTGGTCGTTGTGAATGGAACTGTATGCCACTTGCACAAAAGTTAGAAAAAAAACTAATGCAAGTCCAAAAAAAATGTAAAGTTGCTGTAATGGGGTGCATTGTTAATGGAATTGGTGAGGGAGAAGATAGTGATATTGGGATTGCCGGTGGAAAAGATAAGTGTATTATTTTTAAGGGTGGTCAAATAGAGCGACAAGTTTCTCTTGCGGAAGCAGAAGAGGTATTTTTCAATTATATTGATGACTTTTTAAAGCAAAAAAATGAGTAGCACAGTTGCATAAGGGAGGTTGACTACGCATGCAAACAGTTCTAGAAAATATACAAGCAATTTTTGCCTTTCAAAATGCAACTATACATAAAATAGTTTGTAATAAAAGGAAAAAAAGTGCTTCCTTTTACATGATAACAGATAAAACATATACGAAAGAGGATGTAAATGAAGTTGAAAAAATTTTACAAACAGCTATTCCTGCTACTTTTACACTCTCTATACATATACAAAAGTCAATTGCCGATGCAGAATTGATAAAAAATGCAATTTTAGCATTTATTACAAAACAAACGCTACTTTCTATTTTTATCCAAAAGGAAGATATATCCATTATAATGGATGCAAATAATGTCATTTGTCAATTGCATTCTACAGAGAGCGAATATTCTTATTTGCAAAACAATCATACATTTTTAGAGGAATTGCAAGAGTATTTGCGTAGCCAATTTTGTAATAACATTCAAATAGAGTATATACTCGATTTGCAAAAAGAAAATGTTATGCCAAAATTGCAAGAGGTAGAAGATGATAGTTTAGAAGAACAAAAAATACGAACATTTGCAATTGAAGATTTTGTAGCAATTGATAAAAAAGATATCGTACAACAGGCAACTTATATTGCAGATTGTACTTTTATAGCAGAAAATTTAACAATTTGTGGAGAGATAATTGATATTAAACTCTCTATCAGTAAAGCAGAAAAGGAGTATTTACGCTTAACTATCAATGATAAAAGTGGAATAATGCAGACATGTTATTTTTTCAAAAAGAGAACAAAAGAGGAAATAGATAAATTACAGATAGGTGATTTTATTACATGTACTGGTAAAAATGAAATATTTAATAATACTTTAAGTTTTACAACACAGTATATCAATAAAGGTAGATATCCACAAAATTTTGTGCCGACTGTAAAAAAGGGAAGGAATGTGTCTGCAAATTATAAAATTGTGTATCCAGAAAAAATTGTCGATTATAACCAAATAAATATATTTGAAAAAGAATTTTTACCTAAGGAATTTGTTGAAAATAGCTTTGTTGTCTTTGATATTGAGACAACGGGATTAGTCAATGACCCACTCACAGGCAAAATGGATACAGTGACAGAGATTGGTGCAGTAAAAATTATAGATGCCGAAATCACTGAAAAATTTAGTGTACTCATCGACCCCAAGCGTAAATTAGACCCCAAAATTATTGCACTAACTGGTATTACCGATGAAATGTTAATAGGACAGCCAACCATTGATAAAGTAGTAGGTGATTTTTATAAATTTTGTTATGGTGCAGTTTTGGTGGCACATAATATTCCATTTGACTTTAAGTTTATGAAATATTATTGTGAACAAGAAAATTATATTTTAGAGAATAAGCGTATTGATACGGTTACTTTTGCACAAGAGATGCTTTCTCTTGCAAATTATAAACTCAATACTGTTGCAAATCATTTTAATATTACATTTAACCATCATAGAGCGTTTGACGACGCATTGACAACAGCGAAAATATTTATAGAGCTTGTAAAATTAAAAAAAGGTCTACCTATGTATTAAAGATTTGAAAAATAGAATAGAGTGGATAGAATTTTTTAGAACAAATAGAAGATTTACTTGACTTTATAAAAAAAGTATGTTAAACTAATAGTACTGAAAAAATGTATGACTAAATTTGAGAGTGAAAACCGCTCTCAAATTTTTATATATTGAAAAGGGTATAAGCATGAAAATAAAATCTATAGAGGAAATTGAAAATTTTTTAAGACCGATTGCTGAGAGTTTGCAAATAGAGATATATGAGATTGCTTTCAAGCAAGGTAAGTCGCCCGCGTTGACAGTGTATATTACAACAGAGCGCGAGGGGGGCATTGACCTTGATACTTGTGAGAAGTTTCATAGGGCAATAGATGAACCATTGGACACGCTTGACCCTACATTTGGACAGCCATATACTTTAAATGTGAGTAGTGCAGGACTGGATAGACCTTTTAAAAAGGCGCAAGATTTTTATCAAAATCTACAGAAGAGAGTGGAAGTTAAGTTATATGCTCCAAGAAAGGGAAAAAAGTTTTTTGAAGCGATTTTACTTGACTATGATGAGAAAGTTAAAAATGTAACCTTGCAAGATGGAACGGAAATTTTTAAAATCAATTTATCACAAATTGTTAAAATATCACAAGCTATTGATTTTGACTAATATCATTAAAGAGGATTAGGTATCATGAAAAGTAAAGAATTTTTTGAAGCATTAGAAGCTTTAAGAGTAACCAAAGGTATTGAACCTGAACTATTTGTAGAAGCACTTAAAAATGCTTTAATTGCCGCCTATAAAAAACAGTATGAATGTAATTCAAGTGAAGTGGATATTCGCATTGATGCAGAAAAAAATACTATAAAATATTACTCCGTAAAAATTGCAGTAGATAAAGTGCAAGATGATGATAAAGAAATTTTGCTTGCAGAGGCAAGAGAATTAAAAAAGAACTATAAATTGGGAGATAAAGTATACCAAGAATTTATTCCTAAGGAATTTGGGCGAATAGCGGCACAAACAGCGCGACAAGTTATTTTTCAAAAATTGCACGAAGCTGAACGAGACCAAACCTTTCATGAATATAGTGATAAGAGAGATGGATTGATGACATGTATAGTACAAAAGATAGATGATAAGACAAACAACATTTATCTTGACCTTGTCGATGGAGATGAAGAAGGAAAGGTAGAGGGTATCTTGATGCCACAAGAACAACTTGCGAGTGACAAATATCTTGTAGGCAATAAATTTAAAATGTATGTTAAATATATTAAAAATGCTGGTAAAAATACACAAGTAATACTTTCGCGTACAGATAAGGGACTTATTAAAAAGCTATTTGAAAATCAAGTACCAGAAATTCAAGATGGCATTGTGGGGATTAAATCAGTCTCTCGTGAAGCAGGACAACGCAGTAAAATAGCAATTTATTCCACGGATGCTTCTATTGATGCTGTTGGTGCATGTGTGGGAAATAAAGGGACACGCGTCAATGCCATTGTTGAAGAACTTGGAGGCGAAAAAATTGATATCATTTTATGGAGTGAAAATCCATTAGAATTTATTGCAAAAGCATTATCCCCAGCAAAGGTATTATCTGTTACGGAAATAGGAGATAAAATGGCAATAGCAATTGTGCCAGATGATAAACTTTCACTTGCCATTGGTAAAGATGGACAAAATGCTAAACTCGCTGCACGACTTACAGGATGGAAGATTGATATAAAAAATGAAAGTAGTGTGATTGGTACAGAATTTGAAAAAAATCTACCAAAAAATTATAATATTGAGGGTGAAGGAGCAGAATAGTTTGTATAGAGGCAAATTATGAAAGAACATAAAATTCCAAATAGAATGTGTATTGCATGTAGACAAATGAAAGCTAAAACTGCCTTATTGCGTATTGTAAAAACAGCAAATAATGAAATTTTTTTTGATGCAAGTCATAAAGCAGATGGGCGTGGCGCCTATATCTGTAACTGTGAGATTTGTATTGGCAAATTGAAAAAAATGCGTCTTTTAAATAAAGTTTGGAAGATAAATGTTCCTTTACATATTTATGAACAATTAGAGGAGGTTTTTATTGCAAAAAAGTAAGATTGAAAGTTATATAGGTTTTGCAATAAAGGCGAGAAAGGTAATATTTGGATATAATGCTATTCTGCTTGCTAAGACAAAAAAATATCTATTTATCTGCTGTAATACTGCATCGCATAACACTATTGATAAAATTATAAAACTTGCACATAAAGAAAAATGTATACTTGCTATGCTTTATCAAGGGAGTTTAGAGCAAATTACAGGCAAAATAAATTGTAAAGTGCTTGCAATTAGTGATAAAAATTTTGCAGTAGCATTACAAGCGGCATTTAATGAACAACTGAATGTATTTGACGGAGGGAGTATTTAATCTATGGGTGAAAAAGAAAATTTGAAACAAAAAAATAATGGAGAAGAAAAGCCAGTTTTTCAAACAATAAAACAGCTTTCTACCTTTATCGATAAAAATTTAAAAGATTTATCCAATCAATTTCAACTTGCTGAAAACAAGTTGAAGGGTATTCGAGCTAAATTTTCACAGCATGTTGCCACGACAGCACTGCATAAAAAAGATGAGACAGAAAAAGTGACAAAGGTGCAACAGTCTTCAACACAAACTAAATTAGAAGAAAAAGTGTATACACCTTCTCAAGTGCAAGATACTCCAACGCAACAATCTCCTGTTGCATCTGTGCAGAAAAAAAGTGATATTGTAAAAAATAAAGAAGAGAAAAACACTTATACTGCAGCACAACAGACGCAGTCCACTGTTGTACAAAGACAAAATATAGAAACGCGTCCAGTACAATCTCAGAATACAACAATAACAAAGTCAAATAGTGAAAATAAATTTGCTAAAAAACCATCTGATAAGCAAAGTCAAAAACCTATTCGTGAAAGGCAAAATGCAATGGACAATGGTCAGAGAAGAAAAAATCCAAACTTTCCATCTCGTACCAATACAGCTGTAAATGGACGCCCCACAGGCAATACTAACTTTAAAACAACAGGAACAGCTAAAAATTTTACAGCACCTATTGCACCTCCACCAGTTGTAAATACAAAACAACCATCTAAGAAAAAAACATTTGAAAAACAATATTCTGAACAAAAAAAATTACCACTTACAAAAAGAGCATTGATTCGTCAACAAGTATCTATTGACGATTTTGACGAAAATAAAAGTGGGTATAGAAAGTTACGCACCGCTAAAAAACCAAAAGAACAACAAGTACAATCTATCAAAATTGAACACGCAGTGGTTACAACGGAAAATATTCCTTTAAAAGTACTGAGTGAAAAACTAGGTATTCCTGCTGTTGAAATTACAAAAAGACTTTTTAAAGAAGGTATTATTAAGACTATCAATGACAGTATTGATTATGATACAGCAGCATATATTGCAAGTGATTTAAACATCCAATTAGAATATAAACCAGAAAAGACGGCAGAAGAAACTTTAACAGAAATCTATAAAGAGCAGACAGCGGGACAGGAAAAGAGTGTGATACGACCACCGATTGTTACGGTCATGGGACATGTAGACCATGGTAAAACTTCATTGTTGGATAAAATTCGTCAAACAAATGTAACATCAGGGGAAGCGGGTGGAATCACGCAACATATAGGTGCCTATTCTGTAAAAATCGATGGTAAAGTAATTACATTTTTAGATACTCCGGGGCATGAAGCATTTACAGCAATGCGTGCAAGAGGGGCAATGGCAACAGATATTGTTATTCTAGTGGTTGCTGCAGATGACGGTATTATGCCACAGACAATTGAAGCAATCAACCATGCACTTGCAGCTGAAGTGCCTATCATAGTTGCTATAAATAAAATGGATAAACCAGAGGCAAATTTAGATAGAGTAAAACAAGGTTTGACACAATATGGATTGACACCAGAAGAATGGGGGGGAGATACAATTTTGTGTCCAATCTCTGCAAAGACAGGACAAGGCATTCACGAATTATTACAGACAATCAACCTAGTTGCTGAAATAAAAGATTTAAAAGCAAATCCTGATTCTATGGCAAAAGGACTTATTATTGAAGCAAAATTAGATAAAGGAAAAGGACCAGTAGCATCAGTACTCATACAAAATGGTACGCTGCGCATTGGAGATAGCATTATTTCAGGAACAACTATAGGAAAAGTGCGGGCTATGATTGACGACCAAGGTAAATCAGTGAAAGAAGTAGGACCATCTATTGCTGTATCTATTTTAGGACTTGAAGAAGTACCAAATGCCGGCGATTCTATTATTGCGGTAGAGCAGGATAAATTATTAAAACAAGTACTTGTGGAGCGTAAAAGACGAGAAAGTGAAGCACTAAGCTCTTATAAAAAGAATGTTACACTTGCTGATGTATTTGGTAAAATTGCAGAAGGTAAGTTAAAAGGTTTAAATATTATTGTTAAGGCAGATGTACAAGGTTCAGTTGAAGCAGTAAAACATTCATTGTTAAAACTTAGCAATGATGAAGTGCGTGTAAATATTGTGCATAGTGGTGCCGGTGCTGTTACTGAAAGTGATGTTATGCTTGCAGATTCTACAAATTCTGTTATTGTTGGGTTTAATGTACGTCCGGATACAAAAGCCAAAACTTTAATTGATAAACAAGGTATTGATTTTAGAGCATATCGCATCATTTATGAGCTTTTAGAAGATGTGCAAAAGGCATTAAAAGGTATGCTTGCACCAAAATATCAAGAGATATTTATGGGTAAATGTAATGTTTTACAGACATTTAAGATTACTGGATTAAATACTGTTGCTGGTTGTTATGTAACAGAAGGTAAAATTGTACGTAATGGTAAACTTAGAATTTATAGAGATAATATTTTAATTGTTGAAGGAAGTGTGCATCAATTAAAACGCTTTAAAGATGATGTGAAAGAGGTATCTGGCGGTTTTGAATGCGGAGTAAGTATTGACGGATTTGATGAAATTCGAGTGGGTGATGTCATTGAATGCTTTATTATACAAGAAGTGCCAGCATAATATTTTCATATAAAATAAGGCTGTTGTTACACAGCCTTATAGCACTACTTATATATAAAATATTTGTAAAAAGGAGCTTAGTCTATGAAAACAATTCGCACACAACGACTTGGTGGGGAATATCAACGGGCAGTTTCTACAATTATTGCAACAAAATTAAAGGAAAAGACAGATGATGTAAAGGGTATAGTATCTATTACAAAAGCGGATATTTCTCCTGATTTAAAAAATGCAAAACTTTTTGTCAGTATATATAGTACTCGTGCTGAAGAGAGTGAAAAAACATTTCATACACTTGAACAATATGCACCATTTATTCGTAAAGAACTTGCTGCAATGATGAAAATGCGTACTGTACCTGAGCTTCGTTTCATCAAAGATACTACTTTTGAATACGGTGCAAAAATTGATAATTTAATTGATAGTTTACATAATCATAAAGTTTAAATCTTTATGATTACATTACGGAGAGAGATATGACAATTTTAGAACTTGCACAAAAATTGAATACTTTAAAAAGTGCAGTTGTATTTAGCCACACGCGTCCAGATGGAGATACTATAGGGGCGGGACTAGCTATGTATTACTACTTAAAAGAACAAGGCATAAAAGTAAACTTAGTGTGTGATAGTCAAATTCCAGAAAAATATAATTTTTTAGATGGAATAGAATATTTTTCCAATACAATTGATATGAATGCTGAAGCTTTTATTGCTGTTGATAGTGCAAATTCTTTTAGACTTGGCACGCTTAGAGAAAAATTTTTACAGTCGAATAAAAAGACATTTAATATTGACCATCATATCTCTAATGATATGTTTGCCACTGAAAATTTAGTGATAGATAATGCTGCCTCAACCAGTGAAATTATGGCAAAACTGTATAAAGAGACAAATTGTAGTTGTCCTCCATTTGTGGCAAACTATATGCTCATGGGCATTTTAACAGATACAGGACATTTTTCTCATAAAAATGTTACAGAAGATACTCTAACTATGGCAGCATTTTTAGTAGGTAAGGGTGCAGACTTATATACTTTACAATATAATTTGTTTAAAAAACAATCGGCAGTACGAGCAAATCTATTTGCCTTGACTATCAATACTATGGAATACTATGCAAATGCAACAATTGGCATTTTACTTGTATCTCAAGAAAATTTAAAAAAGACAAATGCAACAATGGATTTAACAGAAGGTTTTGTTGACTATCCTATGACTATTGATACAGTTGAAGTTGCAGTATGTATGTTAGAAACAGGATATAATAAGTATAAAATATCCTTGCGCTCTAAAGGGAATGTCAATGTCAATGCTGTAGCAGGAATATTTGGCGGCGGCGGACATGTGCTAGCGAGTGGATGTATGCTTTTTGGCACGCGAGAAGAAGTGGTTGAAAAATTATGTAAAGCAATTCAAGAGGCACCATCAGTAGTATAAATGTAAAATAAAAGGAGTTTACATGCAAAAAACAAGTGGATTTTTAAACATTTATAAACCGAGTGGAATTTCTTCTGCTACAGTTGTGCATAAGGTTAAAAAATCTATTGACCTCTCTTGTGGACATATGGGTACGCTTGACCCTTTAGCGGAAGGGGTATTGCCAATTGCTTTTGGTAAAGCGACAAGATTATTTAATTATTTACTGCATAAGCAAAAGACCTATAGAGCTGTTTTTCTCTTTGGTCAACAAACGGATACAGAAGATAGTACTGGAACTGTTTTAGTTGATAACGCAAGGGTACCAACTATTGAAGAAATACAAAATGTTTTACCAAACTTTACTGGAGAATATTTACAAGTCCCACCTAGTTATAGTGCTAAGAGCATCAATGGAATACGTGCTTATAAATTAGCAAGACAAGGTGAGGTTGTTCATTTACAGGCAAAAAAAATCATTGTGTATAAAATTGTTTGTAGCAAGCAATTGTCAAATAATCAGTTTGAATTTTTAATTACCTGTGGTGGAGGCACATATATCCGTTCTCTTGGGCGGGATATTGCACAAGCTTGTAACACAGTAGCAACAATGACAAGACTTATACGTGAAAGAAGTGGAGCATTTTGCATAAGAAATGCACTACAATTGCATGATTTATCGAGTGAAAATTGGCAAAAGTTTGCAATATCTCCAGAGAGTGTTTTTGAAATGCAAAGTGTAAATTTTGATAATATAGAGGCAGAAAAATTGCGTAATGGACTAAAGTTACCTTTTCATGAAGTTGGCAAATATAAACTCTATTTAAACGATTATTTTTATGGGATTGCAGAAGGGGATGGCAAGTTTATAAAGGCAAAAGTGCGACTGGTATAAATTGGTGTAAAATGATAAAAGTTATAGAGTATAATAATGGATATATTGCTGCAGATATCATCTTATTGCTTGGTTATTTTGATGGAATGCATATAGGGCATCAAAAACTATTAGAAGTTGCAAGAGCAAAACAAGCTGAGACAGGATATAAAATTGCCATCATGACTTTTTTAGGAAGCAAGGAAGAGGAAGTAATTTATACTTTTTCTGAGCGACTGTATTCTTTTGAACAACTACAAATTGAGTATTGTATTGTAGTAAATTTTGACAATACCTTTCGCCGTCAAAGTGGTGAGGAGTTTATAGATAAGTTAACACAAATTTGTAACTTAAAAGGGGTTATTTGCGGAAGTGATTTTACTTTTGGGCAAGGAGCAATGTCTGATGTACAAGCTTTAAACAAGATTTGTAAAAGATACAATATTTTTTCTATTGTTGTAGACTTATGTATGGATAGCAATAGAAAAGACGAACATTTTCAAAATAAGATATCAACTTCTCTTATAAAAGAAAAGCTGAGAAGTGGAGATTTATCAGAGATAGAAAGATTACTTGGTAGTAAATATTTTATACTAGGTAATGTAGTAAAAGGGAAACAAATTGCTAGAAAAATAAATTTTCCAACGGCAAATATCAATTTAGAACCGCAAAAAGCCTTGCTAAAAAGTGGTGTATATGCGGTACATGTGGCATATAAAGGGAAAAAGTATAAAGGTATTGCAAATTTGGGAGAAAAACCAACATTATATGACAATACAAAACTGCTTGAAGTACATATTTTTGATTTTCATCGAAATATTTACCAAGAGCAAGTCGTTGTATTTTTTGATAGATTTATTCGTAATATTCAAAAATTTGAAAATATACAACAATTACAAAATCAAATAAAAAAGGATATAGAACAGATATGATTCAGTTTGGACCAAGTGGAAATTGTGAAGAATTTTATAATTTAGGACTAAAACATACAGAACAATCAGCAAATTTTGTAAAAGAAAAAGGTTTAAATTGTTTTGAATACTCTTTTGGTATGGGATTTCGTATGAAGGAAGACAAGGCAAAAAGTATTGGACAGGCATTTGAAGAAGCGGGCATTGCAATCAGCGTGCATGCACCATACTATATCAATTTTGCAAATCCTGAAGAAGAAGCGGCAGAAAAAAGTTATAATTATATTTTAGAAAGTGCTAAACTTTTAGCACTTATGGGTGGCAAACGATGCGTATTTCATGCAGCAACACAGGGCAAAATGCAACGAGAAGAAGCAGTTGCACTCACGAAAGATAGATTAAAAATTTTACGAGATAAAATTTATGGAAACAATCTAGAAAACTTGTTATTTTGTCCGGAGACAATGGGGAAAATTGCACAGATTGGCACATTAGAAGAAATTGTAGAGTTTTGTAAAATTGATACAATCTTTTTACCATGTGTGGATTTTGGACACATCAATTCTCGTGAACAAGGTAGCTTGAAGACAGTAGAAGATTATAAAGAACGACTTGCATATATGATTGCAGAATTGGGGTATGAAAGAGTAAAACATTTTCATGTACATTTTTCAAAAATACAGTATGGAGCAAAAGGAGAAATTCGTCATTTGACCTTTGCAGACACAACCTATGGTCCGGAATTTTATCCACTTGCTATTGCTTTAAAAGAGTTAAAATTAGAACCATATATTGTCAGCGAATCTGCTGGCACACAGGCACAAGATGCTTTAGAGATGCAAAAAATATATAATGAACTTTTCATTGCATAGTAGTGTAGTCAAATTTATAGAAAAATCTTTTGACAAATTTTTAATAATTTGCTATACTGCTATAGAGGTAAAAGCATTTGATACAAATTTGAGTTTGTATTGGAGAGGATATGTCTGCTTTATTGCAAATTTTATATGACAAGAATGTAGATGCTCTTTTAATAGGCAATGCCAATTATAGACGCTATATAACAGGCTTTTTAAGTAGTTTTGGAGTTTATGTTTTGACGAAAAGGCAACAATATTTATTTACTGATGCACGCTATGCAATTGCAGCTAAGAAATATTGTAAACGCCAAAACATAGATTTGTATATTGTAAAAAATATAGGAGAGATTTATACTTTTCTAAAGGAAAATAGCATAGAAAAAATATCTCTTCCACTTGATGTTACATCTGCAAAAGAATTTCAAAATTTAAAATTAGAAGGATTTTCCATCTCTGATTGCAGTAAAGAATTGTCGATGTGTATTGCTGTTAAAAGTGCGAAAGAACTGCAAAAAATAAAGTTAGCATGTAAAATTACAGAAAAAAGCTTTTTAGCGGTTTTACCATCACTACAAGAAGGGGTTACAGAACTGGAAATTGCCGGACTTTTAGAATACAATATGCGTAAATTTGGAGCAGAAAATCGAGCTTTTGAAAGTATTGTTGCCTTTGCGGAAAATAGTGCTATACCACATCATACTTCTTCAACAAAAGTATTAAAAAAGGGTATGCCTGTGCTTTTAGATTTTGGAGCTAGTGTCGATGGATATATGGCTGATATGACGCGTAGTTTTTTATTGCAACCACAGGAAAACACTTTTACTAACTTTTATTTCAAGGTGCATAAATTAGTTTGCTCTGCACATCGGCGTGCACAAAATGGAGTACAAATAGGCAGTTTAGCTTGTAATATAGATGGCTTAGCAAGAGCGGTTTTTGGACAATATGCTGTCAATTTATATGCATTGAAAAAGTTGCAAAAGAATGGAAACAATTTCTTTGATGTGGATACACTACTATTGCCAAATCAGCAAGGATTGTCAAAAAAATATGTCAAATTAGAGAGCTTTTTTACGCATTCTTTAGGACATGGTTTGGGTGTATTTATTCATCAAAGTCCAACACTTTCAAAAACAAGTCAAGATATTTTGCAAGAAAACACAGTGTTTACAATTGAACCAGGAATATATTTTGAAGGACTTTTTGGTATCCGTATTGAGAATACGCTTGTTTTGAAAAACAAGGCACAGTCATTTATGCAAATTAAAAAAAATATATCAAAAATAGAATAAATTGATAAATAATATAAAGAGGTATAATTTATGATATCAGCAGGGGATTTTAGAAAAGGTGTAACGATTGAATACAATAATAATGTATATGTAATTGTAGAATTTCAACATGTAAAACCAGGTAAAGGTGCAGCATTTGTGCGTACAAAATTAAAAAATGTTGTTACTGGTGCTGTATTGGAACAAACTTTTAATCCATCTGAAAAGGTAGAAAACGCACATATAGAAACCAAAAAAATGACTTATTCTTATTCTGATGGTGAATTATATTACTTTATGGATGAAGAATTTGAACTTGTTCCATTAAATCATGACCAAGTTGAAGATGCTTTAAAATATATTAAGGAAAATGATACTGTTACTGTACGCTTCTATAAAGGTGTAGCTTTTTCAGTAGAATGTGAAAACTTTGTGGAACTTACTATTATTGAAGCAGAACCAGGTGTAAAAGGCAATACAGCCACAAATGCCACGAAAACAGCTGTACTTGAAACAGGTGCTAAGATTCAAGTACCAATGTTTGTAAATGAAGGTGAAAAGATTCGGGTAGATACCAGAACTGGCGAATACATGGAAAGAGTTAAGTAAATATATAAGGAACAGCGAGAAATAATACTTTTAAAAGATTATATTCTCAAAAAGTAAACTTTAATATTTCAATATATCAAATACAGATATTCTATTTAGAAATTTGATGGAGAATAATATGGATACAGAAAAAAAGAAGTTTTTTTCAACAAAAATGATAGTGCAGTTGGCAATGTTTTTTGCCTTAACGATATTGATGCAGGTATTAGCATTTACTTTGCCAGCGATTGGTGGAGTTTCCTTTACATTCTCATTAGTGCCATTGGTACTAGGTGGTATTTATTTTGGTAAACAAGAGAATAAATTTATAGGCATATGGGTTGGTGCTTTTCTAGGACTTTTGTTTGCTATTTTAACCTGTTTTGATGCCTTAAGAGGTGGCATGACCACTTTTTTATTTACAAATAGACCATTTTTAACGATAATAACATGTTTAACAAAAGGTATATTAGCGGGATTGATTCCAGCAGTAGTATTCAAGTTTTTATATAAAAAGAATTCTTATGTTGCAGTAATACTAGCGGCAATAAGTGCACCAATAGTCAATACTGGGATATTCATAATCTTTATGTTTATTATGATAAATACTGTTAAAGACTTTATGGGAGCAAATCAATTAGGAGAAAATGTAGTTTATTTCTTATTTATTGGTTGTGCAGGTATCAATTTTATTGTGGAAGTTATCATCAATGTTGTTATATCACCAGGGATATTTATTGTGCAAAAGGCAGTGGATAAAAACAGCGTTTAGAGACATTGTATTCAAAGGAAAATAATATGATTTTATGTATAGATGCTGGAAATACTAATATTAAATATGGTATATTCCAAAAGAATAAGCTTTTAGCAAGTTTTCGTGTAGCAACCGACTATAAAAAAACTTGTGATGAGTATGGGGTTACACTCATCAATATGCTTATGTGTAAAAATATAAAAGTTACAGATTTGCAAGGTGTAATTATTTCCTCTGTAGTTCCTTCATTAAATTACACAATTTTGCATATGTGTAAATCATATTTGCATTTAGATGCTATTTTAGTTGGAGCAGGAACAAAAACAGGCCATAATATTCGTACAGATAGTCCTAAAGAAGTTGGTTCAGATAGAATTGTAAATAATGTAGCAGCAATCGCAAAATATGGTGTACCGCTTATTGTTATTGATTTTGGTACAGCAACTACATTTAATGTTATCAATAGTAAAAAAGAATTTATTGGCGGTGTTATATCAGCTGGTGTGCGTGGTGCGTTAGATTCTTTAGTGAATGGTACAGCAAAACTTCCAAAGGTAGAGTTAGAAATGCCAAAATCTGCAATTGCAAAAAATACAATTACAAATATGCAAGCTGGTATTTTACTAGGTACAGCAGGAGCAGTACAATATATCGTCAAAAAAATTAAAGCTGAATTGAATGAAGAGAATGTAAAAGTGGTTGCTACTGGTGGATTTAGCAATTTAATTGCACATGAAGTACAATGTATTGAATATATTGATAGACAATTAACTCTAAATGGATTAAATATTTTATATCATCTCAATACGAAAAAAGAGGAAAAGAGCAGTTAATTTTTGCTCTTTTTTATTTATTTTCAATTCAAATTATATACCAACTAATATCCTGCAAAATAAAAATTATTTAAGAGTTTTTATATGATAAATTTTCCATATACTATTTGTTATCAAAACCGAAAGAGTCTTGTAATTTGTATACGTGAAGGCGAAGTTTTTGTAAAAGCACCGCATATTTTTTCTAAAGATAAAATAAAAGAGATTCTACAAGACAAAAAGAGTTGGATAGAAAAAAAATTAAAAGAACATATAATACATAATTCTCTTTTTTTAAATGTAAAGCAAAAGAAAAAAATTCTCTATAGAGGACGAGAATTTGTCTTAATTTTAAATAGTCAAAAGAATACAATTGTGAACTATGTATTTTATTTTAAGAATGAGCGAAGTATACAGAAATTTTTTATTGAAAAATTTTTTTCAAAAATTAAACAACTTTTATTTGCAATAGCTGAGAAAATGCAAGTGCAACCATCTAGTTTAAAGCTTATCAACTTTAAAGCAAAATGGGGTAGTTGTGATAAGTTAAAAAATATCAAACTGAATTGGCGTGTCTATATGTTACCAGACTCTCTTTTATATTATTTATTGGTACACGAATTGGCACATATCATAGAATTGAATCATTCTAATAAGTTTTGGCAAGTTGTTGAAAAATATTGTAAATCTTATAAACAATTGCGTAAAGAACTCAAAAACTATGATTTTTTAACAAATTTATATAGATAATTAAAAAAATTATATAATATTTAAAATTGTACAAATTAGACAATAAAATTAAATTTTTCCAAATATAAAAAATTTTAAAAAATATTTGACAAATCTGAAAAAGCATTGTATATTTAGCAATAACTTACATCCGGATTAAGGAGAACAAAATGAAAAAGAAAACAATTCAAAAAGTTGTATTAGCATATTCTGGTGGTCTTGATACATCAATTATTATTCCGTGGTTAAAAGAAAATTACAACAATTGTGAAGTTATTGCTGTGTCTGCTAATGTGGGACAAGGTACTGAACTTGATGGACTTGAAGCAAAAGCTATGCAATCAGGTGCTTCAAAACTTTATATCGAAGATTTGCGTAAGGAATTTATTGAAGAATATATCTATCCAACTCTGCAAGCAGGTGCAATATATGAAAATAAGTATTTACTCGGTACATCTTTTGCAAGACCGGTTATTGCTAAAAGACTCGTTGAAATTGCTAAAAAGGAAGGAGCGGATGCAATTTGTCATGGATGTACTGGGAAGGGGAATGACCAAGTACGCTTTGAACTCGCTATAAAAGCATTTGCTCCAGAGATGCACATCATTGCTCCTTGGAGAATTTGGGATATCAAAAGTCGTGACCAAGCAATTGATTATGCAGAAGCACATCATATTCCTTTAAAAATCACAAGAGAGACAAACTATTCAAAAGATAAAAATTTGTGGCATTTATCCCATGAAGGTATGGATTTAGAAAATCCAGCAAATGAACCAAAATATGAGAGTATTTTAGAAATGGGAGTCTCTCCAGAAAAAGCACCGGATAAAGCAACCTACATTACTTTAACATTTGAAAAAGGTATTCCAGTTGCACTCGATGGAAAAAAATTAAATTGTATCACTCTGATGGAAAAACTCAATGATATAGGGGGCAAAAACGGTATAGGTATTGTCGATGTTGTTGAAAATAGACTTGTTGGTATGAAGAGCCGTGGTATTTATGAAACTCCAGGCGGAACAATTTTATATGCAGCACATGAAATGTTGGAATCTCTCTGCCTTGATAGAGATACACAACATATGAAACAACATATTGCTATCAAATTTGCTGAAATAGTTTATAATGGACAATGGTTTACTCCGCTTAGAGAGGCACTGTATGCCTTTATTGCAAAAACGCAAGAGCATGTAAATGGAAATGTTAAACTTAAAATTTATAAGGGAAATATTTTTCCTGCATCTTTGACAAGTAAAGATTCTTTATACAGTGAAGAAATGGCGACTTTTGGTGATGATGGTATATACAATCAACAGGATGCACAAGGATTTATCAATTTATATGGGCTACCTATTACAGTAAAATCTGTACTTGATGCAAAAAAGAAATAATTTGTATCTGCATCCTAGATATTTTACATATAGCAAAAAGACTGATTTTATTTTAAAACCAGTCTTTTTTTTGAATTTTTATAGTAAATTTGTAGAATGTTATTGCAATTTGAAGAACAATGTGATATAATATTAAAAATTTGTACTTTTTAAAGTATAAGTCTGTAAAGATTACTATATCTACAATATTTTTAGAAAGAATTACATATTTGACCAAATGAGATAATTTTATATACAAAAAAATGTACGCAAATGTTTAAACTGTAAAAAAAGGAGAAGTGTATGGAAGAAATAGTATATTTAACCTTGCAAAATGGACAGTCCTTTCAAGGCAAAAGATTTGGTGCAACTGGTGAGATTGTAGGTGAAATTGTATTTGCAACAGCTATGACAGGGTATCTAGAAACCTTGACAGACCCAAGTTATCATGGTCAAATTGTTATACAAACATTTCCATTGATAGGGAATTATGGTGTTATATCACATGATTTTGAAAGTTTAAAACCATCTGTTTCGGCGTATATTGTACGAGAACACTGTGGAACTCCATCTAATTTTAGAATGGAAAGTGATTTAGATAGTTATCTAAAGCAAAATAATATCATAGGCATCTACGGTATTGATACACGATATCTAACGAAAATTGTGCGTGAAAGCGGTGTAATGGCAGCAAAAATTTCCGCAAAACCCTTAGAATCTTTAGAAGAATTACAACAATTTGCAATTCGCAATGCCATTCAAGCAGTAACTTGTAAAGAAGTTATCGTGCATGGAAAAGGGAATGCACACAAGATTGCAGTATGGGATTTTGGTAGTAAAAATAATATTATTGCAGAACTTGTACAACGAAATTGTGAAGTCTATCAAGTGCCAGCATTTTATACGGCAGAGCAAATTTTAGATTTGCATATTGATGGACTTATGCTAACAAATGGGCCAGGTGACCCAGAAGAAAATAGTACAATCATTGCAAATTTGAGAAAACTCATCAATAAAGTTCCAATTTTTGGAATATGTATGGGACATCAACTTTTTGCACTTGCAATGGGTGGAAAAACTGCAAAAATGAAGTATGGGCATAGAGGGGTAAATCAACCAGTTAAAGATTTGAAGACGGGTCGAGTATATATATCCAGTCAAAATCATGGATATCAAGTGCAATCTGCTTCTATTGAAAAGGTGGGTAAATTACGCTTTATCAACGCCAATGATAACACTTGTGAAGGCATAGATTATCCAGAGTATAATGCCTTTACAGTACAATTTCATCCAGAAGCTTGTAGTGGACCAAAAGATTTAGCTTTTTTATTTGATAGATTTATAGATATGGTTGTTCAAAATAAGGGAGGAAGATAAACTATGCCTAAAAGAGCAGATATCAAAAAAGTATTGGTAATTGGTTCAGGACCAATTGTCATCGGACAGGCGGCGGAATTTGACTATGCTGGTACACAGGCGTGTAGAGTATTAAAAGAGGCGGGTATAAATGTAGTTTTATGCAATTCTAATCCAGCGACAATTATGACAGACTCTGCATTGGCTGATGAAATTTATTTGGAACCTTTAACTCTTGAGAGTATAAAAAGAATTATCATTAAGGAAAAACCAGATAGTTTACTTGCATCATTAGGCGGGCAAACAGGTCTAACTTTAGGGTGTCAACTTGCGAAAGAAGGTTTTTTAGATGCACATGGAGTAAAACTTATCGGTACAAAATTAGATTCTATTGATAGAGCAGAAGATAGAGAACTTTTTAAAAAGACAATGCAAAAGATAAATCAACCAGTTATCCCATCCGATATTGCATATACTGTAGAAGAATGTCTTGCGATAGCAGAGAAAATTGGCTATCCAATCATAATTCGTCCAGCATTTACACTCGGTGGTGGTGGCGGTGGTGTTGCCTATAATGCTAAAGAATTAAAAGAAGTGGCACATACTGGTCTTATGCTTTCACCAATCACACAAGTACTCGTTGAAAAATATATTTATGGCTGGAAGGAAATAGAATTTGAAGTTTTAAGAGATTCTGCAGGCAATGTGCTTACTGTTTGTTCCATGGAAAATTTTGACCCTGTAGGAATACATACTGGGGACTCTATTGTTGTTGCTCCATGTATGACTTTATCGGATAAAGAATATCAAATGTTGCGTTCTGCAAGTCTGAATATCATTACTGAACTTGCTATTGAAGGTGGATGCAATTGTCAATTTGCTTTAAATCCAAATAGTTTTGAATATGCAGTCATTGAAGTCAATCCTAGAGTATCTCGTTCCTCAGCACTTGCAAGCAAAGCAACAGGATATCCTATAGCAAAAGTTGCAACAAAAATTGCATTAGGATATACATTAGATGAAATCAAAAATGATGTCACTGGAAAAACATATGCTTGTTTTGAACCAAGTTTAGACTACTGTGTTGTAAAATTACCAAAATGGCCTTTTGATAAATTTTTATATGCAAAACGCGAACTTGGCACAAGAATGAAAGCAACTGGTGAAATTATGGCAATTGGACATACATTTGAAGAGGCAATTATGAAGGCAGTGCGTGGCGCTGAAATCTCTTTAAATAGTTTAAATTTGCCAAAAGTTTCTGAGCTTGATTTAGTCCAAGAGTTGACAAGATTAACTGATGAGCGTTTATTTATTGTATTTGCCGCTTTAAAAGCAGGTATTTCTATTGATGAAATTTTTGAAAAGACAAAAATTGATAGATGGTTTTTACATAAACTCAATCATTTGGTAACTTATGAGAAAACAATTGCCAATGCAAAATTAACTGCAAAACTTTATGAAAAAGGCAAATCTTTAGGATATTTAGATAGTGAAATTGAAAAGCTATCTGGACAAAAAATACCATATCATAAAAATTGCGTATATAAAATGGTGGATACTTGTGCTGCAGAATTTTCTGCACAAACACCGTATTTTTATGCTTGTTATGAGGATGAAGCACATGACGAAGCAAGACAATTTATTGCAAAAAGTCAGAAGAAACGGATAATTGTTATTGGGTCTGGTCCAATTCGCATAGGGCAAGGGATTGAATTTGACTATTCATCTGTATATTGTGTGTGGACTTTGAAAAAAATGGGATATGAAGTAATTACTATCAATAATAATCCAGAGACTGTATCTACTGATTTTGATACAGCAGATAGGTTATATTTTGAACCATTGACTCCAGAAGATGTACAAAATGTCATTGATAGAGAAAAACCTTACGGAGTTGTCATTACATTTGGTGGTCAAACTGCAATTAAACTGTGCAAATATTTAGAGGCAAAAGGAGTAAATATCTTAGGTACATCTGCTGATAGTGTTGATATGGCAGAAGATAGAGAAAGATTTGATGCTCTACTTGAAAAGGTAGGAATCAATCGTCCTAAGGGGGTAACTGTGATGCATAAGACAGAAGCTATACAAGCGGCTAATGCATTAGGATATCCAGTATTACTCAGACCGTCCTATGTGATTGGTGGACAAAATATGACTATTGCTTTTACACAGAATGATATTGAGCGTTACATGGATATTATTATGGCACAAAAAATTGAAAATCCTGTGCTATGTGATAAATATTTGATGGGGAAAGAGCTTGAAGTGGATGTAATTAGTGATGGAAAAGAAGTGTTAATACCAGGTATTATGCAGCACATTGAACGCGCTGGCGTTCATAGTGGAGATTCTATTGCTGTTTATCCGCCATACAGTATAGATACACCTATGCTAGATAAAATTATAGATTGTTCTACAAAACTTGCATTGGCATTGAAGACAAAAGGTCTTATCAATATCCAGTTTTTAGTACATAAAAATGAATTATTTGTGATTGAAGTGAATCCTCGTGCTTCACGAACAATTCCATATATTTCAAAAGTAACAGGGGTGCCTATGGTGGAACTTGCTACAAAAATTATGCTGGGGGCAAAACTGAAAGAATTGGGATATGGTGTTGGACTCTATAAAAACGCAGAGTATGTTGCTATTAAAGTACCTGTTTTTTCTTATGAAAAACTCAATGATGTAAACTCTCAATTGGGTCCAGAAATGAAATCAACGGGAGAAGTTTTAGGGCTTGGTAAAACAAGAGAAGAGGCACTTTTTAAAGGTTTAGTTTCAGCGGGATTTAAATTATATCAACCTACAAAAGACAGAGAAGTTGGCGTATATATTACTGTAAATGACCACGATAAAGAAGAGATGTTAACATTTGCAAAAAAGTTTGCCGATTTAGGTATGAATATTTATGCCACAGCAGGTACAGCAAGAGCAATGCAAAATATTGGCATTACAGCAACTGTTGTGGATAGAGTGGAAAAGAGCGACCAGATGCTACAACTTATGGATGATGGTAAAATTGATTATATTGTTTATACAGGGAAAACAGATATCCATTCTATACAAGATTATATTCGTATGCATCATCATGCAATTCTCTTGGGAATTACTACACTTACTTCATTAGATACTGCAAATGCTTTAGCAGATAGTATTGCCAGTGGATATACTGAAAGAAATACAGAACTTGTTGATATCAATAGATTGAATATAGCAAAATAGCAATGATGCAAGGAGCTTGCAATGCAAATTATATATTTAGATAATGCTGCGACGACAATACCAGATAGCAAGGCCACAGAGCAAGCTATGGAATTTATACAAGATAAATTTTATAATCCTTCTGCTATCTATCGCCAAGGTATTTTTGTGCATACTGCACTGGATAATGCTAGAGAGGGTATGTTACAATTTTTAGATGCCAATAGAACACATAATTTTATTTTTACCAGTTGTGGAACAGAGAGTAATAATCAAGTTTTTCAATTTGCAGTGAAAAGCAATAAAAATATTGTTGTCAATTTGGGAGAACATCCATCTGTGTACAACATAGCAAAACATCTTGAGCAGAAAGGATACGAAGTGCGTTATGCAAAACTTGCAAGGAGTGGAGCAGTTGATTTAGAACATCTTTTAAGTCTTGTAGATGATAAAACAACACTTGTCAGTGTAATGCACATCAACAATGAAACTGGAGCAATCAATAATATTGATAGAATTGCACATCTCGTTAGAGATAAAACAAAAAACCATCGTTGCTATGTGCATGTTGATGGAGTACAAGCATTTGCAAAAATTACATATAACTTGTCTGAAAATATAGACTTTTATACTGTATCAGCACATAAAATAGGTGGATTAAAAGGTGTTGGTGGGACTTATTATAAAAAAAACATTCCATTTACTCCTTTCATTTATGGCGGTGGACAGGAGATGGGATTAAGAAGTGGAACAGAAAATGTTTTTGGAAATATGCAGTTTTTTTATGCAACGAGCAATAGAATGGCAAATTTAAAGCAATGTTGGCAAAATGTTGTAGACTGTAAAAGTTATATACAAGAATATTTAGAGAAGGAATTATTCAAGATACTTTATGTACAAAATAATTCACCTTATATATTGACAATTTCGGCAGTGGGACTGCGTGGTGAAGTATTATTGCATATGTTAGAAGAGGAAGGTGTTTTGTGTAGTACAGGTTCTGCATGTTCTTCCAATGCAAAATATAAATATAGTAGAATTATACAAGCAACAAGCTTGAAAAATCCAGAGATAGAAGGTGTTTTACGCTTATCTTTTGGATATAAAACAACTTTAGCAGAGTGTAAACAAGCGACGGAAAAACTCAATAGCTGTGCAAAAAAATTAAAGGCAAAACTCTTATAAAAGGTATAGTTATGATGGAAAAAGTAATTCTTATTCGCTATAGCGAAATGCATTTAAAAGGACAAAATAGAAAGATTTTTGAAAAAATCTTTATGAAAAATTTAAAACTTGCACTGGGCGATATTCCATATACTTTAGTACAAATTAAAGGAAGATATCTTTTAGAGAATTTTAACAGTCAAGATAGTAACAAAATTGTAGAAAAAGTAAAAAGAGTTTTTGGAACACATTCAATCAGTGTTGCAACAAAGGTAAAGAGCGATATTGATATAATTTTTCAATGTATACAAACTTATTTAAAAGAGTATTGTTTAACGAAACAAACTTTTAAAATACAGACAAATAGAGCAGATAAGAGTTTCCCCTTAAATTCTATGCAAATCAGTAGTACTCTTGGGGGTATGGTACTTAAAAATTTTAAAAATTTAGCAGTTGATGTACACAATCCAGATTATCTCATCAACATAGATATGCGTGAAAATGGTTTTACTTTTATCTCCTATGCAACAATTGCTGGTGCTGGCGGATTACCGGTTGGTAGTTCAGGAAAAGGACTATTGTTGCTCTCTGGGGGAATTGATAGTCCGGTTGCAGGACATATGATTGCAAAGAGAGGAATGGAAATATTTTGTATACATTTTCATAGCTATCCATATACAAACTTGCAGGCACGACAAAAAGTAGAGCAACTAGCAAAATTATTATCTACATATACTGGTAAAATACAATTGTATCTTATCAATGTAACAGATATACAAGAACAGATACATAAACTCTGTCCGAGCGAGATGATGATTACAATTTTACGCCGTTTTATGATTGCCATTGCAGATAAATTGGCTAAACAAATAGGAATACAAACGCTTATTACTGGTGAAAATTTAGGACAAGTTGCTAGCCAGACCATTGAAGGGATAACCTCTTCTAATGCTGTTACAAGTTTACCAGTCTTGCGTCCTTTAATTGGTTTTGATAAAGAAGAAATTATAGCTAGAGCTAGAGCAATTGGTAGTTTTGAAATATCTATTTTGCCATATGAAGACTGTTGTACTGTATTTTTACCAAAACATCCACTGATTAAACCCAAATTAGCTGAAGTGGAAAGAGCAGAAAAAAAATTAGATATTGAAAAACTCATTCTTGCTGCCTTTGAAAATATGGAAGTTGTAGAATTTAAACTCTAAATGTATTAGAGTAAAATATGATGTATCAATAAAATAGAAACAGGGAATTGCAATTCCCTGTTTCTATTTTATTGCCACCATTTATCTGGAATTTTTACATTTGGTTGTGCAGTATGCACTGCTGGCAACACTGTTTCTACACTAGTAATTTTATGCCCTTTATCATCATAAAAATAGGCAGTTACAGTATAGGTATATCTTGTATTTGCTAAAATATCGCTGTCGATATACTCAGATTTTTGAAAATCTTGAGCCAATATCTCTCTATGTTTATCCCAACTTTTCTCAATTCTATATTGATAATATGGATAGTCCTTCAATTGAATCACAACTTTACCATCTTTCATGAAAATACTACTCTGTACAATTGGTGTATTGAAGCGCCAACCATATTCTTTTGGAACAGCATTTTTTAAAAAGAGTTCAGTTAAAATATACGCTTTTGGTGTATTTGGAGTGGCAAGTCGCAATTGTCCATCTTCATCATAAGCAGTTTTATCCAATTTACAAGATATAACTTTTGCATCTAATTGAAAAGGAGTAGGAGTACTATTTTGGTAAAGTGTATCATAGATATCTCTTGCAACATGGCATGGAATACCGCCACCGTAGATATTTGTAAGTGTATTATCTCTGTTACCAAACCAAACAGCTATAGTATGTTCAGTTGTGTAACTTAAAGTATAAGCATCTGTATTGCCACATTCGTTTCCACAAGTACCTGTTTTTGTTGCTACTCTAAACGGTAGAGATTGTAAACTTTTAGCAGTACCAATACTAACAGATGTCTGTAACATATCAGTTAAGATACTTGCAACTTCACTAGAAAAAACTTGAATATTTTCTAGTGACCGTTGATAAAGCATATTGTTATTTTTGTCTTCAATTTTAGAAATAAAATGTAAACTATTATATTTACCGCCATTTGCAAGTTGTGCATATGCTGCCGCGAGTTCTGTTAAGGTATAGCCACTAGCTGTTCCACCAAGTGCTAAAGCTAAATTTTTATCTTCATTTTCTATGCGTAACCCCATACGGCGTAGATATTTAATAGTATTTTCAATCCCCATATTTTGTAATATTTTTACCGCGGGAATATTTAAACTATTCGCTAAGGCAAATCGACAACTAACACTACCGTAATATTTATCTTTATAATTTGATGGAGTATAGCCAGAAAAATCAGTTTTTTCATCCTGAATAATTGTTGCAGGAGAAATCTGTCCTTCGGCAAGAGCTGGACCGTAGACGGCAAGTGGTTTCATAATAGAACCTGCTTGTCTTGCAATATTGCCTTCTGTACTATAAAAGGCAGTTACTCCTACTTGCTTATTGTCTGTTACTAAAAGACTTTTACCTATTTTAGGTAGATGTCCTGCTGCAATATTTTCCAATTCTTGCTGTAAATTACAGTTCAGATAGGTGTAAATTTTACAACCATGCAACAGTTTATAAGGAGAGGATAATGGTAAATTTTCTAATTCATCATATACAGCATTCAAATAACTTGCATTTGGTAGTGTATCCTTTTGCTTTGTTGGCAAGTTTTCAGCTAGTGCAGATGTATATTCTTGTTCCGTGCAATATTGGTTATCTAGCATTCTTTTTAAGATGTTATTGCGTAAAGCTAAACATTGCTCTGGTTGTAAAAAAGGGGAATAGCGACTAGGAGAGCGAATAATTGAGGCTAGTATAGCACTTTCCGCTAAAGATAAATCTTTTGCTTGTTTATCAAAATAATATTCACTAGCACTTTCAATGCCATAGCAAGCGTGTCCAAAATAGATAGAGTTTAAATACATCTCTAAAATTTCTTCTTTTGCATATCTTTTTTCAAGTTGTCGTGTAAGTTTAAATTCCTTAAGTTTGCGTTTTACTGTCTTTTCATTTGTCAGTTGTGTATTTTTGACGAGCTGTTGACTGATAGTGGATGCTCCTTGCTTAAAACTTCTTGCTTGTATATTTTTATAAATGGCACGCACTATACCGCGATAATCAATACCATTATGTGTATAAAATTTTTTATCTTCAGCTACAATAAAGCTATTTGGAATATGACGTGGTAAAGTTTGCAAATGTATGCGTTTATTGGCAGCATTTAAAGCAAGTTCGGCAATTTGCTTATTTTCATTATCAAAAATTTGTATACAACTATCTGTAGGCTCTAAGGTGGCAGTACTCAGTTTACAATTTTTTGTTGCCAGTAAATAGTACAACAAACAAGATAAAACCAGTAAAAGCATTAAAATTAAAAGTATACATATTATTTTTAATGTCATTTTCATATAAATAGTATTCTAAAGAATAGAAAAAAAATGCGTCATAGCATTGATAAATATTTGAAAATATTATACTTGTCTATACAAAATACCATCATTAGTAAAAGTATGGTAAAAATAATATCTGCCTCCGCTAAAAACGATAGGATATTGGTTGAATATCTTCTTATATGACAATGTGTATATTTGACATTTGTACAAATTTACAGTATAATGACGCAAAGAAGATAAAAGGATTAAAAGTATGCAAAAAAAATATTTTATTGTAACATTTGGTTGTCAGATGAATGTTCACGAATCTGAAAAACTTGCAGGTATTTTACGCTCTAGAGGATATGAAGAAGGCAAAAGTGAAGAGGAAGCAGATATTGTTGTCTTTAATACTTGTTGTATTCGGGAAAATGCTGAAAATACTGCCTATGGGCATATAGGAGCGTTAAAAAAATTAAAAAAAGCAAAACCAGATATGTTAATCGCTGTCGGCGGATGTATGACACAACAAAAAGATGCCGCTGAAAAATTACAAAAGACCTTTCCGTTTGTCGATATTATTTTTGGTACGCATAATCTTGAAGAACTCGGTGTTTTAATGGATAAAAGATTGAGTAGTAAATCTAGCATTGTTGATATTTGGGAAAAGGCAGGGGATATCAATGAAGAAGATATTGCCTATCGTACAGGATATCCAAATGCATGGGTAAACATTATGTATGGTTGCAATAACTTTTGTACCTATTGTATTGTACCCAAAGTGCGTGGCAAAGAGCGTAGTAGAAGTATTGATGCAATTGTACAAGAAGTTTATGGTCTGCTAGATAAAGGATATAAAGAGATAACACTACTCGGTCAAAATGTAAATTCCTATGGAAATGGTAAAGATGAAAATTTTGCAAAATTGTTAGAGAGAATCTGTCAAAGAAAGGATAAATTTCGTCTTCGTTTTATGACAAGTCATCCAAAGGATTTTAATGAAGAGCTAATACAAGTTATAGCAAAATATCCACAAATATGCAATTTGATACATTTACCAGTACAAGCAGGTGCAAATAGAGTGCTAAAGATGATGGGACGACAATATACGCGAGAAGAATATCTTGCAAAAGTTGCTCTATTGCGAAAATACATAGCAAATGCCGAACTTACAACGGATTTAATGGTTGGATTTCCAAATGAAACGGAAGAGGATTTTTTACAGACCTTGCAAATGGTAGAAGAAGCAGACTTTTTATCTGCATTTACATTTGTTTATTCTGTGCGTAGTGGTACGCCAGCTGCAATGATGAAAGGACATCTACCTGAAGAGGTAAAAAAAGATAGAATTATGCGGCTTGTAGCACTTGTAAATGAAAAGACTAGGAAAAAGGCAAAGGACTATCAAGATAAAGTGATTGAGATTTTGGTAGAGGGATTTGATGAGAAAAAAGGCTTATATTATGGCCGTGATGAATTTGGACGCATGGGTTATTTTGCGGATACAAATAATGATGTTATAGGAGAATTTATACAGATTAAAGTGCAAAAAACTGCAGGTATTGCTGTAGAAGGAGTACGCTTGTAGCATGAAAATAGAGAAATTATCACCAATGATGCAACATTATTGTAGTGTAAAAGAAAAATATCCAAATTGCATTATTTTTTATCGTTTAGGAGACTTTTATGAAGTATTTTTTGAAGATGCCATAGAAGTTTCACAAATTTTAGACATTACACTCACAGGGAAAGAGTGTGGACTTACAGAACGAGCACCAATGTGTGGGGTACCTTATCACTCTGCAGATAGTTATATTGCAAAACTAGTAGCTGCAGGTAAGAAAGTTGCTATTTGTGAACAAGTGGGACAAGTCCCTCCAAATGGTAAAGGACTCGTAGAGCGTACAGTAATACGCGTAGTATCTGCAGGTACAGTGATTGATGGTAATTATTTACAAGAAAAGGAAAATAATTATATTGCAAGTATCTGCAAGAGAGAGAAAGAGTGTGCAATTGCTTGGATAGATATCACCACTGGTGAATTTTTTACAATCACATTTAAAGGAAAGATGGCATTGCAAGAAGCATTAGATTTTATGCTAAAATGCAATGTTGCTGAAATTATTGCCAATGATGTTGCTCTTTTGCAGAGCAAGAACTTGAAGATAGTAGAGAGTTTACCACCGCTATCTTGTTACCTACCATGGGTATTTCAATACAAACAAGCGGAGCAAATCCTGCAGAAGCATTTTGCATGTACAAGTCTTGCCAAATTTGGATTAAAGGGAGAGGATATTGCTATTTGTGCATGTGGGGCACTTATCTCCTATTTAGAAGAGACGCAAATGCATGCATTGAAAAATATTGATTCTCTTCAAGTAATAAAGAGTAGTGATAGTATGCAATTGGACAGCAATGCCGTGCAACATTTAGAACTACTTATGACTGTAGATAGACAAAAAAAACATTCATTGTTTTCTTTACTGGATAGAACAAAGACAGCAATGGGAGCAAGACTTTTACAAAAGTGGTTGCTTTCACCACTGCAAGAAATTGCAAAGATAAATGACAGACTATTTGTTGTAGAAGAGTTGTATAATGCCAGTATAATGCGAAAAAATGTACAAGAGACCCTTGCAAAAATAAAAGATATAGAGCGTATTACTGGTAAAATATCAAACCAAAATTTATCTCCACGCGATTGTGAACAATTAGCAAATTCTCTATTGCAAGTTCCTATCTTAAAAAAAGATTTAGAGGGGACAAAGAGCAAGCTTTCTACATATTTTTTAGAGATAGATAAAATTTTACATCTAGCAAATCAATTAAAAGAAGCATTTGTAGAAAATGCTCCAGTAAATAGCAAAGATGGAAATTTTATTCGTGTAGGATATAATAAACATTTAGATGAATTAAAAAATTTAAAGGAAAATGGCACACAGCTTCTTGCCAATTTAGAAAGCAGAGAGCGAGAAAAAACTGGTATAAGAAGTTTAAAAATTAAATACAATCGTGTTTTTGGATATTCTTTCGAAGTACCAAATTCCTTTAAAGATAAAGTGCCTTATGAATATAAGAGACGACAAACCTTGACAACTGCCGAACGCTATGTCACTGAGGAATTACAAGAAATTGAAGCAGCCTTGCTCTCTAGTAGTGAAAAAAGTTTGCAGTTAGAACAAGAACTTTTTCAAGCATTTAAGGAGATATTGACAGAAGAAATTTATAATTTAAAGGCAATAGCTACAGCAATAGCAGAGATTGATTGTTTTGTATCTCTTGCATCAGTTGCAAAAGAATATAACTATGTCAAACCAAATTTTACAGAGAATAGACAACAATTTAAAATTATTGAGGGTAGACATCCTGTTGTTGAAGTGATATCTAAAAACAACTTTATGCCAAATGACTGTATCTTTGATGCAAATTGTAAATCCATGCTGATAACTGGGCCAAATATGGCAGGTAAAAGTACTTATATGCGTCAAACAGCACTTATTGTGATTCTTGCCCATATGGGTAGTTTTGTACCGGCAAAATCTTGCGAGTTACCCATCATTGATAAAATTTTTACAAGAATAGGTGCAAGTGATAATCTAACAGCAGACCAAAGTACCTTTATGGTTGAGATGAATGAAGTTGCAACAATTATGCAATATGCGACAAAAGATAGTTTGCTTATTTTGGATGAAGTGGGGCGTGGGACGAGTACATATGATGGATTGAGTATTGCTTGGGCAGTGTTGGAGACGATAACAAAAGATATCGGAGCCAAAACAATGTTTGCAACGCATTACCACGAACTTACAAAACTAGAGAGTGAAATGGAAGGGGTACAAAACTATAGAGTTACGGTAAAAGAAACAGAAGAAGGAATCATTTTTTTGCGTAAAATTCTACGCGGTGGAGCAAATAAAAGTTTTGGTATTGAAGTTGCGCGTCTTGCTGGTATTCCTAATCCGGTAACTTCGCGTGCAAAAGAGATTTTATCTTTATTGGAAGAGAATCAAATGCAACTACACACAGAAAAAAATCCAATGCCAAGACAGGATAGAGATAAGAAAAAAGATGCATATGCAGAAATTCTTGCAAGTTTAAAAGCAGTGGATATTGATAGTATTACTCCGATACAATCTTTACAGATACTTGCGAATTTAGTCACAAAAATACAAAAATAAAAGGCACAATTATGGCGAAGATACATATTTTAGAAAGTACTGTTTACAATCAAATTGCTGCAGGTGAAGTGATAGAGAATACAGCATCAATTATAAAAGAACTTGTTGAAAATTCTATAGATGCTAAAGCAACACAAATTACTATTAAAATTAGGAGAGGTGGTAAGGATTTTATACAAGTTTTAGACAACGGAGTGGGTATTGAAAAGAGTGAATTGCCTGCAGCATTTTTGCCACATGCAACGAGTAAAATTGCATGTGCAGAAGATTTACAAAGAATTACAACACTTGGCTTTCGAGGGGAGGCACTTGCGAGTATTGCCTCTGTAGCAAAAATGGAAATTTGCTCTAAATACTGTGAAGCGGATATGGCATATAGTTTAAGTTGTGCAGGTGGACAAATAGGAAGCATAGCACCAACAGCTTTAAATATTGGCACTGCAATCACTATTAAAGATTTATTTTATAATACCCCTGTGCGTGCCAAATTTTTAAAGACAGATAAAGGGGAAGAGAGTGAAATTACTGCGTGTGTGACGAAATTTATGTTAGGACATCCCGATATTGCCTTTTTATATCAAGTTGATGGTAAAAACAAATTACAGACATATGGAGATGGACTTAAAGAAATGCTAGTTGCTATTTATGGAAAGAATACTATAGACGAGTGCATTGCTATTGATGCAAAAAATAATAATCTGCATATACGGGGATATATAGGTAAACCAAATTTTACAAAAGCAAATAGAACATATCAAATAACATTTATCAATGGTAGATTTGTTGTAAATAATACCATACAGATGGCAATGCATAAAGCATATGAAAGTTATATTATGAAAAGACAGTATCCATTTTATCTACTATTTATAGATGTACCATTAGATGAAGTTGATGTGAATGTACATCCTCGTAAGACAGATGTTCGTTTTTCCAATGGAAATGTAATTTTTCATACAATATATAAGATTATATCTTCTATTTTAGATGGTACTTCTGATGCTGTAAACTTTATAGCGAATAACGCAGTTGAAAAGTTAGAAACAAAGAACAATGTAAATATTGCAATACCAAGAGAAAATATCCAAATAGAGAGTATGCAGGAAAGAAAAGAACAAATACAAGCAAAAGAAGATAGATTTGAGGCATTGGATAGAATCAATCAAAAATATGAAAATTTTGAAAAGGAAAATAAGTTAAATCTTTTGCTAGATAAAATATCTGGTATAGATAAAAATACACTTATTTTTTCTGATAGTAAAAAAGTAGAACAAAAAGAGAGTGCTATAGAAAGTCAAAAATCTTTTTTAGATAGACAATCAGTAGATAGTAGCACATTAAAAAGGCAATTTAGTGTACAAAAGGAACAGCAAAAGATATTTTTAGAACAAGCTATCTATATAGGTTCAATTTTTCAAACTTATTTATTATATGTGTTAGAGCATAATTTTTATATCATTGACCAACATGCAGCACATGAACGCTTGCTATTTGATAGATTTTGTGCAAAAGTGAAAGATAGACAAATTTTAAAGCAAAGTATGCTTGTTCCATATATTGCACAAGCGAATGCCGAAGAGGGTTTTTTCATAGAAGAAAATATGGATTGCTTGCAGGAATTAGGTTTTGAAATCAGTAAATTTGGTGAAAATAGCTTTAGAGTGGAGAGTGTAGCGAGCGACCTAGTTGATATTGATTTAAAGCAATTCTTTACGGAAATTTTTAGTCGTTTAGGAGAATTTAAAGGCATACAATTTGTAGATATTTTTAAAGAAAAAATTGCGATGATGGCATGTAAATCTGCTGTAAAGGGTGGACAACTTTTAACACAGACTGAAGTTGATGCTTTATTTGACATGCTCTCTGGGGATATAGGATTAAAATGTCCACATGGTCGTCCGATAGCGATACGGTTTACAAAAACTGAAATTGAAAAACTTTTTAAAAGAATCGTCTAAATTACGATTGGGTAAAAGTATGAAAAAGACAATTGTAATATGTGGTGCAACTGCCACAGGCAAGACAGAACATGCAGTTGTATTAGGTAAATATTTTGATACTGCAGTAATCTCTGCAGATAGTCAACTTATATATAAAGGATTAAATATAGGTACAGCAAAACCAACACTAGCGGAAATGGAAAATATTCAACATTATATGATTGATATAATTGAACCAAATCTATCTTTTTCTGTTGCAGAGTATACTACAATGGCAGAACCTATTATTGCAAATATTGAAGCACAGGAAAAACCTCCCATACTCTGTGGTGGTACTGGATTTTATATACAATCTCTACTTTTTAAGCGTAGTTTGGGAACAGTCGGAAGGGACAATCAATTCCGTAAGTACTATCAAGAACTTGCAAAATTGAAGGGCAATACTTATCTTTTTGAAGAGTTGAAAAAAGTTGATATACAGACGGCGGAAAAATTACATGTAAATGATGTAAATCGTGTCATTCGAGCTCTTGAAATTTATGCACTAACAGGCAAAAAAAAATCTGAACAAGTTGAGGGATTTTCTCCAAAAAGAGAATATATTGCAATTGCATTTGACTATGATAGAGATACATTATATACAAAAATCAACCAGCGTGTACGCAATATGTTGAAACTTGGATGGATTGATGAAGTACAACAACTTTTAAAGCAAGGTGTTATGCCAGATATGCAGAGTATGCAAGCAATAGGATATAAAGAAGTTATTAGTTATTTAAGTAATTGTATTGGTTATAATGAAATGTTGGAACTTATCCAAAGAAAGACACGCAATTATGCCAAAAGACAGATTACATTTTTTAAGAAATTTCCTAATTTAACATGGATATCGCCAAATACTAATATAGTAAAAAAAGTGAAAGAATTATTATGATAAATAGATATATTGAGCAAGCGGAAGAACAATTAAAATTACTCTATAAAGAGATAGAAGAGATTGCCTATTTTAACCAAAATAAAGTTTTAGAGGCATTTCAAAAAAATCATATAGCATTGAGGCATTTTTCTGGCAGTAGTGGGTATGGATATGGAGATGAGGGAAGAGAGAAATTAAATATGCTCTATGCCAGTGTTTTTAAGGCAGAAAGTGCAATTGTTTCTCCGCATATTGTCAGTGGCACACATGCATTGACAATTGCATTATTTGGACTTTTAAAAACTGGTGATAAATTATTATCTATTACAGGTATGCCTTATGATACTTTGCAAGAAGTTATTCAAGGGAATAACAATGGGTCGTTAAAAGACTATCATATTGATTTTGAAAAAGTTGAGCTTATTGATGGGAAATTTGATTATGCAAATATTAGAAAAGCATTACAGGATAAAAAAATTCAAGTTATTTTTATACAACGTTCTAGAGGATATACTTGGAGAGATAGTTTGTCGCAACAAGAGATAAAAGAATGCATACAATATATGCGAAAACTTGGATTTAGGGGTTGTATTTTAGTTGACAATTGTTATGGCGAGTTTGTAGAACAAACAGAACCTATTGAAAATGGAGCAGATTTAGCTGTTGGGTCATGTATCAAGAATATTGGCGGTGGATTGGCAGAAAGTGGAGGATATATTGTTGGTAAGAGGCAATATATTGATAAAGTTGCTTGTCGTTTAACAGCTCCATCTATTGCTGGAGAAGTAGGTTCATATATAGCAGGATACAGGTTATTTTATCAAGGTTTATTTTTAGCGCCACATATCGTTATGCAAACTATAAAAGGAAGTTTATTGATTGGTACTTGTATGCAAAATTTAGGATATACTACCTCGCCATCAGTCAATAAATTGCCATATGATATTACGCGTGCTATTGCTTTTCACACTGAAGAAGAACTGATTGCATTTATACAAACAGTAGGTGAAGCTAGCCCTATAGATAGCTTTTTAAAGTTAGAACCTTGGGATATGCCGGGATATGACAGTAAAGTTATTATGGCTGCTGGAAGTTTTGTGCAAGGGGCAAGCATTGAACTTTCTGCCGATGCACCGATACGCAAACCATATATTGCATATTTTCAAGGAGGCTTAACTTATGAACATTGTAAATGTGCTACGCATCAAATCTTACAAAAATTATTAGAGAAAAAATATAATGTTGATAGCAAATAATAAGCATATAAACTAAAATTACACATCCATAAGATACAACAAGAAAAAATATTAAAGAAAATGGTATTTATTAGAGATGATGTCAAAATGGAAAAATATACAAGCAAAAGATTGAAGAGCAGAATAAAAATATAAGAAATGAGATATATTTTTTTATTAAAAAAAGAATAAGGTGGTATAATTAGCACATTTAAGCCATTAAAGGCAAAAGATGTTGAAGCAATTTTAAAACTATATCTAGAATAAAAAAAGAGAGTAGCTATTGATACTCTCTTTTTTTATTCTATTATTATAAATGGATGGCAAATATTATCTCGTAAGTCCGAATAGGGAGATAGATACAAAACAAAGTACACCAAGAGATAAAATATCTGTAAAGGTTGTAATAAATGGATTTGCAAAAACTGCTGGGTCAACATGAATAGCTTTTGCAATAAGAGGTAAGCATGCTCCAATAATTTTTGCTAAAAATACGGCAATTGTAATTGATATGCCAACTACAATAGCACGAATAAAAGTATAATCATAGCCTAAAATTAAGTTGTCTAATAGATATAATTTTAATGCACAAACAATACCAACAGATATTGCTACAATAGTTGCAACACGCGTTTCCTTCCATAGTACACGCCAAAAGTCCCGTGGTTGTACTTCTCCTAAAGAGAGGCCGCGGATGATTGTTACGGATGCTTGGCTACCTGCATTACCTCCCGTACCCATTACCATGGGTAGACAAGCTAAAATCAGTGGGGCAAGTCTTGCTTCATATGTGTTTAAAATAAGAGCGGTAAAGGTAGCACTTATCATCAAAATAAGCAACCATGGTATTCTGTGTACATACATTTTAAAAACACTAGTTTCTAAGTATGGTTTATCTGATGGAGTTACAGAATTGATAAAAGAGATATCTTCTGTTGCTTCCTCTGTCAATACATTTAAAGCATCATCAATTGTTACTATGCCAACAAGTCTATTTTCTCTGTCTACGACAGGTACGGCAAGTAAACCATATTTTGAGAGTATATTTGCTGTTTCTTCTTTATCAGTATGTGTGTTGACATACATAAAATTTGTTAACATGAAGGTATGGATTTCTTCATTCATATCATGCATAAGTAAAGACTTTACTGTGACAACACCAAGTAACTCTCTTGTATCATCAATCACATAACAGGTATATACTGTTTCTTTATCTAAAGCTTGTCTGCGAATTTTATCAAAACAGTCGCTAACGGTCATATATGGACGCAAGGATACAAATTCTGTCGTCATAATACTGCCAGCACCATCTTTAGGATATTGCAAGATGGTATTGATTGCTTCCCGTGTCTTATTATCTGTGTTGACTAAAATTCTTTTGACAACATTTGCTGGCATTTCTTCAATCAAGTCAACTGTATCGTCTACAAACAGTTCTTCAAGCATTCCTTTTAATTCAGAGTCGTTAAAAGATTTAATTAAAAACTCTTGTTGTTCGCTATTCATTTCAATAAAAACTTCTGCGGCATGTGCCTTTGGTAGAAGTCTATACAAGATGGGTAAATCAATCTCTGGTAGCTCTGCAAAAATTTCAGCAATATCGACAGGATTGAGAGCATATAATAGCGGTTTTAAATTTGCAAATTCCTTTTTTTCAAGAGATTCCAATATTTCAACAATTTTATCATTTCTGTTTTCTGGGGTTGCCTTTAATAGAACCTGTTGTACAATTTCTTGTGGCATACTATCCAAGAGTTCGTGTACATTTTCATCTAAAATTTCATCGGTAACAGATTGCAATTTTACATCATTAAAATTGCTTAAAAAACGCGTTTGCATTTCTTTGGAAAGTTTTACAAAGAGTTCCGCAGCAACTTCTTTATCTAAACAGTCAAAAAAGATTTCCAGTTCATCATCTTGTAATTGTTCTACAAGAACAACTAGCTCGTCAATGTGTAAAGTTTCTAGTAGGGCAGCTAAGTCATCTTTACGACTTTCTTGTATCAATTGCTTAATTTTTTCTTGCATGCCATACCCTCCCTTATACTTTATTTATCTATAGTATAGGTATTTTGTCTAAAAAGTCAACACTTTTATTGTCAACGAATGCAATCCGTTTTTAAAATGTATTATAAAAATCATAAAAGATTTTGAAAATGTAATAATTTTTATTGACATTTTGTGCATACTATGATACTATAATGTCATAAAACAATATGACAAATTAAAAAGGAGATGAAATATGTCAACAAAAAAAGTGATTGTTATGACAATAGCTGTATTGTTAACACTAGAAATTTTATCTATTGCTATGTTGGCGTTATTCTTTCCAGCAACGCGAATGGGATTTGTGCGTTCAGAAAATTATGATCAAAATATGATTGATAGAGTGCTTGCTGCAAAATCGCAAGAGGAATTAACTGATTTTGAAAATCTAATACGATTGCAATTAGAACTGGATAAAATACAAACTTTTACTATGATAAAGGAAAGCACAATAAGAGCAGAACAGAATAAAAATAGTTACACAGAGCAACTTGTCAAAGATATAAAAGAAAAGATAGGAAATACAATCAATTATCAGTCAATACAATTAAAAGGACAAGGGAATGGTTTAGCACATTCTTTTGCTCCTGAGAATGCTGGGACAAAAGTTGTTTTTGATGCAAAAAACAAGTTGGCGAATGTAGCAAAAGCAATAAAAGTTATCAATAACGATTATTGTGTGTGGAATACAAATGCAGTAGAGTATGATGAAACGACTTATAAGCATCTCTATGGAAATTGGGGGAATTCTATCACGGACTACTTTTTTGACGCAGAAAATACAATACAAAATCCAGATGCAAAGACGATAACATATGATAATTCTACAAAATTGTATACGCTGACTGTTGTTGCAAATGCAAATGCAACGGGACATTATACAAATAAAATTATGACATTAGCAAATAATAATATTCATCAAGTGAACTTTAAAGATTCTTGTGCCAAACTAACTTTTCAATTTGATAACAATTGGAAAATCAATAGTTATACAATAGAAGAGGAGTATGAAACAATTACAAAAATAGCTTTTGTATCTATCAAAACCAAGACGAGTGGTACACATGTAGCAAAATTTTTCTATTAAGTTTTTTATACAATAAAAATTATATAAGAAAAGTTGCTTTTCTTTTCTTATATAATTTTTTTATTTTGTTATAAATAATTAAATTTGTAGTATATTATATGTATAGTCAAAATTATAATCAATAGATTTTTTGAATATTTATTGTAAAAATTTTTAATTTTTTATAAAAGTAAAAAATATTTAGTTGATTTTTTGTTTTGTTTTTGTTATACTATACAGCAATACAGTAAAATAGTTTAATTTATTTTTAATTTATAACTTAAATTTTAATAAAATACTGTAAACGGATTAACAATAATAGGAGAAGTAAAATGACGAGAGATATGGAAATACTTATCGCATTAGTTGTACTAGATGTAATTTTTCTAATTGTTTTTTTCATTATTTTAGCAATCAATTTCAAAAGAAAACCAGCACAGACACTTGTACTTGTTTTAGGTCCTAAGAACATTGTCACTATGAAAATAAGAGATATGCGACAATTAAAGAAACTAAAGGACCCAATTCCACCAAAAGGATATAAATTTAATGGTTGGTCCAAAGAACCAATGGGATATGGAAATTTAAATGTAACATTTGATTTACCTCGTATAAAAAACGCACAGATTTTATATGCAACTTGGATGAATATCAAGGATCAAGATGAATTGCAGCAATTGACAGAAGATGAAAAAGAATGTCAAATTATTATACATGAAAAACAAGGCGAATATGCACAACTTCTTACATTGATTCAACAAGAGGAAAAAAATCTTGCAGCACAGACACTAAAAGAACAAGAAGCTGTTACACTTTTACAAAAATCTATCCAAGAAGAAGAAAAAGCTAGGGTAGAATTAGCATTTAATATCCAACTTCTTGAAAAAAATGTGCATAATACGCAATTCATTGTACAACAGCTAAAAGATAATGATGACCTTATTCTCTTGCAAGATGACGTAGAGCTTATGCGTAGAATTGCTCTTGAAAAGATTGCTATTGCAAAAGAAAATTTAGCCGTGCAGAAAAAACAAATCAATGAAGAAAAGATAGATCTTCAACATATTATTAAAGAGCTAAAGGCACAAGTTGACTTACAAGTACAAAAAGAAAAAGAAGGTATAACTGTAGTGGAAAAAATTAAGGTAATTGATGTAACAGAGGATAATACTAAGAAAGCTGAAAATAAAGGAGATTTTTCCGTTGGTGAATAATAATATAAAAAAAGAAATACAAATTACAAATCACGCATTTAAAGGTGAGACAATATCAGAAATTCTTAGTGAGGCAAGGGATAAACTTGCACAATTGCCTAATACAATGAATGAAGCAAAAAAAGAGTCAAAAGCCAAAATAAAAGAAGGTAAGCGCTTATTAAAGGCAGCTAAGTTGCTTGAAAAAGCAAGAAAGAAGAAAGGACAAGATATAAATGTTGTCCTTGAGCAACAACTAGATACTTCTATAACAAATGATGTAGTTCTTAAAAGATTGGAAATAGCCTTTGATAAAGTGATAGAAAATAGACAGAATGCAGAAGTGCAAGCTCTAACTGAAACGCTTAAAAGAGCAGAAATTGAAAAAAAACTTGAACTTTTAAAAGTACAAGCAAGAGTTTTAAGTAAATTATCTAAAAAAGATATTGAATTGACAAATAAACTTTTAAAAAGTACGAGTGATGCAAAAGATGCGAAAGCATTGGAAATTGAATTAAAAAATTCTAAATATCTTAGAAGTATATTGGTGGACACTTATAGTGAAGCGGATAAATTAAATGCCAGATTTGAAGATGAGATATATCTACGAAAAGTAAATTTATCGAATATCATATCAAGTGAGGATAGTGAAAATATTACGCGTATTGAAGATCTAAAACAACGCATGATTTTAGAAGCTGAAGAGAACTATAAAACTGAATGTAATGCAATTATGACAAACTCTAACGATGATATTACGAGTAAGATGCGTGCAAAATTGCTAAAAGAAGCAGAAAATAAATTGAAAAAAGAAATGATAATAACAAATGGTACAGCAAAAAATTTGCTTACAAATTTTGCACTTGATAAACTAGAAGCGGCAAGAGAAACTGTTGTTGGCGATATGATGACGAAAAAAACCATACTTCTTGAAAAGATTTTTTATATTATTGAATTGGAACGCTTTAGAGCGGCAAGAGACCATAGAGCAGCATTAGCAAAGATTCAAGAAGAAAAAGATAGAGCTATTTTTGCTATTATAGAAGACCTTTCTATACCTAAAGAGAAAAAAGAACTTGCTATAAACCAAATCATCCAAAAGAAGCAATTGGAACTTGATGCGTTGGTTGCTAAGTTTAATGATGCAGAAAAGGTGCGTAATGCAGAAATTAAAAAAAGAATTAAAAATGTCTTTAATGAAATTATCGTAATACAAAATAATATTGATAAGTTAAAACATCAAGTTATTGCAAGCACTGGCAAAGATGGAAAAGCATTAGATGCATTGATTCATAATACAGAGAATCAAGATGCTGCAGTGTTGAATATAGAACTTGAAAATCTTAGAAAAGAACATGAATTAGAAAATAATAAGCATGTGCAAGAAATTAGAGTTTTAGTGAAGAAAAAAACAGCGATTATAGATGCTGTTTATGACCAAATTAGAGACTTGAATCATGAATTTGCAAATGAAACAAATCCCGTTGTTAAAACCATTCAAAATAATAATGATGTTGCTAAAGCACAAGATAAAATTGTTATAGCAAAAGAAGCTGCTATACAAGAAAATAAAGAATCTTTAGACTTGTTAAGAGAAAAATTAATTTCAAATGCTATTGCGAATGGTCAAATTAGTGAAGATTTTACAGAACATCGCAACTCTATAATAGAAAAAGAAAAAAATCTTTTTGCAACAAAAGAACAAGAAATGTCAGCTAAATATAATGACGAAGAAGTATATTTACAAGCTAAAAATACTACGCAAAATGCTAAAGTTGATTATTTTATTGAAAATTTATTATCATTAGCTTATATAGATGAATTAGATGCTCTTGAAGCAGAGTTGTCTGCTTTAGAAGCGAAAAAACAAGAAGAATTCTTGATGTCAGAAAGAGAATTATGTTTACTTGAAGAACATTATGAAAAAGAAATTGAATTTTTAAGAAAAGAAAGTGAAGAATTAAGTAAATTATTGAATGAAAATGAAAAGCAACTTAATGCAGAAGCTGCTGTATTAGAAGACGAAACAAGTAAAGCAAAACATTAAACGCAATATAAATGAAAAAAAGAGATAGTTTATAAACTATCTCTTTTTTTCATTTATAGATATACTACATTGTAAAGATATATACTTTTACTCTAAATATCAAAATTATAAAAAAGTATAGATATAATAATACAAATTGTTATTATTAGAGTATTTAGACACCTACAACTATCAAGAGATGTCAATATGCTGATATATAAAATTATTCATATTATATAGTTAGTTTTTAGTATTTTCTAGAGCAATACATCACATATATTGCATAGCATTATAGTTCAATTTAATAGTGCATTTTAGTATTGCTTTATTTTGTATGCATAGTTTATAGTATATGCAATATATGATAAGTGGTATTTATAAAAAATTGTAGTAAAATTTATAAAATTTACTACAATAGATTTTATGATATATACAATTATAACTTTATGCTTTCTAGTTGAGGGAATTTAAAATTTTTCATATACACTTATACTTAAATAATCTTGTTTTTGCAAATATATTTATTGCAATTGGACGGTAAAATTATGCAAAATAGAATCTTATTGCATAATTTACTTTACAAGCTTGAAATAACTCTTTTATAAGGGAATTTGCGTGCTATATTTCATACAATATAGTGAATTAGATTTTAAGTATCATTATTATTGTTATTGGTATTATTATTGTTTGTGTTGGTAATTCTGGTTGTATAATATTGATATATAATTAAACCTAAGAAGAATAGAAGTTCTGCATTACTGTAACAGTTACTTCTTTTTAGCAAGTATAGTAGTGCTAACCATACAATCATATCATTAAACATTTTAATTCTCCTAATTATAGTATTTTATAGCTTTTGTATATTCATAATTTATCGAATATGTTTCGTCAATATTAGACAAATGAATATCTTCTTCAACAATACTTTTTACTTATATAAATTGACATGTATTTTATAACAATATACAATTATGCATATAAGTTTTTTAGGAAAATAGGTAAAATTATGGAAGATAAAATTACACAATTAGATACTCTATTATTAGATAAAAGAACACAATCATTAATAGAAAATTATGTGCCTGCTGGCGAGCTTCTAGAGGGTATAGTCTGCTTTTTTTCAGTATTTGCAGATAGTACTCGCATTAAAATTTTATCTGCACTTGCTATTTCAGAAATGTGTGTTACGGATATTTCGCGTGTTTTACAAATTAATCAAACAACAGTATCGCATCAGTTAAGACTCTTAAAAAATGTCGGCATTGTTAAGAGCAATAGATGTGGTAAAGTCATTTTTTATAGTCTAAAAAATGATATTATCAACGATGTTTTATTAAAAGGTATTGAGTTTTTAGGTTACTAATAAGAGTTCTTTCTGTAATATCTTGCAAAATTTTTATTATTTTAGTATAATATATTTAAAGAAAGTAAGAAGATATTATAGTATATGATTGATATTGAAGAAAAGTTAAAAATTTTACCAGAAAATTCTGGAGTTTATATTATGTTGGATGAAAATCAACATGTCATTTATGTTGGTAAAGCACGCATTTTAAAAAATAGAGTACGACAATATTTTCATTCTACGCATAAAAGTGAAAAAGTTGCACAAATGGTGCAGCACATTCACGACTTTTATTATATTATCACAAAAACAGAACTTGATGCTCTTATTTTAGAAAATAATTTAATAAAAAAATACAAGCCTAAATACAATATATTATTAAAGGATGATAAAACTTATCCTTATATTGCCGTGGATTTGACAGAAGACTATCCTAGTTTTACCATAACGCGTACGCTAAAAAAAGGTAAGCGTTATTTTGGACCTTATATGGCAGGCGTCCGCGTAAAAGAAATTTTAGATATTTTAAGTGTTGCTTTTGAAGTAAGAACTTGTAAAATTGAAATTACAAAAAAAGCAAAAAGAGCATGCTTATTATATCATATTCATCGTTGCCTAGCACCATGTGCACATTATACTACGCATGAAGCATATATACAACGTGTAAAAGAGGCAATTGCTTTTTTAGAAGGAGAAGATAGACAAGTACAAAAGGGTTTGCAAGAAAAAATGTTATTGTATGCACAACAAGAAGAGTTTGAATTAGCTTTAGAATGTAAAGAGCGTCTTGTAATGCTTGAAAATTTATCATCCAAAAGAATTACAACGCTTGGTCGTGATGTTTCATTTGATGTATTAGCATATGTTAGCAATCATTTATATGCAGCAATTAATATTTTAATGGTGCGTCATGGTATTATGCAAGGGAGTGCAACATTTGCTGTTGAAAATGCAAGTGATGATACTGAGGCATTAACTTCCTTTATTACACAGTACTATACCAGACATGAATTGCCAAAAGAGCTAATTGTACAAGATTTTTGTGAAAGTACACTTTTACAAAAATACCTAACAGATTTAGGAAAGGGACAACGGATAATTACCATACCAAAAATCGGAATAAAAAAACAGTTGCTTGATATGTCCTTTGAAAATGCCAATAATTATTTATTGAGTAATTTAGAAAAGTTAAAGCATAAAGAAGATAGAACAATTCATGCATGTGAAAGATTGCAACAAATTCTTGCTTTAAAACGCTATCCCAAGCGTATGGAGTGTTATGATATATCCAATATTAGTGGAGTAGATAAAGTTGGTTCAATGGTTGTATTTGACAATGGCGAACCAGATAAAAAAAGTTATCGTCGTTTTAAAATAAAGACGGTAGAAGGTGCTAATGATTTTGCAAGTTTGCAAGAAGTATTAAAGAGAAGACTATCAAAATTAGGAACAATAGAGGAAAGTAAATTTCCTAAACCAGATTTAATTATAATTGATGGTGGTAAAGGTCAATTGTCATCAGTGCAGGAAATTTTTAAGGCAATGCAAATTGATGATATTGAACTTATCTCTCTTGCAAAGCGTGAAGAGGAGATTTTTACAATTTATAGTAAAGAGAGTATTCAACTCAGTAAAAGAGATTATTGTCTCCAGATGCTACAACATATTCGAGATGAAGCGCATCGATTTGCTATTACCTTTTTTAGAAATATTCATAATAAAAAATCCTTAAAGTCTATCTTAGAAGAAGTACACGGATTAGGCAAAGTGAAAATAGAGCAGCTTTTACAAACTTTTGGTAATATTGATAAAATATTAAAGGCGACTCCTGAAGAGTTAGCAAGCGTAGAAGGCATAGGACAACATTTGGCAATCATCATAAAAAAACATTTGGAGGAAAAGTTATAATGCAATACAAATTGTTAGTGTCAGATTTTGATGGCACTATATTTAGTAAAGAGCAAGGTATTCGTCAAGAAGATGTGCAGGCTGTACACAGATATATTTCTAATGGTGGTCTATTTGCCTTTTGTACGGGTAGAATGTTTTCCGGTATTTTACCATTTGCACAAGCAATGGGATTAAAAGGTATTCTCGCGGCAAGTCAAGGAGCAGTTATTGCTGATATTGAAACTGGTAAACGCTTTGTAGATGCAAGAATTGAACATAATTTAGCAATTGAGGTTGCTCGCTTTTTTCAAAGTTTTGGACCAAAGAGTCATATTCATGTCTATGATGGGGAAGAGCTTTATATCAATCAAGATAATGAACAGCGTAAAAATTATGAAGCTGGCTGTCAAATTTCCTCTATCTTGACAGATTTTGATATTGCAAAACAAATTGAAGAAAAAAAGATTTCTCCAAATAAAATCAATATATTTTGCAATCCAAAACAAAAGAGTGCGATTTTACAGCAGACGCAGGAAAAATTTAATGCAACTTGTTATGTTACAACAAGTTCACATAATTGGGTGGAAGTAAGTCCAAAAAATATTGATAAAGGCACTGCTTTACATTTTATTGCAAACTACTATAATGTTCCTATTGCACAAACAGTTGCCGTTGGCGATAATGAAAATGATTTTCCTATGATAATGCAAGCTGGTGTAGGTTGTGCGGTGGAAAATGCTACTGCAACAATCAAAAGCATTGCTAAATTTATTACAAAAAGCAATGTAAATGGTGGAGTTGCAGAGGTTATACATAGATTTTTTGAGGGGGAATAAAATGGAAAAGACAGTAACAATTCCTTTACAAAAATTTTGCGAAGATAATGCTTTAGAAATTATTTGGGCAAATAGACAAAATATTTTTTTAACATCCTATAGTATTACTCGACCAGGATTGGAACTTTCTGGATTTTTTGAGGGATTTGATTCTCGTAGAATTATTGTGTTAGGAAAAACAGAAGATTTATTTTTGAGTTCTATGGATGAAAAACTACAAAATGAAAGAATTAAAAAGTTGTTATCCTATAAAGAAATTCCCTGTATTATTGTTGCAAGAGATATGCCTATTACAAATGCACTTAAGCAACAGGCAATAGAAGCAAATTGTCCAATATTGCGTTCTAAAAAAATAACATCTGTTTTAATGAATGACTTATTTTATTATTTAAATATACTTTTAGCTCCACAGACGAATGTGCATGGTGTATTGATGGATGTTTCAGGAGTGGGCGTTCTTATCATAGGCAACAGTGGTATTGGTAAAAGTGAAACTGCAATTGAACTCATCAAGCGAGGACATAGACTTGTTACCGATGATAATGTTTTAATTAAAAGAATATCTAAAAGATTAGTGGGTTACGCGCCAGAGCGCATTCAGCATTTTTTAGAGCTTAGAGGCATAGGCATTATCAATGTGAAAGAAATGTATGGTAGCGGTAGTATTTTAATGCAAAAAGATGTAAAGCTTGTCATTGAACTTGAAGCTTGGCAAGCAGATAAAGAATATGAACGACTTGGAAATAAAACAATTTATCATGATATCTTAGGTGTAAAGGTGATGAAGTATATTATTCCTGTAAAACCGGGTAGAAATCTATCCATTATTATAGAATCTGCTACGCGTAACTATATAGCACAATCTTTTGGATATAATTCTGCACAAGATTTACTAGAAAAAACAATGATGCAATTCCAAGAAAAAAATTTTTAATAAAAAAGTTTAAAAACTATGAGAAATTAGTCTAATTTTCTTGCTCGTGACATATAGTAGAGCTATGAAAAAGTTTCAAAAACTAAGGCTATTTTTACAGAAGAAAAGTTATATACTTTATACGACAATTGCATTTGCAATTGTCTTTTTTAGCTTATTTTTTATTCATCCAAAATTAAAAACAAATACGCAAAATAGCTCTATGCGTTATAAAGGTGTATTACAAATTTGGAATATTGATAGTTTTGAAGGTGGTAAAGGTTCTAGGACAAGCTTTTTACAAAATGTAGCAAAAACTTTTGAAAAAAAACATCAAGGTGTATTTGTTTTAGTTATTACACATACCGTAAATAGTGCAAAGGAAGCTTTACAGAGAGGAGAAAGGCCGGATTTGTTATCCTATGGTACAAGCTGTGATTTTGTTGCTGATATTGCTCGTCCGATAGAAAATATTAGTTATAAAGCGGCAACAATGAGAGGAAAATGCTATGCATATCCGTGGGCAGTAGGGCAATATATGCTTATCAGTTTTGAAAATAATTTTGAAAATATTTTGCCAGAAAATACTGTATTTTCATCCAATAAAAATGCACTTACAGTCGTTGCTGGTGTTGCAATGGGCTTAACTGGTAATTTTACTTTACAAGAAAGTACAACCGCATATAATAATTTTGTCAATAAGAAATTTAAATATTTACTGGGTACACAACGGGATGTTGCTAGACTGATGAGTCGTAATCTTTCCTTTTATATACAGCCAATAACCAATTTTTCAAACTTGCAACAGTATATTTCCATCACAACTGCAGATAAAGGGAGAATAGCAAGTTGTCAAAGTTACATTGAATTATTACTTTCGCAAGAGATACAAAAAAAATTGTCGCAAATTGGAATGATGAGTTTACAACACAATATCTATACTGCTGAACATCCACTGTATACTGTCGAACAAAATAAGCCACACTGGACAATCTCCCCATTTTTAGATGCAGAGAAATTACAACAGCTGATAACGCTTGCTATGGAAGCGTTAAAGGGGGACAAAAATTTAGCACAAAATTTGCAAAAATTTTATATTCTATATTTGTAAAAAAGCATAAGATATGCTATAATAGGAGTAGAATTGATGCAAAAATATTTTGACTATTTTCAAAATGAATATCCACACATTTATGTAGAAAAAGATTTTGATTTTAAAAGACATACAACAATAGGTATTGGTGGACTTTCTCCGCTTGCAGTTTTCCCGCAAAATTGTGATGAATTAAAAAGTATTCTCCAGTATTGTTTCAAGCATTCTATGCCATACTATCCTCTAGGGAAGGGTTCCAACCTTTTAGTGGCAGATAATGGATTTAACGGTTTTGTAATTGTGACGAGTAGAATGCAATCGGTATGTTTAAAGGAAAATTATCTTTATGCTGAAGCGGGTTTGTCACTAACAAAATTAGTGCAATTTGCAAAAGCACATAGTTTTGATGGATATGTGCCACTACTTGGTTTTCCGGCAACTGTTGGTGGAGCTATCTATATGAATGCAGGTATACAAACTGGTCATATGGGAGATATAGTACACGAAGTCTATGCAATGGATAGAGCGGGTAATGTGCAAGTTTTTCAGAAGGAAGATTGTAAATTTGCTTATAAAAATACAGTTTTTATGCAAAATAAAGCGGTAATATTTGCTGCTTTATTGCAGACGAAAAAGATAGATTTAGCTGTAATAGAGAAAGCCATTGTAGCGCGAAAACAAGAGAGAGCAACTTTGCCAAAAGAGCGAAGTATGGGATGTGTTTTTAAAAATTTTGAAGATGTACCTGCGGGACAACTCATTGACCTTGCTGGTTGTAAAGGACTTCAGATTGGTGGAGCAAAAGTATCTACAGAACATGCAAATTTTATTGTCAACATGGGGAGTGCTACGGCACAAGATGTACGGCAACTAATTGCTATTCTCAAAGAAAGAGTTTATAATAAATTTAAACGACAATTAAAGGAAGAAATAGAATACTTAGGAGATTTTTAAATGAAGATAAATTTGACGGCAGATTACCATACACATACAATCTATAGTCATGGCAAAGGAACAGTGCTTGAAAATGCTATGAAAGCTAAGGAACTAGGTCTAAAACAGATAGGCATAAGTGACCATGGTTTTGCACAACTCGCATTTGGATTGCGTCATAAAAAATTGCCGCAATTGATTGCAGATTGTAAGGAGGCATCTAAAAAAACTGGTCTTGATGTTTTAGTCGGTATTGAGTCAAATTTATGTGGGGAAGATGGGACTACTGATTTAACGGAAGTAGATTATCCTTATTTTGATATCTATCTTATGGGTATCCATATGTTTGTCAATTTTGATAAGTTTAAAGATATGCGTAAGATTATGTTTTCTAGCTATTTACAGACGCTTATGAAAAGAGAAGGTTCAAAAAAATTAAAAGATTATACAACAAAGGCACTCATCAATAGTATTCAAAAAAATCCTATTGATGTCATCACACATTTAAATTTTATATCTTTTTGTTATGTAGAAGAAGTGGCAAAAGTGGCAAGAGATTATGGCACTTATATTGAATTGAATGCAAAAAAAGTGCATATGACAGATGAAGAACTCTATAAAGTTTGTCAAACTGGAGTACGCTTTGTGGTGGATAGTGATGCACATAGCATTGACAGAGTCGGCGAAGTTGCACTTGTAGAAACTATGCTCGATAGAGTAAATATTCCACTAGATAGAATTGATAATATTGACGGTAGACTACCAAATTTTAGATTTAAAGCATATAAGGAAAGAATGTAGCGTGTACAAATTGCAGAGTAATTTTACAACTGAACTTAAAAAAGAGCTTTTAAAAAATAGGGAGAAAACGCTCTATTGTACAATGGCACAGATAGCTGGGTTTTTGCAGACAACAGCACAAATTATAGAAAAAAAAGGAGAGTATGGCTTTCAATTCATGACGGAAAGCGAAATACTTGCCGAATATTTTTTAGAACAAATTGAAGATACTTTTCAAGTACAATTACAGATAGTTGAAGCGAAAATTGATAAGAGAAATGGTAGAGAACGACTTATATTTCAAGCACTTTCAACAAAATCACTAGAGATGTTAAAAAGATTGGATTTACTTTCATACAAGGAAAATCTGCCACAAGATACATTACAATTTCCAGCCAACTTGTTGTTAGATGCTTGTTGTAAAAAGGCATATATTTTAGGTGTGTTTTTAGGTAGTGGAAGCTGTAGTTTACCGACCTCTAAAAGTAATGGATATCATTTGGAGTTTGTTTTCTATCATAAAGATATCGCAGATTGTTTTGTAAATTTATTGACCTCTTGTGATATATTATCCAGACAGATTGAACGCAAAAATAGTATAGTTGTCTACATAAAAAGTAGAGAGAGTATCTGTGATTTTTTAGCTTTTTTAGAAGCTAGATTATCTCAGAAAAAATTTGATGAAATTGCACAAATAAGAGATACCAACAATCAAATCAATCGTTGGACAAATTGTAAACTTGGAAATATGGATAAAACAATTACTGCTTCCATTCAACAGATACAAGCAATTGAAAGAATTGATAAAGCGATAGGTCTCAATACACTTGATGCTGTATTATTAGAAGTTGCAATTGCCAGATTGCAGGATAAAAATTGCAGTATGCAAGAATTAGCGAATCATTTAAAAATTACAAAAAGTTGTTTGAACCATAGAATGCGCAAGTTGTTACAAATTGCAAAAGAATATGCTAAATAGCATAAATATAACGATAAAAGGACTGTTTTATGTCAAAATTCGTACATTTACATTTACATACAGAATATAGCTTATTGGATGGGGCTTGTAAAGTAAAAGAGCTTATTAACCACTGTGTACAAAATAATATACATGCTGTTGCTGTAACTGACCACGGGAATATGTATGCATCACTGTATTTTGCAGAAGAGTGCCGGAAGAAAAAGATTCAAGCAATTATTGGTTGTGAAATGTATTTGACTAGAGATTATTTAACTAGAAATGCCAGTGATGAGTTTGACCATTTAATTTTACTAGCTAAAAATAAAAAAGGTTTTAAAAACTTGGTAAAGTTGAATTCCATTGCTTTTGTTGATGGATTTTACTATAAACCTAGAGTGGATTATACTCTTTTAAAGCAATATGCAGATGGAATTATCTGTCTATCAGCTTGTCTTGCAGGACGAATTTCTAAATTGCTTTTGCGCGACCAATATGATGCAGCAAAAGAATTTGCCTTGCAAATGCAGTCTATTTTTAAAGATGATTTTTATATTGAATTACAAGACCATGGATTGCTAGAACAAAAAAGAATATTGCCGCAACTGATACAGATTGCTAAGGAATGTAATATTCCTGTTGTAGCGACAAATGATGTGCATTACATAGAAAAAAATGATTGGGAAATGCAAGATGTTTTAATGTGCATACAAATGAAAAAGGTATTAGATGACCCCACGCGTATGAAGTTTGACAACCATGAAATGTACTTTAAGAGCTATGAAGAAATGGCTAAAATTTTTGACTACATTCCAGAAGCAATAGAAAATACTGTAAAGATTGCACAAAAGTGTGCTCAAGAAGATTGTTTTGATTTAAATGATAAAGGTGAACCCATTAAAGATAAGACACTTATTCCACAATTTGTACCAGAGGATGGAACACATCCAGATGAATATTTGCGTAAAATTACTTGGGAAGGGCTTAAAAAACGCTATACAACGCTTGATGAAACAATACAAAGTCGTGCAGAGTTCGAACTCAATATTATTATTAGCATGGGATTTGCCGAATACTATTTAATTGTTATGGATTTTATTCGTTGGGCGAAGGAAAAAGATATACCTGTGGGACCGGGTAGAGGTAGTGGTGCAGCGAGTATTGTCGCCTATGCTATAGGCATAACAGATATTGACCCAATAGAATATGACTTATTCTTTGAACGTTTTTTAAATCCAGAGCGGGTAACAATGCCAGACTTTGATATAGATTTTTGTAACGAAAGACGGGGAGAAGTAATTGAATATGTACGCCATAAATATCATCCTGAAAATGTGGCACAGATTGTAACTTTTGGAACACTTGCTCCAAAAGCGGCAGTGAAAGATGTGGGAAGAGTTTATCGCGTCCCCTATGCAGAAATGGATAGAGTAACTAAATTGATGGAGTCTGGAACTAGTATTGCTGAACAACTAGGTGTTGCAATGATAGAGCTAAAAGAGCAACTTGTAACTGCTGATAAAGAACAAAAAAAGATACTACAACAAAAAATAGAAGAGATAAGTAAAAAACAGAATAAAGATTTTTATCAAATTTACTGTGAAGATGAACGGATAAAAAAGACAATAGATATGGCAATGCGTCTTGAAGGTATGCCAAGAAATACATCTATGCATGCTGCTGGAGTTGTAATTTGTCGTTCACCGATTGCCGATAATATTCCACTTTCACGCAACGGCGAAGATGTTACTACACAGTTTGATATGAAAGAAGTGGAATCTATTGGTATGTTAAAGATGGACTTTTTAGCACTAACAACTCTAACAGATATTAAAAAAGCATGCCAATATATAAAAGAAAATACAGGGAAGGTCATTGATTGGAGCGAGATAGGTGAAGGCAATAAAAAGGCGTACGAACTCATTGCAGATGGAGATACAGATGCCGTATTTCAGTTAGAACAAAACGGTATGAAACAATTTATGCGGGAGCTAAAACCGGACTGTCTAGAAGATATTATTGCTGGAGTATCTCTCTATAGACCAGGACCTATGGCATATATACCAACCTATATTCAAAATAAACAAAATCCTGAAAATGTACAGTATATAACACCTATGTTAGAAAGCATTTTAAAGGTCACATATGGAGTAATAGTTTATCAAGAACAAGTAATGCAAATCTTTCAGGATATGGCAGGATTTTCTCTAGGGCAAGCAGATTTAGTGCGTCGTGCTATGGGTAAAAAAGATAGAGCTGAACTTATGGCACAAAAGGAAAAGTTTATTTTTGGCAATAAAGATAAGGGTGGAGATATTGATGGAGCTGTCAATCGCGGTGTTCCTGTTGAAGTTGCTGAAAAGATATTTAAAGATATGGAAAGTTTTGCAAGTTATGCATTTAATAAAGCACATGCTGCATGTTATGCTGTACTTGCCTATAGAACGGCATATTTAAAAAAATATTATACTAAAGAATTTTTGGCAGCGGTACTCAATAATAGAATTGAAAAAATTGAAGAAATTGCTAAATATATTGCCTATATGAAGGATAAAAACATTCCAATTTTACCACCGGACATCAATCAAAGCAAAATCTATTTTGCTGCTTTACCAAAGGGTATTCGTTTTGGCTTAAATGCACTAAAGGGGATAGGACTTGGCATTGCAGAAAAAATTATTGAAGAACGGGAACAGAATGGATTATACAAAAATTTTGCAGACTTTTTATTCCGCAATGCTGAAATACTAAATAAAAAGGTACTTGAAAGTTTAATTTTAGGTGGATGTTTTGATTCTATGAAGATACATCGTGCACAGTTACTTGCAGTTTACGATGCAGAACATACCAGAGCAACAAAAATTAAGAAACAGCAGATAAGTCAACAATTAAATTTATTTGGCGATATTATTCAGGAAGAGGTGCAAGCAATTGACTATCCAAATATTCCAGAACTGGAACAACATACAAAACTTGCGAAAGAAAAGGCAGTACTTGGTGTCTATGTCAGTGGGCATCCAATGGAAAAATATTTAAAGCGTATGCAAAATTTGTCCTTTAATTGCCAAAAATTATTTAACTATGATGAGGCAACAGATGGTACAAAAATCTACCATGATATTAAGGATGGACAACAAGTGTGTATGGGAGGGATTATTGCAAACTTTAAAAAATTAAATACAAAAAAAGGGGATACTATGGCATTTATAACCATAGAAGATTTACATGGGAATATAGAATGTATTGCCTTTCCTAAAGTATTTGATAAAATTAAGAGTATACTCAATATTGATACTATTGTCCTTTTAAAAGGCAAATTACAGTTAAATGAAGATAAAGAGCCAACAATTTTATTAGAAGATTTAAAGGAGTTTGATGAAGAAAGTAAAATTGAAGATATACAACAAGAAGTAGAAAATAAAAATCATAAGCAAAAGATTTTATGGCTAGATGCAAGAAAGCTTGACGAAGAGCAGTTTTTAAAATTTGAAAAAATTTTTGAAGCATATGCAAATGGGGAGGAGCAAATTAGAATTGTGCGTGATATAGACGGAAAAATGAAAGTGTTTGCACTGAACAATATGCAAATTTGTAATGCTTTATATAGTGAAATTCAACTTTATTTGTCAAAATCAGAAATCGTAGAAAAGGAGTAAAAAATGAAAAAAATTGCCGTTTTGACCAGTGGTGGTGACGCTCCTGGTATGAATGCCTGTATCCGTGCCGTAGTTCGTAATGCAAAATATTACGGATTAGATGTGATGGGAATCCGTAGAGGATTTACTGGTTTAATTGAAAATGATATGCAAAATATGCAAATGCGTTCTGTATCTGATATACTGCATCGTGGTGGGACTATGCTGAGAACGGCAAGATGTAAAGAGATGTTGACATTGGAGGGGCGTAAAAAAGCGGTAAAAACATTACAAGAAAATGGTATTGAAGGTCTTGTAGTGATAGGTGGTAACGGTTCGTTTATGGGAGCAAAGGCATTGACAGAGGAATTTAATATTCCTACAATTGGTATTCCGGGTACTATTGATAATGACTTGCCATATACAGATTATACACTTGGTTTTGATACAGCAGTCAATACTTGTATTGATATTGTCAATAAGTTGCGTGATACTATGGCAAGTCATGAAAGAATCAATATTGTAGAAGTTATGGGGCGTAGCTGTGGAGATATTGCTCTATATACAGGGATAGCCAGTGGAGCAGAAATTATTGTCGTACCTGAAGTGCAATATGATATTGATGATATTCTCTTCAGAATTCGTAGAAGTCGGGAAAATGGAAAGGTATCTAATATTATTGTACTTGCTGAAGGGGTATGCAAAGCTGAGGAATTTGCCAAACTACTAAAGGATAAAATTGAGTATAGTATTCGTTGTACGACCATTGGTCATATTCAGCGCGGTGGTTCTCCCACTATGTATGATAGACTTTTAGCTGCACAATTTGGCGTAAAAGCTGTTGAACTTTTAAAGGCAGGGATTGGGAAGCGTGTAGTTGGCATTAAAAATAATGCAATTATTGATTTGGATATTATAGAAGCAATCTCTATGAAAAGTCAATTTAATTTACAATTATATAATACAATGCAACGAATCTCTATGTAGCTATAAATAATTTAAATATTTCGAATGGAATTTATACTTTAAATTTTGTTGCTTAAAGCAAATCAATTTAGTATAATAATTAAAATTACTATTTATTAGGAGCGATTGTGAGATATTTAAAATATTTAAAGGGTTATACAGCACACTGTATACTTGCCCCCTTAGCAAAATGGATTGAAGCGGCTCTGGAACTCATGGTACCATTGGTATTGGCTCGTGTTATCAATCTTTTGAAGGATACCAATATAAGCAATAAAATACCTATAATCTTTTATAACGGTTTATTTTTAATTGGAATAGGTATAGTTGGATTTTTATGCGCTTTATTTTGTCAACGCAGTGCTTCAATTGTATCGCAAGGCTTTGGTACAAGAATAAGAGATAGTCTGTATGCACATATCAATACACTATCTTTAAGGGAAATGAATCAAGTGGGTACAGCATCAATGGTCTTTCGTGCCGCAACAGATGCAGAACAACTACAAACGGCACTTGCTATGATAATACGACTTGTAGTACGTGCTCCTTTTATTGTAGTGGCATCCATCATCATCATTTGTATTAAAAGTTGGCAAATTGGATTAGTTGTATTAGGATTTACCATTTTAATTGGAGTAGTTATTTGTATTATCTTTAAAAAGTGTTTTAAACTGGCCATTGAAAATCAATTAAAAATGGATAAAATGACACAGATAAGTAATGAAATTTTAGGTGGTGCTAGAGTTGTCCGTGCATTTAATGCGAAACAGACAGAGCATGCCCGCTTTTTTAAAGTTGCAGCAGCGCGGCAAAAAGATGCTGTAAGAATTGGAAAAATATCTGCTTGGCTCAATCCACTAACATATGCATTGGCGAATCTTGCAATATTAGTAGTACTATTTTGGGGTGGCGATTTTATCATAAAAGGCAATCTCAATATTGGTAACGCACAAGCAATTATTCAATATATAGTACAAATTTTGAATGCTATGATTGTTATTGCAGGTATGATTACTCTATTTGCAAATGCTTATTCAGCAATGGTGCGTATCAATGAAGTATTTGACTTAAAATCCTCTATTCAAGATGGTAGTTTGCAAGAAATTCCAAATAATACAACAGCTATACTATTTGATAAAGTTTATTTTTCATATGCAAAAGAGGAGAAAGAAGAAAAATATGCTTTAGAAAACATCAGTTTTACTGTTCCGCGTGGGAATAAAATTGCATTTGTGGGGGGGACTGGAAGTGGAAAAAGTACTGTAACATTGCTTTTAACGCGCTTATATGAGCGAAATCATGGTACTTTAAAAATTTTTGGTGAAAATATTGAAGACTATAATATTCAATTTTTACGCAATCATATAGGAGTCGTAACACAAGAGTCACCATTATTTACTGGAACAGTGCGTTCCAATCTACAATGGGGCAAACAGAATGCTAGTGATGAAGAGATGTGGAATGTTTTAGAACTTGCTTGTGCGAAGGACTTTTTAAAACAGAAAGAGGGATTGGAGACACCAATTGTTGAAGGAGGTAAAAATCTTTCTGGCGGACAGTTACAACGACTTGCTATTGCAAGAGCTTTAATTAAAAATCCACAAATATTATTGCTTGATGATTCTAGTTCTGCACTTGATTTTGCTACGGATAGACAGCTACGCAAAAATTTAGCAAGTTTAACGGATACAACCATTATAACTATAGCACAACGGACAACCTCTATTGCAAATTCTGACTGTATCTATGTTTTTTCAGATGGAAAAATTGTGACACATGGCACACATAGTCAACTTTTACAAAATAGTAGTCTATATCAAGAAATTTATAATGCACAAGACGTGAAGGAGGTTTAAAATGGCAGATATATCAGCAAAAATAAAGAGTAAAAATGTCATTTTACGCCTTTTTAAATATATTAGTCAATTTAAGTGGAATGTTGCCTTATCCATTATCGGAGGACTTGTATTTATTGCAACAAATCTTTTATCACCCATTATTTACGGTGCAGTATTTAAAGCTTTAGAAAAGGCATATAGAGAAGGCTATGTAATTGCCAATATTTTGTCTGCAGCTGAACTTGCAGAACTTAGACAATATATCTTAATATTATCATTACTTTTTGCTTTAAATACTATAGGTTCTTTGGCTTCACAAAAGTTATTATACACTGCGTCTAATGTTATGGTTTTAAAAGTTGCAAGACTGCTTCGTTTAGAAGGTGTGCGTAGTTTAACAGAGCTAAAAATTGAGTATATTGACGAAATTTTACATGGCGATTTATTGATGTGCGTAACAAGTGATATTGAAAGAGTGGTTGCCGGCGTTACAAAAGCAATGTCACAACTCTTTGTAGGTGTTGTAACGATTGTATCCATTACAGTTTTACTCTTTGTGTACAATGTTTTTATTGCACTTGTTATATTGATTTTAACACCAATTATTATTGTTGTGTCACATTATATCTCTAAACAAGCGTATAAGAGCTATAAAAAGCAAGTTGCTGTCAATGCTTCACTCTTTGGATATACAAAAGAAATGATGCAACATCAAGCTACAGTACTTCTCTTTAATCGTCAAAAGGAAGCAAATGCTAAATATAAGGATATAGATAATAAACTATATCATGTCGGTTGGAAGGCACAGTATTACGCTGCATTGACCAATCCATCTGTGCGTTTTATCAATGCCTTTATTTATGCTGTGGTACTTGTTTTAAGTTGTACTTTTTATTTAATTAGTTTGCAAGATAAATCGAGTTTTTGGTTGATAGGCGGTATTGCCTTTGACTTTGCAAGTATCAATGTATTAAGTAGCTATGCAAATCAATTTGCAAAACCTTTCAATGATATTACGAATATTGTAACAGATATGCAAAATGCTGTTGCATCTGCAAATAGAATTTTTACATTATATGATATGGCACAAGAGAATTTAGAAGGCACTGTGCATATGACGGAGGCAAAAGGAGATATACAACTATATAATGTAAATTTCAGTTATCATCCAGAGAAACCTTTAATTAAAAATTTAAATTTAAATATTAAAGCAGGTAGTAAAATTGCTATTGTAGGGCCAACTGGTTGCGGTAAAAGTACCATAATCAATTTATTGATGCGTTTTTATGATATAAATAGTGGTAAAATTACTATTGATGGAGTTGATATCTCTAAAATTCCATTAGAAGAATATAGAAAACTTTTTGGAATGGTTTTGCAGGAGAGTTTTATGTTTGGTATGAGTATTGCTGAAAATATTGCTTTTGGAAAACCGGATGCGACCAGAGAAGAAATTAAGGCTGCAGCAAAAGCTGCATATTGCGACTTTTTTATAGAAAATCTAGAACAAGACTATGATACTCTTTATGATAGTAAAATTACGCTATCACAAGGGGAAAAACAACTTATAGCAATAGCGCGTGTTATGTTGAAAAACTCATCAATTTTAATTTTAGATGAAGCAACTTCCAATATTGATACAATGATGGATAAACGTATTCAAAGAGCATTTAAAAAGCTTATGGAAAATAAAACAACTTTTATTGTAGCACATAGGTTATCAACTATTTTAGATGCTGACCAAATCTTAGTGATGGATAATGGTTGTATTGTCGAACAGGGCAGACATGAGGAATTACTTGCAAAACAAGGATTTTATGCAAATTTATATTATAGTCAATTTACTCATTAAAATTAACTATTGTAATAAAAAAAGAGTGTCTTAAATAACACTCTTTTTTTATTAGTCTTGTGGTGTTAAATTACCATCATCATCGAGAACCATAGTTGGTTTTGATTCTTTTAAGGACATTAGATAGTTATTATACTGTTCTTCTGTCAATTTTTTAATTTTATCTTTTTTATTGTTCGTTGTCATAGTAAAAGCCTCCTAAATAATATAGTACTGTTAGTATTGTGAATTTTTTAAAAAATATAAGTAACTTTACAAAATTGTTGACAAAATTCTAAAAAAAGTATACACTTAAAATAAAGAATTGGTTAAAGAATAGGAGGATTTTTTATGCAAAAAATGACTGTACAAGATGTTGATATAAAAGGTAAAAGAGTACTTATGCGTTGCGATTTTAATGTGCCTATGAAAGATGGTAAAATTACAGATGAAAATCGTATCAATGGAGCATTACCAACTATTCAATATTTAATGGATAAAGGTGCAAAAATTATACTATGTTCACACATGGGAAAACCACATAATATATTAGACTCTAAAATTAAACTCAATAAGAAAGAAAAGAAGATGGTGGAAAGTTTACCAGCTGAAGAGCAAGAAGAAGCAACGAAAAATTGTATTGCTAAAGCACTTGCCGAAGATGCTACAAAATATACACTTTTACCAGTTGCAAAGCGTTTAAATCAACTTTTAAATGGTAAAGTACAATTTGCAAGTGATGTTATTGGTAAAGACGCAGAAGAAAAAGTGGCGAACTTAAAAGCAGGGGAATGTCTTTTACTTGAAAATTTACGCTTTTACGAGGGTGAAACTGCAAAAGAAGAAAATTTTTGTAAAAAGTTAGCATCTTATTGTGATATTTATGTAAATGATGCATTTGGTACAGCGCATCGTTCACATGCATCAACAGCAGGCATTGTAGAAAAAAATCTTGTTAAAGTTGCCGTTTGTGGTTTTTTAATTCAAAAAGAACTTGAAATTATGGCCAAAAGCATTGAAGAACCTATTCATCCATTTGTTGCAGTGTTAGGTGGTGCAAAAGTTGCTGATAAACTCAATGTAATTGCAAATTTATTACAAAAATGTGATACTTTAATTATTGGTGGTGGTATGGCATTTACTTTTTTAAAAGCACAAGGATATGAAGTAGGGAATTCTCTTGTTGATGATGAAAAGTTGGATTATTGTAAAGAAATGCTTACGAAAGCAAAAGAACTTGGTAAAAAAATTATTTTACCAGTGGATGCTGTAGTTGCAGCAAGTTTTCCAAATCCAATTGATGCTAAAATTGAAGTACAAACTGTACCTGTAGATAAGATGCCAGCAGGTAAAATGGGACTTGATATTGGGGAAGAAAGTATGAAATTATTTGCAAAAGAAGTAGCATCTGCAAAAACTGTTGTTTGGAATGGTCCTATGGGGGTGTTTGAAAATCCAATTTTGGCAAAAGGCACAATAGCTGTTGCAGAAGCACTTGCAAATTGCAAAAATGCAACTACAATTATCGGTGGTGGAGATAGTGCTGCTGCAGTATTCCAACTTGGTTTTGCCGACAAAATGTCACATATTTCAACAGGTGGTGGAGCTTCACTTGAATTGATGGAAGGTAAAGTTTTACCAGGGATTGCATGTCTAAATGATAAAGCATAAGGAGAATAAAATGAGTATGAGAAAACCAATTATTATTGGCAATTGGAAAATGAATGGTAGTATGGCATTTGCGAAAGAATTTGTTTCAGAATTAAATACTTTAATTACATCAAAAGCTTGTGATATAGCAATTTGTCCTCCTGCGACTCTTTTAAATACATTAGCAGAAGCATTAAAGAATACAAACATTGCTCTTGGAGCACAAAATGTTCATTTTGAGGAAAAAGGAGCGTTTACTGGTGAAATTTCAACTGGTATGTTAAAGGAATGCGGAGTAAAATATGTTATTCTTGGGCATAGCGAACGTCGTAAATATTTTGCAGATAGTAATGCTGATATCTGTAAAAAGGTAAAAAGTACAATAGCTGCTAATTTAATACCGGTGTTATGTGTTGGTGAAAGCTTAAAGGAACGCGAAGAAGGTAACACAGAAATACACTTACATACTGAATTACAAGAATGCTTACAAGGGATACAACATCCAGAAAATATCATTATTGCTTATGAACCACTTTGGGCAATTGGTACAGGCAAAACAGCTACTCCACAAGAAGCAAATGAAACAATTGGTTTTATTCGTAGAGAGCTAGCTAAAATTTTTTCAGAAGAGATTGCACAAAAAATTCGTATTTTATATGGTGGTAGCATGAATGCACAAAATGCTAAATCACTTTTGGATATGCCAGAAATTGATGGTGGACTTATTGGAGGGGTTTCTTTAATTGTTAAAGATTTTGTTAGTGTAATTAATAGCAATAATTAAATCAAAAGAGCTTAAAGTCAATTTGCTTTAAGCTCTTTTGATAAAAGGGGAAAGATGGATAAAAAAGTTTTACTTGTAATAGATATGCAAAATGATTTTGTGAGCGGAGCTCTACCAGCAGAGAGAGCAAAAGATATTGTCCTGCCAGTTATACAAAAAATAGAAGAATGCATAAAAAATGGTTATACAATTGTATATACTATGGATACGCATGACAATAGCTATTTTAATACAGAAGAAGGTAAAAATTTACCAGTAGAACATTGTCAAAAAGGAAGTTATGGTTGGCAAATTGTTGAAGGTGTATATAAACAAGGTTGTAAAATTATACAAAAAAATGCTTTTACTTCAAAAGAACTTGTACAATTTATACAGGCTGCTAATTTTACCAATATTGAATTAGTTGGATTGTGTACAGATATTTGTATTTTAAAAAATGCACTTTTATTACATGCCAATGTCAAAAATGCAACAATTGCTGTCCATAAACATTTGACTGCTGGGACAACACAGCAAAAGCATATTGCAACATTAAAAATTTTAGAAACAAAAAAAATTAAAATTTTATAAAACAAGCTTCTATCTTTAAGATAGAAGCTTGTTTACTATTCTTTTACAAGATTATTCCTTTCACAATTTTATTTTTCTTGTAAAAGTTTAAAAGTCTTATAGTAGAGGTGTAAGTAATCGTAAAAATGCACGATAGATATTCCTAAAAAATGAGTATTTTATCATACTGTATGATACGCATTGACTAACTTGACAAGTTGCTAAAAAGTCATCTTTTAATGCTATTGCAACATCCTCATTGCTAAATAAAATGTTGCATTCATGTTGTAAATAAAAACTTCTAAAATCCATATTACTTGAACCAATAACTGCATAACTATCGTCAACAACAATACTTTTAGCGTGTAAAAATCCTGGAGAATATAAATAAATTTTTACGCCACTTGGCAATAATTGCTTATAGTTTGCCTTTGTTTGTGCATAAACATATTTTTTATCTGGTTTTTGTGGAATAGTTATACGCACATCAATACCAGATTTTGCTGCAGTTGTTAATGCTCTTTGCATTTCATTATCAAGTAGTAAATAAGGGGTGTTTATATAGATATATTTTTTTGCCTGATAAATTAGACGTAAATAGATATTTTCTGTACATGCATAGTGATGGTTATAAGGAGTATCATAAAATGGAATTGCTACTATATTCCCTTTAGGACATTCTGCTAAATTTGTTAGATATTGTTGACTTCCGTGTTCTTCGCTGGAAAGTTGCCATAATCTTAAAAACATAGAAGTAAAGTTTTGTACTGCTCGACCTTGTATCATAACTCCAGTATCTTTCCAATGTCCAAAACGATTGATAATATTAAAATATTCATCCGCTAAATTGATTCCACCTGTAAAGGCAGTATTGCCATCAATAACGGTAATTTTTCTGTGTGTTCTATTATTTAGTGCAATATTGATGATGGGTTTAAAACGATTGTATTGTATTACTTTTATGCCAAATTTTGCAATTTGTTTATGATAATTTGATGGCAGATGAAAATATGAACCTAAGTCATCATATAGAATCCGTACTTCAACACCTTCTTGTACTTTTTCTTTTAAAATCTCTAAAATTGCATTCCAAGCTTTGCCTGCAGCTATGATATAATATTCTAAAAATATAAACTTTTTTGCTCTTTTGAGTTGTATTAAAAGTTCTTCTAAATATTTTTCACCATTATTAAAATATTTGAAATTATAGCAATCTAGATAGGATAGACTGCAGTTTTTTGCTACATAGTTTGCACATAGTTGTGAAAAGGTATCCACTTGTTGAATCTCTTCATTGAGTTTTGCCGTAGATAAAGTCAGTGTACTGGAAGTTGGCATCCGTTCATATTTTTTGCGTATTTTTTTTCTAGGACCGTGTTGCATACTCCAAATGAGATAAATAAATACACCAATAGGTGAAAATAAAAAGACAAATACTAACCACGAAACTTTATATTCAGAATGCATATCATTATTTAAAATTAAAATTGCTGTGCTTGCATTTAATATAAATATGATGATGACAATTGCTGCAAAAATATAGCGAGAATAAAAACTAAAATAGACTAAAGGTACCATAACAGCAACGGGTATTAAAACAAGTTGTAAAAGTAATAATAACACATTTGCTGTAAATTTATTGATAAATAGTCTGAAAAATTTTCGCATACTTATTTAACTCCTAAAATAAAAGCGCTTATTTTAACATATCTATAATGGATAAAATAACTTCATGATTTTCTAGTTGAGAGAGTGCATAAGTATAGGCTTCTTTCATATTTGCAATAGGTTCTATTAAAGTGGGAAATAAGGACACATCAATCATTTTATTTGCAAGTAGATTGATTGCATTTTCTTTATTTTTACTTCCATTTTTAATTGAGACTAAAGTTATCTCTTTATCATGCAAGGATTTAATAGAGATAGACATTTCGTCAAAATAAAATCCAGCAAATACAATTAAACCACCATTACTTGTTAGATGTTGTATAAAATTTGGACTTAAGTTACAATTGTTTGTAAATACACTTTTTGTGAGTAGGCGTCCATAACTGATATTTTTTAAATTTGTTAGTAGATTATTATCATTTAAAAAAGTGTAATATATGCCCACCTGTTTAGCAAGTTCTAGATTTTTAATAGATGAATCCACTAAAATTGGAATTGCTTTTTTATACATCAATATCTGTGCTAAAAGTATACCCAAATAATTGGCACCAGCAATTAAAACTTGTGTACCAATCTCTATTTCTAGTTTATCAACGACTTCAAGACAAAGTGATAGTGGACTTATAAATAATGCTTCTTTATCTGTAATTTGTGCAGGTAAAATAAAAGTATTATCATAGTTTGTAATTAAAAATTCGCGTAAATAACCGTCGTAATTGATACCTGCTGTCTTTAAATTTAAACAATCTTCATTCTCTGTAATACAATTTTGACATGTATGACATCTTTGATTATCTTGTAAAAAGACGCGTGCATTTTTTTCAAGACCAAATTTGTCATATCCATCAATAATACTACCAATAGCACAGCGCACGGGGATGCGTGGATATTCTATTCCAATATCTCCAGCATAGGCATGGTAATCTTGCTCTGTCAGTAATAATTTTGTTACTTTTATTTTAATTTCTTTTTCTTGAAGTGTAACTGGCAAATCTTCATTTTCTTCAACAAGCGTATTTGCACCTGATAACTTCCAAACTTTCATATTCTCCTCAAAAAAATTATGCAATATAAGTCAATTGCATAAATAAATTTACATTACTATTATAGCATTTTTTGCTAAAAATGCAACTAATTTAATACAGACAAAATTAAATTCAAAAAAATGATGTTATTTTGTTGACTTTTTTATTTATTTGACTATACTAGATAATATTATATAATAAATTTTTAGAGGTAATATTTATGAAAAAAGATATTCATCCAGATTACCATGAAGTTACAGTAAATTGTGCTTGCGGTGCAAGTTTTAAAACTGGAACAACCAAGAGTGGTGATGTGTTAAAAGTGGATATTTGTAGTAAATGCCATCCATTTTTTACAGGAAAACAAAAATTAGTTGATACAGGCGGTAGAGTGGACAAATTTAAAAAACGCTACGGTATTTAAGTTAGTTTTACAGCTTCAAGACTTGCTTGAAGCTGTAATTTTTGTACATAGAAGTAGATATACTCAATGCAAATAGGCGATATCTTTGCTTTTATTCATCCATTTATCTCATAGGTTTTAGAAGGTAAAGTATGCAAAATAATTTTGAAAATAAAGACAATACAATTCAAGTAAATGAAGAGCGTAATTATGATAGTACTCTGCATCATATATCTGAAGATATGCAAGAGGAAAATACAATACAAAATAAAAAGCTAAAGAAAAATAAGAAAAATAGAACATTGAGTGGTTTTGCCGTATTAGAAGGGGTTACTGTTTATGAGCAACAGTATATTGCCACTGCCGTGCGTGACCCAGAAAATATTATTCAGATTGAAAATAGAGAAGTACATCCTAAAAGGATTTTAACACTTTTAAAAGGAATTTTTTTTCTACGGGGAATACTTTACTTTTTTATAAATTTTTTTATTGTTACGAAACATCTTTATCGCTCTACTGAAATGTCTATTGATGATAGCAACAATAGTAAGTTTAACAAGTGGATGGAAGATAAATTAAAAATAAATATATCTTCTACCTTAACATTTTTATTTTTAATTTTGTTGATTACATTGGCAATTGTTGTATTTGCTTGGGTACCAATCATTTTAGCGGATAAAATTGTAGAATTAAATTGGCAGTGGTTTCATATAAAAAGTGTACCATACTACCTTTTTTTAGCAACAATTCGTCTCATTATTTTCTTATTTTATATTCTTATACTCAGTTTGTTACCGACAATTAAACGTATCATGCAATATCTGGGGGCACAACATAAAACTATCAATTGTGTAAAGGATAAAAATGAAGTAACAGTTAAAAATGTTATGCATTCCTCTCGCTATTTGGAAAATTGTCCAATCAATTTTTTATATTTGACAGTTGTTGCTGGTATAGTTGTCTTTCCAATTTTAGATATCTTTTTACCGAATTTGTTTATAAACATAAAGTCAAATATTCTCATAGTCTTTTTGAATATTAGTCTACACATTCTGGCTATACCTATCCTTGCTAGTATAGTGTATGAACTCATTCAACTTTTTGCACTCAGTAATAGTAAATTTTTATTAGTGTTTAAAAGTCCAAATTATTTAATGCAATTTTTAACAGTGAAAGAACCAGATGAGGATATGATTGCAGTGGCAATTGCTGCTTATAAGACAGTTAAAGATATGACAAATGGTAAAGAGGTTCAATTGACAAAATTTATTTTTTCACGCTCTGTTCGTCAATATTTAAAGGATTTAAAAGAAAGATTTGCTCTGAAAAATATTGATGAAAGTGATGCTGAATGGCTAATTTCCATTAAAACAGATATACCACGTAGTGAACTTATTGAGAGTAGAGCAATTTTAATGCCTTCTAAAATTAAACAATTAGAAGGATTTGTATCTGCTCGTTTAGATGGTAAACCATTATGGTATGTACTGGGTAGCACAAGTTTTTATGGCAGCGAATTCTTAGTGGATGAAAGAGTTTTAATTCCGAGACCGGAGACGGAGCTACTTGTAGAACAAGTAATCAAGACGATTGATAAAGGCAATAAAGTTTTGGATTTATGTACAGGTAGTGGTTGTATAGCCGTTACAATTGCAAAAGAATGTAGACATCTAAATTTAACAGTAACTGCTGCTGATATAAGTGCAGATGCTCTGCAACTCGCACAAAAAAATGCTAATTTAAATGGAACAAATATTACTTTTGTGGAAAGCAATATGTTTGAAAATATTCAAGGACAATTTGATGTCATTATCTGTAATCCACCTTATATTAAACATGAAGATATTGTAAAATTGCAACCTGAAATTAAAAATTATGAACCTATTTTGGCACTAGATGGTGGGGTAACTGGCCTAGATTTTTATAGAATTTTAGCACAGGAAGCACACAAATATTTAACACCTAATGGAACACTTTTATTAGAATGTGGAGAAGGACAAACAGAGGAAATTGTAAAGATGCTTGAAAATTTTGAATTTAAAATAATAATACGAGATTTAAATGGTATTGACCGTTTTATTCGTGCAATGCTATAAAATAAATATTTTATAAAAGTTGGTGCAATTATGTTCAAAAAACTAGATGATATTTTAAATAGATATAAGCTGCTTGCCGAAGAGATTGCAGACCCTAAGATTATTGCACAGACGGATAAATGGACAGCTTGTACAAAAGAGTATGCAGACCTTGCAGAACCTGTAGAACTCTATATGCAATATCTAAAAATTGAAAAGGAAATGCAAGATGCCTTTGCAAGTGCAGAACAGGAAACAGATAAAGAGTTGAGAGACCTTTTAAATGAAGAAGGATATACTTGTAAGGAAAATCTTGCAAAATTGAAAGAGGAATTACGTATATTACTGCTTCCTAAAGATAAAAATGATGATAAAAGTGTTGTGATTGAAATTCGAGGAGGCGCTGGTGGCGATGAAGCAAATTTATTTGCCTATGAACTCTATAGAATGTATTGTTATTATGCTGAAGCAATGCGTTGGAAAACTGAGATTTTAGATTTAAATGAAACGGAGTTAGGCGGATTTAAAGAAGTTATTTTCAATGTATCTGGTAAGGGAGCATATAGTAAATTAAAATATGAAAGTGGTGTACATCGTGTGCAACGTGTGCCTGCAACAGAGTCGCAAGGACGCGTACATACATCTACAGTCACTGTTGCTGTTCTACCGGAGGTTGAAGATGTTGAAGTAGAAATTCTTGATAAAGATTTAAAGATAGATACTTTTCGTTCTGGCGGAGCTGGTGGGCAACATGTAAATAAAACGGAAAGTAGTATTCGTATAACACATTTGCCAACAGGTATTATTGTAACTTGTCAAGATGAACGTTCACAAATTAAAAATAGAGATAAAGCTATGAAAGTTTTAAAAAGTAGACTTTATGACTATTATGCAACAAAAAGTCAAACAGAATATGCAGAAAATCGTAAAAGTCAGGTTGGTACGGGGGATAGAAGTGAACGCATTCGTACTTATAATTTCCCACAAAATCGTGTAACAGACCATCGCATTGGCTTGACATTGTATGCACTTGATAATTTTATGCTTGGAGATATCAATCATATGGTAGAAAGTCTTGCAATTGCTGATAGAGAGGCACAACTTGCTTTTTCTGCAGAGGAAGAGTAGTTTATAAATAAAAATTTTGAGGTAGATGCAGATGGATATTTCAATAAGAATGAAAGCTATTTCACCTTCTTTAACTTTAAGTATTACAGCAAAAGCAAAAGCTTTAAAAGAAGAAGGTGTATCTATAATCAGTTTTGGAGCGGGTGAACCAGATTTTAATACACCTAAATATATTATAGATGCTGCAAAAAAAGTGATGGAGAGTGGAACAATTAAATATACACCATCTTCAGGAATGTTGCGTTTGCGTCAAAAAATTGCAGATAAATTTTTACAAGAACAGGGACTTAGCTATAAAGCAAACCAAATTATTGTATCTAATGGAGCAAAACAGTCTATTTTTAATACTGTCGCTGCATTGATAAATGAAGGGGATGAAGTTATCATTTTAGCCCCATATTGGTTGACTTATCCGGAAATTATTACTGTGTGTGGTGGCAAGCCAATATGCATCAAAGGAGAGGAAAAAAATAGATTTAAAGTCACTCCACAGCAAATTGCACAGGCTTGCACTTCCAAAACAAAAATGCTTATTTTAAATAGTCCTGTTAATCCTACTGGGGCAGTGTATACAAAAGAAGAAATTATTGCTATTGCTAAAATTTTAGAGGATAAAAACATCTATATTTTGTCTGATGAAATTTACAGCAAACTGATTTATAATGGGCAAGAACATTTTTCTATTGCTTGCGTCAATGAAAAAATTAAGCATAAAACAATTGTAGTCAATGGCGTATCTAAGACATATGCTATGACTGGTTGGCGTATTGGTTGGCTTGCTGCCAATGAACAAATCGCAAAAGCTATTGATTCTTTTCAAAGTCATTCTACATCTAATGCATGTACAATCAGTCAATATGCTGCACTTGCCGCTTTAGAGGCTGACAACAGTAGTGAAGTGCAACAAATGATTGCAACTTTTAATAGCAGACGCATATTTATGCTTGATAAACTTGCCAAAATAAAAGATATTCAAGCAATTCCAGCAGATGGGGCTTTTTATGTGATGGTCAATGTAGCTAAAGTGTATGGTAAAAAATTTAATGGTGTAGTCCTTAAAAATTCCATTGATTTTGCAAATGCACTCTTAGATGCTGGTGTAGCTGTTATTCCAGCAATTGCTTTTGGGGCGGATGAATGTATTCGTCTATCCTATGCCGTTTCAAAAGAGGATATTGAAGAGGGACTAAATAGAATTGAAAAATTTATAAATATGTTACAATAGGTATAGTATGAACTGTGCAACAATTTATAACAATCAAAAAACTTCACTATTAAAAGCTATCTTACAAGGACTTGACAGAGATTTAGGGCTATTTGTGCCAACTACTTTTTATAAATTTATAGAGGAAGATTATCAAAAAATGCAAGATATGCTATTTGCAGAACGTCTTGCATATATCTTGCAATTTTTTTTTGATGGAGAATTAGATTTTGCGACTCTAAAAGCAGATTGTCTACAAGCAATGCAAACTTTTGCTGTAGAGGATGTATTGCCAGTTGTCAAAATAGATAAAAACTTATTTATTGCAGAATTATTGTATGGCCAAACACATTCTTTTTATGATTTTGCAAATGCTCTATTTCCATTGATTTATAGGCACGCTTATGAGAAATACGGAGAAAATAAAAAATCAATTGTATTTGCCGCAACGGATGTAAATAGTGCAAGTGCAATTGCAACAGCTATGAAAGCGTGTCAAGAAATACAAACTATCTTATTGTATCCAGCTGCCTTTTGCAGCAAACTACAAATGAGAGAAATTGCGAGTAAACATGGTGAAAATATTGAAATTTTACCAATAGAAGCATCAGATTTAGAGGATGTTGAAGAACTTTTACTACAGTTTTTAAAGGAAAATAGAACAAAATTAGAGGAAAAAGGCTATTGTGTGACTATACTTGGTGAGTGGAATATTTTGAATATTTTAGTACAAATAGCGATTTTTGTATCAAGTTATCTAGATATTTTATCAGCAAAGGAAATAGGAAAAACGCAAAATATTGATATATTATTACCAATAGAGCATTATTCTAATTTTACAGCAGTGCTTTATGCAAAACAGATGGGGATATCTATACAAAATATCATAGTTGGTATGAATATAAATTCTACTTTTTATCAAGCATTGCAAAAAGGATATTTTACAAGACAGGATTCCAATTTAACCATAGCACCAGCAATGGATAGCAATGCTCCTTATGCTCTATTTAGAGCTCTAGCGTTATTTGATACTCTACCTTTAAAAGAACAAATGCAGGCATTTTTGCAGAAAAAATCTTTTGCAATCAGTCCTGCACAAAAACAAGGTTTGACAAAAAATATATTTTATGTATCGGCAAAAGAAGATGAACAAATCAATAGTATTTTTAATTTTTTTGAAGAGTATAGTTATCTGTTAGATACACATACCGCATGTGCAGAAAATGCCTATCAAACTCTTTTAGACAATAGAGTGTTAGCAAATAGCAATCGTTTACTTTTTACAACAGTGCATCCATTCAAATATCCACAAGATACTATGTATGCTGTAACTGGTGAAGATATAAATGATACTTTTAAAGCAATGAAGCACTTAGAGATGGCAACAGCAATGCAAGCTCCTAAGAGTTTCAAAAAATTGCGTACATTACAAATAAAATTGCAAGAAGTATCTATACAAAATTGTAAATTATTTTTACAAAATTTAGTGGATATAGGACTATAAATGGCACTGTTTGGAAAGAAAGTAAAAAAAAGTATGCAAGATTATAAACTAATATTAGAATTGTATAAAAGTGCTTTTCCTAAAAATGAAAGAATTCCGCTTTGCTTATTAAAATGGGATTCTAAGCGGAAAAATATAGATTTTTTAGCTTTTTATGACGATGAAAATTTTAATACATTTGTTGGATTTGTCTATCTCTTACATCATAATAGTTTAAGTTATCTCTGTTTTTTTGCAATTGCTGAACAAGTGCGAGGGAAAGGCTATGGGAGTAAAATTTTACAATATTTACAAAAAGAATATGCTAAACAGACGATTGTGCTTGCAATTGAAGAAGTTAATCCAAAATATGATAACTATGAAGAGCGTCTAAAACGCCAAGATTTCTATCAAAAAAATAATTTTACTCTCTCTGGAATGTCTATTACAGAACGAAAAGTAAATTATTTTTTAATGCATTATGGCAAAGAACAAAATCAAACTGCGTATAAACAACTTTTTAAGAGATATGCTTGTGGACTTATTCCCATAAAAATTTATGATAAAAATGGTAATAAATTATGAACTCTATTAGAGTATAATAATAAAATAATTTTATTTTATCCTATATCAGAAAAGGGAGTTACATAAACTGTAACTCCCTTTTCTGATATATAAAAAATTTATGCGAAGATATATTTTCTCTAAATTTAGCGTTCTATGTCAAATAGAGTACTCAAAATATCCTGCATATTATATAAACCAGCTTTTTTTTTATGGATAAATAGAGCCGCTTGTATTGCTCCAATAGCAAATATTTTTTTACTTCTTGCACTATGACTTAGTGTTATTATTTCATCATCGCCGCAAAAGAGCACTTCATGTTCGCCGACAATTGTACCACCGCGCACAGCATGAATTCCAATTGTATTTTTTTCTCTTACATTACCTATGCCTTCTCGACCATAAATAAAATGCATATCTTTTGCAAATCCTTTCTTTACACTTTCAGCAAGCATATATGCTGTGCCTGATGGAGCATCTTTCTTTACATTATGGTGCTTTTCAATAATTTCAATATCAAATCTATTCCCTAAAATGTTTGCTGTTTTTTCTACTAGATATTCTAATACATTGATGCCAATTGAAAAATTTGCTGTTTTAAATATAGCAATTTTTTTTGCAATTTCATTAATTTCTGCAAGTTGCTTACTCGTAAAGCCAGTTGTTGCTAATACAATGGGTATATTTTTTTCTATTGCAAATGCTAACATATTTTGCAGAGATTGTGGAGAGGAAAAATCTATAATGACATCAACTTTCTCTGGAATATCATATAAGTTTCTATAAACTTCTATCTCTAAATTTCCCGCTTGTATGTCCACGCCATAAATGTTATGTATCTTATTTTCTTGTTGTGCAATTTGTAAAACTGTTCTACCCATTTGGCCACAAACACCATGAATTGCTATATTCATTTTTGACTCCTTGTTACAATTTGTAGACCAAACTTTTTAAGTGCTTGTTGTAGTTGTCTGTAATGTATATTTTCTAAAGGGGTTAATGGGGGGCGAGGTATACCGACATTAAATCCTAACATTTGCATACCTGCCTTTGCCGGTATTGGATTTATTTCACTAAATAATGCATCAATAATTGGTAGCATTTTATCTTGTAAAATATTCGCTTCATTTAATTTTGCATCTTTCATATATAGGTATGTATCTTTTGTCTCTTTCGGTAGCAAGTTGGATACTACTGAAATAATACCATCTGCACCAATAGCAAGTAAAGGTAAATTTAAATAGTCATCTCCAGAGTAAAGTTGACATTTACCGCGTATCCGCCTAGCTGTTTCACAAATTTGTTCCATATTGCCACATGCTTCCTTTAATCCTAATATATTTTTTACAGTTGCAAGCTTTTCCATCGTTTGTGGTAAAATATTTACTCCTGTTCTAGCTGGTACATTATAGCAAATAATAGGTATATTGACCATGTTTGCAATACTTGTATAATATTCAATAATTCCTGCTTGCGTGCATTTGTTATAATAGGGGGTAACGATTAAAAGCGCATCTGCTCCTAATTTTTCTGCCTCAATACTATCCTGTATAACGGTAGTTGTATTATTCCCACCAGTGCCTACAATCAGTTTGCAACGACCGTCTATCTGTTTGTGTGCAAACTTTATAAGATTTCTTTTTTCTATTCTTGTTAAAGTTGAAGGTTCGCCTGTTGTGCCTAAAATAACTATGGCATCTATATGATTTATAATTTGGTATTCTATTAGTTGTGCAAATACTTCGAAATGTATTTTGTTCTCTTTAGTAAATGGGGTTATTAGTGCTGTGGCAACACCATTTAAAAAATATTGCATATTTTCTCCAAAATATTTAAATATAACTTATATTACTATATTCTATAGAAAATATATAAGTGTTATATTGTTGGAGTTTTATAAGTGCATACTTCAATACATTTAAATCTATACAATTACAATATCTTTACTCAAAATATCCTTGCTGTGCGAGAAGTTCTGCCATTAAAACTGCTCCACCTGCTGCACCTCGTATTGTATTATGTGATAGACAGATAAATTTATAATCAAAAATATTATCTTCACGAAGGCGTCCAAGCGTAATTGCCATGCCTTTTTCACAGTCTCTATCCAGTTTCGCCTGTGGTCTATCTTCTTCATGTAAATAATGTAATAACTGTTTAGGAGCAAGTGGTAAATTTAAATTTGTTATGCTGCTAGTATAGGATTGCCAAGCAGTTATAATTTCTTCTTTTGTTGGTTTATTTTTAAATTGAACAAAAATAGCTGCTGTATGTCCGTCGCTAACTGGTACACGCAAACATTGTGCCGAAATTATGGGGGAGGTAGCATTTTGAATCCCATATTCTGTTACTTTACCCCAAATTTTTAGTGGTTCAAGTTCACTTTTTTCTTCTTCTCCATTGATATATGGAATGATATTATCAATTATATTTGGCATACTTTCAAAAGTTTTACCAGCTCCGGAAATAGCTTGATAGGTACAAATTGCAATTTTTTCTAAACCAAACTCTCTTAAAGGATGAAGTGCAGGTAAATAGCTTTGGATAGAGCAATTACTCTTTACAGCAATAAATCCTTTTTTTGTACCTAGTTTTTTGCGTTGCATGTCGATAATTTTTAAATGTTCTGCATTGATTTCAGGAATTATCATGGGAATAAATGGATTGCAACGATTTGCTGCATTATTAGAAATTACAGGAATCTCTGCCTTTGCATAATTTTCTTCAAGAACAAGAATTTCATCTTTTGGCATATTTACAGCACAAAAAACAATATCCACTTTTTCACGCACTAGTATGATATCATGTGCATTTAAAATAGTCATATTTACAAATTGTTCTGGAATTTTGTCTTGCATCATCCAGCGAGATTGAAGACAATTTCCATATTTTTGTCCCGCAGAATTTGGTGAGGCAAGCAATGCCGTTATTTCAAAAAATGGATGATTTTGTAAAAGTAATAAAAGGCGTTGTCCAACCATTCCAGTTGCACCAATTATACCAACTCTGTATTTTTTCATATTTACTCCTAGTATGTTGTAGATTTACTTTGTAATGATTTATATTTATATAAAAAACGGTACAAAATTGTACCGCAAATTATTTAAAACTTTAGTTTTAAAATAGAATTTTCTTATTGTATTTTCAATTATATTGCTAGTACAATCTACAATCTAAAGATGCCTATCCATTTTATGCCAGTAGTAATAAGAAATTTTATCACGAATGACTACTGTTGTGAATGCATACTAAAATATATTTTCTTTATAATTTTCTTTTAGTGTAGCACTGCAAACAAAAAAAGTCAATAAAATTTATAAAGTAATCGAAAAAATTATTGAAAAAAACGATTAAATATGCTATAATAATAAGCAAATTATTCTATGAGGAATTGATATGGTAGAAAAAAGAGGGAAAAAGTCAGTCTTTGCCGAGATGATGCAAGGACATGAACGCAAAAGTGAAATTTATAGGACATCATTACAAGCAACTAGAATGCAACTCTTTAAAGGAGTTTTTTCTGGGAGACTTAGAAAAATTATTTTAATCAATTTTTTCTTTGTCATAGCATTTGCACCTATGCTAATAACTCTTGTTTTTGGTATAGTACAAGCTATGCGTATGGGATTTGAATTTCCATTTTCTAGCGGTATTGGTCTAGGTTGGCCGGCACAACCAAATACAACTGGAGTAGCGGAACAGATTGTCTTTCATACAATTGTAGTCTATGGTGCAATTATGCTAGCATGTTCTCTTGTGGCTGCAGTTGGTATTGCTGGCGGAGTATTTATCTTTCGCAATTTACTTTGGTCAAAAGCAGCAGATATCTCTATTACAGACTTCTTTAAGGGTGTTGTGCAAACAGTACTTGGTATATTACCTATTGTAATTTTATATGCAATAACAATATATGGCCTTGTCATCGCCTTACAAGCTATTCAGATTGCTTTGCTAACAACGGCAAGTAGAGTGGGATGGATAATTCTATCTGTTTTATTATACATTATTATTGCACTCATAACAATCTGTTTTTTCTGGCAAATATCCATCAATGCAAATTATAAAGTAAACTTTTTTAAAAATTTAGTTGTATCTATCTATTTAACTTTTCGCTTTATTATAACAAATGTTATTTTTTTAGCAATAGCAGTACTCCCTTTTTTACTCTTTTTATTCAATAATTCATTCTTTACTATTTTAATTTTGATGTTAGCACTGTTCTTTTCTTTTAGCTTTACCTTTTTAGTGTGGCAAAGTTATGCACATTGGCTATTTGATAATATGTTTGAAGCAGAAAAGTTACTCAAAAATAGTGAAAGTGGAGAAAGACCACTTGAAGTAAAACCAGTAATTAAAAATGTTGATAAAGTAGAAAAATATGCAAAAAATTTAGGGGGCAATGTCGGTGAAAAATCTACAATTTTATCAACGCCTATTATGCCATTGACAGAAAAAAACAATTTGCATACCTTGCCTGAAGAACTTTCTATTTTAGAATTGAAAAAATTACAACTTTCTAAATTAAATATACAAAAGGAATTGCAAGAATATATTACACAACATCAAAATGATGAAGAATATCTCGTGTACAATGCACAATTTATTGAGACAAAAGCGACCAGTAAAGAAAAAAAGAAGAAAAAGTAAAATTGAGGGTACTATTTGAATGTGACATATACTATTTTGGGTAGATATTCTCAATATTTAAATGACAACTGCGACTATAACAAGTGGTCGCAGTATGTACATATTGCATTAAAAAATATCAACAATACCTTTGACAAGTGGTTGGGATATTACTTGTAGTAACGAATTTCATACTCAATTTTTTATTGACTTGGGTAGGATATGACAGCAATAGATTGTAGCACAAGTATGTTAGAAGTTGTGCGGTTTAGAGCAAAAGAATCTCTTTAAAATCACAGTATATATTGGCAAATATTTTAGATTATGCGACTCCAACATAAAAAGTTTTGCCATTGCAATTAATGCTTGTTTCAATGATATCTTACTTGTACAACTTTCTCAAGTTTTACAAACATAGCAATAATTTACAAAAGGGTGGAATTTTTATATTTGATATTTCCACTGCATATAAGTTTGCAAAAGAACTGGATGGTCAAGTTTTTGTGATGAAAAGAAGGATGATGCTTATATTTGGAGAAATGCTTTTACAGAAGAGTATCTCGATAGGTATTTGACATTTTTTATAAAAGAAGGGAATGGACAATATAGGCGAGAGAAAGATTGCATAGACATTATATAAAAAAGCGAATATAGTAAAACAATTGCAAAATTGTGCTTTTAAAGTGTTGGAGTTTAGTAGATATTAGGGGATAAAAAGGAAAAATTTAGAGCAAACTTTATTTGTAAAAATTGTAAAGGGTTATATGAAAAAAAGAGATTGTATTATAAAGGGATTATTGTTTGAAAATAAAATATCAATTGCTCTTTTAGATTGTACGCAACTTGTAAATGTATGTATTCAAAAACATAATCTTGCACCACTTGCGGCAAGTACAATTGCAAGAGTTTTATTGGTTGCAAGTTATTTAAGCGCATCATTAAAAAATGAAGAGGACAGTTGTTCTATAACAATAAAAGGAGATGGGCTAGGTGGTGATATTTTTGTAAGTGGCAATCAAAAACTGCAACTCAGAGGATATATTACAAATGGACAAGTGCAACAAACAAATGAAAATGAACTAGATGCATCTACTTGTATTGGTAAAAATGGTACTATTACAGTGCTATATCAAGATAATGGAAAACCGTGTATGGGAACGACAAATTTAGTTGCAGGTGATGTTACAGAAGATTTTATTGCATACTTTACACAGAGTGAACAACGCTTTACAGATATGCATTTGCAAGTGAAATTAGATAGCGACGGTAAGTGTAAAGTAGCATATGCTATTTGCATACAAGCTTTACCAGAGGTGGAGCAAGAGCAAATCAATCAAGCTATTGCACTGATGCATACTTTTTATACACTAGATACACTGTTTGAAGATGAAGATATAGTAACAATTTGGGAGAGATATGTGCAGACGGAAAAATTGAGTATAAAATATCCGCGTTATACTTGTACATGTAGCAAAGAAGGCATGCAGGCATTGCTGTTCGCTTTAGGGAGAGAGGAACTAGAGAGTATTATAAAGGAACAAGGGAAGATAGATATTCATTGCCATTACTGTAATACAGACTATATTTTTTTTAAAGAAGATATCGACAACCTGTATACCAAGTAATAGAGGGAAAAAATGAAAGAAATAAAATTTGATATAAGTGAAGAAAAACTATTGGATATTGCAAATACTAAGTTTAAAGATGGAGATTTACGCGCTACTTTACGCCTTTTACATAAAAAAATAGAGCTTTATGATGTGGATACAGAAACACTTGCACGCCTTGCAGATTGTTATGAGGTTCTTGAATTATTTGAACAAGCGGCGGAATATTGGATGCATTATTTAGATATTTGTGATGTAGATGAAGAGTATGAAGCTTTTGAGGGACTAATGGTTTGTATGCTAAAGTTAAACAATGACAAGGCCTCTTCCTATTACAATACACGCGTTGCTGATTTAATGGATACAAGTGTAACTTCTAAATTACAGGATGAATTTTTAGAGCATGAATACCAACAAAGGCGTTCAAAAATTAGTATAGTGTGGCCAAAAGAAAGTCAAGATTTTAGTGAAGAATTGGCAAAAGGCGTCAAACTATTAAAGGCCGGACATATCAAAAAAGCAAAAGATGTTTTTCATACTATTCCAGAAGGGTCCAGCTACCAATTAACTGCACTCAATTATTTAACTGTTGTAAATCTATTAGATGGCTATTTAGATGTCGCTGAAGAAAATTGTAAAAAAGCTCTTCAAATTGATGCATACAATGTTGTTGCATTGACAAACTATGCAGCTATTTTGCATGAACAAAATAAAGATGATGAGAGTAAAGCTATAACAAAACAACTTTTACAAGTGCATACAGATGAAAAGGAAGAACTGTATAAAATTGCTATTATCTGTTGTGAAAATGGTTTTTATGCAGAGGCATTTGAACGCTTTCAACAATTAGAAAATAATGGTGAATTGGACCATATTTTACTCAATTTTAAAGCAGTTGCGGCATTTATGTGTAATAAAATTGATGTAAGTTTACATGAATTTAGTAAATTGATAGACTATTATCCCCATGCCTATATTGCTAGATATTTTTACAAACAAATTGCAGAATACAAAAAGGGGAATATAGAAAAACCAAATATCAATTTTTATTATAAATTGCCGGAACCAGAACGCGAAAAACAATTAGATTTGTTGCTTTCTATTTTAGAGAATAAAGATGGCGATAAAATTACGCTCTCTGATAATCAATTTGAAGAATTATTTTATTGGCCATTTGATGAAAATAGCGAAGTTACTGGACAACTGCAAATGATTGCTATAGCTGTTGCTTCTAAATTGAAAAAATTCGGTCACTTAAAGCACTTGCTTTATAAAATGAAGATAAATGATGAGTATAAAATAGAAATTTTAAGACAAATGGCCTTGCATAACCAAGGATTTGAGGCGGGGGTGAATGCAAATGGTATATTTACAAAAGTAAGCTTTCAACCATTAAAAATTGCAAAAAAACGCAAAAAATATTTTATACAGGCACAAGCACTTTTATTTTCAAGATTTGCTATTTTAGGACAATATTCAATTTTATTCAATAGTACTTTACAATCTATTTATAGCAATTTGGCAAATCTTGAAAATTTAGAACTCATTGACAATGCAAAAGATTTGGCATGTGTTGCTTTTATTATTTGCTTAAAGGCAGATAAAGAACAAGTCGAGCGGCATATTCAATTTTTTGATTCCAATGCAGAAAAGGTAAATAAAATTCTTAGTTGTTTGGATGCTACGCAACAATTGCAAGAAGTGGCAATAACAGAGGATAATGGAGAGAGTTATGCAGCTGATTGATTTTGATAGTCTTTTTCAAGAAAAATTGGGAAGCTATATCCAGAAACATAAAGGGGAATTTACTGAAGGGGAATGGGAAGACAAGATAGTTGAACTTTATCAACAATTTATTGAGATGCCACTAGAAAGCATACAAAATTCTCCTAGAGAATATTTTCGCCAAAAAGGAACAACAGAACTCGTTGCGCTATTAAAGACATATGTGACAGAGAATATAGTAGTTCCAGATGTATTGCTAGATGCACTTGCAAAAACAGGATATAACTTAGAGATTGCTGCCTTGCTTGTAGAAGAGAATGAAGTTTTACAAAATTATGCTATTGACTTATTACAGGCAGATAAGCGTATTATACAAAGTTATTTTTATATTTTAAAAAATAGACAATACAGTGTTGCCGTAAAAGCAAATATTGCAACGCAACTTGAAAAAGTTGCCACAAAACTTATACAGCCTCTTTATAAACTACTGCATACAGATGGGCAAGAATATGCAATTGAACTTCTTATAAAAGCAGGGGAAAGAACGGAAAAATTGTATAATACAGTTGTAGAAGGCTATCGTATGGGAGAAAATAAACTACTATATTTAAAATTTTTAGGTGATTTAGGAGATACACGCGCATTAGAATTTTTATATAATGATATTGCAAATGAAGAAATAGGATATATTTTATTTAAAGAGATGAAATATACGATTGAAAAATTAGGTGGTAGTTATGATATTTTGCGTAATTTTTCATTAGATGAAGATTATAAAAGAATTCAACTTGCGAATAAAATGGAAGAAGAACTGCGAAAGCAAAAACAAACTGAGGGGCAAAATAATGGCTAAAAAAACAGTTGTAGTCGGTATGAGTGGGGGTGTGGATAGTTCGGTAGCGGCACTACTTTTAAAAGAGCAAGGATACAATGTTATCGGATTATTTATGAAAAATTGGGATGAAAAGACAGAAAATGGTTGTTGTACAGCACAAATTGACTATGAAGATGTCAAGCGTGTCTGTGCAAAAATTGATATTCCATATTACACCGTAAATTTTGCTAAGGAATATATGGAAAATGTCTTTCAATATTTTTTAGCTGCGTATAAAGCTGGACATACACCAAATCCAGATGTCCTATGCAATAGAGAGATAAAGTTTAAACATTTTAAAGAGCGTGCAGTTGCTCTTGGAGCAGACTATATTGCAACAGGCCATTACTGTAATATAGCAGTAAAGGATGGAAAAAACTATCTCTTAAAAAGTAAAGATAGACAAAAAGACCAAACTTATTTTTTAAATCAAGTCACACAGAGACAACTGGACAATGTTTTGTTTCCCCTTGGTATATATGAGAAAACACAAGTGCGTGCAATTGCACAGCAATATAACTTATCCACTGCTACGAAAAAAGATAGCACTGGAATTTGCTTTATAGGAGAACGGAATTTTAGAAAATTTTTACAAAATTATCTTCCAGCACAACCAGGTAAAATTTTAAATTTACAAGGACAGGAAGTAGGAGAACATATTGGGTTGATGTATTATACCATTGGACAACGACGAGGTATCAATTTAGGGGGACGCAAAGGCGATGGAGAAGGCCGTTGGTTTGTCGTAAAAAAAGATATCAATAAGAATATCTTATATGTGTCTTGTGGAGATGAAAGTCCATTGTATTCTACAGTATGTAGCGTGAAAAATATGAACTGGATTTTAGAAAAGCCATTTGCAAAGCAATTTGATTGCACTGCCAAATTTAGATATAGACAAGAGGAACAAAAAGTTACTATCACTGTGCAAGCAAATGATAGCATTATCATTACTGCAGATGAAGGACAACGAGCAGTTACTACCGGACAATATGCTGTACTCTATATGGATGATATCTGTTTAGGTGGCGGAGTCATTACAAATATTTTGGAATAAAAAGAGGTAAAGAAATGTATTGGGCAGATAAATTAGCAGAAGAAATTATTAAAAGAAATCCGAACAAAGCAGAGTATGTATGTGCTGCAGGTATATCTCCTTCAGGTTCTGTACATATCGGCAATTTTAGAGATGTTGTTACAAGTTTTTTTGTGTGTAAAGCACTCATAAAAAAGGGGAGAAAGGCAAAACTTTTATTTTCTTGGGATGAGTTCGACCGTATGCGTAAAGTTCCAAAAAATGTACAAGATTTTTTAAAGAATGATTCCTTTGAGAAATATTTAGGATATCCCTATATTGATGTGCCTGACCCATTTGGCAAGGCAGATAACTATGCTGATTATTTTGAAAAGGAGTTTATGCAATCTATTCAAAAATTCGGTATAAAAATGGAATATCGTTATCAAGCGAAGGAATATCGTAGTGGTCGTTATAAAGAACATGTTCTATTTGCATTGCAAAAACGCAAGGAAATTTTTGATGTATTAGACAAGCATAGAACACAAATCGCAACAGAAGAAGAGCGTGAAAATTATTATCCAGTCGCTATTTATTGTCCTAAATGTCATAAAGATACCACAAAAATTAACTCACTCAGTGCTGATTGTAAAAAAGCTACTTATAGTTGTCAATGTGGTCATAGCGGTCAATTTGATTTTACGAAAGATTACAATTGTAAATTACAATGGAAAGTCGATTGGCCTATGCGTTGGATGGTAGAAGGTGTCGATTTTGAACCAGGTGGAAAAGACCATGCCTCTAAGGATGGTAGTTATGATACAGCAAAAGATATTTCTAGTAAAATTTTTGGATATCCAGCTCCACTCTTTCAAGGATATGAGTTTATTGGCATAAAGGGTAGTGTGTCTGTTGGTAAAATGAGTGGTTCTAGCGGTTTGAATATGACACCAGAGTTTCTATTAAAACTATATGAACCAGAAGTTATTTTATGGTTATATGCTAAAACTGAACCGTTGAAGGCATTTGACTTTTGTTTGAGTGAAGATATTTTACGACAATATTATGAGTTTGATAGAATGTTTGCAAGTTATGATGAAGGAACGGCTACCGAACTTACACAATGTATTATAGAAAATTGTTGTATTCCAGATAGAAAATTGGCACATGTACCTATGTCTCAACTGGTCGACCTTGGTGCAGTGGTAAATTTTAATGCAGATATGATGGAAAAATTATTTGCTAAAATTGGGACTCCATATAAAAAAATAGAGTTTATGGAACGGTTTGAAAAAGCAAAATTTTGGTTGACAACTTGTAGTCCAGAGAGCGAAAATAAATTGATGCCTTGCCGTAATTGGGAATATTATCAAACTATGACGGAAAAAGAGCGTCAAGCTGTAAAACTATTAAAGGAATATCTACAAAATACAAAGTATACTTTAGATAGCCTACAGGCAGAGTTGTATGCTATTCCTAAACAAATTTATCCTGAAATTGTCGAAGATAAAAATGCTCTCAAAACAGTACAAGGTAAATTTTTTAAAGATATCTATAATTTAATACTTGCACGCGATAAAGGGCCACGCCTCTATTTATATTTATTTGCATTAGAAAGAGAAAACTTTATCCATCTATTGGATTTTTCTATCTCTATGCAAGAAGATAGTGCTTATTTACAATGGCAAAGAAAACAAAAAGAGCTAGAAAAGGTAGATGAAATAGTCTGCGAGGAAAAATTTGTTGCAAATCCTATTGATTTTAAAGGACTTAGTTCAGTAGAAGTTTTTCAAACATTAGATATGCGTGTATGCAAAATTCTTTCTGCAAAAGTGATGAAAAAATCCAATAAATTGGTAAAATTGACAGTGCATGACGGCAAAGGAGAACGCGTTATTGTATCTAGCATTGCAAACGATTATACCGAAGAAGAACTAACTGGTAAAAAAGTAGTTGTACTACTCAATCTACCTCCACATAAATTTGGCAATGAATATTCACACGGTATGGTACTCGCTGCTGTAAATGAAGATGGTAAGTCTAAATTACTTTTTACAACTCCTGATTCTGAAATTGGTAGTTGTATACATTAAAAATACAGATGTCAATAAAAAATAGTTGACATCTGTATTTTTTTGTGTTATCATCAAAATATGCAAAAGGAAGAGTGTATTAAAAATTTGCAATATCAACAATTATTTGATATCTATGAAAAATTATTGACATCGGCACAAAGAGAAGTCTGCTATTTATATTTTATGTGTGACTTATCTCTGACAGAAATTGCTGAACAAAAAAAAGTGAGTAAGCAATCGGTATCAACAATGCTCTCCATAAGTAAACAACTGTTAGAGGAGTATGAAGATAAACTGTTGCTTTTGCAAAAACAAGAGAAAATTTTTAACGCATTGGATGTACTTTTACAAAAAGAAAAAATAGAGAAAGTAGAACTTTTAAAGCTAAGAGAATTATTGAAAGAATAAAAAAGGAGGGCGAGCGTGGGTATATTTTCCGGTCTTTCTGAAAGACTTTCACATATTTTTCAGAAGATGACAAAACACGGTAGATTGACGGAGCTTGAAATAAAACAAGCTATGCGTGAAGTTAGAGTAGCTCTACTTGAAGCGGATGTAAATTTAAAAGTTGCAAAAAACTTTATAAATGATATTTCTGAAAAAGCTTTTGGACAGGAAATTTTAAAAAATTTAAATCCAACACAACAGGTAATTAAAATTGTAAATGAAGAGCTAATTGCTCTAATGGGGCCTAGTAATGTAAAGCTAACTGTCTCTGATAAACCACCAACAATCATTATGATGTGTGGTTTACAAGGTGCAGGTAAGACAACAATGTGTGGTAAGCTTGCACAGCTTTTACAAAAACAAGGGAAAAAAGTTTTGCTTGTCGCTTGTGATATATATCGTCCAGCGGCAATTACACAGTTGCAAGTTGTGGGGAAAAAAGTGGATGTGACTGTATATGAAAAAGGTACACAAAATCCAGTACAAACGGCAAAAGAAGCAATTATACATGCAAATTCTATGGGCTTTGATACTGTTATTATTGATACAGCTGGGCGTTTGCATATTGATGAACTCTTGATGAAAGAACTTGAAGAGATACAACTAAAAATAAATCCCCATGAAATTTTATTGACTGTTGATAGTATGACTGGTCAAGATGCTGTTACAGTAGCAGAGACCTTTCAAAAGCATCTGCCTTTAACTGGATTAGTTTTAACAAAACTTGATGGGGATACACGCGGTGGTGCTTGTCTTTCTATGAAGGCTGTAACTGGATTACCTATCAAATTTATAGGTGTCGGCGAAAAGATGACAGATATTGAAACATTTTATCCAGATAGAATGGCAAGTAGAATTTTAGGGATGGGCGATGTGCTTACTTTAATTGAAAAGGCACAAGAGGCAATCAGCGAAGAAGAACAGAAAAAATTAGAAAAAAAATTGCGTAACGCCGCCTTTACACTTGAAGATTACTTGCAACAGTTTGAGTCCTTAAAAAAGATGGGTGGTCTTTCACAAGTTATGGGGATGATACCCAATATGGGTAAACTGAAACTGAAAGAGGAAGATTTTGATGAGAGAAAAATGGAAAAATATAAAGCTATGATTCTTTCAATGACCAAGAAAGAGAGAGAGAATCCAACAATAATTAATTCCTCTCGTAAAAAGAGAATTGCAACTGGTTCTGGGACTAGCGTACAAGAGATAAATCAACTTTTAAAACAATTTGAGCAGACAAAAACTTTAATGAAACAATTTTCAAATGGTAAAAAATTGCCAGCATTTATGCGGTAATTATTATAGATTTTTAACAAAAAGGAGATTAAAATTATGGCAGTAAAAATGAGATTGACGCGTATGGGAGATAAAAAATCACCATTTTATCGTATCGTTATTGTGGATAGTAGAAAGGCTAGAGATGGGGAATATATTGAAAAAGTAGGGCATTATAATCCAATGTCTAACCCTGTTGAACTTTTAATCAATAAAGAAAAGGCACAAGATTGGTTATCAAAAGGAGTACAGCCTACCGAAACTGTGCGTGCTTTACTTGTAAAAGAAGGTATTTTAGAACCATCTAAAAAACAATCAGCACCTCGTACAAAATTGAGAAAGAAAAAGAAATAGTAACTCTATTTGTATAGCATCTGTAAATTAGATATTTTAAGAAATAATTAAAAAGATGAAGACAATTCTAGTATTGTCTTTCTCTTTTTATATTAAAAGGAAATTTATGGTTGATAAAATTACAATTGCTCAGATTTTAAAACCACAAGGTATTCGTGGTGAAATTAAAGTAAAATGTTTGTTAGATACTCCACTAGATATAAAAAAATATAAAGATATTGAAATAGATGAAAATAATTATCAAATTTTAGCAGCTCGCACTGATACTACTGCCGCTTATTTACATTTAACTGGTGTTTATGATAGAGATTCTGCTGAAAGATTGCGTGGAAAATATATAAAAGTTACTCGTGAAAATGCTCCGCCTTTAGAAGAGGGTGTCTATTATATTGTTGATATTTTAGGGAGTGATTTATATACGGAGAATGGAGAAAATATTGGTAAAATTATAGATATTTATACTGCAAGCACTGATGTCTATGTGATAGAACAAGATAAAAAAAGATTTTCTTTTCCTAAAGTAGATGGACTTATTTTAAATATAGATATTGTAGATAAGAAGGTTACTGTTCGTGCAGATAGATTAAAAGAGATTATGTTAGTAGAATAGTAAGCATACTTTTTACTAGAATACATCTAAATAGAAAGAGGAAAATAAAAGGTTTGTTTAGAAAAAATTTATGCAACAACTTGGTAAATTTTTACTCTAATGCCTTTATAAGTTTAGGTAAATAAAATGAGAATTGATATTTTAACCCTTTTTCCACAAATGTTTGTTCCTTTGCAAGAGAGTATAATAGGACGAGCGGTGCAAGAAAAAAAAGTGCAAATAAATTTAGTCAACTTTAGAGATTTTGCTGAAAATAAACATAAAAAAGTGGATGATTATCCATTTGGTGGAGGTGCAGGAATGGTTTTGCTTCCACAGCCTATAGGAAGTTGCATTGATAGCTTAGACCCCAACCATGAAGCATATCGTATCTATCTCTCCCCACAAGGAAAAAGATTTGAACAGTCTGATGTTATAAGTTTGATAAAGAAAAAATATATAATTTTACTCTGTGGACATTATGAGGGCGTGGATCAGCGTATTTTGGATTTATATATTGATGCTGAATTGAGTCTTGGTGATTTTGTTTTAACAGGGGGAGAAATTCCTGCAATGGCAATTACTGATTCTATTTGTCGTTATATTGATGGTGTTATAGCAGAAGAAAGTTTGCAACAGGAAAGTTTTACAAATCAATTGTTAGAATACCCGCAATATACTAGACCACAATGTTATAAAGGATTATCTGTTCCAGAAGTTTTACGTAGTGGCAATCATGCAAAAGTAGAAGAATGGAGAAAGAAAAAAGCTCTAGAAATAACAATGCTAAAACGGCCTGATTTATTAAAATAAGGAGAGAATATGGATACAATACAATGGTTTCCTGGGCATATGACGAAGGCCATACGCATGATAGAGGAAGAAGTTCGACTTGTCGATGCAATTTTATTTCTATTAGATGCACGTGCTCCGATTGCTACTTATAATACCGAATTAAAAAAACTGGCAAAAAATAAACCCATTCTATATATTCTCAATAAAATGGACTTAGCTGATGCTAAAGAAACTGCTGCCTTTATGCAATTATTTAAAGATAATAATATGTTCTGTATGCCATCTAACGCCACAAAAACAACAACGCTCAAAAATATCTCTAAATATATCACATTATTATTACAAGAAAAATTTGAACGCGATAAAGCCAAAAACTTTACAAGAATTCCTAGACTTATGGTTATAGGCATGCCAAATTTAGGGAAAAGCACGCTTATAAATATGCTTGTTGGTGAAAAAAGAGCAGTTACTGGGAATAAAGTAGGCGTAACGAGAGGGAAACAATGGGTGCGTTGTGGTAATTTTGAGCTTTTAGATACACCTGGGACGATGCAACCTGCTTTTCAAAATCAAACTTTAGCAAAAGATTTAGCATTTATTGGCAGTATCAATGACAATATTTTAAATTTAGAAGATATCACTTTTGCACTTTTAGATAAACTTAAAAATTTATATCCTGTATTTTTAAAGGATAGATATAATTTAAATGAACTCGGTGAAACATTGCAAATTTACGAAAATATTTGTAGACAAAGAGGCTTTTTAAGAAAAGGTGGAAGCTTTGATTATGAGCGAATGGCAAAAGCAATTTTAGATGATTTTAGAAAGGGAAGAATTGGAAGGATTACTTTAGAAAGAGCATGCGATTTTGAAAATTTTTTTAAATAACAATGGGATATATGTTTGAAATAGAAGAAAATTTATACAAAAAAAAATTTAAAAATATAGTTGGATTAGATGAAGTTGGACGAGGACCTCTCGCCGGTAATGTTGTAGCCTGTGCAGTGATTATGCCGTTAGATGAAAAATTTAGAATTGTAGGTATACAAGATAGTAAAAAATTAACAGCAAAAAAACGAGAATATTTAGTAGAAAAAATAAAAGAAGTTGCCATTGATTATGCAATATGCGAGAGTTCTGTAGAAGAAATTGACAGTATCAATATTTTAAATGCCACTAAAAAAGCAATGTTGCAATGTTTGCAAAATTTAAAAGTTGCACCAGATTATCTTTTAATTGATGGTAACTTTTTATTGCAAACTGATATTCCACAAGAGTGCGTTGTACGCGGCGATAGTAGGAGTTATTCTATTGCCGCTGCTAGCATTTTAGCAAAAGTGTATAGAGATAACCAAATGCAAGAAATAGCAAAATTATATCCGGAATATAGCTTTGAAAAACATAAAGGATATGGCACAAGAATACATATTGAAGCCATAAAAAAATATGGATTATGCAAGATTCACAGAAAAACTTTTACAAAAAAAATTTTGGACAATTTGGAGAAGATAAAGCGATAGAATATCTACAAAAACAGCACTATATTATTTTATATAGAAACTATAGAACACCTTATGGAGAAGTGGATATTGTAGCAATTGATACTGCTACAAATGAATATGTATTTTGTGAAGTGAAAACAAGAAAATCAGCAAGATATATGCGGGCTTGTCAGGCCGTAAATTATAAAAAACAGCAAAAATATATTACTATGGCTGGATATTTTATTGCACAGCAAAATATGGATGAATTGTCTATTCGATTTGATGTTATTGAAGTGTATACACATACTTTAAATCATATACAAGCTGCTTTTATCAATGAATAAAATAATTTTTGTCTAACATAGTACTATATATTTTACATCATTGTGCAATATTACTATATAAGTATAAATTAGTTTCAAAATTTTAAAATGTATAGTACAGGAATCTATTTTATAATTGACTTTTATTTTGTGATGTGCTATACTTAAAATAAATCTGTAAAATAGCATTTGGATATATTATAATACTAAATAAATTTTGGAGTGCATTATATGACTATACTAGAACAGTTAAAATTAGAATTCTCATCTATTCGTGAAGATAGATTGGAAAATATTATTCAACTCATTGATGAGGGGAATACAATCCCATTTATTGCGCGTTATCGTAAGGAAATGACAGGTAGTTGTGATGACCAATTATTGCGGGAATTTAATGATAGACTTGTTTATTTACGCAATTTGCAAAAGCGAAAGGAAGAGGTTGCAAAATCTATCATAGAACAAGAAAAGATGACAGAGGAAATTCAACTTGCACTTGATAATGCTTCTACATTAACAGAGGTTGAGGACATCTATCGTCCATATAAACCTAAGAAAAAAACGCGTGCGAGTGTTGCTATTGCTGCCGGATTACAACCGCTTGCAGATATGATTTTAGCACAGGATAAAGATACAAAACCTTATCAACTTGCTGCAGAATATATCAATCTTGAAGCTGGAGTTGATACATCTGAAAAGGCAATACAAGGGGCAAAAGATATCATTGCCGAAATTATTGCCGATGATTCTAATGTGCGCAAAAAACTTAGAAATGTCTTCTTTAAAAATGGTGAACTCTCTATAAAACTTATCAATGAAGAGGATGAAAAGGCAAAAATTTATGAAACCTATAAAGACTATGCTGAAAATATTGCTGAAATAAAGAGTCATAGAATACTTGCTATCAATCGTGGTGAAAAAGAAGGATATTTAAAAGTAAAGTTGAATGTGAATGACGATTTAGCAAAAAGAATTACTGCAATTCCCTTTCTAAAAGATGGTGGAGAATGTACAGCTCTTGTTGAAGAAGCAGCAATAGATAGTTATTCTCGTCTTATTTTCCCATCAATTGAAAGAGAACTTCGTACTGCTCTTACAGATATCGCAAGCGAACAAGCTATTAAAATGTTTGAATCTAATTTGCGTCCACTCTTACTACAACCACCTATCAAAGATAAAATTGTTTTAGGACTTGACCCCGCTTATAGAACAGGTTGTAAAATCGCTGTTGTTGATGGAACAGGAAAAGTGCTTGATAAAACGGTAATTTATCCGACTCCTGGACCAAAACAAGATGAGGCAAAAGCTAAAGTTATTTTAAAAGATTTAATTTTAAAATATGCAGTAGATATTATTGCTATTGGAAATGGAACAGCTTCTAAAGAAAGTGAAATTTTTATTGCGGAACTGATTCAAGAACTTAAGGAAGAAAAAGGAATAGAACTTGCTTATATTGTAGTATCAGAAGCGGGTGCTTCAGTATATTCTGCAAGTAAACTTGCAGCAGAAGAGTTTCCTGATTATGATGTCGCTGAAAGAAGTGCTGTATCTATTGCGCGTCGTTTACAAGACCCTCTTGCAGAACTTATTAAAATTGACCCAAAATCTATCGGTGTCGGTCAGTATCAACATGATATGGATAAGAAGAGATTGGATAATGTCTTAGAGGGTGTTTTAGAAGATTGTGTAAATAGTGTGGGGGTGGATTTAAATACAGCAAGTGTCTCTCTATTAAAATTTGTAGCTGGTTTAAATGAAGGTATTGCAAAAAATATTGTTACTTATAGAGAGCAAAATGGTAAATTTAATAGTCGCGATCAAATTAAAAATGTAAAAAAATTAGGCGATAAAGTATTTACACAATGTGCTGGATTTTTAAGAATTCCTGATGGTGAAAATTTATTAGACAACACTGCAGTGCATCCTGAAAGCTATAGTTCTGCATTAAAATTGTTGCATTTGTTTAATTATACACCAGTGGATATTGCCAATAAAAATATTCAGGACCTACCAAATAAAGTTAAACAATATGGTGAAGCAAAAGCTGCAAAAGATGCAGGTCTTGATGTACCAACAATGCAAGATATCATTCAAGAACTTTTAAAACCAGGTAGAGATATCCGCGAAAACTTACCGCGTCCAATACTTAGAAAAGATATTATGGATATTAAAGACTTAGTTGCAGGTATGGAACTTTCTGGAGTTGTCCGTAATGTTATTGACTTTGGTGCCTTTATTGATATCGGTGTGCATGATGACGGTCTTGTACATATCTCTGAAATTACAGATAAATATATCGAACATCCTAAAGATATTTTAACAGTAGGGCAACAAGTTACTGTTTGGGTAAAAGAAGTTGATTTAAAACGCAACAGAATTGCTTTAACAATGAAAAAACCATTGGAAAAAGCAAACTAATTTATTTACACTGAAACAAATTTATTAAATTTCTTGTCTTTAGTACAAATACCCACTATTTTAATGGTATTTGTACTAAAAAATAGAATAAAATCTATTGACAACAATTTAGACCTTTATTATAATATGCACTAGAAAATGAAGCATATTTTTATTTTTTTTAAATTGATGTTCGCTATTGCGAACACAAAATAAAAGGGGGATAAGATATAAACTTTTATAGATGAAAGTAAAGTGTAATAGAAAAATTGATAGATATTTAGAGATGTATTTTATATATAGTTTACATTTATAAATGGTAGTATATTTTATTTAAGAGGACAGAGATGACATATAAAGGCGAAAGAGACATTATAAATGCAAGTACTATGATATCATTGTATTGTAGAAAAAAGCATAAAACACCAAAAGGCGAGTTATGTGAAGCATGCCAAAGCTTGTTGAATTATGTAGCAGAGCGACGAGTACATTGTCCATTTGGTGATGAGAAACCTTTTTGCAGTCGCTGCAAGGTACATTGTTATAAACCAAGTATACGTCAAAATATTAAAGATGTTATGCGTTTTTCTGGGCCAAGATTGTTAATTTATAATCCAGCTGCATTTTTTAGGCATGTATTTGATAGGAGAACATCACCACCATTAAAATTAAAAACTGCTAAATCAGCGGATACATCTCTCGTGCAAGCTATGGAACAAGCAAATATAAATTCTATGGAAAATCGTTAAAAATTGAAAAGGAGGAATAAAAAGTGATTGATAAAGATTTACTGAAAATGATTGGTCCAAACAAAAAGTATATTTTTGTAATTGTAGCACTTATGTTACTTGGTACAATTGCAAATTTGGCAATAACAGTTGCTATTTGTTGGGCAATTCACATTGTTATTACGCAACCAAATAATTTTGCAGGATATATAGCTCCCGCTTGCATTGCTTTTTCTGCAATAATAGTACGGTTTATAACTTCATATTTATCTGGTAGGTTAAAAGACTTATTAGGTAGAAATGTTAAAAAGGAATTGCGTGAAAAGGTATATCATAAAATTTTACAACTAGGTACAAGAAGTACACAAGAAATGAGTATGGCAGGTCTAACACAGGTATCTCTAGAAGGAATTGAACAATTAGATTTATACTTCTCTGTATATCTACCACAATTTTTCTTTTCAATGCTAGTGCCACTGATTTTATTTATTATATGTATATTTATAAACTGGTATGTTGCTTTAGCACTTCTACTTAGTGTGCCACTTATTCCTGTATCTATTGTAATGATATCCAAATATGCTAAAAGAGTATTTGCAAAATATTGGGGTAAATATACTTCTATGGGCGATAGCTTTTTAGATAGTGTACAAGGTCTTACAGAGTTAAAAGTGAATCAAGCAGATGAGCTTTACAATATAGAAATGAATAAGAAAGCTGAAGAGTTCCGTGTAATTACAATGAAAGTTTTAGTTATGCAACTTGCTAGCACAACAATCATGGATCTCGTAGCTTATGCCGGAGCTGGTCTTGGTATATTGCTAACTTTATTCGGTTTAGAAAAAGGTATGCCATTACTCCTATCAACGCTAAAAGAAGTTAGTCCAATTGCTCTAGCCTTATTCCTAGTGCTTGTTGCAGTGGAATTCTTCTTGCCACTTCGCACATTGGGAAGTGCCTTTCATTTGGCAATGAATGGTTTGAGTGCTGGTAGAAAAATCATCAATTTACTACAAGTTGAAGAACCAAAATGGGGCAAAGAAGAAGTACAGCATTCTAGCTTAAAAGTGGAAAACTTGACTTTTTCATATGACGGAAAGAGAAATGCTTTAAATAATGTAAATATGCAATTTGCAAGTAATGGTATGACTGCTATTGTCGGTGAAAGTGGTTGTGGTAAAACAACAATTGTAAACTTGTTGTTAGGTGCGATTCATGCAAATAAAGGACATATTTATATAGGTGATACACTACTTGAAGAGGTAAGTCGAAAATCCTATTATAATAAACTTGCAGTGATTAGCTATAATACCTTTATTTTCCATGATAGTATTCGTAAAAATTTTGAATTAGCAAAGCCAAATATCACAGATGAAGAAATTTATCTTGCTTTAAAAAAGGTAAATTTATACAACTATGTAGTAGAAAATGGTGGTTTAGACAAACAATTGCAAGAGGATGCTACAAATATTTCTGGAGGACAAAAACAACGTTTGGCACTTGCTATCAATTTAGTTGTTCCTAAAGATATCTATATTTTTGATGAAGCAACCAGTAATATTGATATTGATAGTGAAGCAATTATTCTCAAAAATATGCATGAACTTGCTAAAGAGAAAAATGTAATTATCATCTCTCATAGATTGGCAAATGTAGTAGATGCAAATACTATCTATTATATGGAGAGCGGAAATATTCTTGAAAGAGGGTCTCATATGGAATTGATACAGGCAAATGGTGGATATGCCGCTTTATTTGCGCGTCAAAAGCAGCTAGAAGAGGGATACAAAGGTACAACAGAAGGGGGTAATTTCTATGCATAGTCTAAGGATAAAAAAAGAAAAATTACGCCGCAGTGGTGCAAAAATTATGGCAGGTCTTGTCGTCTTGCTAGGTAGTTTAAGCTATGTAATGGTAGCTGCTGTTTTAAATGGTAGTGTGGGATTTTTAACAGCTATGGGTGTTACCATTATGGGGGGTGTTGGTATTGCAAAATTGATGTCACCAGAATTAGTACACATCTCTTTAGCATGGATTATGGCCCTTGCTGTGTTATTTGGCGTTGTGCGTGGAGGACTTCGTGCATTAGAACAATATAGCAATCACTATATTGCTTTTAAACTTTTAGCCACTTTGCGTGATAAAATTTTTAGAGCATTGAGAGTTTTATGTCCTGCAAAATTGGAAACTAAGGAAAAAGGTAGCATTATTTCTATGCTAACTGCAGATATTGAAACATTAGAAATTTTTTATGCACATACCATTTCTCCTATTTTAATTGCAACAGTCGTTTCCATAACCATTATACTGTTTGTAGGTTTTGTAACAAGTTGGTATTTAGCACTTTGTGCATTTTTATCTTATATCATTATTGGTATTGTGGTACCTATAATTAGTGCCAAATTTATTAAAAAAAGTGGTGTAGAATATAGACAAGACTTTTCTAGTTTCAATGCCTATTTTATGGATAGTATCAAAGGAATAAAAGATATTGTCTTGCATGGTGCAGAAGAACAACGAGAACAAGAAGTTGCAAAACGGTCAAATATTCTTTTAGAACATACGAAAAAGATGCGTAATAATAACGCGCTTGCAACAGCTATCACTGAAATGGTTGTAAGCTTATGTATCTTATCTACTTTAATTGTGGGTATAAGTCTAGTGCATACAAACTTGCTAAATATTCCATTTATGATTATTGGTATTGTTACAATATTTAGTAGTTATGGTCCGGTACTTGCACTTTCCGCTCTACCTGCAAATTTGACGAATACTTTTGCAAGTGGGGATAGAGTTTTAAATCTATTACAAGAAAAGCCTCTTATTCTAGAAAATCATACTGGTGAAATTATCCATTTTGACAATTTGAAAATTGAAAATTTAACTTTTAACTATCTACCAGAAGAAAGTGTATTAAAAGATATCAATATGGATGTTGAGAGTGGTAAAATTGTAGGTATCGTTGGCGAAAGTGGTAGTGGTAAATCTACTATATTAAAATTGATATTGCGTTTTTGGCAAAAAAATCAAGGCACTATTGCCTTAAATGGAATTGATGTTGATAATATTCAAACAGAAAGTTTATTAAAAAATGTAACCTTGGTTTCACAAAATCCATATTTATTTGATGCTACAATTGCAGAAAACTTGCGTGTTGCAAAACCGGATGCTACTTTAGAAGAACTAAAAAATGCATGTAAAATGGCATCTATTCATCAATTTATTGAAAGTTTACCAGAGGGATATAATACAAAAGTTGTATCTATGGGGGATAATATCTCTGCTGGTGAAAAACAACGCTTAGGTATTGCTAGGGCATTTTTAAGACAATCTCCTTTAATTTTATTAGATGAACCTACAAGCAATGTTGATGCTATTAACGAAGGTATGATATTAGAATCACTTGTAAAACAGAAAGCAAATAAATCTATTATTCTTGTTAGTCATAGAGAATCAACAATGTCTATTGCAGATACCGTTTATAAAATTGAGGCAGGAAAAATCCATAAAATTCGTTAAAAAAAAGAATGCATATTTTGCATTCTTTTTTTTAATTAAAAGTTATTCTTCTAAAGTCTATTTTATAGTGCAATACAAATTTTAGGATAAATAGGAATTGTCAATCAAATTTTTTGTAAATTTACATTTTGGATAGTTAGGGCATCCATAAAAATTACTATATTTACCGTGGCGGATTACAAGTTTTCTGCCACATCTTGGACAAAAACCATCTTTAATTATTGCTTGTTGTCTATGTATATTTTGAATATGTTCCTCTTTTGTAATCGTTCTACTCTCTTTAAGTTGTAACAATTTATAATAAATATCTTCCATCTGTTTTACAGAGAGTTGAATTTCAGTCGATTGATTTTTTATAGTTGATAGTGTAGTTTGTGTATAGAGTGTATCAATAGACATATTGGAGATATCGGCATTTAAAAAGACAACTATGTTATGAAATATATTTTGCATTTTTAAAACTTGTGATAAATGATAAATATGTGTTGCATTTTGTTTAATCGGGTTATATAATTGCTTGCTTTCTGTTCCAAATTTCAGTACTTGTGTCCACTCTAGTTGCTTTTCATTGCCATAAATTATACCTGCATAATTTTTTGTTTCAATGACCCAAACACCAAATTTGTTGATAAAAATATGATCTATTTCACAAGATCTGTTTTCATTGATTTTAAAGAGTAAGTTATGTAGCACATATTGCTTGCTAGATATTGTTTCTCCTAAAATACGCGCAACTATCTCTTCACCTCTTTCGCCTTTAGCTCTCTCTGTGCGTTGAGTTACTATATATTTTTGTTTTTTTAGCTTTTTAAGTTTATAAATAAAATAGCCAGTTAAAAATGGAATACTAAAGGATAAAATTATTATAATAAAATAGACCATAGTGTGCCCCCTAAAATCTTTCAATAAAGCTTGTAGTGTAGAACTATCTTGTATGTTATTTGTATGAAAAAATAAAAAAATCCGCATATGCCGTAAAATGATAATCTGTAACCCGCGTCTCGCAGGTGGGTATAGTGCTCTATAGTATCAGACTTTCCATAAACGGTTATAGACCTTGCCTAGCTATAATAGACAACTATTCCCTTTTTTACATTGTGGATTCAGCAATATCAAATTTCGTACACAGCAGATTGATATAATCTTTTGTATCGCATATTCAATTTTATCTTGTATTAGTATAGCAGATTTTTATAAAAATAACAACTGTTTTTAATAATTTATTAAATCTATTATACTATAAGAGCGTAAAAAGATGTAAGAGAGAAAAAAACTATTTTGATTGTATTTTTATAGTATAATCCATAAGAAGAATGATATAATTTGCATTGTATTATTTTATTAGCAAAAAATGAAAATTAAAATCATAATAGAAAAGATAAGTCAAAATATGTTTGCAACAAAAGTAAGGATAAGCTTTATGCAAAAAGAGCTTTTCAACTTTAAGTATAAAAGTTTATGCATAAAAATGGCAAAGGATATATGTATAAATAGTAAATTTTATGCGTGAAGCATTCCAATTGCAAATTGTATTCTACTTTACATGCAATATAGTATAAATATTATTGACAAACCAACTGAAATACCGTAATATATGCATAAGACATTATTGTAATATAGGAGTAAAGATGAGTAGAGCGGACCAGATTTTTATTGAAAATTGTAAACAAATTTTAGAATATGGTGTTTGGAATAACACATTAGAAGTACGACCTAAATGGGCTGATGGTACACCTGCATATACTAAAAAAGTTTTTGCACTAGTTAACCGCTACAATTTAGCAGAAGAATTTCCAATACTTACAATTCGGCGTACCTTTTTCAAATCAGCTATTGATGAGATTTTATGGATTTGGCAAAAAAAATCTAATACTATACAGGACTTAAACTCTAAAATTTGGGATAGTTGGGCAGATGAAAATGGTAGTATCGGTAAAGCATATGGCTATCAATTAGGACAAAAATATCAGTTTAAAGAAGGCGTTTTTGATCAAGTAGATAAAGTCTTATTTGACTTAAAAAATACACCAGCAAGTAGACGCATTATAGCACATATGTATAATGTACAGGATTTAAAGGATATGCATCTATATCCTTGTGCTTATTCTATGACTTTTAATGTATCGGGAAATAAATTAAATGCAATTTTAAACCAACGAAGTCAAGATATGTTGACTGCTAGTAATTGGAATGTTGTGCAATATAGTATATTGTTAATTATGTTTGCTAAAGCAAGTGGGCTTGAAGCTGGTGAGCTTGTGCATGTAATTGCCGATGCACATATTTATGATAGGCATATTCCTATGGTCGAAAAACTAATTACACAAAAACAATATCAAGCACCAATATTAAAAGTGGAAAATATTACTGATTTTTATAAGTTTACCGTTGATAGTTTTCAATTAGAAAATTATCAATATACATCATTTGAGGATAAAATTCCTGTAGCTATATAAAAGGAGTGAATATGCAAGCTATTGTTGCAGTAGATGAAAATTGGGGCATAGGAAAAGATAATCAATTATTATTTACTCTTCCTAAAGATTTGCAATTTTTTAAGGAAAAGACATTTGATAAAATTGTTGTTATGGGCAGAAAGACATTGCAATCTTTACCAAAAAGTCAACCTCTCAAAAATAGAATCAATATCATACTCAGTACAAGTACATTGAATATAGAAAATGCTATTTGTGTAAATAATCATACTGATTTATTTCAAGTTTTAAAAGAGTATAATAGTAATGATATTTTTGTGATAGGTGGTGCGATGGTCTATAAAGATTTGTTGCCATATTGTAGTTATGCTTGGGTGACAAAAGTTTTTGCAGATGGTAGTGCTACTCATTTTTTTGAAAATTTAGAGCGTTTAGAAAATTGGCAGAAAATAGAAGCTATGCCTATTCAAGTAGATAATGGATATACTTTTCAAGTTTATAAATATCAAAATAATAAAATAAAAAAGTTTTAATGGGGAATTTATGGAAAAAATTACAGGTAATTTACAGAAAGAATCTATTCAATATATGGAGTTTGCAAAAAATGTTGGAAAAATTGTGTCAATTCAGGGAATCATTCACCGCATTCGTGAAATGACTGATTTTGCATTTGTAATTTTGCGTACCAGTCGAGATGTTGTACAATGTATTTATTCTCCAAAATTTTCTAATTATCAATTGGATGAAAAAGTACAAGAAGGTTGTAGTGTAACAGTTACCGGTTTAGTTGTACAAGATCAGACGAGAGAGGGTAGATATGAGTTGCAGATACATAATATTGCGATTTTATCGCAACCTGCAGAACCATTACCTCTTGTCATCAATAAAAAACAGATTGACAATATTGCTCTTGATTTATATTTAAATATGCGTTCGGTAGTCCTTAGAAATCCTAAGGAAAGAGCGGTTTTTAAACTACAAGAAGGAATTGCTAGAGGATTTCGTGAATATCTCTTAAAGCAAAATTTTACAGAAATTAGAACACCTAAAATTGTATTTGCTGGGGCAGAAGGTGGAGCAAATATATTTAAGCTTGATTATTTTGGAAAACAAGTCTTTTTGGCACAGAGTCCACAATTTTATAAACAGATGATGATTCCTATCTATGAAAGAGTATTTGAAATTGCACCAGTTTTTAGAGCAGAGCATCATGATACCTCTCGCCATTTAAATGAATATATCAGTATGGATTTAGAAATGGGATTTATCAATAGCTTCTATGATATTATGGAAATAGAAACTGGAGCTTTAAAATATATCTTCGAATTATTAAATCATGAATATAAAAATGAATTAGAATTATTAAATGTACAGATGCCTAACATTGAAAGTATTCCGACCATAAAATTTATGGATGCTAAAGATATCATTATACACAAATTTAAAAAGAAAATTACTGATTTTAAAGATTTTGACCCAGAAGAAGAACAACTATTAGGAAAATGGGCAAAAAAAGAATTTGATAGCGATTTTTTATTTGTTACACATTATCCCAGTGAAAAACGCCCATTTTACGCCATGGATGACCAAAATAATCCCGCCTATACATGCAGTTTTGACCTTCTATTTAGAGGCATTGAAATTACTACTGGTGGTCAACGCATACATGACTATCATTCACAAGTTGCAAAAATGCAAGCAAGAGGTATGCAAGTTGCTGAGTTTGAAAGTTATTTAATGTTGCACAAATATGGTGTACCTCCACATGGCGGGTTGGGACTAGGTTTAGAGCGCATCACTATGCATCTTTTAGGATTTAAAAATGTTCGCTATGCATCACTATTCCCACGCGATTTGCACAGAGTTACTCCATAATATCTATAATTGTCAAGTAATTTTTTAAATAATTACTTGACAATTTTCTTTTTATAGCTTATATTAGCAACATGAAGTTAAAAGATAAAATATTATTGCTATTTAAAAGAGAAGAAAATGCTATATCTGGTAGTGCACTTGCAAAAGAATGTGGAGTCAGTCGCAATGCAATTTGGTTAGCAATACAAGAGCTTCGAAAAGATGGGTACAAAATTATCTCTAAAAAAAATGTCGGATATACTTTACAAACAAATTTTGCTTCCATAACAGAATCTGAAATTCGACAAAATTTTGAGAATGATAGTCATTTATTTTCATTTATTTTATTAGATACTGTTGATTCTACAAATACATATATGAAGCAAAATGCCCATATGTTGCAGACTTGGACAGTTGTGCTTGCAGAAGAACAGACAGCAGGGCGTGGGAGATTGCATAGAACTTTTTCCTCTCCAAAATATGCTGGAGTATATATGAGTATCTTACTTCGTCCACAAATTGCTCTACAACTTTTACCACGAATAACAGTATGTGCAGCAGTTGCTATATGTAGGGGAATTGAAAAACTTACGACACAAAAACCACAAATTAAATGGGTAAATGACATCTTTCTTGCTGGCAAAAAAGTTGCTGGTATATTGACAGAGTCAGTTATGCAAGTAGAGCATGAAATATTAGATTTTGTTGTCGTTGGCATTGGTATAAATTTTCACAAAAAGGCAATTGACGAGAATTTACAGCATATTGTCACTGCTCTTTTTGATAGTGAAGATTTTAAAAGTGATTTACGAGCAAAATTTATTGCCTATTTTTTAGAAGAATTCTATTTGGCAATGGAAAATTTACAAGCAAATACTTTTTTTAATGCCTATAAAGACAGACTATTTATTTTAGGACAGATAGTGCAAGTATCGCTTGCATCGACATCTTTTTTAGCAAAGGTGAAGGATATTAATGAAAATTATAACCTACTTGTTGTATTGGAAAATGGACAAGAAAAACTTTTGACTGCTGGTGAAGTTTCTATTCAACCATCTTTATGCACCTGTGTTGCAAATAAATTTAAAGTTCGGTATTAAAAATGTCTATAAAAAATGTACAAAATACAGAAAAGAAAAGATATACAATCACTATACAATTGACCAAAACAGCAATGCTAATTGCCATTATGGTACTTGCTGCTCTCTTTATTAAAATACCATTTTATCCCGTACCATTGACACTACAGACAACAATTGCCATTCTAGCTGGATTTATTTTGCGTTGGAAATATGGTATGATTGCAATGGCTATCTATATGTGTATGGGATTGATTGGGATACCTGTTTTTTCCGGATTACTACCTGGATTTGCAGCAGTGTTAAAACCGTCCTTTGGCTATGTCTTAGGATTTATTGCTACAGCTTATGTTGTGGGAGTGCTTGCAAATTGTATGCGTAAATCTTTTTGGAATTATTTATGGATTGCACTTGTTGGGGTAGCGGTAAATTATGCAATTGGATTGCCTTATTTTATGTTGATTGTACATACTTTAGGATTATCTGGTCAAGATGGACTTTCTGCTTTTTCAATGACAGTAATTTGGACTTATAATTTAATTTATTTGCCGAAAGATATACTTCTTAGTCTATTAGCAATAAGTTTAATTTATAAGATTGACTCTTTTATGCAAAAAGCAAATAGAGAAAATAAAAAATTATGATAAAACTGTTGACATATCTTATTCTATTTGTTATACTATAATAGATAACGAGGTGTGGCGCAGTTTGGTAGCGCGCTTGATTTGGGATCAAGAGGCCGTGGGTTCAAGTCCCGCTACCTCGACCATTGAAAAGATATAAGAGATTCTCTTATATCTTTTTTTTATACTACTTTTCATTTACTCTTCACACTGATGTATCAAAGAGAGTTTTTGCACTTTTATATTTGATATTTGAATTATTCTTAGAGAATTTTTGAGATACAGTATAGATAAATTGTATAGAAAAGAAAAAACTTATAGAATAAAAAAGGTTAGATGACTGGACTATTTTGATAGATGTTTCTTATTTGTGCTGCTAGAATACTTAAAATAGAATAGTGTTTTAAAAATACTCTATTATAGGTATCTTTTTTAAAATTTATATCCTCTACGCCATTTAATATAATATCTTTCCAATGATTGTTTATAAATGGATTGTAATGGATAGTGGGAGATAAAAAGCAAAAAGATTGTATGGTATAGACAAAAAAAAGTAGACTTATTTTTTGTCTACCTTTTTTTGTCTATAATTCTCACTTTATCAAATTTATCTTAAAAGATATTTTGTAAACTTAACGAGTATACTTCTGGTATTTGATTAAATATGGATATAAGCACTTGTACTTTTGATAGAGCATGGTCAAAATTTTTACTTTCAATATAGCTAATAGCTTCACCAAGCCAATAATCAATATATCCAATATCGTTATGTGGCACAAATATATGCAGTATGCGTTTTTTGTTTTGCCATTCTTCATTGACCTTTAAAGCATCTGCTTTTGTAGCTGTTTGCATTTTTGTCTTTGTCTCTAACTGTATTAAAGCTGTTTCAACACTATTTATCGTTTTATGGATAAAAATAGATTCAAATATACATATCCCTATAAGTATGCTAAAACTGATAACTATAGATAATATTGTTTTTACCATACACTCTCCTTAGGTAGAGTAGCTTGCAAAATTTTATATTTTTCTCCTCTACATTGTAAATATATTTTTCCTGTACCATCTATTGTCAAGACAAATACTTTTTTTAGACTTTGAATATTTTCTTTCTCTAAAATTTGTAAAAAATATTTTTCCGTTGTATGTGTTAAATCTAAATTATGCTTTTCAAATTTACCATCTGTTATTATCAATAATGGAATAGAGCTTTTTTGTGCACTTGTTTCTTTATTTTCCTTCGCCATGGCGGAAAATTTTCCACTTGCTTCATAAAGTGCATAATCTACATCGTCAAATGCAAAATAACCAGCTCCGCGTAGTGATTCTATTAAATCGTTGATATCTAAATTATTCTTTTTTAGTTCACTTATATCTATACCATTTTTATTGATGACTATCGCTGGTTTGCCAGCAACTAGCGTTTTTAATCCACGACATTTTAAATCTATCAATAACATGATTTGATGCAAAAAAAATATTGCTATCATTGAAATGACACCATATAGCAATGGTATTGTGGTATCGGACATCGGAATGCATGCAAGTTCAGCAATCAATAAGGTAATTACGAGTTCAAAAGGTTGCATTTCACCAATTTGTCGTTTGCCCATCAAACGCATAATAAGCAGTAGAGATATAAAAATAATTGTTGTTCGAATAAATATCAGTCCCATATTACAAGTATGTATAAATCCATTTGATATATGTATATATTTGACATATTTTTTTTTATATGCTATATTACTTATATAAAATTTATTGCGTTAAGTGTTGTAAATTTAGAACGAAATTTACAAACGAAAGAGCAAACATTTTCTGCTTGCTCTGCGATAATAAGTTGTCCGTTCATATAGATATCTATCTTTTGCGGACTTCTCTATTATAGGGAGGTTTTTTATGTCTACAAATTTATTAAAAAATATGCCTTTATCTCGTAAAATTGCCTATCTGGGAACTTTTACAGCAATTGCTATGTTAGTGGATATGCTCTTTTATAGAGTAAATTTATTTGGACAAAATATCACTTTTGTACCTGTTGTTATTTTTTATGTTTCCTGTTGGTTGGGACTTTCTGGTGGGGCAATTGTTGCCGTCATTGCCGATTTTATCTCCAACTTGATATGGGGGAGAATTGGTCAATATAATCCTTTTTTTACACTTTCTGCATTCTTTCTTGGAATCATTCCAGCACTCATTATGTTGCTCTCTTTTAAATCTAAAGGGGGTATTTTTATCAAAATTATTCTTTCCTTTTTGCTGATGTATATCAGTTCTGTTCTATTCGAAAATATCATTGGAATGTATTTTTATTATAAAGTCTATTTAAAAGGCAATATGTCTGGATTTTTTCTAAAATTTTGGCTTAGAATTGGTACAAATACTGTGGTATATAGTATAAACTTTATCGTGGCAATTCTCCTATTTTATCCACTTAATAAAATTCCATTTTTAAGACTAAATTAGTTTTTTTGTTTTCTATGTAAAAATACTTGTATCCATTGTAATTTTATAATTTTAAATAGGAGACAACATATTCCTTGACATAAAAGGATAGCTCCACCGATTAAAAATGCAGAGAGATAAAGTGGTAAACTTTTTGCTATGCATATCTTTAATATGTAACCTATTAAAATACTTGGTAGAATTGTCAAAATCGTTAAAAATATAAATTTAAAATAGATGAGTTTGAGTTGACTGGTCTTTGCAAGTAACCGAAAGTTCAGTATAGTGGATATGATTGCTGAAAGTGCTATACCGATAATTAACGAATAGATGCCGAAAAATTGTGGTAAAAACCATATACATACTAATGTTGCAATTGCTCCTATAAAAAAGTATAAACATGTCTTTTTTTCATATCCTAAAGAATTTAAAATTCCAGTTGTTATCATACTGATACTTGTAGGAATTAATATGATACAAGAATTTCGAATCATTTCACCGCTATGTTGATTTCCAAACAGTAAAATCCCCATATCTTCACCTAATATAAATAGAGGAGGTATTAAGATACAAGCAATTAAAGTTGTTACTTTAATTGCTTTTTCAATATTTTCTTTTAATAATTTGAATTCCTTTTTATAAAAATTTTCGGAAAGTTCTGGAACAAGTACTAGTGCAATTGCTCCAATGAGTGTTGCAGGAATACTCAATATTGGTAACACCATACCTAAAGTTACACCAATTTCTTGCATCGCTTGGCTTGAAGATTGATGACTGGCAATAAGTCGCATGGGCAAAATTAAAAAGATGACCATATTTAAAATAGAATTTGAGGCACGCATACCCGTTAGGGGTATTGCTGGAGCTAATAATGCTCCAAATTGATGTGCTGGACTTTTTAGTTTTCCACCCTTTATTAAATACCATGTAACTGCAAGTGTACAGGAAAGCACATATGCAATAACAACGGAATAAGCAATGCGTTCTGCTCCTAAAAATACATTACTTGCAGTACTAACCAAAATTATACCACCTATCATCAAAGCAAGTTCTTCAATTAAATCAATAACACAATAGCTGACAAATTGTTTATTTCCCCAAAAAACACCGCGTACTGCCGAATATATTGTGTTAAAGATAAGTGATGGCAATAATATTAAAAATATAGGCATACATCGTTCATCTGTAAATAAAAAACTGAACCAGTTTTGACCAAAATATAACAGTATAAATATAGGAATTGCAAAGGCCAGTCCACTAATAAGTCCGGCACTCAGTAGAGAATACTGTGCATTGATATTATTTTCAGCACGGTATTTTGTTGTGAGACGGGATATTGTCATTGGAATTCCAGAGGATACAACGGCAAGCAGTACAGCAAATACAGATAGCGCCGTTTGATAAATCCCCAGTGCTTCTGCTCCCAATGTTCTAGATAGAATTATACGGTAGATAAATCCAAATACCTTTTCTAACACGGAAAAGACTGTCACCATCATTGCCATTTTATAAATATTTTTTTTCATAACCTCTCCTTCTCTAGTTAGCTTGTCTTATCTATATATAATATTGTTACTAAAAATTTATACCTTGCATTTTTTTCTTTTTGCTTGCATATATTGCACTATATTGCTTTAGGAGAATGTGTATGCAAAATTTACAGGAAAATCCAACAAATAGAATAGGTCTTTATATTGTGCAAGAGGGAGATACTGTCGAAAGTATTGCTATGCAACATAATGTACCACCAATATTATTGATTTGTAGTAATAGTCTTAAATGTCAACCACAAGTGGGAAGTATGCTCGTTGTTCCAAAGTGCAACGGCAAATTATATACTGTACAAGTTGGAGATACCATTGAGAGTTTGTGTCAAAAATTTTCCATCGATAAAGAGACATTCCAACAAAAAAATGGCTGTAGCTATATCTATCCGAGTTTACTTGTACTCCTTTAAAATTTTTTGCTCTGTCTATAGCGGTCTTGTTTGCACATATGCTATTGGCAATGCATACAATAGCTATAGAAAAGTTTTAAACTTATTCTAACTATTTTTAACATAACGAAGGAGATTATCATGTCATTTTTTTCTAATTTTCAATCAGAAAGAGCTCCTGGACCAATCAATGGCAATTTGACAAATGGTTTAAATGAACGCATTTGTATACAAGCAAATAGAGTATTTGATGCCTGCATAAAACAGGGACAAAATAATGGTATCAATTTAAGTTTAACAAATATGTTACCTTCTAACCCTACATATCCGCTTACTTTTATTAGTGCTAGAAGCAGTAGTTCCACGGGTGAAATTGCTTCTGTGCAAGTTGATAGATTACCAGACAGAGAAAACGCTGCAAGAGTACAAGTTGCAATCAACATTCCTATGGAAGTTTTATATACTGATGCCAATGGCATTGAAGGAAAGGCAAGTTCTGTTATGACTGTAACGGAAGATGTTATCTTATTTGTTCCACAACCTTCCATTATGCCCTATGAAATTCAAAGCGTAGTTTCTGCTGTTGCTCCTGAAGGGACATTTAATCCTATTGACAATACTTTTAATATTGATGTCTGTCTAACAGTCGTTTTAAAAGTTTTAATAAATGTTGATATTTTAGTGCCATCTTATGGATATTGTATTATTCCACCAGCACAAGATTATGCACAAGAAATGTGTGCAGGATTTTTTGAATTGCCACTCTATCCACAAGGTTCAGTGCCTCAAAATAATAACCAAAATAATAATAATCGTTAATATATATAAAAAGAGGTCATTGCTTTTTGCAATGACCTCTTTTTTTTACTTTTTGGCAATCAGTCAAAATTCGGCTTTTTTAGGCAACTCTGTCTAAAATTATAAATATTCCCTTTGTTATACTATCTTTTGCAAATTGTAGGAGTATAGTTTATGTACTTATATATTGATATTTTATTTATTGATAACTTTTGTATAGACTTTTGTCTATTGGTAGCGGCAATTTATACTGTAAAAGGGAAAATAAATTTTTGGCGTGTTACTTTTACTGCCTTACTTGGTACACTTTTGGCAATTTGCTATACGCTATTTACTGCGAGATACAATCTGCCAAAATGGATAGATCTCTGTATTAAATATGGAGTTGCTCTGTTACTGCCCTGTATATCTATAAAATTAAAGACAGTGAAAAGCTATGTGATTTGTAGTGTAACTTTTGTGGCATATATGTTTACGCTTGCTGGATTTTTAACTGCTTTATTTTTAAAAACGGATTTTGTGCAAGGTGAGAGTTTGACTTATACGATATACGGACTACCAACAGGACTTTTACTCTTAGGTGGGTTTTTATTTATTCTAATGATATGCTGGTTAATTAGACGCATACAAAAAAAAATTATGGATATTCCAAACATTTGTCACTGTAGCATACAGCTTGCAGAAAAGGTTGTACATTTAGAAGCATTTGTTGATACTGGAAATAGAGTACAAGATGCCGATGGGAATTTTGTCGTATTTGTTGAAAAGGATGCATTAAAGGAATTTGTAACTGATATAGCATATACAGTCAATAGCAAAAATACGCTAGAGATACAGACTGTTGCAGGCAAAAAAATTTGTTCGACCATGAAAGTTGATATGTTGAAGTTATATTATAAGGACAAGCAACATATACATAAAAATGTTACAGTAGCTATATATGAAGAGAAATTGGTAGGTGAATATATGGCAATTGTTTCACCGTTATGCTTTTTATAAAGAGGAGTAAATATGTTTAAAAGAATAAAGGAATTTTTTAAAAAATTATTTGCTAAATTCTTTGCTAAGGAAGAGAACACACTAGATTTTATATGTGGAAGTGAATCATTACCTATACCATTTACACAAGAAGAAGAACTAGACCTTTTAAATAAATTACCAACCGGGGATGACGGTGTTAAAAATTTATTGATTGAACATAATTTACGCCTAGTAATTTATATTGCTAGAAAATTTGACAATACATCTGCTGACCTTGAGGATTTAATTTCAATAGGGACAATTGGTTTAATTAAGGCAGTAAATTCCTTTCAACCAGATAAGAATATCAAGCTTGCCACTTATGCAAGCAAGTGTATTGAAAATGAAATTTTAATGTATCTGCGTCGCTTGGCACGCCTAAAGAGTGAAGTTTCTATAGATGAACCACTCAATACCGATTGGGACGGCAATGAACTTGTACTTGCAGATGTACTTGGTACAGAGTGCGAAGTTGTATATAAAGATATTGAGTTGAGTGTGGAAAAAGAATTATTGAAAAATGCTATTGCAAAACTACCAGAGCGGGAACGGCATATTTTAAGTTTGCGTTTTGCCTTAGATAAAGGGGAAGAGATGACACAAAAAGATGTTGCAGACTATTTAGGGATATCACAATCCTACATATCACGATTAGAAAAAAAGATTTTTGCTAGATTAAAAAAAGATATAAGTAAATTGATGTAAAAAATAGGTATAAAAATTTTCTCCTTGCACATACATAAAGAATAATAGTTCATAGGAGGGAGGAATCTGTATGTTGCAAAAGGTGGAGATTTGTGGTGTAAATACGGAGGGATTGCCAAAACTAACGCAGTCAGAAAGTCGTGCATTGATGTTACAACTCAAAGCTGGCGATGAGGAAGCGAGAAAAAAGTTTATAGTAAGTAATATGCGTCTAGTATTATCCCTTGTAAAGCGTTTTTGGGCTAAAAATGCAAATGCTGATGATTTATTTCAAGCAGGTTGTATTGGTTTATTGAAAGCTATTGATAATTTTAATGTAGATTTAGATGTTCGTTTTTCTACCTATGCTGTTCCTATGATTTTGGGAGAGATTAAACGCTATTTAAGAGATGGTAATTCTTTACGCGTTTCGCGGAGTATTCGTGATACTGCTTTTAAAGTTTTAAAGGCAAGGGAAGGACTGGAAAAACAGGATAAAGAGGGGACAATTGAAGAGATTGCAAAAGTATTGGAAGTAAAAGAACAAGAAGTTGTCTATGCATTAGATGCAATTTCAGATACTATTTCTTTATTTGAACCAGTGTACAATAAATCTGGAGATAGCTTAATGCTTATGGAACAGATTGCTGATAATAAAAATAATGATGAAGTTTGGACGGAAAAAGTAGCATTAAAGGAAGCTATGCGTAGACTTGGCGAGAGAGAACGAAAAATATTATTTTTACGCTATTTTGAAGGCAAAACGCAGACAGAAATTTCTAGTGAAGTTGGTATATCACAAGCACAAGTATCTAGACTGGAAAAAAATGCAATTCAATCCATCCGCGGCGAAATTGCCTTGGAAGTATAAGCTTTTATAAAAAGAGAGTGCATATAGAAAGCACTCTCTTTTGGTATAATTCAAGTATTTGTTGCATATATATATTATGCAAGATGGGGAGGGGCAAGCTATGGAAATATCTTTTCGAGAATTAAAGTGCAAAGATGTTGTCAATATCGTCGATGGGAGAAATTTAGGAAGGGCAAATGATATTGTCTTTACCTATCCGCATGGTTGCATTTTGGGTATTGCAGTACCAGGTAAAAGAGGTTGGAATTGCTTTAAACGCAATGACCTATTTATTCCTCTAAAAAATATTATCAAAATTGGAGCTGATGTTGTTTTAGTGGATTTGCGTAATTCTAAACTTCTAGAAAACTTTCATAAAGCGCAAAAGCGGAATGATAGAAATTATAGTTTACAGATGGAGTATATGGAGCAAGAAACACCAACTTGTCGCCGTGATTTTAGTGAGTACGAGTAATATCGTACTCATTTTCATTTAAAATTTTTGCAATACTTTCTATAATTTTACTGTTACCAGCAATGACTTTATTTTCTTTTAAATTTTCTTTTAAACGATTATCCTGCTTTAACTGCATCAACGCTTGTAATAAACTTCCTGCATCTAGTTTTTCTTCCGTTAAAATATGACAGAGTCCCTTTTCATAAAAATAATTAGCATTTTCAACTTGGTCGCCACGCGTTCTTTTATTTGCAAGTGGTATAAATAAAGTCGGTTTTTGTAATGCAAGACATTCAAATATACTATTTGAACCAGCACGAGATAGCACATAATCAGCACAGGCATATGCCAAATGCATATCTTTTATAAACGCTAAGGCTGTGTATCCATCTTGACTAGGTGGACAGTCTTTTCCACAAATATGTAATATATCAAATTCTTTCAAAAGTGCGGGTAAACAATTTGCTACTGCTTCATTTATTTTTTTACTGCCGCTTCCTCCGGCAAATATCAGTAGGACTGCCTTGTTTCCGGAAAAATGAAATTGCTGCAATCCTTCAATTCTACTTCCGCCAAAGAGTTGGTAACGCAAGGGGGGACCAACATAAAGACCATTTTTAAAGTTATCTACAGTTTCTAGAAAACTTGTCAAAATCAGTTTACTATCTTTTGCTATAAATTTATTTGCTAGTCCGCAAGAGAGGTCACTCTCATGTGTAATAATAGGTATTTTTAATTTTTTTGCCGCTTTTACAACAGGTAAAGCAACATAACCCCCTTTTGAGAAAACTAAATCAGGTTGTATTTGTTTTAAGGCTTGTTTAGCTTGGTATACACTTTTGATATAACGAAAAGGTAAAAATAGATTTTTAAAGATATTACCGCGTATAAGTTTTGTACAAGATATTGTATAAAATGGTACTTCTTGATTTTTTAATAATTCACGCTCAATACCATTGCTACCAATATAAAAAAGCTGATAGTTTTTTTTAAGTTCAGGAATGAGTGCAATATTTGGAATCGTGTGTCCAGCACTTCCACCACCTGTAAGTACAATTTTTTTCATTTTTTATATACTCCTTTTCCTATATAGTATATAAAATTTTTTTGATATGTAGCGAAAATTATTTTGTCATAGATAATAATTTATTGTTGAAAAAGTTGCCAAATTTGCTCTAATTATGATATACTGAAAAATATATTTTTTGAGATTGAGAGGAATAAAATGCCAAAGCAAGAATATAGTGCTGAAAATATAACTATATTAGAGGGATTAGATGCTGTACGCATTCGTCCAGGGATGTATATAGGTTCAACAGGAGTTAAGGGCTTGCATCACATCTTATGGGAAATTGTTGACAATGCTATTGACGAAGCTGCAAATGGACACGCGAATTCAATTATTGTCACTTTACATAAAGACGGTAGTGCATCTGTACGCGATAATGGACGCGGCATTCCTACTGATATAAACTCTAAAATGGGAATATCTGGCGTCGAAGTTGTATTTACACAACTACATGCTGGCGGTAAATTCAATGAAAATAATTACTCCTTTTCTGGTGGATTGCATGGTGTTGGAGCTTCTGTTACTAATGCGTTATCAGAGTGGTTAAAGGTAGAAGTTTATCGCGATACTATTCATAAAATATCCTTTCACTCTTATTTTGACAAAGAAAAAGAAAAGTTTATGTGTGGTATTCCGGAAAGTCATTTGATTGATACGAAGGAAAAGACGCAGGAAAAGGGAACACTTGTACACTTTAAACCAGATGCTGCAGTTTTTGATAGTGTCCTTTTTAATTTTGAAACTGTTTCAAAAAGATTGAAAGAATTAGCATTTTTAAATAAAGGACTTGCTATTACACTGCTTGATGAGCGTGTTCCAGAGGACAGACAACCTATAGCAATACATTATCAGTTTGATGGCGGTCTATATGATTTTGCAATCTATTTGAATGAAGGGAAAACACCACTTTATAAAGAACCTATTGGCTATAAAGTAGAAAAAGATGGGATTTTAATTGAATTTGTTTTGCAACATACGGATGAATTTACAGAAAGTACTTTTTCTTTTGTAAATAATATTCCAACACCGGAAGGCGGATACCATGAAACTGGTTTTAAAGCTGGACTTACAAAAGCTTTAAATGATATTGCTAGGACTAGTGGTTTACTCAAGGAAAAGGAAAGTAATTTGATGGGGGAAGACTTTAGAGAAGGTTTAACTGCTATTTTAACAATTAAAATGAAAAATGTACAATTTGAAGGACAAACAAAGACGAAACTCGGCAATGCAGAAGCTCGTTCTCCGATTGAAAATGCTGTAATTGAAGGATTACAAACGCTGGCACAAAATCAGGATTTTAAAATTATTTTTGAACAGATTATTAAAAAAGCACAGGCGGCAGCAAAGGCAAGACTTGCTGCCAAACAGGCAAAAGATATAGCACGTGCCGGTAAAAGTATTGAAAATATTACGCTTGTAGGTAAATTGTGGGGATGTACGGGCAAGCGTGTTGAATTGAATGAGTTGTTTATTGTAGAAGGGAATTCAGCAGGAGGAACGGCAAAAAAGGCGAGAATGCGTCAAACACAAGCTATTTTGCCATTGCGTGGTAAACCATTAAATGTTGAAAAAAAGAAGATTGAACAAGTTCTTGCAAATGAAGAAATCCGTACTATTATCTCTGCACTCGGAGCGGGATATGGCTCTGCCTTTTCAATTGATGACTTAAAATATCATAAGGTCATTATTCTTGCCGATGCTGACCAAGATGGAATGCATATTCGCTGTATTTTATTGACATTTTTCTATCGTTATATGAGAAAGCTTATCACAAATGGGAATCTATATATAGGATTACCGCCGCTTTATAAAGTCTATAAAAAAGACCATATTGAGTATGCATATGATGATAATGAATTACAAGAAAAGATAGAAATTGTAGGGCGTGGATATCAAATACAGCGTTATAAAGGTCTTGGAGAAATGAGTGAAGAACAACTTTGGGAAACAACTATGGACCCAAAACGCCGGAATTTAATTCAAGTATGTATTGAAGATGCAATTGGAGCGGAGCGAATGGTCACTGCACTAATGGGCAATAGAGTGGAAGCAAGAAAGGAATTTTTAGCGGAAAAAGCAAATTTCAATAAAGTTGATAATTTTATGAATAAAATCACTATTTAAGAGGAGGTTAGAGTGTTGTTTAGCGATGGAGATAACAATAATGTTGAGGACGAAAAAGATGGTATTATTGTTCAATCATTAGAAAATGTTCTACCTGATTCTATGTTGCCTTATGCCGAGTATGTTATTTTAGATAGAGCTTTGCCACGCGTAGAAGATGGATTAAAACCAGTGCAACGCCGTATATTATACACTATGTATGATATGGGATTGTTTCCTGATAAGCCGCATAAAAAAAGTGCTAGAATCGTAGGAGATTGTATGGGTAAATATCACCCACATGGTGACTCTTCTGTATATGAAGCTATGGTGCGTATGGCACAGAACTTTAATATGCGTGATGTACTCATCAATGGACATGGTAATTTTGGTTCCATTGATGGAGACCCTGCTGCTGCAATGCGTTATACAGAAGCGCGTTTAGAACCACTCGCTCTAGAAATGTTGCGTGATATTGAAAAGGATACTGTTCGTTTCGGACTCAATTTTGATGATAGTTTGAAAGAACCGGAAACTTTACCTGGACGTTTTCCGAATTTACTTGTCAATGGGGCGTCTGGTATAGCTGTTGGACTAGCAACAAATATTCCACCACATAATTTAAAAGAAGTTATTGATGGTATATGTGCTTATATTCAAAATCCTAGAATTACTTTAAAGGATATGATGAAATATATTCCCGCTCCAGACTTTCCAACAGGTGCATATATCATTGAAAACGAACTTGTGCAAGCATATGAGACTGGGCGTGGTAAAATTACATTGCGGGCAAAACTCTCTATTGAAAAACAAGACAATGACCGTCAAATGATTGTTATTACGGAATTACCTTATCAGGTGAACAAGGCAAGACTATTGACAAAAATTGATGAATTGCGTGAAGAAAAAAAGGAAGTCTTTTCTGGTATTAGTGATATTGTTGATGAATCTGATAGAAATGGTATGCGTGCTGTAATTAAACTTAAAAAAGATACAAATGTGAATGACTTGATTGAAATGTTGTGCAAATATACAGATATTGAAACGACTTATGGTATCAATATGGTCTGTATTGCCGATGGTAAACCACAACAATTAGGACTTATTCCCATTATTCGTTGTTATGTTGAATACCAGCGTCAAGTTATTTTGTCTAGAACAAAATTTGACTTGAAAAACGCCAAAGAGCGTTGTCATATTTTAGAAGGACTCATTATTGCAGTCCAAAATATTGATGAAGTTATTCAGATTATTAAAAAGGCAGAAAGTGTTGTAGATGCAAGAAAAAAATTGTGTGAGCGTTTTAGCTTATCAGAAAGACAGGCACAAGCAATTTTAGATTTAAGACTTGCTCGTTTAACAAAATTAGAAGTGTATAAATTAGAGCAAGAATTAGCTGAGTTGAAAGAACTCATCGTAAAATTAACAGCAATTGTAGAACATAAAAAATTACAAATGCAGGTCATAGTGGATGAGCTTAGTAGTATTCAAAAACAATTTAAAACAGATAGACAGAGTAAAATTATTGCAAAAAGTGAGGATATTATTTTAGAACATTTTGATAATGTAAAACAGGGAGTCAACTGTGTACTTTTATATACTGCTAGCAACGAAATCAAAATTGTGGGCGAAAAAACTTTTACAAGTACCAATAAACATTTAAATGAACGTTCTAAACTTTCTGATATATATCTATATACTCTGCATACAAAAACAGATAAAATTATTTATATGTTTACCAATTTAGGAAATTGTCATAAATTGGATATCAGTGATATTGAACCCACAAAATTAAAGGATAAAGGTTTTAAACTAAAAGATTTATGTGGAGCAATTTTACCAAATGAATATCCAGTTGCCTTTTTTGAAGTGGGTGAACAGCTACCCAAAGGTGCATTGTTATTCTATACAAAATTCGGTTATGTAAAGAAGAGTGATTGGAAGGAATATGGTATTTTAAAAGCACAATTCCAAGCTATAAAATTAAATGATGGAGATGAATTGCTTGCTGTTGAAGTGGATAGTAATGATTTATTATCAACTTTATTTTTTGTTACAAAACAAGGGATGTGCTTAAATGCTTATAAAAATGATATTCCTACACAAGGTAGAATTTCCGCTGGTGTCCGTGGTATTGCTCTTGCAGACGATGACTATGTTGTCTATGTAGGACAGACAGATGGTGAAGGTGAAATTATAATTGTCACAAAAAATAATACATTTAAACGAGTTATTGTATCTTTAATTGATACTTTAGCTCGTTACAGGAAAGGGGTTAAAATTGTAGATTTACCACAAGATAGTGCAGTTTTATTTGCAGACTATGTAACAAATCCATATAAACTTGCTTTGCTGATGAATGATGATTCTCTTGTTGAAATTGACAGTGAAGATAATATTACTATTGAAGATAGACTTTCAAAAGGAAAAAATATTAAAGTCAAAAAAGGTTGTAAAGTAGTTGCCGTATATAGTTTAAAATATTTAATTTAATATAGGATTGTAAAAGAGATGCCAATTGGTATCTCTTTTTTTTGGCATAATTTCAGTAGCTTGTACATAAGTATAAATTGTAAAGCAAAAGAGAAATACTACAAAAAGAGACAAAATTCGACAAAAGTAGTTTAAAACTGTGAGTGAAAATTTTTATATACTGAGGGGGAAGCAAATTCTATGCGTGTACGTGTTTTTAAGTTAAAAAATGCAATTTTTACAGTCAGTACAATTGCCATTATTATATTGTTGGCTGTTCTATTGCATGTTACGGGAAGCTATCGTACTGTATTTGTTGCAAAAAGACAATTACCAATTTATAGTGTTGCACGTGATGATAAAAAAATTGCAATATCATTCGATTGTGCATGGGGAGTAGAACATACTGATGAAATTTTATCTGTTTTAAAAAGAGAACAAGTTCACGCCACCTTTTTTATGGTAGAATTTTGGGCAAATAAATATCCAGAATATGTGAAAAAAATTGATGCAAACGGACATGAAATTGGTACACATAGTAGAACACATTCTAAAATGTCTACATTATCTAAGGCGTCAATTATTGATGAATTACAAACTTCATCCGCAGCAATTACAAATTCTACTGGAAAAAAAGTTGAACTTTTTCGTCCACCATTTGGGGATTACAATAATATCTTGATTGAAACTGCAAGAGATGAGGGTTATTTTACAATTCAATGGAATGTGGATAGTTTAGATTGGAAGGATTTAACAGCCATGCAAATTACCAATAGAATTGTAAAACAAGTCAAGAGCGGAAGTATTATATTATGCCATAATAATGCTAAACATATTGCTCAGGCCCTACCTATTGTTTTAGACAGATTAAAAAATCAAGGATATACTTTTGTGCCCATTGGTGAGCTTATCTTTAGAGAGAATTTTATTATAGATACAAATGGAGTGCAAAAAAACGCATTGTAAATTTTGCTAAACTACATTTAGGAGGATTTTTATGAACAATACCGAAAAAAATAACAAGGTATTTATTATGGGGGAAATTGTAAGTGAAGCAGTTTTTTCTCATGAAGTTTTTAGCGAGGGATTTTATGAATTAAAAGTGAAGGTTGCTAGACTTTCTGGACAGATGGATATTTTACCAATTACAATTAGTGAACGCCTCATTCAAGAAAGACAACTAACTATTGGTTCTTCACTATGTGCTTTAGGGCAGTTTAGGTCATACAACAAGCTTGAAAATGGTAAATCGCGTTTAATGTTAACTGTATTTATTCGAGAACTCATTGATATTCCAATTTCGAAAAACCCTAATAATATTGTTCTAGCAGGATATATTTGTAAACCACCTATTTATAGAACAACACCTTTTAATAGAGAAATTGCTGATATTTTAGTCGCTGTAAATAGAGCATATAATAAATCTGATTATATACCTTGTATTGCATGGGGAAGAAATGCACGTTTTGTTCAAAATTTAAATGTAGGAGATAAAATCGCACTTTCCGGTAGAATTCAAAGTAGAGAGTATCAAAAGAAGCTAAGTGATTACGAAGTGAAAATGATGACGGCATATGAAGTTTCTATCTCAAAACTTGCAGCTTTTGATAGTGCTGATGAGTTTGATTTAGAGAGAGAATTTAATATTTATACAGGGAATCATACATTTACAAATGAAGAAGAAGAAAATGAAAATACAAATATTATTTAGCTTAAACATATATTATAAACGAGTTTTTTTATTTAAAAAAAGCAATCTATTTGTAGATTGCTTTTTTTATTTTACAGTACATATTCCATAATACATAGGCCAAAAATTCTTTTCAAATATTCTAAAAAGATGGCAGTGATACTATCATTTGCTATTTTATCTATGTGATAATGTTTGCAAAGGAGGAAAATAACAGATGAAAAATTATCAACAGATTCTTTTATATATATATCCTAAACTAGAGCGTTTTATTGATGATATTCAATCCTTTATTAACTATAAAGCAGTGCATTCTTATCATATACAATTAAAAGTAGAGAAGAGTATTGATAAGATGCTTGATGTACTTGAACAAAAGAGAAAGCTAATCTTAGCAAAAGAACTACTAACAAAAGTATTTGAAGAATTTTCTGATGAAGAAAAATTTATATTAGAATATAAGTTTTTTAGAAGAAAGGAAGTTTTATTTGAAAAATATAAAAATTTTGTTTTAGAGTGTTCCTCTCGTACATACTATCGTAAACAAAAAAGAGTGGAATCAAAGGTACATGCATTATTTATGCAACATGCCATTGACGAAAAATGGTTTTTGCATATATTTAACTCTATTTCGTCTGTTATGCAACTTTATACAGATATGCAAAAGGGCAAGTTACAACTTATTGATAAGCGTAGATATAAAGAACTTGCCTTAAAAAAGGCAAGTTAAGATTCGTCAATTTCGTCAAACACTTGTATTGGTTTATGTTTTTTTGTACCATTGAATATAAAATAACTTATGCCAAGTCCCAATAAACAAAGTATAACAATTACACTCGTAACAATGAGTGGTAAGAAATTGGATTGTTCATTCTTACCACTTCCTATACCAGAATTATTTATATTTTGTAGTAAACTATCAGGATGCTTAGGATAATTTATTGTACTGCATGCCTTGGAATCAACTGCAGCAATTTTATTCTTATAATTGACACAATTGTAAACTTTTGTATTGACTTTACTAATACCGTAAAAAGGTAGCTCAATTTGAATTTCATCAAGTGGAGAATCATATGTATCATTGACTCTGTTTGTTTTAAGTATATTTATTTTAAATGTGACAGACACCTTGTACTGCAGATATGGATTTTGTGGAATATAATTTTCTATAATATGTACACTTGTTGCTAACACATAACCTTGTACTGCTGTTGCAAAATCATCTTCATCTAAATAACTAACACGATGAAATATGCTGCCTTTAGAAAGTATCTTGACATAATAGCTTTCTGGTAAAATAAACATTCCACTTGAAGATTCTTGTTTTTCATAGAAATAACAATTATCTAATATTTTGGCATAAGTTGCATTATTTGATGCAGCATTGACAGTTATACTTGCCTTTGGGGATAAACTTTGCATTAAAATAAAAGTGAAAATAAGCATAGTGAGCGTATATAGTAACACAATAAAATACATTTGCTTTCTTTTCATATTTGCTCCTTATTTTTTAAAAGTGCGTCTATTATAATATAAATTCTATGCAGTTGTTTGAGGAAATCAGTGGAGATTTATAGGTTTTTGTCATATGCAAAATGAGCAAATTATTTATGATATTTTACAAATTGAAGCAGAAGAGATTCGTCGTAAACAAGAAAATAAATTATTATCTTATAATAAAGGGAAAAAAATACATAAAAAGCAAATTGCATTTCATAAATGTAAAAAACGGAATCGTTGGGTTTTTGGAGGAAATAGAACAGGCAAAACTGAATGCGGGGCAGTTGAAGCTATTTATATAGCACGAGGGATACATCCTTACCGCCAAAATAAAAAAGATGTCTTCGGATGGGTGGTTTCACTTTCTCAACAGGTGCAGCGAGATGTTGCACAACGCAAAATTTTACAGTATTTGCCTCCAGAATGGATTGTAGATATTACAATGCTTTCTGGAAAAAAAGGTTCCAGTTTGGGTACAATTGACCAAATTCAAATCAGAAATATCTTTGGTGGTATTTCTACTATAGGTTTTAAAAGTTGTGACCAAGGACGAGAAAAATTTCAAGGAGCTTCTCTTGATTTTGTCTGGTTTGATGAAGAGCCTCCAGAAGATATCTATTTTGAGTGTCGTATGCGAATTGTCGATAAAAATGGAGATATTTTTGGCACAATGACACCATTAAAGGGAATGACTTTTCTCTATAACACAATTTATATGAATCAAAATGCCGATAAAGAAATTTGGTATCAATTTATTGAATGGAAGGATAATCCTTTTTTAGATAAAAAGGAGATTGCTTTACTCGAGAAAACATTGGATAAAAAGATGTTGGAAAGTCGACAGTTTGGACGCTTTAATATCCAAGAGGGACTTGTCTATCCAGAATTTAATGAAAATATCCATGTGATTGCACCTTTTGCCTATCCACTAGAATGGCAAGATATGATATCAATTGACCCAGGGTTACATAATCCACTTTCGGCACATTGGTATTGTCAAGATTATGATGGCAACATCTATGTTGTTGCAGAACACTATATGGCTGAACAAGATATTGACTACCACGCTGAACAATTGCATCTTATTTCCAACAAGTTACAATGGCATAGAGAGAGTAATGGGAATTTAAATGCTCTTATTGATTCTGCCGCGGGACAACGCACTTTAGCAAATAGTAAAAGCGTCAGCGAATTGTTTTATGATAGAGGTATCAATGTAAATATGCACATTAATAAAGATTTGTTTAGTGGTATAGCTAAAGTAAAAAGTTATTTAAATGGTAAAGGACCTAAATTATATATTTTTTCTTGCTGCGTCAATTTAATTCGTGAATTTAAAGGATATTTTTGGGGACAGGGAGAGAGGCCAATCAAGAGAGATGACCACGCCTTAGATGAGCTTAGATATTATTTGATGACCAAACAATGTAATACGAAGACAGTCTTTCAAACAAGAATTGAAAAAGATAAGCAACGACTTTTAAAAGCAAACAAATATTCTAAAAGGAGTATGTAGATGGATAGAGAAATGGAGAGAGCTCTACGAGAGCGTGCTTTAGGATTTGATGCCGATGAAATTGTAGAAGAGTATGCCTTTCAAGATGGAGATGCTGTACTTACAAAGAGAAAGGTGACAAGAAAAAAGGTCTTACCAGATATGTCTGCCTTTAAAATTTTATTAGAGGAGAAACCGCAAATTGAACATCTGTCGGACGCAGAATTAGAGGCACATAAAATGCGATTATTAAATTTATTGCAAGAAAAGGAGAATATAAATGGAAAGTCAAAATAGAAAAAAAACAGAAGAGGAATATAAAAAGCAATTGGTAAAAGAAATTCAAAATACTTTTTTAGAGAGACAGAAGGAGCGTAAACTTCTAGAACGCACATGGGAAATAAATATGAATTTTTTGGCAGGGAATCAATATGCACGCATAAATGATTTGGGAGAGCTAGAGAGAGAAGAACAACAATTTTACTGGCAATATCAAAGAGTATTTAATCATATTGCACCAATTATTGAAACGCGATGTGCCAAATTAGCACAAATTCGTCCAGAACTCACAGTGCGTGCGAATACCTATGAAGAGAGCGATGCCTATACTGCACAGATGTCTAGTCATCTATTACACTCTATTAGTGAAGAATGCAATTTGAAAGAAATTTTGGCAAGAGGTACCACTTGGAGCGAAACTTGCGGTACAACTTTTTACAAAGTCGTATGGGATAAATATGCCGGTAAAATGATTGGAGAAAATACTTTTGAAGGAAGTGTACAAATTTTGCCAATTGCACCTTTTGAAATTTATCCACAATCTCTATGCATTGAAAATTTACAAGCACAACCTAGTATCATACATGCAAGAGCAGTGCCGGTAGAGGAAATTGAACTTGCCTATGGTATAAAAATTGCGGGGGAAAGTTTAACCAATTTTGTACTTTCACCATACTTACATAGACAGGCAAATGCCGAAAATTATATGCAGACAAATTGTGCCATGGTCTTAGAATATTATGAAAAAGCTACAATGCAGTATCCAAATGGACGATATATAGTTGTAGCGGGAAATCAGCTTGTACATCATGGAGAACTCCCTTATATCAATGGAGAACAATCTAGACGAGAATATCCATTTATTAAACAAGTATCCATACCAATCAGTGGAGCATTTTTTGGTAGCAGTATTATTGAGCGATTGATTCCAATACAACGCGCTTTCAACGCCGTAAAAAATAGAAAACATGAATTTTTAAATCGTTTAACAATGGGAGTTTTGGCTGTAGAAGATGGTGCAGTAGATATTCATGAAATTATGGAAGAAGGTTTACCTGCAGGAAAAGTCCTTGTGTATAGACAAGGTAGTGCAGTACCGCAACTTTTAGGGGCAAGTGATTTGCCAGCTGGATTTAATGAAGAGGAAGAGCGTCTTTTAGATGAGTTTACTTTAGTGAGTGGAATCAGTGAACTTACTGCCAATTCGCAAAATAGAACCAATGTAACAAGTGCAACCGGTCTGCAACTGTTATTAGAACAAGATGAAACACGACTTGTGATTACAATTGAGAGTCTGAAAGAGACAATGATAAAAATTGCTAAACATATTTTGCGTTTAATGCGGCAATTTGCAAAGACATCAAGATTGTTGCGTCTATGTGGCGAAGGGAAAAAAGTTAAAATTTATTATTTTAATGGTGCGGATATTACTTCTGATGATGTTGTTATTGAAACTGATGATACTGGATTTAATGCACCGGCAAAAAAGCGTAGTTTAATTTATGATCTCTATCAACTCGGTCTCTTTGAAGGTAAAAGTGGAAAGGTAGATACAGAAAGTAAACTGCAGATTTTACAGGAGCTAGGTCTAGGCAATTTGCATAGCGATTTTAGTCTGTATGTATTGCAGAAAAACAAAGCATGTGAAGAGAACTTAAAGCTAAATGAAATGGATTACAATGTTGAGTATTTTGATGATGATAAAATTCATATAACAGAACATATTCGTTTCTTATTGTCATCAGAGTTTGAAAATCAACAGGAGAAAAAAGATTTGTTTATCAAGCATATTCAGGCACATGAACAACAACTCAAAAAGAAAGGAATTTTATAAATAAGGAGAACTCTATGGAAAATCAAGATACTTTAGTAGAGAAGGAAGAGGAAAAATACGGTAAATTTAAATCGTTAGATGCACTTTTACAGGCATATAATTCTTTAGAAGCAGAATTTACAAGGCGTAGCCAAAAATTGAAAGAACTTGAGAGTAAAGTGGAAAATTTGCAACAAGCAACAGAGGATACCAATGCTAGCACTTCAACTGTTGACCTGCAAAATAGAGCAATTGTACAAACAACTCAAAATACCGAAAGAGTGGCAATGACTTCTAAAGATATGCATGATATCATTACAGATGTTGTACAAGAATGTTTACATAAACATTTACAACAGACGGCACCGCCAATCTTAAGGGATACTAGTGGCTTTGCTAAAGCTCCGTCACAAAAAGTTGCAACGCTTGAAGAGGCGGGTAAGCTTGCAGAAGCATTTTTTAAAAATATAAAATAAAGGAGAATTTTGTTATGGTTACAATGCAAAGTGCGGACAATGTTTTAAAAAGTTATTATTTAGATATTGTTAGTAAACAATTGAATACTGAAATCAATCCATTTTTTGCCTTAATCAAACATTCAACGGCAGATGTTTGGGGAAAAGAAATTCGTCGCGTGGCACAATTTGGTATAAATGGTGGTATCGGTGCGGGGACTGAAGATGGGGAGTTGCCTAATGCCGCTTCAAATAATTATAAAGAGTTTGTCACTACCTTAAAAAATTTATTTGGAACTTTAGAAATCAGTGATAAAGCAGTACGCGCTTCTGAAAATAACATAGGTAGTTTTGTAAATTTATTGAATGCTGAAATGCAAGGATTGATTGATTCTTCTGTATTCAATTTTGGCAGAATGTTATTTGGAGATGGTAGTGGAAAACTTGCTAGTATTACGAATGTAGTAGACAATAAATGTACAGTAGATAATATACAAAATATTATTGAAGGTATGCTAATAGATATTTTAACTGTTGATGGGAATGTTGTGCAGGGGGCGACAGCGAGACGCGTTTTATCAGTGGATAGAGATAAAAAAGAAATCTTGCTTTCTGGTACGACTTTAAACAATGTAAATGTGGGAGATATTTTGTGTGTACAAGGTTCTTATGGATTAGAACTAACTGGTTTAGGTGCAATTTTTAAAGAAGATGGTACACTCTACGGAATAGATAGAGCAAATAATAGATGGATGCAACCATATATCCAAAAGAATGTTGGAGATATTGATGAAAATACATTGCAAAAAGCGATGGACCGCTTAGAAGAGAGAGCAGGGAGTAGAGTAGATATTATATTATGTAGTTGGGGAGTAAAGAGAGCTTTACAAAATTATTTTTCAAAATATAAATGCATCACCGATGTTGTGACACTAGCTGGAGGATATAAATCTATTACATATAATGGAATTCCTATAGTAGCAGATAGATTCTGTCCAGAGGGTACATTATTCTTATTGAATAGTAAAGATTTCTGTTTACATCAGTTATGCGACTGGCGTTGGCTTGAAGGGGATGATGGTAAAATTTTAAAACAACTTAGCAATAAGCCAGTGTATACAGCGACTCTTGTAAAATATGCAGATTTAATTTGTACAAGACCAAGTGGACAAGCAATGCTTACAGGCATTACTGAAGAGTAAATTATATAAAGGTAGGGGTAAAGCAATTTGCATTGCCCCTTACTTATTGAAGGAGTGAGATATGTTAGTTCGTGAAATTTTAAAGCAGGCATGTATACTATGTGGTAAATTTGATATTGCAAAATATATTGCAGGGCAATCTTCAGAAAATTACCCACTTATGCTTGAAGAAGAGAAAATTTTACTACAGGCATTTTATACTGTTGAATGTGAATTAGCAATGGAATATCTACCAATCATAATAGAGGAGAAGATTGACTCAAATGGTTTTATTGCTTTAGATATCTTGCAAGAAAGACCTCTAGCCATACAAAGTATTATGGATAGTAGAAATAGAAAATTACCATACACTTTAACTTGTGAAGGCATTCAAACAGGTATCGGAAGCTTAAAAATTAAATATAGTGTTTATCCAAAGGAAAAAACTTTAACAGAGAATATACAAATTCCCATGCAATATTCCAGAGTATTATTACTAGGTGTTGCTGCCGAATATGCAATGCTTTCTGGACAGTTTGCATTATTTAGTTTACTAGATAAAAAATATCGAGATGCTATAAGTTATGCATGTCGTAGTAAGGGTGGCATTATAAAAATGCGGAGGTGGGTATGAGTACTGCTTTAAAAGCAACGGAGAAAAGTAAAGAATTTGTAATACCACTACAAAATTTTGCTACTGCATTTGATGAAAACTATAAAACTTTTGGCGTTTATTATAATGGTACATCTCTTGTCGCAACAAGTGGATTTGAATTATTCACTTTAAAGTATGCACAAGATATAGAAAATAAAAAAATACAACAAGTATTTTATCAAAATGAATATTATCTGCTTATCTACCAAGATAAAACTGTATATCTTTATCATAAAGATTGTGGATATACTGCACTTGGCTTTCAATTTGAAAAATTATATGCTATTGAGCTTCCAAAATACTTTCAAGGAATGTTACTTTCCGATGGAAAATCTAGCTATTTTTTTGCAGACAACGGAAATTTTTATACAATTGACATACCTGCTTTTTCTTGTGGATGCTATTTTTATGATAGACTGATTTTATTTCATGGTACACAAATTTTATTTTCTACAATTGGCGATAGTATTGCATTTAAAGAGCATAGTGGTAGAATTGACTTAGTGGATAGGAAAGGAGATATTATTGCATGTATTCCATATGGAGAGCAAATTTATTTATTTCGTGAAAAGGGGATAGATGTATTAAAGATATTAGGAGCAGAGGAAGATTTTGTAATACAAGGTGTATTCGATACAGCATGCATTGCAAAAGGCAGTGTGTGTCTAGCAAATAATGGAAAAATATATTTTTACACACAAGAAGGATTATATAGTTTTTATAATAAAAAGATAGAAAAAATTTATATGAATTTAGAAGAGCATAGTATTTTTAGGAAAGAGATGAATGCGGTATGGTATCAAAATTGTTATTATTTGCAAGCAATATCTAAAGTGTGTGGACAAAGTTGTCTATATGCTGTTTATCCTGAAAATAAAAGTCTAGCAGTGATTGCACTAGATGTAGATACGATAAGTATAAGTTCTGAGCATATTTTTGTCATTATGGATGGTCAAATTTTTACACGCGAAAAGTTGCATGTAGATAAAAGAACAAAAAGAAAAATTACTTTTCAAGTTAGCAATCCATTTGTAAATCTGGGAATTTTAAAAAGTATGAAGATAAATGCTTTACATGATAAATTAGTCACAATAAAAAGTAAATATGGTATACAAAAAAAATTTTTAACAAAAGAGCAACAAAATATGCTAGTAAATTTGCGTGGCAATTATTTTATCATTGAAATAGAGAGTGATACTATATTCCACTTAAATCAATTGCAAGTAAAATTTACAGCTTTAAATGGAGTGTAAAATGTCTATACAAGAGAAAATTGAAAACTTAAAAAATGAAGCAAAAATAGATATTGCCAATTATGCAAAACTTTTGAAAAAAGAACAGTTAAAAAAAATACAATTATATAGTAAAAAGAGAATATACCGTTCATCTATTTTATGTAATAAATTACTAGAGATAGAACAAGCATATCAAATACAAGTTGAAAAGCGTAAAGAAAAGTTAAAACAAGATATTCAGAAACTACAGCAAAGTGAGAATCTGCCAGAAGATGATGTAAATATACCGGACTTGCCTTTTCCAGATAACTATATTCCACCATATCCAGTTGATATGACACTTTCTTTGCAAGAACGGTACTATGCATTATGTGAACATTATAAAAGCTATCCTACAAAAGAGGCAGCACTTGCTGAAATTGATAATGATATATTCATACAAGAATATTTAGGATTTTATTATACATATTTACGGCAATATGTTATTGTTAAATTACCATAAGAGAAAAAAGGATACACTAAGGTGTATCCTTTTTGTTATTTTGTTTAAAAGACACTATACAACAATATAAAATGCTAAATAGTGGGAGATTAAAAGTTAAAAGATTAAAAGATATGCTATAAAACCAAAAATCAATTTCAACTGTATTTTGAAATGTTTTTGTTAAAAGATATAAGGAGATAATACTAATTACCAATGCAATAAAATAGAATAGTAAAAAATACCACATATATTTTTTTTGTCCGATAGACACTAATGCATCGTAACTATTTTTTCTTGTAGCAAAAATAGTTGAAAGTATATAGGCAATTGTATATAAAATTGCAACAGATAGAGCAAACTGATAACTAATATTATATTTTCTACCTATAAAAAAGATAGTAAGTGCCTCAATGAGAGCAATGACAAAAATGATATTGGATAGGATAATAAAAAGTTTACAATAAGATGTATTGACAAACCAATTTTTAATAATTTTCTTCCTATTAGAAGAGGATTTTTTATTTTTATTGCTAGAATTTTCTTCTAAGAGATTGTAAATAAGGTCAGTGTCTTGTATGTTGTTTGTATCATTTGGATTTATTTTATCTTGCAAATTTGTATATAATAAATTTGCTGTAGCAACATCACTATACTTATCCTGTACTTCAATAAAAACTTCATCTTTATTCATAGTGGTATTTTGCTGTAGAATATCAATAGGGAGTTGTTGTAATACATTTTCTTGTATTTGCTCAAGATTTGGAGATTCCTGTGCATAAGTATTGTCATCCGTAAGACTACTTGCCCAAATTGTATCAGATGTATAAGGAATTTCATCAAAGTTAGAAGTGGAGTAATAATCAAGTTCAATACCTTTATTGGTATAAAAAGATTTTGTTTGTATTGCTGCAAAAGCTGGATTCTCGTTTTTAAGTAAAGTATAGATATAATGTGTTTGTAACGCATCATAGTCACCAATCAGTTTGAGATAATTTTCATGCATTTTTTTTGTACGTTCTTTATCCATTTCTTCAATTTCTTCAAATTGAATTTCTGAAGGATTAGTAACATTTTTAATAACATTTACAAGATTTTCAGCTTCATCATCTATAACATTCTCTATCTTTTCTAGCGTGTCATGTTGCTGTGCAGAGGAAGAAGAAGTAGTAGTAGCGATATTTTCAAGAATAGAATAAATCGCTTGTTCTTCTAAGTTTTGCTGTTCAACTTCTTCAATAGCATGCTGGATATTTTCATTTTGTGTCTGCTCAACGACTTCCTGAATAGTATTTAAATTTGTTTTTAAAGGTACCGTATTTGTATTATTTTCAATGGTGGTACATGCAAATGTAGCCGTCGCCAAGTGATTGTTATCAATTTTAGTTTCGACAGTATTGTTTACAAGTTGGTTATCAGATGTGAAAGAATGTTCTACAGCCGTAGAATTTTCAATTTGGTTGGTATGTATAGATGTAGAAAGTTTGGAATCATCTTCAATTTTTGCTTGTTTTGGTATACGTTTTTTTAATGCAGAAAAATCTATATTGGAGGGAGGGGTATTTTTATCAAAGTCAAAAATTTTATCAGATACCAAATTGTCAATAATTGTTCTTGAGTATTCCCATTCTGCACGATTTTGTTGTACAAAGTCTCGACCTTTATCAGTAATTTGAAAGTATTTGCGACGTCCACCGTTAGACATTCCAGTTCCCCAGTAGGAAGTAACAAAATTCAATTGTTCTAAGCGTTTTAAAGCGCTATATAGTGTAGGTTGCTTTAAGGAATATTGGCCATTTGATTTTAATTCAATTTGCTGAATAATTTCATAGCCATATCTATCATTTTCATACAGAATATTTAAAATAATAGTATTAATATGTCCACGAATTAAATCACTGCTAATAGTATTGCTATTTTCTAAATCCATAATAATAACCACCTATTTACATATATACATAAGTATAATGAAATAATTCTTTTTGTCAATAATTTTAGTACTATATCTAACATATTGAATAGAAAAATACAATTAAATCAACAAATAACGAGATGCTTAATATAGAAGAGTTAGAGACTATATCTATACGACAAAAATAAGATGTAGAGATACATCACAAATATGAAGTTGGAAATACAGCATGTGCCTATGAAAAACGCAGCAATAGAGTTATAACAACAAAGAATACAAATACAGATAATAAGCAAAAGCTAATAGAGTAAAAAGAGGAAAAACGACAAGAAGCAAATAGGAAAGCAAGTAAAAAGAAAAACTTGCAAAAAAATAGCAAACTTTTAATCAGTAATTTTACATATTAAGGATAAATATATGGAGTGTCAATTTAATAATTTGACAGATAAAAATATTCATATGAAAGGTAATTCTGATAAAGCAGGATATAAGTTTAAGCAAGCAAAGTAAACTTGCTATTATTATATGAAAATTGAAAAAAGTCAACAACTTTTAAGGAAAAGGAGTAAAAAATTGACAAAAGTAATTGTATTTAGCGAGCAAGTGACAAAGAAAAGGGCAAGAGAGATAGTAGGTGGAGCTACAGCTAGAAGAATAAAGATGTATTGAAGAGCAATTTGTATAGGCATATTAATAATAAAAAGATAAGTTTTATAAAGAAGTAATAATATGGTATTTGACATCAGTACTTAGAGGGGAGCAACAGAGCGAAGTTGTCGTGATAGAGGGAATAGGCGAGGGTTGCTCAGAAGCAAGAACAATGAAAAAGAAGCCAGACGAAAAAGAGCGGTTAAAGGCGGCGGAGTTACTTGGTAAACGGCACGGCTTGTTTGTTGATAAAAAAGAGGTAGAGCTTGGCGGGGCTGTTGTCTATATGATTGACGACTTAGAAGACGACGCTAAAAAGGATACAAATAATGGCAACAGTAGTTAGAGTGCGTTTAAGTGAAGTAGTAGGTAAAGGGTATGCTGCGTTTTACCTCTCAAAAAAGCGGTATAGAGTTGTAAAAGGTAGTCGTGCTAGTAAAAAGTCGACGACCGCTGCAATCTCTATGATTGATAATATTATGCGTTATCCACTTTCAAATGGTATTTGTGTTCGTAAGGTGTATAGAACTTTAAAAGATAGCTGCTTTGCTCAATTAAAATGGGCAATAAGACGGTTAAAGGTGGAGCATTTATGGCAAGCAAAAGAAAGTCCGCTAGAACTAACATATAGACCCACAGGGCAAAAGATACTCTTTAGAGGAATAGATGACCCTTTAAAAATTACATCAATAACAGTAGATATTGGATATTTGACTTTTTGCTGAATAGAAGAAGCGTACGAAATCATGGACGAAAGGCACTTTAATATGCTCAATGAAAGCTTGCGCGGACTTTTACCAGAGAACCTATTTATACAGTTCACAATTACTTTCAACCCTTGGAGCGATAGACACTGGTTGAAAGCTAGATTTTTTGATAGGCAAGACGAGGATACCTTTGTAATAACAACAAACTATCTCTGCAACGAGTTTTTAAGTGAGGCAGACCACAAAGTATTTGACGAAATGCAACGACATAACCCTAGACGCTACCTTGTAGCAGGGCTTGGAAACTGGGGTGTGGTGGAGAATTTAGTTTATGAAAATTGGCGAGAAGAGCTATTTGATATACAGTCGCCAGAGTTTATACAAAGCCACCCCAATTTGAAAGGAGCTTGCGGACTAGACTTTGGTTATACCAATGACCCAACAGCTGCATGCATTGCCTTTTTTGACACGGACAGCAAGCAGATATTTATCTATGACGAACTCTACCAAAAGGGACTATCTAACAAGCGGATATTTGAAGAACTGCAAAAAATGGGATATGGCAAGGAAATGTTTAGAGCAGATAGTGCAGAACCAAAAAGCATTGACGAATTAAAGGGACTAGGTATGCGTGTAGAGGCGGCGGATAAGGGTGCAATCATGCATGGCGTGCAGTGGATACAAGACCATGAAATTATAGTGCATCCTCGCTGTGTAAACTTTATTACTGAAATCAGCCAATATACATGGGCAAAAGATAAATTCGGTGCGACAATCAATAAGCCAGTGGATAGCGACAATCACTTAATGGACGCAATGCGGTATGGCTTAGAAAGAAATATGAAAAAGAACAGGTGGATATATTAAAATGCTAGATGCAAAAATAATTCAAAAACTTATAGAGAATGATGCAACAAGCGATAAAAAGAAATTTGCAAAAGTGGGACAGAGCTACTATGACGGCGACCATGATATAAAAGACTATAAGTTGTATTACTACAATAGCGACGGTAAAGTTGTAGAAGATAGAGCACGAAGTAATATAAAGCTAGAACATCCATTTTTTACAGAGCTAGTCGACCAATGTGTGCAGTATTTACTGAGTGGTAAAAGTAGCATTGTTAGAGCAGATGACCAAAACTTGCAGAAAGAATTAGATAGCTATTTTAATGACACTTTTAAGGCAGAGCTTGAAAAGGTATTGACGGATACTTGCGTCAATGGTTTTGGATATATGTACTGTTATAAAAACGCAGAGGATAGATTGGCATTTGAAAGGGCGGCGGCAATGGGTGTTGTCGAAGTTCGAGTAAATGAAACAAGTGTAAAAGCGGACTGTATTCTTTACTGGTACATAGACGGAATAGCAAATAACAATCAACAAATTAAACGCATACAGGTATGGGATAGAGAACAAACCTACTACTATGTGCAGATAGGAAATGGGGCGATTGAGCTTGATACAAGTATGCCATTCAATCCAAGACCGCATGTTGTCTATCAAAAGGGTGGGCAATATTATCAAGAGAGTTTAGGCTTTATACCGTTTTTTAAGTTAGCTGCAAATGAAAAGCAATTCTCGCACTTAAAACCAATAAAGAGCCTTATTGACGATTATGATATAACAGACAGTGGCTGGGCAAATAACTTGCAAGATATGAGCGAAGCAGTATTTGTTGTCAAAGGGTATGAGGGTGATAATATTGAAGAACTTATAACAAATATCAAGACAAAAAAGGCAATAGGTGTAGACGAAACTGGAGATATTGATATAAAGACTTTTGCAATACCAGTTGAAGCTAGAAGAGAACGACTGTTGCAACTAAAACAAGATATATACCGTTTTGATATGGGGTTTGATGCAACGCAGCTAGGGGACGGGAATATTACTAATGTTGTTATCAAGTCTAGATATGCATTACTAGACTTAAAGTGTAACAAGCTAGAGAGCCGTTTAAGAGCTTTTTTACAACCGATAGTAGAAATAGTCATTGACGAAATAAATATGCGTCTACGGGCAAATTATAAAGCCACAGACGCATATTTGGTATTTGATAGAGAGATATTGACGAATGCAAGTGATAATGCTGTAATAGATTTGACAAAAGCACAGACGGAACAGACGAGAATTACAACGCTATTAAACATGGGGCAAATACTTGGCGACGAGCAAATACTGCAATCAGTTTGTGAGATATTAGAGCTAGACATTGAAAAGGTAAAAGAGCTAAGGGGTGAAAGTATAGCGAGTAGCGTAAACTTATTAGGGGAAGAGGATGACGACGAAACTAACGCATAGAGATAGAGAACTTGCAAAACTAACATTGCAACGAGAAGATGGTTTGCTGAAAAAATTAAAAAAGGTATATAAAAGTGCATTTACGAGTGTAAAGCAAGTAGTGCAACAAATGGTAGGTATAAAGTTGCCTACACAGTCGCAGATACATCAAATGAAATATCAAAAGCAACTAGCTAAAAATCTACAACAAGCTTTAAAACCTTTAAAGTCAAATAATATATCAACTTTTAAAGAATACCTAAAAGAAAGCTATAACAACGGATATATAGGCACACTCTATGCTCTGCAAGGACATGGTGTGCCTTTATTATTACCAGTTGACCAAAGACAAATGCTGAAAGCAATATCCCTTACAAATGATAATATAAAGCTATCCAAAAAACTATATAAGGATATAGACAATTTGGCAAATACAGTACGGCATGAAATTACAAGGGGTATTGCCGTTGGAGCGAGTTATCAAGATATAGCAAGGAATATAAGCTATAGGGGGAATGCATCTATAAACAACGCAATGCGAATGGCTAGAACAGAGGGAGGCAAAATAGCGAGTGAGGCAAAACTGGAGGCAATGCACGATGCAAAAGCAAAAGGTGTAGATGTTGTCAAGGTATGGTGTAGTACTTTAGACGGAAAGACGCGAGAGAGCCACCAGCTATTAGACGGTGTTGTAAAAGAACTTGACGAAGAGTTTGTAACGATAGACGGCAAAAGGGCAATGTATCCGCAAGGGTTTAATGACCCTAGCGAAGATTGTAATTGCAGATGTGTATTGTTGACAAGGGCAAAGTGGGCGTTAGACGACAAAACTACACGCTATAACAATGAAACAGGCGAGATTATAGAGTGTAAAGACTATGCCGCGTTTAAAGAGAAATACTTGCAAAAAATGGAAGAAAGGAGTATAATAAAAGAACAAGAAAAAGTAGGTATAAGCATTTTAGATAATGCTCCAAGACTAGAAAACCACAGTATGTTAGATTGTTTCGATACAACAAACCCCGGCTATAGTACAGGCAAAGAAGAATACACTAGGAATTGTCAAAGGTGTGTATGTGCATATGAAGCTAGGCGCAGAGGGTATGATGTCATAGCAAGTAAGCGTATACTTGACGGAACAGATACTTTGCCATGTTTAGGGCATCCTTTTGGTTTTCAAAATGTCTTTGAGAATGGTAAAGAATTATTAGAAAAAATACAAGCTAGAACTGGTAAGGCGGTTCAAAATTCTATTATTAATAAAATGGAAAGCTTTGGTGATGGTACAAGAGCATTTGTTGCTGTATATTGGCAAGACCGTATCGGTGGAGGGGGCATACATTTATTGTCAACAAATAAATGGCAAAACTGTATTTATTGACCCACAAACTGGCAATTATGATTGTTCAAATTATTTTGCGTCTGGTATGATAATACCAAGTATGACAAGATTACTAAGGATAGACGATAAAAAGTTTACAAATTTGATAGAAAAGTGTGTAAAATTAAGGAGGTAAGTATGGTAACAGTTGAGCGAGCTTGTGAATTAGTGCTAAAAGATAGGCAAGTATCTTATATTACAATGGTTACAGATATTCAAAGAGGTTATGTTATTAGTTCTACTGAAAATGGCGAAGAGCGTGAAATATTTGATAATTCATCACATTTAAGATTTATAGATAAGAAAACTGGAGAAATGCAAGGATATTTATTACCTCAAAATCTTACAGAATTATCAAAAGGGATAAAAGTAGATATTCCAGAGCAGTATCAAGTGCCTGAACAACTAAAGCATTTATACGAAGAATGTAAAGAAGAATAATACAAAAAAAATAAAAAATTAAATAGTAAAGGCAAGTATCTTTCATACTTGCCTTTTTTCATGCAAAAAATAAGGAAGTGGTAAGAGTATGAACTGGAAGATAGCATACATATTGGCAAGAGTTTTTTTAATACTCTTGTCATTTGTTTATATCTTATTTAGCATAATATTTCAAACGATATGGTGTCTCTGTGGCAGGGAAGTGTTAGTGGCGATAGAGTGGGTAAGAGGTGGGTGTATATTGTATAATGTGCTGAGTATAGGGGAGTTAAAACTCTGTGCTTGGTATTTGGTAGAATAATTTGCCTTTAAAATTTAGGCGTAAAAGAAAGGATAAAAATAAGACAAAACTTGTAAAAATGTAAAGGAGGAAGTGTAATGATACTAGAAGAAATTTTAAAAGAACAAGGTTTAGAGAGTGAAAAGGTTACGACGATACTTGCTAAAATGAAAGAGAGTAAACTATATATAACGACGGAAGAAAATGCAGCAGAACGCTTGAAAAAGTATAAAGAGCAAAAGGCAAAACTAGAAGCGGAACTTTCTGCAAAGACAAAAGACGGCGAGACTGCAGGAGGCGAGCTAGAACAGCTGAAAGCAAAAAATGCAGAGCTAGAAAGTAAACTATTACAAAGTACCATTGATAGCAAGCTAACAAGTAAACTCATGAGCTTAAAGGCAACAGATGTAGAGTACATGAAGTTTAAGGCAAGGGACGGTGTAAATTTAGAACTCGACGAAAAAGGAGAAGTTAAAGGCTTAGATGATATTGTGAAAGGTTTACAAGAAAAGTATCCTAATCAATTTACAGTAGAGGGAGGTAAAAAGATAGACCCAAACACACTCCCTATGGGGAAGCAAGGAGGGAATAGCCCCTCAACCTTAGCCGAGGCATTGGCAGAACATTATAATAAGAAATAAAAAGGAGTAAATAAAATTATGGCAATTACATTAGAAGAAATGAAAGTGGGTATGGCTGACCATATCAGTCAAAATGTGGTAGATACATTCCAAAGACAAAGTGAAATTTTAAGCATTTTACCATTTGATGATGCAGTGGCAGTTGGTGGTGTGGGTAGCACAATGACATACGGCTACTTGCAAACGAAGACACCAAGTGTAGCAGGGTTTAGAGCTATCAACGAAGAATACAAAGCAAATCACGAGACATTAGAGAAAAAGTCAGTAGAATTAAAGGTATTAGGCGGCTCATTTGAGATTGATAGGGTAATGGCAAAGGCACAAGGTATCCACAACACAGTAGACTATCAAATGACCTCTAAAATCAAAGGGGTTGTTGGGCAGTTTCATAATGCAATGATAAACGGCGATAGCTTGCAAAATGAAAAGGAATTTGATGGGCTAGATAAAATGCTAGTTGGTACAGACACAGAATACAACACAGAGGCTGAAATTGACCTATCTACACACGAAAAAGTAAAAGCAAATGCGGCGACCTTTTATGAAACACTTAACGAAATGCTTTTAAAGACTGGTGCAAATGCAGTACTTGTAAATACAGCAATGAAAGCAAAATTGACAACGATTGCAAACTATTTGGGGTATATGACCAAAAGCGAAGATGCATTCGGTCGACAAGTTAGCAAAATCAACAATATACCTATCATTGACCTTGGCAATGTAGCAGTGCTTGAAAATGATAAAGCGGTTACACGAGAAGTAATTGCAACAAAGGCAGGTATTACCGAACTTTACGCAATTCGCTTAGATGCAAACTCTGGTTTTTGTGGTGTAACCTTAACAGGGAACAATGGTATTGACTACTTTTTACCAGACTTTAAGCAATCTAAAACGGTACATAGTGGCTCTGTTGAATTTGTAGGAGCGGTTGCCCTTAAAAATACAAATGCAGCAGGTGTAATTCGTAACATTAAAATTAAATAAGGAGGAAATACAAAATGTCAAATAAAAATAAAGCAACACAAAAGTGGATAATTACTATAGGCAATGGTACTTGTGGAACTGGAGCAGGCGGTTTACAATTTGCAAATGGCAAGGCGGAGTGCTTTGACGGAAGAATTGCAAACTGGTATAAAAATAGAGGGTACACTGTAACAGTGGAAACCCCAAAAACCGACATCCCACCGAAACAAGATAACAAAAATACTACACCACTAGCTGATAAGCAACCAGAGCCACCAAAGAACCCAGATGAAACGAAAAAAGAGAGTGTCTAAAGGCTCTCTCTTTTAAAATGAAAAAGGAGCGTACTACATGGTTGAGATAGAAAGACTAAAGCGAATGCCAGAGTTTCAAGCAATGGAAGAAAGAGAGCTAAAAGAACTTATTGCGGCAATGCAAGAATTAGTACATAGCTATACAAACAATAACTTTCAAAATCGGCAAAAGCGAATAACTGCTAAGAGTGAAAACGGCAAGATTATAGGGTTCTGCCAGTTTTTTGATGAGGGGGATATTATTCAAATCAGCGAAAGTATAAATAATGGACTGTATACGATTGTAGAAGTTACCGATAGAACGATAACACTTGATAGAGCATTGTACGAAGCACCTTATAACTTGCTAACGAAAATTTAGTATCCTAAAAATGTAATACAGGGCGTAGTCAATTTATTAAAATGGGAAGTGCAAATGCGGAATAAAGTAGGAATTCAAAGTGAAAGTATTAGTAGACACGCAGTAACTTATTTTTCACAAGATGTAACCAATACTTGTATGGGCTATCCTATAAGTCTATTAGGCTTTTTAAAACCGTATAAAAAGGCAAAGGTGTAGGTATGCTCGGCGGTAATATTCAAGCTACGATTGAAGTACTTGCAGAAAGTTATAAAAATGTAATTGGCGAAAGCGAACAAATTTTTACAGAAGTGAAAAATATAACAGGATGGTTGGATATGGTAAGTGGGGATAGTGGCAGATTAAACTTTTATGCAAAAGTAGAAGAGAGTACACATGTCTTTCTATGCGACTATTTTACGATTGACTTTACAGCTGAAAATGCTCGGCTTGTCATTGAGGGAAAATGTTATGATATTCGATATATTGATAACCCTATGCAACGCAATCAGCATTTAGAAATTTACTTAAAATATATGGGATAGGTGGTAAGTATGGGTGTAGAAATTAAAAATAACTTTATGGAAATCAAGGGCTTGATTGCTGAGCAATCTAACATTTTTTTAAACGAGGTGGCAATGGAAATTTGTAGTCAAACAGTGCAAAATTCAGCAACACAAACAGGAGCTACAAAACGGAGTTGGCGACATGAAGTTGAGGGGAATATTGGAGTGGTTGGTAGTACAAGTATCAATGCTGTATATGAAGAGTTCGGTACTGGCGAGTATGCCTTAAATGGCGACGGACGCAAAACGCCTTGGAAGTATCAAGACATAAAAGGGAAGTGGTATACAACAAGCGGGAAAAAACCTAAACGCATGCTTTTTAAAGCTTTTGAAAGTAAAAAAGCATTTATTGAAAAAAGACTTAAAGAGCTATTAAAAGAGGTGTAAGGTATGGAAATGTTACAAATGTTAGCAAAGCTTTTAAAAGCAATAAACTATCATTACGGTATAGTGCAAGGCACAGTTAAATATCCGTACTGGGTAGGCGAGTATATCGAGAGTGAAGTCTTTACAGAAGACGGCAAAAGAGAATTTACAGTTCTACTAAATGGCTTTACTAGAGGCAAATATGTAGAGCTAGAAAGAGAAAAAGAAAAGATAAGAGGGCTTATAGATAACAGACTTATTCAGCAGAACAAGTCTGTTTTTTTAGTCAATTTTGGGGGTAGCATAAATATCCCTGTGGATGACGAGAGTTTAAAACGCCAACAGATAACAATCAAAATACAAGAATGGAGGAGTAAATAAAATGCAAAGCGGAGTAACACAAACAACAGCTGAGAATTTAGTATTTGGTGCAGGTACAATTCATAGAAATTTACAATATGACGACGAAACGCAGAGCTGGAATTTTAGAGACAGTTTAGTAGGAGCGACAAGTGGGGGTTCGACTTTGACAATCACGCCAGAGCTTATTGATGTCGAGGTGGACGGAACGGGTGTAAAGGTGCAAGGCTTGACAATGAAGACTGGCGAAACAGCAACACTGGAAACAAATTTTGTAGAAATCACAAGGGATATTTTATCTACACTTGTTTTTGGGGAAGTTACGCAAAATGCCTTAGCGGGTTACGACCTTATAGAAAGCAGAGCAGATATTAAAAGTGGGGACTACTGGGAAAATGTAGCTTTTGTCGGCAAGTCTAGCACTGGTAAAGATATTATTGTTATTTTAGAAAATGCACTTTGTACAAGTGGACTAAGCTTAGGCAGTCAAAACAAAAAGGAAACAGTTGTAAAAGCTACTTTTGAATGTACGCAAAAGGCAAGTGGCGATATGAACACACTACCATATAAAATTTACTATCCCAGAAAGGAGGGCTAAAAAATGGAAATGAGAGTTTTAACTGCAAGAGACATTGCCCCGATATGTAAAATTTTAAGCAAGCTAGGATTTACAGAAATCTTAACAAACTTGCAAGCTTTGAAAGAACAGGACGGTTTAGAGGCAATGGCAAAAATTGTAGATAGTATTTTATACAATTTAGATAAAGTACAAGAGGAACTATTTTGTTTTGTATCCAGTGTTGTCGGGCAAGATGTCAGCGAGCTTAGTATGGCAGAGTTTACAGAAGTACTTTTTGCAGTTGTAAAAAAGGAGGAATTCCGTAATTTTTTTACGGCTGCATTCAAATTGTTGCGGCAAAAATAGAGAACTTTTGGGACTTGGTATTTAAACGATACGCAAGTCCTTTTTCATGTATTGACCAGTTTATAGAACTTGGACAATTTAGCGGGTTAGTACAAATGCTCTATGCAAAAGAAAATGAAGAGAAGTTGTGGCAGTTTTTTCTGCACAAGGTGGACGGTAAGAGTTTTGAGGACTTTAAAGCAGAAGTTCAACCAGTTCGAGTAAAACCAGTGGATACAAAAACTGTTATAGAACACTCTTTACAAATTTTAAAGGGGGTGAGTGGCAGTGACAAGCGTATTTGAGCTTGAGGGACGCATAGGTGTTGACAACAGTGATGCTGTAGAAAAACTGGATAGTACAGAACAAAAAGTAAACAAAGTCGGCAAGTCCTTTTTAAAGGGTATTGCAAATGTTGCAAAATGGGGAACTGCTATTGTCGGAGCGGTTACCGCTGCAAGGGTTGCCGTACTCAAATTTGCCTCAAGTGCTATCAATAAATTAGATAGCATTGATAAGATGTCGCAAAAGATAGGACTATCGACTGATGCATATCAAAAGTGGGAATATGTCATGGGACAATGTGGTATGCAAATTGATAGCATGCAAATAGGTATGAAAACACTTGTGTCGCAAATGCAAGGTGTGGCAGAGGGGACGGCAAGTAGTAAAGAAGCTTTTCATAAACTCGGTGTATCTGTCTATGACACTGAGGGCAAAATGAAGTCGCAAGAAGAAATGTTCCAAGAGGTCATTTTGGCACTTTCCAAAATGGAAGAGGGGGTTGAGAGAGCAAACCTTGCAACTACCTTATTTGGACGCAGTGGTACTGAACTAGCACCGCTCTTAAATCAAGGGAGTGAAGCGATTGAAGGACTGATTGCCAACACAGAAAAACTAGGACTAATTATAGAAAATGATACTGTACTCGCAGGGGTAAAGTTAGGGGATACATTTGACGATATAAAGCGGGCGATGTCTGCAATGACAACGAACTTTAAGGCCTCCCTTTTCCCGGCATTGCAACAAATGGCGGATAAAATTATTGCACTATTACCAACAATTAAAGGGATGTTTGATAAACTTGCACCAGTCGTAAGTCAAATGTTAGAGGGTATGGTAGCACCTACAATAGAATTATTTAGTAATTTAATGGATACACTACTTGGTCTATTTGAGGGTATTCTACCTGTACTATCCGAGCTAACGAACCAAATATTACCAGTATTTGCAAGTTTATTAAAAAGCATTACACCGCTTATCTCGAATTTAGCACAAGCTGTACTTCCAGTATTGACGAAAATACTGGAAAAGGTAATGCCAATTATAACAGAACTCATAGAGCGAGTTATTCCATATTTGGCGACACTGCTTGAAAGGATAATGCCTATCATTGAAATTATAGTCAATCAAATTTTGCCGATACTACTCGATAAATTTGTAGAGTTAGCACCATATTTATTTGACTTGATAGACACTATATTGCCAATACTGATAGAGCTTGTAGACGCACTCTTGCCGTGTATACAACCTATACTTGAAATGCTTGTTGCACTACTAGACCCATTGCTACAACTTACGCAATTTGTACTACCAATACTTACAGCTACAATAAGGGCAATAGGAGGACTTTTAGCAGAATATATTGCTCCTATTCTTAGAGTACTTGTACAGCTTATAGGTGGAGCATTTAGCGAAGCATTAAAAGGAATTGCTACAATGATGCAAGGCGTAGGCGCTGTATTTGCAAATGTATGGAATGGTATTGTGGCAATGTGGAATAAAGCAGTTAGCTTTTTTCATGGTATTTTGAATGGTATTAAAAATGTTTTTAGTGGTGTTGGAGAGTTTTTCCACGACTTATTTAGCAAGCTTTGGAATGGAATAAAATCAATGATAAATGCTGTAATTTATGGCTTAAATAAAATGATTGAAGCTCCTATAAATTTACTCAATAAAGGTATAGGACTTTTGAAAAAAATCAATTTATTTGGTTGGAAACCATTTGATTTTTTAGGCGAGATACCAGTGCCACAGATACCAATGCTAGCAAAGGGAGGTGTTTTAAAGAAAGGGCAAGTTGGTTATTTAGAGGGGGACGGCGACGAGGCAGTTGTGCCACTTTCACAAAATACAGAGTGGATGAACACAGTTGCCGAAAGATTGAATAGTTTACAAGCAGAAGAGTGGCGTACTCGAACGGAAAAGGTGGAAAGTACAACAGTACAAACTACATTTGAAAGTAGTAACAGTGAACAAGTACTTTTAGCAATTTTAGATGCAGTGCAGAAGCTAGATAACCATTTACAAGACAAATTCTTTGATGCCATATCAAGTTTAAAATTGCAGATAAATGATAGAGAATTTGCAAGGTTGGTAAAGAAAAATGCTTGATAAAATGAAATATGTAAATCACATAGGGCAAGAGCTTAAATTTGGCGAGAATGGCTTATTTTTAAAGGAAAATGATATACGGGACTATGCTTGGAGTATAAACACAACAGGACAAAAAATAAATGGCTTTAAAAGGAGTATTATAAAGAAAACACTACCTCTTATAGTCTTTACAAAAGATGCGGAAAATGTAAAAAATAAGTTATTTGAGATTGCAGAAAAGGATATACTCGCCAAAAAGTACGGCAGGTTGTATGTTGGTAAGCATTACATGTTGTGTTATATTACTGAAATGCGTACAACAGCGTATTTACAAAAGCAGGAGTATAGTCAGTTGCAACTGGGCTTGCAAACAGATATAGGCTTTTGGATAAAGGAAAGTACGACTATGTTTAAAATGCAGCAAGAACAGCAAGGCAAGCGAAATCTAGACTACAATGTTGATTTTGCTTATACATATCTTTCTAGCTTAAAGAATGTAAAGCTTGTAAACGATAGCTTTGCTGCTGCTGATTTTGAACTCAAAATATATGGAGCAGTAGAAAAGCCAATGCTTTTTATCAATAGTCATAAATACAGAGTTGCTTGCTCAGTTGAAAAAGGGGAAATATTATATATCAATAGTTTACTTAAAAAAGTATATATCATAAAACGCAATGGTGAAATTGTCAATTGCTTTCATTTGCGAGATAAGGAAAACTATTTATTTACTGTTGTGCCGAGTGGTGTAAATGCAGTAAATTGTGACAATAGTTTTGATTTTGATATAACACTTATAGAAAAAAGGAGTATGCCAGAATGGACTTGATATATACTAACGCAAGCGGTAAAGACTTAGGTATTGTACAGAATTTTACGCTTGACTTAGCTTTTGGAAAGGATGAAAATAATTTTGCGTTGACTGTTGCAAAAGAACAGTACAATTTACAAGCTGGATATTTTGTATATTGTGATAATACAGACTACGGCGGTATTATTGACAGCATACAAGTAGATAGTGAAAGTGAGAATATAGTGTATAAAGGGCGAACTTTTCAAGGGATATTAGCAAGTAAATATATCAAACCAACGACTTTTAAAGGTAGCCTAAACACACTAGTACAACAAGTACTAGAAGAGATAGGATTTGCTGAAAGTTTTGTTTTTGTGCGTTTACAAGAAGATTGTACATTGGAAGAGTATAAGCTAGAAGAGTATACAAACGCCTATCAAACCTTGCTGACCGTACTTGAAAAGGTAAATTGTAAAATGCAGTTACAGTTTATGAATAGAATAATACAGTTGCAACTTTTGCCAATTATAGATTACAGCGAGCTTGACCATTGGGAGAGCTCGCTTTTAAATTGCACTGTAGAAAAAGTCTATAATAATGTAAATCATTTAATAGTATACAATGCAGATACTGAGAAAAAGTTAGATTTGTATTTAGATGCTAATTCTACAATCAGTACAGAGCAAGTCTATACTGGTATGGACGAACGCGTTGCAGTGCTTTTGAGTTCTGCAATAAGCGAAGAAGAAATGCGAAAAGAGGGCGAAGATGAGTTGAAAAAACTACAAGATATAAATAGTATCTCTGTTAATATCTCTGGAAAGGATACAACTTGCTATGACATATTAGACAGAGTAGGACTTATAGAACAAAGAACAGGTATTGAGATAAAGCAAAAAATCACAAAGAAGATAATAACAATGACGGACGATAGTTTAAATATAGAATATCAAACAGGAGAAATAAAAGAGTGATAGATTTACATTTAGTAACGGGCTTTCAAAAGAGAGAGCATATCACAGCTGTGGATGTTGCAAGTTTTAATGCTGCAATTTTTGGCAAGGAAAATAGAGTATTGGAAAGCGGCAGTCAATTTGAAATTAGAGAGAATGTAAGCGAGAGGGCAAATGAGTTGAGAATTCGAGACGGTGAAGCACTTATGCAGGGGCGTCATATTCGCATGAATATTGACGACTATGGGGACTTAGTTTTAGAACCGTGTAAAGCAAGTAGCAACAGAAAAGATTTAATTGTTATTCGATATATAAAAAATGTTGACACTGGAGTAGAAACGGCAAAGATTATAGCAATAACTGGTGCAGAAGTAGCGTCCACAGAAGAGGCAATATTACCACCTTGCGAAAATGATTTTACTGAAACAAACAATACATTGACAGGTAAAGCTATTTTAGCAGATATGCCGCTTTATGAAATTGTTTTTGAAAATGGCAATATTGTTGAAAAGAATAAGCTTTTTACAGTTTTACCACGATTAGATAATTTAGTGAGTAAGATTGTTGCAGATATGACTTATCCTGTTGGCATAATTGTACAGTTCGCTATGGAGATTGACCCAAATGAAATTTGGAAAGGGACGAAATGGAAGAGACTAACAGATATATTTTTTAAAGCAACTGCTGAAAACGAAAAAGCAGGGGGGACTGGTGGTAAAAGTAAACTAATTCTAACTGTAGATAATATGCCGTCGCATACACACGGTATGGATAATGTCTATATAGGTGGTGGAGTAGACCATTTTTATGCAGAACATGCTTTAAATGGTTGGGGCTCTTTTAGAACAGAACAATACGGTGGAAATTTTGGACGCCCAGTAGGTGGTACATCGCGTGTAAGTAAATTGTTTATGGATAGTAACCATGTACACAGAATACATAACACGGGTGGAAACCAACCCATAGATATAACCCCTAAGCATATGACAGTAGCGGCGTGGGTAAGAACGGAGTAAATGATATGACAATAGAATTATCTTTAATAATATCTATATTAGCGGTTATAGTTAGTATTATAATGGCTATTTTTAATATTACAAAAGCAAGTAAAAAAGATAACAAGCAGGAAGCAGCAACACTAACGACAGTTATTGTAAAACTTGACCTTTTAGGCAATACTTTAACTGAAATGAAAGCACAACTGCAAGATTATAGAAAGGAGTTGCAAGAACTAACTGAAAGAGTGATAAAGGCAGAACAGCATATAAAAGTTTTAAATAATATTACTTTTAAGAAAAAGGAGGAGAAAGAATGATAAAAGCAATTTTAGTCATAGTTACGGTTTTGTTGGTATGGAGTATGGAACGACTTGTCGCTTGGTTTAATAGTAAAATGAAAGAAAGTAAGCTTGCAAGTAAGCTAACTAAAGCAAAAGAAATTGTACAAAATGTTGTAAAAAAGATATATCAATGTTATGTGCAGGATGAAAAGAGAACAGGTAATTTTAGCGAACACGAAAAGAAAGAAGCTAAAAAGAGAGTAATACTTGAATGTAAAACTTTAATGAACAAGAGATTACAACAGTACATAACAAAGGAACTTGGCGACTTGGATGCATGGCTTGATATGCAAATTGAAGCTACAATTTATACCTTAAAGAATGAAAAAGAGAGAGCAATTTAGCTCTCTCTTTTTTGTTATAGAAACACAAACTATTTAATTTTAAGTCGCTTAAAAGGTAACAAATTGATAACAATATTATTGTACAAAATTATAAAAATCAAATTTTTTCAATAAAAATGTAGAAAAATAACTATAAACAACTACTTTTATTATTAAAAATACCGTTGTAAATATAAAAGTAATAGTTATCCAATACCACCAGCAAAGCAGAGCGAGATTGAAGAGTGGTGGTTTATGGAGGCAAACTATTACTCAATCATAGAAAGAATAGCGTACAACTGCAAGAGATAAATTATAACTATTTTACTGGGGACAATCTAACAAAGAATGAATACCGTTCCAGTGGTATGCAGTTCTTAGGGGGCTTTAAAACATATACAGCTCATATGGATACGCATAATATACAAAACATAGTTTTAGATGAATTCTACTATTATAACACAACAAACGGTATCAGTTGGAGTGGCTTTAAAGGGCAACATGGCAGTATAGGCAAAAAGATCAATCGCAATCAACAACTGATTTATCAAGATAGACAATAGACCTTTTTCCATACAGCTTACTGGGTATTATGATGTCTACGAGCGATTATGGGGTTTGCTATGGCATGTAAAAACTAGAACGGTGTACTATGACTATGGCGATGTATTCGACAGTGTATTTACAGCAATTAAGTCAAACAATAAGGGCTACGGCGACTACTATATTACAGTAGACTTGTCGCAGTATTTTAGTATTCGAGAGTTTGATAAAAAAACAGGGCAATTCAAAGGGGACAATGTAACGGACATTATCAAGAACTATGTCGTACTCAAATTTCACTATGATGCTAACGGTGCAAGAAGTAGTAGGCAGTCTCTGTTTGGCTCTATTGGTTGCAATCCAAAGTATGACTTATCCAATAGTACGGTAGATATAAGCTATTGGCAGGGAAAGTTGGTGTATACATTAGACGAGAACAGCAAGCTAGATGGCAAAGAAGTATTTGCGTATCGGTTCAGTGATATGTACAACGGTTATTTTCTCTCATATACAGTGGACGCAAAAAAGTTTTTAGAAAAGCTTACCAATGTAACAATCAATATCAATTTACAGTTGGCAGAGATAGAAAAACGAACTGGCAAAAATGTACTGGGCATAGACTACAACGGCTTAGAGAGTGTACAGTACAGCTGGATACAATTATAGTGCAAGGCAATATACCAGAGTTTTACTTGGTGGACAATGCATTTAAAGATGCAAATGTAAAAACAGTTAGACGAAGCCGCAATATAGTGCTAGTCGGCAAGATTGGTTCTGGGCTATCAAGGTATACGCAGGTGCCACTATGAAAGCGAGCGGAGTATGGCAAATCATCTTTTATGTTGTTTCATTCGTGCTAGTGGTGGCAGGTATATTTTTGGGAATATCGCTTTTTCAAACGGCACGAGCAGAGAGTTATATCAATGGCACAATAGACATCAGCAATAGATTTTCACAAAAGAGTTTCATTTATTCAGCAACAAATGTAACCTTTTATCACGACCTATATGACGATACAAATACATACAGTTACGAGCAAGATTTGTTAAAAGTGGAAGGCTTTAATGGCGAAGAAAAGAGCTACAAAATGCTATTCAATGACCAGCTACTACTCAATGTCAATATACATGCAGGACAAATCAATACAAGTGTAACAATGCAGTTTTATAGTCTATAGGGCAAGCTATTGGCAAGTCTGGAGCTGAAAATACAGATACGCTTTTTAAGTAATAAAACGCAGTTTAAGTTGGTAACGATAGGCAAAGAGAATGCGGCATATTTAGAACAATATTGTGTGGACAATGGCATTCGGCTGATTGTATATGAACTGCTAGAACAGGAGAAAGTATGAAAGTAACAAAACAAATTTTCATTGTAGTGTTTAGCTTGCTACTTGTGGGGCTTTTCATCTTCATACTGAAATGGAGAATACTGAATTGGAGCAAAGTCAAAGACGGCATGTCTAGAAGTGGCATCTATACAGAAACAGATATAAAGACGGCATATGAAGATGGGTATAATCAAGCACTGGCTGATAAGGCGGAGTATGAGAAGCTAATAGTATATTATAGAGCATTGATAGAGCAATATGAAAAGGAACTTGCGGACTTAAAGAAACCCAAGCAAAGTTTGCTTTATCCAAACAGACATGGAGCGAAAGGTATAAGCTCAGCTATATATAAAGAAAGGTAGGTAATAGCAAATGATAACAATCATATTTGCCCCACCACGCACAGGCAAGACATGTTTTTTGACATACATAGCAAGGGAACGAGCTTTTGATAGAGAACGGAACAAATGCATGCCAAGGAAGATATTACATAAGAGAGTAAACGGCTTTACAGAGCTTACAACCATACCCTTGTATGCGGTATCTGCCAACTATGACATGGCACTGCAAAAGTATGGATACAACAAGCGGTACAATAAAGTTATTAATCCGTACCGCTTGGGGTTCGACAACGAGTTTGTACAGACGCACTTTAACTTACCATTTGAAATAATTTGTATAACGGAAGCACAAAAATATCTCAACAGCCGAATGAGCATGTACTTTCCAGCATGGCAGTCGAGATGGTATGAACAGCATGGACACAACAATTTAGATATCTTTCTAGATATACAAAGATCTATGCTAATAGAGATCAATATTCGAGAATTAGCAAGCTTTATTGAGATAGTCAATATATAGAAAGTATGACGGAAAGGGAAATATAAAAGCATTAACTTGGCAGATTTGCAAGATAAAAAACAGCAGTTTATTTGAGCGGTATATGGCAAGTGGCAAGCAAGATAGGAGTTATTTTAGTGAAGAGTATATAACGGCAAACTACAATGTATTTGCATGCTATGATAGCCAGTGTTGTAAGCCAAAGTTCTATGATGGACACTTTACCGAAGATTTTGACTATCTGCAAGTAGAGCGAACGGAGCAGAGCTTGCAAGGATATATGCAGTATTTAGAGAGAAATGATGACGAACTACCAGAGAACTACTATCAAAAAAGGAGATAACAAATGCTAAACTACAACAAGAATAGGTTTATAAATCAGTGCTTGCAAAAGTACTATAAAACATTTGCACAGACACTGGACACTGCCGACTATGTGCTAGATAGCGACAACAAGAAGATATTGGGGTATATCTTTTACAATCTACAAAAGAATTTTAAGAAGCTAGATAAGGTAGATAAACGGTATCAGAGACAGCTAAAACGCCGTATGCGTAGAGAAAAGAGAGCAAATAAAAGCTAGTAAAACAAGCAAAGAAAGAAGCAAAAGCACAATAAGAAATAGAATAAAAAGGGTGAGAATAACACATGGGAGTATTCAATAACAAGCAAAAGAATTTAGCTCGCAGTATGCAGGTTAGCGAATTAGAGAGTGCCGTTCAACAGAGTAAATCAGACTTGCATATGGCGGTTGATAGTGGAGATAAAAAGCTATTACAACAGGCAATCAAGACGCATACAGACTATGAAAGGGCACTCTTTTACAAGAATACCTATCCACAAGATAGGGGAAGAAATAGCTTGTAATTCTGTTGTAGTGTGGTGCAAATATGGCAAAGCAGATAGCATACAGAGAGGCAAAAGTCTATTTTGATGGAAAGCATTACATAGCCATACTAAAGACAAGCCGAAAACTCCACTACAAAGCAAGAAAAACGAACAAAAAAATAGAGTGTAACCAAGCAAATAAAGGCTCTGCTAGCCAAAAAATAGCAGAGTCTTTTCCTGTTAGTAAAAAAGAAGTGTTTGAAAGGGTGTATAGAGAACAGGTTGACTTGCCTGAGCGAGCAAAAAAGCAAGTACTCAACAAAGAAATTCTGCCGTATTTTGAGAACAAAGCAGATGCTAGAGAGTATATAGAGCAAGAGCTAGCAAAAAAGGCACGCAATAGTATGGTAAGAAGAATACGGATGATACGCAAGGCGAATCTAGCAAACTTTAATTATTTTGCAACCTTTACCTATGACAGTAAAAAGCATACTGGAGAGAGTTTTAGAAAGAGTTGAAGAATAAGTTGGCACTCTTGCATATAGGCAAGGTTGGAAGTATATGGGTGTATGGGCACGGTCGCCAGAGAAGCAAAGACTACATTTTCATGGGCTTTTTCATATACTGAAAGGCAAGATGATTGGGGAGCTGATAACAAAGCAAGATTTTAGTTTTAAGGTACACAAACGGCAGAGTGTAGAGATGAATAGCTATTTTTTAGAGCAGTTTGGGCGAAATGATTTTCAAGAGGTAGACAAGCGGTTTTTAGGATAAACACTGTCATATTTGATGAAATACATAGATAAGACAGGCGAGCGGATAGTATACAGTAAGGGGCTATATCAGTACTTTATCAGCGATATAGAGCGAGAAGATATAGCAGCGAGAGTAGGGATAGAAGAGAAAAAACTATTGTTATTTGATGACTTTACATGCATACAGCAAGGGAACAAGTTAGACAAAGTGAGCAATGAAACGATACAGAAATGCAAGAAGAGCAACTAGTTGACGAGATATTAAGCAAAAGACAAGCGAAAGATTGCAATGACGAAAGCTGTAAGATAAACAAAAGCAACAAAAAAAGGGCAAAGATGCTAGGGCGAAGAAAGCTTGCGTTCGCCGCGCATCTCTGCTAGTGCAAGCATTTTGAGCGAGTGATTTGGCAATAGATTTTTAGTTTAGTTAGATAGTTTATTATATTCTTTTAAGTCAGCAAGGGCAGTCCAGTTCAAGTTTGTAAGTTAAAAAGTAAGATAAAGAATTAGTTTTATTTGATTAGTTTGTTATGTAAAAAGGCAATTATATAGGAAAATAAGTAAAGTTTGTTTATGAAAACTTTTAGGGTTTTGGTGAAGTTTGACGGTTGGTTAGGTGAGTTGTGAGCGTGTGCTTGTCTGTTTTTTGCTACTTTTTTAGGGCTAATGAAATAATAATTAATGATTGATTTTATATATAAAAAAGTAAAGAAATATTATAATGAGTGGAATAAATTATTGACATTTTCTTAAAAAAATAGTATACTAAAATAGTACAAGTAAACGCATAACCGATAGTACAGTGCTATGCTACGCCTATGCTAGGGTAGAAATCTATTTTAGGGAGTGGTGTTACTTGTATATTTTTTTAACCTCTGATATGTTAGGAGTAAATTTGGAGGTAATATTTATGAAATCAAAGCATAAAGTAAAAAGATTTAATTATGACAAAATAGAATCTAAGCAAGATTCAATCCTGTTATATCAGTATTGGGGATTACATCCTAAAGCAAGTAGAATACATATTGATACCAAAAGATATAAAAAGATATGTGAGGAGGTTGGGATAACTGATTTTTTACCAGAAGGTATGTTTGCAAATCGTTCAACTCCATATTATATCCCAACGAAAGTAAATCGTCATGATTACATGATTAATATTTTTAAAGATTTAATAAATGAACTTCGTCGTGATTGGTTTGAAGAATATAAGCCTATTTTTGACAAAATTAAAACACCAAAAGAAGTAGCAGAATCTATTAGATTCAATAGCATAATATATACATCAAATTCAGATGATTGGGATGAGATTGATTTTGAGTCCATGATGGGAGGTATTCGTCGTTCTCAGCAATATACAAAAATTATAAATTCCTTGTATTGTGAGTTTATTACAAAAATTTGTACTGAAATAGATAGAATTACATTGATTGTTATGTGTGAATTAGGATATAAAGGTACTGACTATAATTTTAATACATTTGCTAAATTTTCAGATGGTTTACAAAAAGATAAAAATGGAATCAAGTTATTACATTTATCAAAATATAACTCTTATAACTTATTGCATAAAATCAATAATTTTTTAAAACATAATACTTTGCATGCTTATAATGAGCTAAAAAAACATTATCCAGCGAATGTTCGTAATATAGAGAATGGTACAGCAAAGCAAGAATATCAAAATGGAATGTATGCTGGAGATTGGATTATTTTAAAAGAAAATTACATTGATAAACTTTTTAACAAACTACTTAAATTTTTTCAAGATTATTGCAAGAAGTTTGTAAAAGAAGATGTGGATAGAGCTGACTGGGATTATGACGGATATTTTTTAGATGCTTTTCATCAAATGAAATATCCATTACGCTATTGGGGATTTGAAATATTTGAATGGCTAGAATAAATAAAATTATAATAGGAGTTAATGAGTATGTTTCTACAATATGAGGAATTTATAAGTGAACTGAATAAAAAAATAAAATCAGGAAGTGATTTTTACTTGAAGTTATTGCAAACGGTAATAAGTAATCCTAATCGTTATTGTGGGCTTTTTCGTTTAAGTAACGCAAAAACTAAACTTATTCAAAATGTTACCCAAAGTAATGAAATTAAGTTTGGCGACTTTATGGAAAGTATAGTTACACTCTATATTGCTAAATTAGGGTATACAAATTTAAATAAGGCTGCAGGTAGAGATGAAAATGGGAATAAGTTAAATATTGACCAACTCTTTATGAAAGATGAAACAATTTATATGGTGGAACAAAAAATAAGAGATGACCATGATAGTACTAAGAAAAGAGGGCAGTTTATAAATTTTGATAAAAAATTGCAACTCATAAGAAGGTTATATCCAAAGCATAAAATTATAGGAATAACTTGGTTTATTGATAGTACTTTAGTAAAGAATAGAAAATTTTATTTGAATGAGATAAAAACTATAAATTATCCTAATGTTGAGTTATTTTTGTATTATGGCGAACAATTTTTTGATTCATTAGAAAATGGAGCTACTGCATGGCAGGAAATTTTAAAGCATTTAATGCAGTTAAGAATGAGTAATAATAATGACTTGGTATATATTCCTGATTTTGCAAATGATGAAGAAATCTATCAAGCACTTTTACAATTACCTGTGTCTTATTGGCGTAAATTAAATTCTAATAAAGAACAGTATAGACAGTTAAGAAAAGAATTATTTAGCAATGGTCCAAATTTAGAGAGAGTAAAGGAAAATAGATAATGGATTATAAAAATAAAATTTTATGTGGCGATACGATAGAGCAGATGAAATTATTGCCTGATAAATCTTTTGATTTTTGTTTTGCAGACCCACCATATTTTATGCAAATAGAACAAGGGAAAAAATTGTTTCGAATCGAGGGTACTGAATTTAATGGATGTGATGATGATTGGGATAAATTTGATTCAATGGAGTCATACAAAAGATTTACGCATACTTGGTTGTCTCAAGTTCGTAGACTATTAAAAGATGATGGGGCAATTTGTCTTATTTCTGGTATGCAGTCCATCTATGAAATTGGCAGTATTCTAAGGGATTTAGGTTATTGGGTAATAAATGATATTGTATGGTTAAAATCCAACCCTACTCCAAATTTTGGTGGAACAAGATTGAATAATAGTCATGAAACACTAATTTGGGCAACAAAGAGTAAAAAGAGTAAGTTTGTTTTTAATTATAAAACAGGTAAATATTTAAATGGTGGAAAACAAATAGGTTCAGTTTGGACTTTTCCTATTTGTTCAGGTAAAGAAAGGCTGAGAGATAATAATGATAATAAATTACATAATACCCAAAAACCAGAATCTTTAATTGAAAGAATAATTTTACTGTTTACTCGATATGGAGATTTAATTTTAGATCCATTTGGTGGAACAATGACCACCGCTGCTATGGCAAAAAAAACAGGTAGAAATTATACAATGATTGAGCGTGATGAGAAATATATTCATTATGGTCAGCAAAGAGTAGAGCAGCAGATTAAGATTATAGGTGAAGTTGAATTGGCAAAGTTTGATGATAAGCCAATCAAAGTAACTATGCAAGAAATGGTAAAACATAATATGTTTATTCTTGGTGAAAGTTTTATTCATAAAAATGGAGAAATGGCAAAATTAGTTGCTGCAAATGGTAAATTAGAGTACAGAGGCGAGATAAATTCCATGCATGAAATTGCAGCTAGAATGATGGGGGCAAAAAATAGAATAAATGCTTTTGAGTATCTATTTGTTGAGCGTAACAATAAAAAAGTTTCTTTAATGGATATAAGAGAACAATATCGTTTGCAAAAACAATATACAATGATATGATAAAAGCAAATATGCCATTTTGCATAAAAAATGCCACTAATTAAATTGTTGTAAAAACTTGTAATTAGTGGCATTAAAATAAAGATTATAAATATTAGTCTTATTAGTCAATCATCCCATAAATATCATCTACATAATATTTTAAATTATACTGATTGTGAATAACACAGTATCTTATATTATTATACCTGCAGATATATGTATGTGGTATTTTATTTCCAAGTATACATAATGGGGAAATAATTATAATTTCTCTTAACTCACCATTAAGGTGCTTAATATGTGCATATGTTTTAAATTTTTTCATTTTAATATTTCCTTGTTTTTATTTCTAAATTATATTGTTTTTGATTTATTTGGAACATAGACTTTATTAGCAACTTTTACGGCAGTGTAGGTGATGCCGTCAATCGTTAGGGTAGTGTAGATGGGCTTGCCATATCAGTGTTAGCTCTAATTAAGAGTTTACTTGTGTTTTCTGAAATACGGTCAAGATTGCCGTCTAAAAATTTGGTGGCATTGCCAACTTCTAGTACCTGTAAGCCTTTCTTCACGAGAAAGGAATTAAACTGCCAAAGCTCAGCAAAATAGCCGTAACAGTCTAGAATAAAGCAAAAGTCTTGTTCTTGGCAGTAACCAGTAATTCTAAAATAATTTTCCATATCGTCTCCTTTCGGTATTAAGACACCTTTAAAATTTTAGTAAGTTTACGGTTGGCAAATGGCAACCACTGTTTGTTGATAAAGTCTAAAACACTATCATTTGGTTTACTGTTCTTTAATGAGTAACACTGTAAAATTCTCTTCTCTTTTAGAGAGTATTCGACAGTAACAAAGGGGACACTTGGAGTTAAACTATTGCGAACAAAGAAAATTAGACTCTCTTCTCTAACAAACTTTTGGTCATAGTGCAAGCTACCTACACAGTGTTGCAGTGCTTTTCCTTCTTCCACAAGCTCGTTCGGTGTTTTGCCAAAAGCACAACAAAATCGATAGTATCCTTTTGCAAAGGTAAATACTTATTGGCAATAGTGGCAAACTGAGTATAGAGCTTTTGTCTCTTTTGCTCATTGAGTAGAGCAAGTTTTGTTTGATACTGAGAAATGCGAACATCATGCCAGTGCATAAAGTCATGTGGATATTTGTTTTTAGGAAATGTCATATCAAGCCCCAACTCTCTACAAGCAACAAAATAGTCATAGTAAACATTGTAGTCTATTTGTTGCTTGCCTAGATAGTTAGCAAATTTGTCAAGCTCAATATTCGTAGGAAAGAGAGGTTTCAAGACATTATAGACATTGCTTTTGCGGAAAGTCTTTTTAAAGTAGAGCAAACTTTGTATATTCCTAGGTCTTTACCAGTCTTGTAAGCTTATAGAATGGTAGGTATGTAATAGAGCTTGTATTGTAACTGCTCTTTATGAGCAATGAGCCATTTACAAAAAGTCTTGTCGGCAGCCGTCTTTTGAAGAATTTGTTTGCTAGTAGCATAGCTAGCCAAGCCAAACTTTACAAGCAGTTCAGCTTGTGGGTATTGCTCGTACAGTTTTAGATATTTTAAAACATCATGATATTTATACAAGTCAATAGCACTGTATTTGTACTGTGGTAATTTGAGAACATAGTCGATATTGACAATGTCTGCATGTAGGTTGTAATACTTACTAAGGCAATAGTCCCACTCTGCACTTTCAAACCATTTAGGATGCTTTTGAATACCTTGCTCAAAGCAGCCAACAGAGTAGTTACCGCCGTAGCACAAGACAATATCTTTTACAAAACAGTACTTAGAATGTACAAAGTAGATAGCGGCTTGCTTGCAATAAAACTTTTTACGATAGTGTTTACAAGCAACGGTAACGAGAGCAAGTCTATTGTAAAACTTAGTAAAATACTTGTAAAAGGGAACTCTGCCAGCGGTGGTGTGGTTATAACTGTTGTCAAGCTTTTCAATCTTTTTAAGAATATATTTAGGAGTAGGTCTAATCTTTTTAATCTTCATATTTGTACCTCATGCAATTCAATTTTATCGTCCAATAGAGTAGCAAGATAAATCATTGTTTCTCTATCAAAGGTGGGAGTTGGTGCTTCTTGATTTATTGATTGGGTGTTTTCCATTTCTTCAATAACTGGCTCAGTTGGTGGAATAGGTTCTAAAACTTCGCCAGTATCTGTATCAATATGCGATGTATTTATACTGACTCAACACTTTTATTTTCTAGTATTTTAGATGTGGTAATACTTTCACAAATTTTTTGAGTAACTAGTTCAACAGTAATAGTTGTCTCTTTACTCTTAGTATTTTGTAGTGGTTAAGTAACTGGTTCAGTTGCAGTAGGTTCAAGCATATCCCAAAGAAAGCTTTGTTCTTGCTGTGGTTTAGGTAGTTCAATTTTTGCAGTAGGAGCAGTAAAACTCTTTTGTTTACTTGTTGTTTTTGTTGTTATTGGCTTATACTCTGTACCATCTAAGTTGTAAAGCTTGCCTTCAATGCTCTCTTCTTCAAAGTAGTGAATTGCCAACCAAAGACAGTGGCATCGTCAATACAAGCATAAGTAGCACCTTTTGTAGCAAGCTTTCTAGCTTCATTTGTTGCATAATGCATAAAGCCGTTTAAGTCTTTTTTGTTGATAAGTTGTACATTGTCTTTAGTAAAGGGAGTACCATTGTTGATTTTATTTGCCAAGCTCTCACTGGCATTTTCTTGTAGATAGGTAAGCATTCTTTCTTGCGAACTATCTGCTGCTGTTAGGTTAAGTTTCATACTTAAAAAGCCTCCTTTTCTAAAATATCAAGAATATCTTGTTTTTTCCAACCAGTAGAAAACATCCAAAGAATAGTGGCAAGAGTTGTAAGTGGTAGAGGTTCAATATTGCGTTTAAAAAGCTTTTCATATTGCTTGTTGCTTCCAGCGGTGAACCACTTGTGTTGAATACAAAGTTTTAAAAGATGTTGATTTGAAATTGTCATTTTTATCTCTCCTTAAAAGTATTTAATTATGTTTGATGTGTTAAAGTAAAGTTTTATACAAATTTGTATATAAAGCCATCCCGCCAGTTGTAAAGTTCAAGGAACTTTACAACTGGCGGGATAAAAAGAATTATTTTTTTATTTACAAGTTTTAAAAGTCGAAAGGACAGCCACGCAAGTGCTTTTGCACTCTAAAAATATTAGTAAAGGGATGTATCTTCCAATGCCTAACTGGTGGAGCTTTTGCAAAGTACTGCATATGCCAATGAGCAAGGGATATGGAGTTAATAATACGGAAGAGTTTCCATTTGTGCCGTTTCTTGTAGTAGAGTTTGTAGGCAATCATATGCAATATACCTTTTTCGCAAAGTTGGGAAGAGCGGAGTAAAAATTAGACTGCATAATGGTTGTATGGAGTTTACGCTGCTCATCTTCAAAGTTGTAATAGCTAGCAAGCTCAGTATCTTTCTTAGTCAATCGTTTAAGTTCATAGTAATCAGAGCCGTCATGCTGTGGGCCTTCAATAATCAAATGCCCGTTACGGTCTATGATACGGATGTACTCTAAATGCGAGAGAACTTTTTGTAGGTATCTAAACTCGCGAATAAACTTTCCACTGGCAAGACTGCCTTTCCAGCTACCAAAATAGCCAGTGAGCAAGTAGTCATCTTGTTTGAAAAGAATTTCAAGCTCAGCTTGTATGTTGTTCCATTCTTCAAAATCCAACCAGTAGAGAGCGTTCTCAATATCATGTGGTGGAATGTCTTTCATAGACTTGTAAAGTTCAGGGTTGTTGATAAGTAAATTTTCTTTTGCATATTATTCTCTTTCTCTCGAATAGTAATTGTCATATAGAATAATATCTTTTGTTTTAGTTTTCATAGTTAAAATCTCCTTTTGATAATTTAGAATAGGTTTATAGTCTGTACAAAATTGTTCAAGATCTGTAAGGTCAGTCAATGGATAGGGTGTAGCAAAAGTTCCACGAGAGTAATCGTAAGAATAGTAAAAGGCGGAAGCACTATTGTGTAGTGCTTCCGCCAGATGTGTGACAAGATTAAAGTAATCTTCATTCAGTTTTTCTCGCATGTATTCTTTTAAGCTATCTATCATGGTAATATCGTCTTGTGTTGCCATAAGCTGCTTAATAGCAGTGTCAAAGTCAAACTTGTATAATTGTTTGATTGTCATAATACCCTCTTAATAACTAAGTCTAAATAAGTATGATACTGAACATCGTTGGTATCCGTAACATACCAATATTGACGCTGATTTTCATCATATTCTTCATTACTTAAAAACTCGTATTCTTCTGGTGGTTGTCCGTCTTTCCAGTCAAGGTCGCCAATCCAAGAGATGTCAGGGGTCATTTCTTCTACAATTAAAGCTTGAAACTTTTGATAGGCTTTATCAAAGGTATCAAATACATGAAGCTTTACTTCCCGTTCATCTTCTGTAGAGTATTCGCATTGCACTATATATACTTGCATAGTAATTTCTCCTTATAAAATTTGAATTAAACCGTTAGAATATTCTTGTACATCATAGTGTTTAAAATGTTCGCCAAGAGCTTCAAAATCAAAAAACATTTCTAAGAATTTAGGAAGCTGTATGCCATGACAAGCAAACATTTCTTTCCTATAGTCATACCAATTATAGTTGGGATATAGATAAATATCGTCATCCCAAGAATCACCATGTTTCAAGACTGAGTCTTGCCACATTTCAAAAGATTGTACTTCAATGTAAGCTTTCATTTTTGCGTATTTGTTAGTATCAGTCAAAACAACAGATTATAACAGTAGTTCAAAAAAGTCTTGTGGATGCATAGTATCCTAATTTGTACAATTAGACGGAAAGCCGTCAATATCCTGTATAAAAAGTTCTTTATCTGTACCAGTAAGCATAAAGCCTTGCTTTTTTAGTTCTTGCTCAATTTCGCTCCAAGTTTTAAAAGAACTGAGTTCTAACCAATCAGAACCAAGAGCTTGTTTATCACAACCATTGTAAGCTCCCCAAAAGCCTACAACGATTGCAATTTTATTTTCAGTTATTTCGGTTAAGTTCATTTTTTATTTCTCCTTATGTAAAATATATTTAGCGGCACTCAATTAAACCACCAGAGTATTCAAGTATACCAGAATGTTCAAAAGATTGACCAAATGCTTCATAATCAAAATAACACTCTAAATTGTCTGGAAGTTCATAGCCACAGTCGGCAAATCTTTCAATACCAAACTCTTCCCAAGTATAGTTCGGGTAGAGATAGATATCGTCATCCCAGTCGCTATCATATTTTTTGACAAGATTTTCTCAATCATTAAAAGAGCAAACCTCGATATAGGCTTGCATCTTTTCATATTTGTTGTTGTCAGTCAAAACTCCAGATTGTTGTATAAGTTCAAACAAAGCTTGCGGATGAACATAGTCTCAGTTGATTTCACTCGCAAAGATACCTTCAATGTCTTGCACAAAAAGTTCTTCGTCAATGCCATGTATCTCAAAGCCTTGCTTTTTAAGTTCTTCAAGAATTTCATCCCAGACAGAAAAGTCGGATAGGTCAAGCCATTTAGACCCCAAAGCTCGCTCATTACAAGCATTGTAAGCCCCCTCCAAGAACATATGAGAATATAGATAGTAGGGAAGATAGGGCATGTGTTACCAGTTAATTTTGAAAAAGTTTGCATAATATTTTCTCCTTTTAATTTTCATAAGTAAAATCATTGATATAAATTTTGTCGTAGTATAGGTCATACTCAAGTAGCGGTTCTCTTCTTCACCGAGTAGGGCAAAAGTATCGTGCGTAATTTTACCTAGATTTGTGATAGCAACAGTTACAGTTTCATTGTCTTCATTACACGCAATGAGGTTAAATGTAATGAAATGAGTTCCATTGAAGAAATCAAATTCTAACATAGTATTTACTCCTTTTAATCAATAATTTTGTATCATACATAGTAGGTAGTTTCGCAATGGTCAAGAGTGTCATATAAATTCTTTTCTTTGTTAAAGACATAATATTTTCGTAAACGATAGTAATATGACCTTTAAACTCATTTTAGCATAGAAAAACCTCCATAATATATTTGCCTATTGGCAAGGGAAGATTTAGCATGGGACTGTTAAAGATATAGCAAAAATAATAGTCAAGCCCTAAAAGTAAACTACAAGCAAAATGGAAGTAAAGCAATCAATAAATTCGTGCGTGAATGTGAGCAATATGGAGTTACTATAAATCAAATGAAAGGAATAAAAGTAGAAGAATGTATAAAGAAAAAAGGTTCAGTTATTACTGAACCTTTTAAGGTATAGATATGAGTTTTAAGTGGGAAATTATTGCCAGTTTACTTTTAGACAGAACTATACTAAACCGAAGACAAAAAAGGCAATGTTATGGAGGCTATGCATAAGTCCAACCAACCTTTCTAAAAAAGAGTGTTATTTTTTAGGATTGATTTTTTTCTTGTTTTTTGATAAAATAAATCTATTAATTTGTAAAAAGGAGTATCCAACAGTAGTATATGTGGTGGAAATGGCTGATTTTTGGAGTTTATTTTTTGTTAATACCTATAAGCATTTTTATAAGCAAAAAGTTTTTAGAAAAACTAATGCATAAGAAGATTGAATGGACAAATAAGCATACTCAAAGCACAATATCATTGATATTATTTCTTTACTTATGGAACTTTTTCTATTTAAGTTTTTTAATTAATAATTTACCAATGCGTTTTATAATTGGCGGATTAATTTTATTAATTACTTTTTATAATGTATCAAGATTATTTATAAAAGGTAATTTTGTTTCAAATTTTTTACTAGTTTCTGAATTTATAATAGGGATTGCATTAAGTGTATATTTAATTTATATAATTCCTAATAGCCAGTTGCAAACCATTATTATTTCTGTTGCTGCTGCAATATTTGGTGGATTATTAACATTAGCTGGGGTAGGAAAAACAATTCAAAAAGCAGAGCGAGATAAAAAAGAAGAGGAAAGAAAAAAAGTAAAACCGATATTTACGTATGTTCGCATAATTGAAAAGGAAAAAGTGAGTAATATATACACTAAAAGATGTATGCCAACAAACCAATATAGAAAAGGTATAAATAAATTAAATAATGTTTATTTTGGAATTAAAAATTCTGATCAATCAATATTTACTATTACAAAAATACGCTTTGACAATGAATGGCATGAAGTTGAGTTAAATAATACAGTTATTCAAAATGAAAAAATATTTGTTGAATTTAGCTTCAATAACTGGGATAATGTTGAAATATGTACAAATTGTTATTTAGAAGTTGAAGATATATATAAAAAGAAATACTATTATCAGTTATTTATAGAAAGAATATGGAACAATTCAAGTAAAGTTACAAGTGCGTTTGAGCGGTCAACTCGAACTCAATGCCATACACTTTGCGGAATTAAAGAGGTACAATTTAAAGATATAGAAATACCTGAATAAATGGGTGATAATGAGTTCAATAACAAGCCAGACAAGGAGTCAGAATGGAAATAAAACAACTAAAAGAAAATACTAAAACCGATAAAGAGAGAATTAAATATTATTTAGATAAATTTACTGAAATTCAAGAAAAACAAAGGAAATATCAAGAAAATAAGAAAAATTCTACTCAATATCAAAATGAGGATATAAAAGAAATTAAAAATATTGCTTTGATGGGATCATATGGTTCAGGTAAAAGTACTATCTTAGAAAACTTAAAGAATGAAAACCCAGAAAAATATATAAATGTCAGTATGATGGAATTTGCTGATGAAGTAGAACAAAATAATAAAGGGACTCAAAATAATAAAGAAGAAAAAATAAGAAAAGTTGAACAAAGTATTATACAGCAACTAATTTATCAAGTTCCTCAAAAAATGATACCTTATTCAAAAATAAAGAAAGAATATCCATCTGAAAAATCTTCGAAGTTTCGAATTTGTTTACTTGCAAGTTTTATTGTAGTGATGATATTATTTTTAATATTTAGAGGCTGGAATCATATTATTCCTTTTAATATAAAGTCATTTGGGACTTGGGTTGCATTCGTGGCATTATTATTTATAGCAATATCTAGATTCTGTTTATTAAACTCTTTCTTTTATTATATACATAGGAATTATCAACTTACTAAAATTATAACGAAGGCGTCTACAACAATAGAATTAGATAAATATGAGAGTGTTTATAATTGCTTTTTAGACGAATTAATTTACTTTTTTAAGTGTACAAGCTATGATACTGTTATCTTTGAAGATATTGATAGATATAATGATTTAGTATTCTTTTCACATTTGAGAGAGCTAAATACATTGCTAAATAACTCGCAATATCTAGATAAACCTATTACATTTATTTATGGTGTACGCGAAGATATTTTTATAAAACAAGATAAACATAAATTTTTTGATGCAATGATTACTGTTAAGCCAATAGTTGCTTTTACAAGCTCATTACAGATATTTCAAGAATATTTTAATAATGAGGAAATTGAAGATAGAACATTAGAGATATTATCAGAATACATGTATGATATGCGACTATAGAAAATCTTGTAGATGAATATCATACCTTTTTAAAATACCAAAACACCCCCACCTATAAAAAAGATAATTTATTGGCTATTTTAGTATTAAAGAATTTGTATCCACAGGAATATGCTAGATTACAAGAGAATCAAAGTGTTATCAATAAAATCTTTCAAAAAAACTTGAACTAATTGAAGAGGAGATTAGAGATAATAAACCGAGAATAGAGCATTTAAAAAGAGCATTAAATGATAAAGAATATTATATTGACCCTAAATATTCAATCTTAGGTCTTATTAAAGGGTTAGTGCATCAACATCAAACACAATTAGAGATTGCTTCTCATAATTGGTACAAAGTAACAGCTCTAACCAAAGAGATTTCTAGTATTGATAGTATCACGCTATCTGATATTAATTGGGATATTTTAAAGACCATAAATGTATTAATTTTAAAAAAAATAAATTTTCCACATATAGAATATAAAATACCATTAGATGCATATACTCAAGAGCAAATTAGAGGGTTGGTTGAATTATAGGAAAGTAAACAAGTAGTAGAAACTAAGACTAAAGCAGAGATTGTTAAGGAAATTCAAGCACTAAATCTGAATACAAAAATAAAGACAAGTAGTTTTTACATTACAAGACTAGATAGATTGACTTTGATATTAAAGGATTATGTGGATAATAATACTAACACAATTAAAATAGATGAAGATTTTACACCCTTTATACAAACATTAATTTTATATGATTTAATTAATGAAGAGTATGGTCATTATATTTTTAAAAATTATGAAGAAATTTTACATGAAAATGATAAATTATTTATTCGTAATTTTTATGCGAAAAGAGAATACGATTTTATTTTACAACTCTTTAATATTGATGCAATTCATAATAAGTTAAAAGATAATTTATACAATTTAATATATACTTTTAATTACTATATTATTTTATATTTATCAAAACGAAATATAATAGGATTAAAAATATAACAGGATTAAAAAAGCTACTAGAACACAATAGTGAAACCATATATTTACTATATGAGAAATTTGATTATAATTATAAGAAAATATTTAATATAGATGGTATAGGAGAATATATACAAAATAATATAGAATAATTTGTAAAAATTTTAGTGGACAAGCAGGTTACAACAGAACAATCACAGGATTTTCATGCTTATATCAATAGTCAGATAAAAGACGAGAGTCTATTGGTTCAGTATTATGAATTAATGCAATTGAAATTGAAAACACAAAAATTATAAAAAGTGATAAACTAAGGCTTGCATTATCTAAGAATATTAAAAATGCATATGCATTTTTAGAAGATGAAGAAATGGAAAAAAGATTGTAAAATACAGATATTGAGAGGTATGAATATAGAGAGTATAAAATCCAACATTTTACGAACTTTCGAAGTTATAAAGAAATTTGATTTTAATAATGTAGATTTATTATCAACTGAAATTTATGAAATTTTAATTAAAAATTTAGAAGAACAAGAGAATAAGAATTTTCTATTAGAAAAAGTGTTAGATTTATTATCCAATGAGAGTGAGCTAAAAAAATATTGAAAACCTATGATGCTATATTTAAAAGAACCAAAAAAGATATTCCACTTGATAAAATAGAGTTAAATAAAAAAATAGTAAATAAAATTAAAGAATTTAATTTATACGATATTAGAGAAGAAGATGAGCAATATATTTTATCAAAGAAAAAATCATAAAACTAGGATATAATAGGAGAAAATTATGAAAAATAAAAAGGTGTTCGTTTTAGGTTCACACAGGGGAGGGGGAGGGGGGGGGTATGTTATTAGCTCTACTGAGAATAGGGCAAGTATGAAAGATACTTGCCTTTTTTCATATGAAAATAAGGAGACAATAGGGCTATGAAATAGAAGTAACATACAAGTGGCAAGAGTTTTTAATACTCTTGCCACTTGTATATATCTTATTTAGCATAGTGTTCAAATGTATATGATGGACTTATAGCAGAGAAAGGATTGTAGCCATAGAGTGGATTCGAGGTATGTATTATAGTATATTGTTTATTCAGTATGGCAGAGTATAAACTTTGTGCTAGGTATTTGTTTTAGTAGTTTGCCTTTAAAAGTTAGTCGTAAAAGAAAGGATAAAATAAGATAAAACTTATAAAAATGTTAAGGAGGAAGTGTACTCCACTAGAATAATTTTTTAAAGGAGCAAGGTTTAGAAAGAGAAAAGGTTACGGCTATACTTGCAAAAATAAAGGAAAGTAACTAAATATAACAATGGAAGAGAATACAGCAGAACGCTTTAAAAAGAATAAAGAATAAAAGGCAAAACTAGAGGCTGAACTTTCTGCAAAGAAAAAGGACGGCGAAACTAGAGAAGAAGAACTTGAACAGTTGAAAGTCAAAATACAGAATTGGAAAAACGGCTTTTACAAAGAACTATTGACAGCAAGCTAACAAGTAAACTTATACGTTTAAAGGCGACAGAGCTTGATTATATGAAGTTTAAGGCAATGATAGTATTAGAACTAGACGAGAAAGGGGAAATCAAGGGGTTGACAAGATTGTGAAAGGTTTACAAGAGAAATTCCCTAACTAGTTTGTAACAGATCAATTGGCGTGCCTTTAATGAAGAATATGCACCGCGTGATTGAGAGAAAAATAGGGATAAACCAAAGCCTATAATATTTTATAGATATACAGGTAAAAAACATGTTAAAAGTAGAAAAGAGTTGTATACAACAATAGAAAAAAGTAAGATTATGATACAGCAATGGAAATATGAGATAAGAAAATAGAGAAGAAGAGATAATGTAAAAGTATACAAAGAGAATGTTTGAAAGCTTTTATAATGCAGTACGACAAGATTTTATAGAATTGAATAAAAGATTGTCAGAGCAGGAACTAGATAGATATTTAAAGAGTGAAGTAGAGCCTATCAAAGATGATTATAAATGAATGTTGGTGAATTTAATAGAGAGGAAATTACAGAATAACAATTCTGGATAAGTGAAATATTAGTAGTGATAAACTGTCTATCTTGAATGGAGGAACCTTAAGAATAAAATAGTAAATAAAAAGAGAGTAGATGAAATTCTACTCTCTTTTGTATACTTAAATGCTTTTAATTTTTATATAAAAATAGTTTAATTTATTGAATTTCAGTAAATTTTATTTGTTATAAGTTATTTAGTATGGTCATATGAGAAAATAGAAGCGACAAGATGTATCGCCCAACAAAATTATGAAATAAATTATAAATAATTAAATTCTAAAGTTAAATTGAATAGTAATTATATTTTAATTTTATTTTTTTAAATCATAAAGAGTGGATTCAATTTGAGTTTTTATCCAAATGTTTAAATCACCAAAATTTGATTGAATTAATTTTTTTGCTTCTGTGGATAACTCTTCTTGTATTACTTTCGTTGCTTGATGTAAAGCATGTTTTTGTGATTCTAATGTCCAAGCTTCTGTTCCTTTTATTGCTTCTACATATGTTTGATATGTTGCTTTTACAACTGTTGAAACGGTAGCAACTGCTTTTGATAAAAGAGCTTGTACTTGTTGATTTTTGGTTTTAGTGGATAAATAATTTTTTAGTTTTATTAAAAGCCACGAACTCAGTGCTGTTAATAATGTAGAAATAATCGTTATCAATGTATCAAATAAAATAGTTTGTGCATTCATTATTTTTATTCTCCGAAGTATTTTTTATTAATATATCATTATTATCTAAAAAAAGCAAGTATTTGGTAAAAAATTCCATAAAATTTATGGAATCAAGCTCATCACTATTTTATTTATATTATCTGTTGCAAGGTATTTTTTTATAAACTGTAAAAATGTATTATAATTCATAAATATATGGGCTTATAATTTATTGAATAATTTAAGCCACTTTAATATAATGTAATCATTTTTATTATAAATTGATCAACATATTTTTAACATTACCTAAATATTTCCATATCTTTTTCTATAAAATGCGTATTTATTCTATTGCATATAAATTATGTATTGTTCAATTATACATCTATTTTGTTTTATTATATAGAATATATTTTAGTAAAATTATTTTAAAGCGAAGATGCTTGTTTCTGTCAACTCAAAAAGTCTTAGATATTGCTATAAATATTTTAGGAGAATGTAGAGGAGAATATCATAAGTATAGAATTGGACAGCAAGAGGAGCATTTACCTTTACAAAAACAACGAGAGAAGATAAAGGTAGATACTTTTTTTGAAAAGGTAATAGTCAATTTTACATTTGACCTCAATACAAAATCATTGATACTAATAAGTGAAGATGAAACAAGACAGAAAATAGCAATAAGTGCATTATGTAGTCCATATCAAGGAAGTGACGGAGTATATGATAACAGTAGAGAGATTAACAAAATAGGAGCAAGTATAAAGGCAGGAGCAATCACGACAAATAAACTGGCAGATCATATCGTGGAAAAATTATATAGTATAGTGCCAGCAAGAGAGATAGTCTATCTTATCTATCCAGTAGAATGCTGCTAAAGTTTGGAGAGAAGTTTGCCCTAAATGTCAAGTAAAATTTTACAGAGTAAAAGAGAATAGAAAATTGTTTAAGCTATGCAAGTGGAAGTAAAAATGTAGAAAATACAGGAGAAGAAGAAAATAGATTGACGGTTGAAGAGTTTGCAAACATGGACATAGATAGAATGAGTATGAGCACGGTGTAACAGCGAATAGAAAGTGTGGATAAAATAAGCCACATAATAATATGCTACCAGAGCTTATTGAAGCAGCAAAATGGCAGAGAATTTGATAATAAAAAAAAGGAATAGTAAATATTACCTTTTTTATTTGGCTAGATTGTTTACTATAAGCAAAAAATATTGGTAAAAATTGGTAAAATATTGCCAAAATTTATAATATATATTATAATTAAAAATATATTAAATACAAAAATTGTATTTAATATATTCAAAATTTATAAGCAGGAGATTCGTAAAGGAGAATATGATACAGGATACTAGAAGTACCAAGGATATTACAACAATGACAGAGCTAGAGCAAAAAGAAATAAATGCAAAAATATTAGAAGATTGGGGTAATTTAGGAAAGAAAAAGCTTATAGAATTAAAAAATAATTTTACAGAAAAGGATATAGCAACATCAGGGGATGCATGGTATTATTTGACTCAGGATATAAGTACAGGTGCTAATGCTTTTAGTAAAAGTTTAGAAATAATGGGTAATATAAGAATACTTTTAAATGGATATTCCATATCTGGAGATTTCCATTTAAAAGCAGCTGAGGTAAATAGTAAAATATCAATTTTTGATAAGATACCAGGTAAAAGTGGTGTAGGCTATGAATACAATCCAAAAGCAATAAAATATTATAAATATAATGATAAATTAAACGCATATACAGATTATTCTACAGCTATACCTTTAGGAGAAAATGTAACAAATATGCCAACATGGCAGGAAAATACATATATAAAAGTTATAGGTTCAGCTTTTTCATCTAATAAAATGAATATGGGTATAGGTAAATTGTGTTTAGGTGCTATTAAGGGGACAGTAAATATGTATGGAATAAATGTTGTTGGGCGTATAGGTAATAATTTTATGATTTACTCAGCTTATTCTAAAATAAAAGGGATAGTAAATTTATATCAATGTGATTTTTTGGGGAATTTAAGTAAAAACGGATATGGTGTAATATGTGCCTATCATAGGTGTCTTATTACATTAAAAGGTTGTAAAGTTTATGGCAATCAAGACGATGGAACGATAAGTGATGTTGGAATACAGCCGTCTGATACAAGAATACCGAGCAGAGAATGTGATGTTAATATAGGAAATATTTCACTAAATGTGTCTGGCACAATAGTGATGTATAAGAGTAATGTGGGAGTGCTTGCATGTATGTATTATTATTCTGATGGCCGTGCTACTTGTTTTGATAGAGCAATATATGTGAAAGATGTTGATTTTGTAAAAGAAGTAAGTATTTCGCAGCAAAATGTATCAACATTTTTTGAAGAAATTGACAATATTCATGGTACAATAGAGTTAGTCTTTAGAAGCACAACAACTTATAATGGAAAAAGTCCAAATTTAAATTTTATTGTGCATGGTGGAGATAGTGAGGATAAAAACATAAAGGGATATAATAATTTTACAGTAGGTGAAAAAGGTGTGGTAGATAATATTATTACAGTATGTGAACCAGTAAATAATGATATAACAATTCATGGTGTAGCTTTCGGTGTTTCAACATCAGGTAATGTAATAATAGGTTCAAATGGAAATGTTATAGCACAACATTATCAAAAAATAGATGGTTTTTTGATAAATCAAGGTAATTTTTTTGTAGAAACGGAAATAGTTATAATTAATCAACTTTTAAATTATGGTGATTTTAACATAAATCGCGGAAGATGTATCGGTGAATCATTTATAAATTATAATAATTGTATAATAAAACGTGGAAAATGTTTTGGTGACTCATTTATAAATTATGGTACTTTAACTATATATTCTATAAATCTTTTTGTTACAACAATCATAAATAATGCAAATTTAATTATACAACCCATAGAAAATTCTAACAATAATGATAATTTGTTAATAGATGAAGTTACTAATATAAAAATTACAGATACAAAAAATGTCAGTGGAATAATACTTAATAAAGGAAAAATTATTTATCCTAAGGACGCCAATTTGTTAATAAATACAATTAAATAAGTTTTATAAGATTCTAAATTTAATATTATATATAATTGATAAAAATTATTGAATTAAAAAAGTAGGATGCAGCTAAAAAATAAGCAAGAATTAACTTGCTTATTTTTTATATCTAAAGCACTAATAATTTGTTGTTGTGCAGAGGACATTAAATGAGCAAAAGTCTTGCGTGTTTGAGTAACATCACTATGACTAACACATGCAACAATTAAAATGTTTTGTCCTTATTGATGAGTAAAGAAGCATGACTATGTCTGAGGTCATGTATTCTAATATATTTGACATTTGTAATTTTTGCATAATGTTCTAATCTTCGACGAATTGTTTATTCGCAGTAAGGTTTTGTCCACGTCAAATACAAATGATTTTTTAGAAAAGTCGTCAATCTGTTGACAAGATTTATAATGTTGCAGTAATAAATTTAATAAGTTGTCTAGCAATAAAATATCACGATAACTTGATTTATTTTTTGGAGTAGTTATTTTGTAGGTCTAATTTTCTTTTAAACTTTTTTATAGATACTTTAAGATATATGCACAAGCTTAGTATTAAAGTTTATATTATTCCAATTTAAAGCAAGTAATTTACCTTTTTTGCATCTAGTAAGATATTAAAAATCTTTTTCATTTTATGCTATTCACGATAGAGATAAATTGTGTAAATTCTCCTTCTGTGTAATACAACATTTTTTAGGTTGAGTATTTCAAAATTACCAATACGTATAGCCGCCACATTACTTTGTAGTCAAAGAATTTAACAACAAAATTTAATAAGGTAGTAAAAGAGATAATAAGATTTTGCTTATACTTATAAGAAAAACCATATTACTAATTTTACTTTTTACCGAGCAATATCTATGTAGTTATTTTATCAATTCTTGTCTTAGAAAAATAGGGCATAATATGTAAATTGATAACATCGACTGCAGATTGAATACTGGCAGATTTTAATCTATGCTGAATATAATCCTTATATAATAAAAATAATTCATTTAAAGACATGGCAGAATTTTTTAAACCTGCTTTTTCTTTTTCTTGTATTTCATAATAGGTTTGTTGTCATCTGGTTTTTAGTAAAGCATCGTATTCTTTTTTGTTGTACTTGGTTACCTATTTTACAGCAAGAAATAGTTTGTTATTTGAGTGTGATATGGAAGATAACTTTAAAGCAGGGGGAGGCTATTGATATCGCAGTGGAAGTGCCAAATGCAAAAAAGGGAGCATATACGACAACCCAAGCAGTGCGGT
>CAJULO010000002.1 GCA_910586945.1 uncultured Christensenellaceae bacterium
TTTCATGATTTTATTAAAAGATTTAAATTCTATCTATATTCTTTTTCCTGTTTTTGATACTTATTTATTTTCTTATTTTTTTCTACTTTTATTTTTGTTTTTTATATTCAGTACTTAAACTATTTTAGCATAACAATACTTTAGCTATTGAATATTTATCTAAATATCTTTTTTCTTTATAATTTATTTAATTTTTATTTTTACTGGAATTATTGTAAAAGTTGATTTTGAGTTAAAAAGAAAATATAATTCTGTATATTTTTTGATTACAACCATTACAAGGTCTTTATATTTAAGAAAAGCATTTTCTATTCATAAAATATATATTAGTAGTTAATTTCCATTATTTTTATGGACACTCAGTTTTTTTAAATAAGATAAATAATAGAATTTAGCTTATTTCTTATTTTTATAAAGAAGCAAGGCTCCTTTTAGATTATTTTTATAAATAGAGTAGAAAATGCTTGTTTATTATGTATTTTGATATATTTTGTAAATATTTTATGACTTATAGCTTAAGTTTAAGAGCAGAGAACATATACAAGATAGCTTGTAGAATTTAATAATGAATTTGCTTATAAAATAGGTGTTTGTAAAGCAGATAGTCACTTATTTATCAAGATATAAATTTGACTTTAACTAACTGTATAGTCGTTTAATAGAAATGATAAATTTATTTTACAATTATAAGTAAATATTTTTATAATTTGTTTAAAGTATAACTAATTGTTTTTATGTTACAAATAGAAATCTATTCATCAATACTCTGCAAAAAGACTTTTTTATATATAGATATAAATATGACACAATAATGTTATTCAAAATAGAACTCTCTATATTGATAGAAATTATTTAAAACTATTAGAAAAAAAGTGTTATATTATTATTATTTATAAATAAACATCATTTTATTCTATTATTCTATTGAAGGATTGGGGATATATATTTAGTCTAAATAGTAGATACAGATTTTATTAAATGCATAAGAATATTTTTTTATAAGGCTCAATTTTAGATAAGACAATCAAAAATAATGCACAAATATAAAAATTTTGATAGAATACATTTTATCCGTACTAAGCCTAAACTTATCTAATAGGAGCATAATTTAATGTTGTAGGAATATTGGTGGCTTCAATTTTAAATATGACTGGTCGTAATCCATCATTACAACTACATATTGCCACTCCGAGCTTTTTAATCCAATCTCCAAAATAAAAAACTTCTTTTTTTGCTCCATGTGCAAGTGCAAAGACATATTGATAAATTGCTTTTCATGCTTCATCACAAAATCTTTCAGGTTTTGCATAGTCGGCATAATATGTTACTCCAACCAAATGCATTGGGCAAGCTGATAAATTTTCTACACCATACTCCTTGACTAACTCTTTATCTAAATGCGTTTTAAGAACTGTTATCTTGACTTTATTTATACTAAAATAATACTCCTTTTTATCTCAATACAATTTAAAGGTTATATCCTTATATTTAAAATATTGTAGAATAAATTTAAAGCTCATCGAATTAGAATTTTATAAGCATTTTTTTGCTTTAAGTATTTAGTTAAGTCATATTATCTTGAGATAGTAATGCTATTAAAATATGTAGGTCATACCATGGGCGTAAAGATATATCCGTGATATGAAAATATAACTTAAATTTAAAAGAGAGATATAGAATCACTCTCTTTTACCTAAATAGAGCAAATCATAGCTTATATAATTTTTTTTGTTATTTATATTATTTAGTAGTGGGCTTAGTTAGTTATTATCCTAATGATAAGGCATTTTTTGTGAATTCGACTATATTTTCACATACAAAAAAGTTAGTAGCAGTACAGATATTGTTCACATCCTCTTTTTACAATATCCAGTAAGCAGAAATAGTAGAAAAATAATAAAATAGTAGCGGAGGTATTGCTATTTATGTAATTTATTATGCATATAAAATATTATATATAGATATGTCAAAGTAATTATTCATTTTTTAGACTTTCTTATAATTTTTTAAAACTATTAAAAATTACAATTGACAAAGCATAAAAAGAATACTATAATAAATTATATCATATAATAGTTGAGTCAGTAAATAAGTTATTAAGAATGTTTTCAGATTATCATTTAGATAAAATAAAAGCATATATAAGGAGTATATATGGTTTATACAATAACATTTAATCCTGCAATTGATTATATTGCTAGAGTGGCCAATTTAGAGTTAGGAAGAACCAATAGAACAACTGAAGAACTAATGCATCCTGGTGGGAAGGGGATAAATGTTGCAATTGTTTTAAAGCATTTAGATATTCCAACAAAAGCTTTAGCATTTGTTGGTGGATTTACTGGTAATGCTCTTATAGAAATGTTGCAAGAACAAAATTTACCAATTGATTTTATACATTGTCAAGGGAATACAAGAATCAATGTAAAGATAAAAGAAAAAATCGAAACAGAAATCAATGGGCAAGGAATTGTAATAGAACAACAAGAATTAAAAACTTTATATACAAAGTTGCAGTGTTTGCAAGAAGGGGACTGCCTTATTTTATCTGGTAGTATTCCTAAAGGGATGTCAAATACTTTATATGCCGATATTATGCAACAATTAAAAGGCAAGAATATAGAGATTGTGGTTGATGCAACAGGGGAATTGTTATGTAATACATTAAAGTATGGACCATTTTTAATCAAACCGAATATACAAGAAATGGAAGAACTTTTTAATGTGACAATAAAAAAGAATGAAGATATTGCATATTATGCTAAGAAATTACAAGAAAAAGGTGCCAGAAATATTATAGTATCTATGGGTGGAGATGGAGCTTTAATGTTGACAGAAAAAGGGGAGCTTTTAACTTGTACAGCCCCTAAAGGTCAGGTAATTGATACTGTGGGAGCAGGTGATTCAATGGTTGCTGGATTTATTGCTGGATATATGCAGACGAAGAACTATAAGAAGGCATTGCAACTTGCTGTTGCAACAGGTTCAGCGACTGCATATTCAGTATGGCTTGCAGAAAAAGAACTGATTTATCAGTTAAAAAATGAAATAGAGGAGAGGAATCATGAAAATAGCTGATTTATTGAAAGTAGAATCTATTGTATTAAATAAGACTCTACAAGATAAAAATGAAGCAATCAATGAACTTGTTACTCTGATGCAAACAACAGGAGTACTCCGCGATGTTGAAAAATATAGAAAAGGTGTATTTGCACGAGAACAAGAGAGCACAACAGGAATTGGTGAAGGCATAGCAATCCCACACTGTAAAAGTGATGCAGTTATTAAACCACAAATTGTGGCAATGGTAGCACCACAAGGCGTAGATTATCAATCTTTAGATGGTGAACCTGCAAAATTATTCTTTTTAATTGCAGCACCAAATAGTGAAGATAATGTACATTTAGAGGTTCTTGCAAAATTATCTGCAATGCTCATGGATTTTGATTTTACTGAAAAGTTAATTGCGGCGACTTCTGCGAGCGAATTTTTAAGATTACTTGAAGAAAAGGCCGATGAAGGAAAGAAAGAAATAGAAGAGAAGAAACAATGTAAAATTTTAGCAGTTACCTCATGTCCAACAGGAATTGCACATACATATATGGCAGCGGAAGGATTAGAAATTGCTGCAAAAAAATTAGGCGTAGCAATTAAAGTAGAAACAAGAGGTAGTGGAGGGGCAAAGAATTCTTTAACAGCTGAAGATATTGAACAAGCAGAATGTATTATTGTTGCGGCCGATGCAACTGTACCTTTAGCAAGATTTAAAGGAAAGAAGTTGATACAAACAAAGGTAGCAGATGGTATACATAAGGCAGAAGAATTGATTCAAAGAGCATTGAGTGGAAATGTAGCGACATATCAAGCAAGCAGTGGATATACAGCAGAAAATGTATCGACAGAAAAGCTAAGTTTTGGTAGACAGCTATATAAACATTTGATGAGTGGTGTATCACACATGTTGCCCTTTATCATCGGTGGTGGTATATTAAAAGCAATTGCATTTTTATGTGATATTGGACGCACTCCAGTTGAAAATTTAGGGAATATCACTAAGGTAGCACAATTGTTTAGTACAATAGGGGATGCAGCATTTGCAATGTTCTTGCCTATTTTTGCAATGTATATTGCGTACTCTATTGCCGATAGACCAGGACTTGTTGTTGGTTTTGCCGGCGGTATTCTTGCAACAAACGCAAAATTTAATATAGCTACATTATGTTTTGGGGTACAAATGAATGCAGCCCCCGGATTTATAGGCGCTATTTTTGCTGGTTTTGCGGCAGGATATTTGGTATTGTTACTTAAAAAAGTCACAGAAAAAATTCCTGATAATTTAGATGGTATTCGTGCAACATTTATATATCCATTAGGTGGAGTTTTAGGTATTGGTCTTATAATGTTCTTATTCAATGTTCCATTCTCATATATAGGCGAAGGTTTAGAATGGACATTCAATAAATTAGCAGCGTCTAGTGAAAATAACTTAGCATTGGCAGCGGTTGCTGGATTTATTTTTGGTGCAATGATGTCTATAGACTTTGGCGGACCAATCAATAAAGCGGCATATGTTACGGGAACTGCAGCAATTGCAACAGCAATAGCAAATGGGTCAACGATTGGTTCAAATGTAATGGCGGCGGTTATGATTGGTGGTATGATTCCACCATTAGCAATAGCATTATCTACAACAATTGCCCCACAAAAATGGACGAAAAAACAAAGAAGTGATGGGTTAGTAAACTATTTAATGGGACTTGCATTTATTACTGAAGGCGCGATTCCTTATGCAGCACAAGATGCGAAACGCATAATTCCATGTTGTGCACTAGGTGCAGGTATAGCGGGTATGATGTCTATGTTATTTGGATGTGCTTCACCAGCTCCACACGGTGGCATATTTGTAATACCAGTAGTCCATAATTGGTATTGGTACTTATTATCTATTGTAGTAGGTACAATTGTAGCAGCACTATTATTAAGCTTCTTGAAAAAACCATTACCAGCAGAAGAGGCAGAACTTGGTAATAACTGGGCAGCTAAATTATGGAAAAAGAAAAAATAGGAGAAAAAAATCATGCAAAAATTTGAATATGTAATTCGTGACCCAGAGGGGATACATGCTCGTCCAGCAGGGCTATTAATTCAAGAAGTAAAAAAATATAATTGTACAGTTACTTTAGAAAATAAAGGAAAAACAGCGGATGCTAAGCGTTTATTGGCAGTTATGTCGCTAGCTGCAAAATGTGGAGAAACATTGACTGTTACTGTGGCAGGAGAAAATGAAGAAACAGTTGCAACAGAAATCAAAACATTTTTAGAGAATAATTTTTAAGTATAATTTACAAAAAAGGTATCCAAGATAGGATACCTTTTTTGTATTTGTGATAATTATTGCAAAGCATTCAAATATTATTAAAGAAGATAAGATATAAGTAGAAAAACTTATATATATTTTTATAATTATTATGGAGGAAAGACAATGAGCGAAGAAAATAAAAAGAAATTAAACACAAATAAGAAAGATAAGGCGTCTATAGAAGATATAGAACAATATTTGCAGACGATTGAAGAGGAAAAACATAGAATATGTCTGCAACAAATTTTTGATTGGATGAAGGAGATGTTTCCTTCTTTAGAAGCTAAGATATTATGGAAACAACCTATGTTTGTGGAACACGGAACTTTTATTATTGGTTTTAGTGCATCGCAAAAACATTTTTCTATTTCGCCAGAAGCAAAAGGAATAGAACAGTTTTCAAAGGAAATCGAGAAAGCGGGATATACACAGAGTAAAAATCTGTTTCGTATAGGATGGGATGACCCTATAAATTTTTGCTTACTTGAAAAAATTATCAAGTTTAATCGAAAGGATAAAAAAGACTATACAGATTTTTGGCGAAAATAAAGGTGTATATTTAAACAGGAATTATAATGTATGAAAATATTTGTGCTATGCTTTTTATAGCGGGAAATATGTAGATTCAAAAACCACAACAAAAACTATTTAACTTGTTATAGTTTTCTTTTTTTATTCAAAGGATGAAACTATGAACTACTAATAAATTTTCATTATTGGAGTATAGTAATTTTTACTGGAAAACTTTAAGTACTATGATATAATATGTATAATTAGATATATGGAGAGTATGCATAATGAAAGTTGAACTCAAAGATAAACTCATTGAACCTGATATTTTGACCATACAAGAACTATTTAGTGATAGATTTGATGTCCCAGTATATCAAAGACCATATTCTTGGCAAGATAGTGAAATAAAAACGCTTTTGCATGATATTCAGGAGTCCTACGAGAACTCTGTAAAGTCACAAGAAAATGATAAGAATACATATTTGTATGTAGGTAATATTCTTTTACATAATAAAAAACGTGGACTATATAATATTATAGATGGACAACAACGTATTACAACCTTTGCATTATTGTTATTAGCAATATATGCACGCCTACATGAACTAGAGGTTGATGTTCAAGATTATCAAGAAATTCAACAAGCACTATGGAAGGATAATAGATGTGTAATTGAGTTAGCGAGTGTTGACAAAAAAATAGTTGATAACCTTTTTAAGGAAGGATTAAATAATCCTAAACAACTCAAACAATTTATTGAAAGAACATATAAGCCATCTACACAATTTGACGAGAATGTAAAAAATAATTTTCTTATAGCATATGAGTTTGTTGTAAAAAAGTATGCCGATAAAGAAGATGAAAGTAGAGAAATCATAAACTTGGCAAAATATATTTTAAACAAAGTTTATTTGATTGTCCTAATTAGTAAGTATGACGCGTATAAAACATTCTCTATTTTTGAGGCTATCAATAGCAAGGGGAAAAAGTTAGAAGAAATAGATTTGATAAAAACACAAATTTTTTCACAATTAGAAGAAAAAGATTACTCCCGTTATTTAGAAAAATGGGGGGAACTTATTATTCAAACTGATGATAAATTATACGAGTATTTCAAAATTTATTTAAGAGCAAATATTAAATACTATAAAGGGAATATCTCTTGTAAAAAATTTCAACAGATAGGTGATGGGCTACGTACATTTTTTAACAAGGATAGACTTGGCGAGGCATATAAAGCCTGTATTGATGATATGCTTAAGACAATAGAACAATTTAAAGCTTTATTTGATTTTGATGTATTCAAGAAGATTGTGGTAAATAACAAAGTAGAATTTTATTATACTCTATTTTTAAAACTGCAATATGAGCATCCGCGCGCACTATTTTATCGTTGTTTTTGTGCGTGTAAAGATAATAAATTATCTGAAGAAGATTTAAATAAAATTCTTATTGAAACGATCAAGTTCTGTATTTCATTTTTAACCATCAGTGCAAATCCAAGTAAATCAGCGATTGACGTATTTTTTTCAATTTTTAAAACTATTTATCCTACAAGTACTATAAATAGTGAAGCTATCATATATGAAATTCAGCAAAAAATGAAAGGTGCAGATATAGATAATGATAGTTTAAAAGAGAAGTTAAAAAGAATGGATGTATATGATAAAAATACAATGTTGGGAGTGGCAGTTGCTTCTATATTTGAGGAAAAATATAATGGAACTCAAAAAATATCTTGGCATGCAGCATGTGCAAAGCTATCAACATATGGTAGTAAGCTTTCATTAAATCACAGGCTGGTACAAACCCCAGATATGTATGATGTCAATTTGAAATATTATCAATTAGGAAATAAGTTAAAGTTAAAAGATGGGCATGATTTTCCAGAAGATATTGTTCAGGATGGTATGGAATATGAGAGTTTTAAAAGCCAAATTCTGCATAGGGCAGGCAATCTAGAGCTAAAAGGAAAAGATAGAAATGCTGCAGAGAGAAATATTTCCAATATTGCTTTTTGTTCTTATAGTGCTTTAGAAAAACGCAATGATAAGGTTTGTAATTTTTTTGTTGAGAAAATTTTGATGATTGAGAATGCTTCTAATTATACACCTAAAGAATCTATAATAGAAAACTCTAAGACATTAACCGGAAATTTTAATTTTTCAATGCGCAATCTTGATTTAACAAAAGTGAAGGTTAAGCATGTTACAATTGTAAATAAGACAGTAGAGACTAAAAAATTAATTGATATTTTAATATCAATAGTATCTTATGTGTATACAACAGACAAAAATAAGCTTTTGCAAATGGCAAAGAACGAATGGGTACCCGATAAGCATAAAACCAAGATATTATCTACTAAAAAAGATGTGTTAAGGAGAGCTTATGAATTTAAAAAAGATGAGATTTATCTTGAAATAAATTTATCAGCAAAGAGTATTTGGACAATCAGTGGACATATTCTGGATGAATTTGAGATTGAACGAGAAAAAGTATCTATATATATTCCAAATGCATAAATATAGTATTAAATATATTTAAGTTCTCTATTCTAGTATTGCATAAGAAAAATGCTATTAGCTATAGTCAAAAATTATATAGAAGATTTAGAGCTGAATAGTAGCAATTGTTGGCATAGAGTTACATACAAAAATTATAAGCAAAAAGTAATATAATCATATACAATATTCATATCAAGATAAAAGAAATAAATTTGCTATTGATTTTATATACTATATATTAAAAGATATTGTTTAAAATGGATAAAAAAAGAGTATACACTTTCTTATTTATTGAGAAAGTGTATACTCTTTTGATGTGGTGCCGCTGGCCGGACTTGAACCGGCACGGTTGTTACACCGAGGGATTTTAAGTCCCTTGCGTCTGCCTATTCCACCACAGCGGCATATATTGGAGGCGCTACTCGGATTTGAACCGAGGAATCAGGGTTTTGCAGACCCATGCCTTACCACTTGGCTATAGCGCCGTCTGCTATGTGTAAATATCTGTTGCATTATAAAAATATAAGTAAACAGATAAAAAACTAGAGAAATATAAGATTTCACTTGTGGTATTTAATTGCTTATTATAGTATATTCTACATTTTATAAAATAAATACAATAAAATAAAAATCAAATCTTAAAAAACACTTAAATTTGTAATAATTAGATAATATTGTAGTTGTATTTTATATATAAAAATACTAGAATAAAATAAGTGCGGAAAAATGGAGCGGGAAACGAGATTCGAACTCGCGACATTCACCTTGGCAAGGTGACGCTCTACCACTGAGCCATTCCCGCATATAAAATTCCGCACTTGCACTTTGGTGGAAGTTATAGGGCTCGAACCTATGACCCCCTGCTTGTAAGGCAGATGCTCTCCCAACTGAGCTAAACTTCCAATTTACCTATATATAATAACATATAATTTATGATATTGCAAGTAATTTTTGAATATTTTTAAAAAATTTTTTTTAATTTGTTAATCTTATAAAAAATAAACCATACTATAGGCAAATACTTTCACATCTTAGGAGATTTTACTATGCCATCCTTATTTACACATCATTTAATAGCAGAATATGCTCTGCAACAACTAGATACAGATTTGCAACAAAAAATTGAAAAAAAAGAAATTTATGCTTTAGGCGCACAAGGCGCAGATTTGTTCTTTTTTTATCGATTACATGCAGGGAAAAAAAATAATATAGGAGGAAAGCTACACACAATCAATATATATCAAACTTTTTCGGCACTAGAAAGACAATTATGGCGGATGCAAAATAAATATGATGATTATCAAAAAGCTATGCAATGTGCAGCAGAGCAAAATGTAATTTTACAACAGGATTCTATGCATATTTTAAAAGATATAAAGACCTTTCAATCCTATATTGCTGGATATATTACGCATTATGTGGCAGATACAGTTTTTCATCCCTTTATATATGCTATGCAAGAAAAATTCCTACAGCTACAACCAAATTGGAAAGGGAAAAGACATGTTTATATTGAAAATGATATTGATAGTTATCTACTCAAAAAATATAAAAATGTGCAAGCATCAAAATACCAACTGACTTTTACCGTTGCCAAAGAGGATTTACCGTCATTATGTACTACCCTAAGAGTACTGTGTTATGAGGCAGGTTATCCAAATTTTACCTTGCAAGAATTAAACCAAATTTTAACAAGAATCAATCTTTTTGCACGCTTGACACGAGATGAAAAACAATTTAGACGGTTTTTTTTGCATAGTATAGAATCCGCTTTATTTTTACCACATATATTTTCTGTTACAATGCATCGGAATAGTATAGATGAAATTTGTGTAAATAGTAAACATACGGAATGGATAAATCCATCTTGTGGACAAAAAGTGAGCACGGAAAGTGCAGATGAACTTTTTGAAAGAGCGGTAGCTGAAAGCGTTACTGTACTCTCTACCTTTTTTGATTGTGTAGAACAAAATAAAGAATTACCAAAAGAAATTTTTAATAAACATTTTTTAAGTGGTCTAGATGAAAGTTTACCACATATTGTTCCGAAAAAAAAAGATAAAAAATAAAAGGACACAATTATGTGTGTCCTTTTATTGCATTATGGAGTAAGTGGTGTTTTTGTAATTGTTTTTAAGGTATATATAATAGCCCCCAGAGAGTACGGCATTGTTTCTTGCACACGGTAGAGGGTATGTCTAAAATCACCAGAAGTTAAAAAAGTCAGTATGCGACCAGGTCCTTTTCCAATACCATTGCCTGCAATACTAATTTTAGCATTTGTAGTTGCAAATTCTTTCTCTTCTGTAGTATTTGGAAAGGTAAGTTTTTCTTTACCTGTTGAAAGATTGATTATAGTTGGAACAATACCATTTTCTGTGATTGTATTGACTATATTTGTTGCATCTTGCATAGCGCGTGCAACAAAGTAGAGTTGTACACTATCATATGGAGCATTCTTTTTATTGATATTTGATACCGTTTTTACAGAATTTTCAACAGATGTACTATTATTGTTTGCAGTGGTGTGAATTTCTACTGTATTTGTATCACCGTTATACAACTTATCTACAGTATAATCGTATTTTGTAAATGTATAAGTTTTTGTCTTCGCATTGTATTCTGGAGTAGTTGCTTTGATGATTTGTGTACTTTTCAATGGACGAAAACCTTCAGTGCTAATTCTACATAGTACTGTAGAGGTGATAGTATCCTTAACTTCTATTGCTTGTCCATGATAAGTATATTGACCGTTAATTGTTAGTTCCGTTTTATATTCATAGCTATTATAATTTGTTGCTGTTCCATTATTGATGAGTGCATTTTCAATAGCACGATAGGCCCCCTGTATAGTTTGGGTCAAAGTCCCACTAGTGAGTGTAAAAGCTAAACCTTCTTTATTTGTGACTGTTTTATGGGTAAGGTCATAGGTTGCCTGTTCATAAAAACTAGTTTCTTGCTCTCCTTGTGCAAGCCAACGCGTAGTTAGTCCTGCATAAGTATTGCCACATCCGACCAATAACATTATCAACGCCAAGGATAGCGGTAGCAATAAAAATATATATAATTTTCTTTTTGACATAATCTACTCTCTCAAAAAATTTTATTTTATTATAGCATAAAATTTTAAAATATAAAAGTCTTTTTTTAAATTTTACTTGTAATTATAAATATTTTTATGCAACTGTTTTGTTAGTTCTTTCAAAAGTGGACAAAATATGCTATACTATAGAGTATCCATTAAGAAAGAGAGAAAGATATATGGTTTATTTATATATAGTACCAAGCTTAAATAATTTGTTAGAACTTATTGCAGATTTGCCAGAAGAACCAACTTTAATTTTTTGTGAAGATAAATTGACTTTTGCACTTGAAGACAAGATTACAAAAACGAAAGGAGCGACTTTCAATATTGAAGTAACAACTTTTTCACGCTTTATTTTACAGTATATTGCTCCAGAACATATATTATCCAGTCAAGGTGCTGTTTTGAAAATAGCATCTATTTTGGCGAAAAATAAGGAAAAGTTGCATTATTTAGGGAAAAATCCTATAGCATATGCCAAGAGTATTTATGCTACATTAGTGCAGTTTCGTGCTTGTGATATTCATTTTGAGGAATTATTGCCGCTATTACAACAGGAAAATGCCTTGCAGTATAAGTTAAAGGATTTAGCTTTTATTCATCAAACCTATCTTGCGTATATAGAGCAGAACCATTTGACTGATGACAATATTTTGATGTCGCTTTTCCCCGAAGCTTTACAACAAGCAGATATAGCAGATAAACATATTCTTTTTGTTGGATATACTGCTTTTACAAAACAAGGAGAATATGCTATAAAAGCGAGTGTACGACTGGCAAAAAAGGTGAGTGGTATATTCATTGGAGGGAGAGAAAACTTTTATTGTAATCATGCCATAGAGAGTTTTGAAAATGCCACAACTTCTATAAGAGAGGTATATATAGATAGCAACTTGCCTATGCTTGCCGAGCATTTGCGTAAAAATATTACAGCAATACAAAAAGAACAACGCCAAACAGACAAAATACATTTTTTTGAAGCGGAAGATAGAGAACAAGAAGTCATTGAAGTGGCAAAACAAATCAAGAGAAGAATAGCCCAGGGAGCGAGATATAGAGATTGTAGTATTTATGTTGGAAATCTTTTAAAATATGAAAAGAGCATAAGGCGCGTATTCCGGTATTATGGCATTCCAAATTTTATGGATAAAAAGGAAAGTGCGGCAACCCATCCATTGGCACAATTTATTGTGCAATTTTATAGTTTAGCTGCTGAATATTTTGACCCAGATGCTATAGATATATTTTTAGCAAATCATTATTTAAATATAGAGAATTCCATAAAAGAAAGTTATAGGAATTATTTAAAACATTATGTCAACTATAGGGGCGGCTTCAAAAAGAAATTTAAAAAACTTGCTGAAGATAATATATATGCTGATAAAATTGCGGAATTTACTGCAATACAACAGCGGATTGTACAGTATGTTGACAGAATGCAAGGAAAACATAGCGGCGCGGAATATTGTGCAATTTTGTTAGAATTTTTAAATGAGCAAGCAGTTGAAGAAAATACAAAAATCTTGGCAGAACAATTTGAAGGAATAGATAAAATTTTCATAGAAAATGGCGCAAAAAAGATAATAGACTTTATGCTAGAGATAGAAAAGATTCTGCAAACAGATACCTTTACAGTAGATGAGTTTCTCTTGCTTTTAAAACAAAGTCTACAAAGTATTGAAGATATTGCCTTTCTACCCCAAAAATTAGATGAAGTATATATAGGCGAACTTGCTGAAAGTCGTGGACAGCATAAAAAATTTGTCTTTATCCTAGGTATGACAAGTGATATTCCTGTGCAACAACTAGATACAGGCTTGATAAGTGATAGAGAGATTGCCTTTTTACAACCCTATCAAATTAAAATCAATCCTAAAATCAAAGATGTCAATAAGCGTCTAAAAGAGATAGTTCTACTCAATTTAGCAAGCTTTACCGAAGAGTTGTTTGTCAGTTATCCCAAGACAAGTGATGGGGACACTGTAAAAAAAGCAATGTTGATTGAAAATTTAATGGAAATTTTTACAGTGGATAATATAGCGCCCAGAGAACAAAATTTGGATGCAATAGAATATCATCCTGCTATGCGTAATTTGCTTGTACAATTAGAGCGTTATCGCTGTATGCAAGAAAATCAATTGCTTCCACTGCAACAGCTCGCTGCTTTTATGCAAGAACAGTCCAAAAAAACAAAAAGTTATATAGATAAGCCCAGTTATGAAGAAATTCCTCCAGCCAAAAAAATCGAAAATGCACATAAGTTGCTACTCTCACAAGGAAAACTTTCTGCATCTTTTATTGAACAGCATTATACTTGTCCCTATAAAAACTTTTTGGAGCGTGGTCTACAGTTGGTAAAGGAAGTGCATAATGTTATTGATGTTCGTGATATGGGAACTTTAGTGCATGCCGTCCTCGAAGAAATTAGTCTAAAAGTGCAGCATCTTCCAAAGCATGAAATAGTAAATATGTTGCCGACTTTGCAACAGGAAATAGAGCAAATTACTATACAACAATTAGAAAATAGTAATTTTCAATACTTGACAGAGACCGAAGAGGAAAAATATAAAAGGGCAATATGTAAAGATATAGCAAATTATCTTTTAGAGGCAGTTGTTGCACATATTAAAGATGGTAACTATACAATTGAAGGGGTTGAAAAAGCTTTTGCTATTCCATGCAAAAATTTTAAATTGACAGGGATAATTGATAGAATAGATAGAGAGAATATAAGCGGGGCTATCCGTGTTATTGACTATAAAACAGGGGCAAATGACTTGAAAAAAGAGGACTATTATGCTGGTAAAAAGGTGCAATTACCACTCTATTTATATGCAATGCAACAACAGGGAGAGATAGAGAATAGTAGTTATTTTTCAGCTAAGATAGCATATAGAGAATTTGGAGATAAGCAGGAATTTGAAAAAAAATTATTTTCTTCTAGGCATGATAAAGATTTGGATAAGAATGCATATATTACCTATGCAATAGCACTTGCTGAAAATTGTTATATGGAAATTATGCAAGGAAAATTGCCACCTTCCCCTTATGAAGAGAGTTGTAGCAGATGTGATTATGGTGGCATATGTCGTTACAGTGTGCAGTTTGGAGTACGCAGCGTAAATAAGATAAAGAAGCAAGATATAGTCAATTGCATCAATGGAGAAAAAGAGAATGAGTAGAGTGTGGACAGAGCAACAATGTGCAGTTTTAAATGGAAAGGGAAGAATGATTGTATCTGCATCTGCAGGTAGCGGCAAGACGGCGGTAATGATTGAAAAAATGACCAATTTAATTTTAAATGGTGTAAAGGTTGAGCAAATTTTGGCAATGACCTTCACTAGAGCTGCTGCACAAGAGATGAAAGAAAGACTACAATGCAGTTTACAAAAGGCCATTCTATCAACGCAAGATAAAGAGTTGCAAGAGCATTTAAAAAGGGAATTAGAGGAAATTGAGGGTGCAACAATAACGACGATAGATTCCTTTTGCAATACACTGATTCAAAAGAATTTTTTTCGATTAGAAGGAGTGGATCCTAATTTTACAATTTTGACTGAGGAGAATGATTGGTTAAAAAAACTACAAAATAGAGCAATGCAAGCTGCCTTACAAGATTGGCTCTCTGCGCGAGAAGTTGATAGATATATAGATGATTTCTGTAAAATATTTGCTAAAAATGGCTCTTTTCAACAGGTACAAGAATTGTTGTTGGAAGGGTATAATACAGTGCGTCATAGAGAGGACTATCTTGCCTTTATACAAGAGATGCCGACATTCTATACTGCAGAAAATTTTGAAATTTTAAGCAAGCAACATTTTCAAAATTGTAAAGCGAGACTGCAGAAACTTGCTGGACATCTAACAGAGATATATACTGATTTTTGCGAATTTAAAGATATTTTAAAAGATAAATTTTTCGAGTATATTCTTGCTATTACAAATTTTTGCAAAGGCGGATATAACTGTAAAAATTATGATGAATTGGTTACATTTGCTGCAAATTTTACCATTGAGAATAAACCAAAATATGTGCCGTCAAAAAATACAGATGTTCATATTGTAGAGAAAATTAAAAGTAAAAACGAACAACTCAAACAGCTATTAGAAGTTGTAAAGGAGACAAAACAACAAATTTTATTTTATCAAGACAGAGAGCGAGCGATATACAATTTTTACTATGCTGGACAACTTACTGCTGCATTTTGTAAACTTATGTTGATTTTTGATGGATATTTTACAAAACAAAAAAGGGCAGTTGGCAAATTGGAGTTTATAGACCTTCCACACTTAACCAATCAACTTTTGCAAGAGGATACAGTCAAAATAGAATTACAAGAACAATATAAATATCTCTTTATTGATGAATATCAAGATACAAGTCCAATACAAGAGAGCATATTGCAAAAATTAGATATACAAAATTTTTGTATGGTTGGAGATTTAAAACAGTCTATTTATGGTTTTAGGGGGTGTGCTCCTGAAATCATGCAACAAAAAATGCAAGATAAGGAAAGGTATACTGTATATCAACTCAATCAAAACTTTAGAAGCAAATACTCTATCATTTGCTTGGTAAACAATGTTTTTGAAAAGATTCTACCCTATTATGAACATATGCAATCAAATATTGAAGTAGAGTCTACAGAGGGAGTCTATAGCTATAGCTATTTGCCTAAAGAAAAGGAAGAGGAAGATTGTCATAAAGTCTATTCTGTTTTAGAGAACTTAACGCCGGTCCTTGAAATTACACCCGAGGGAGAGCTTGCCTATGCCATTATTTGTGCATATATAGCAAGAATGCAAAAGGAGAAGAGTCCGCAAGAATGTTATAATGATATTGTACTATTGACAAGAACTAGAGATAAAAATATAGAGAAAATCATCTATTTTTTAGCAGAAAGGGGCATACCAATTACGACAGATGCCGAGGTCAATATTTGTATTTATCCAGAGATTCAAGAGCTATGTAATATTTTGGAGTTTATTGATAATAGACAACAAGATATACCACTCGTAGCAACATTAAAGAGTGCAATGATTGGCATGACGGACGAAGAGTTGATAACGATAAAAGAGAATACTACAAGTAAAACTTTTTTTCTTGCGTGTAGAGAATATGTGACAAGATATACAGATAGCATAGCGGAAAAATTACTTGCTTTAGACTTGCTTGCAACAAAATTACAAACTATGGCAAAGGTAAAAAGTTGTAGCGAAATATTAGAGTATCTCTTAATTCATAAAGAGTTAGAATTGTCATTTTTGACAAGTGCTGGAAAAAATGATGCTAAGTATGCAACAAATCAACAAAAATTGTTGCGTATAGAACGACTATTGGAGACCGCAGCTGATTGTAGTGTTGCCGAATTTTTACAAAAATTGAGACTACAAGAAGGTAAAATTTTGTATAAGCAATCTGGAGGGCAGAATGCTGTGCAAATCATGACGGTACATCAATCTAAAGGGTTGGAATTTCCAGTTGTCATTTTAGTAGGACTTGAAAATGCACTTGCCCGCAATGAAAAGCAGGATAAATTTAAATTTGATTCTCAATATGGTTTTTATTTTGATGCCTATGATACCAAAAATTTTACAAAGGAGAAGACAATTTTATCTCGTTTGGCAAGAGATAGACAGATAGAGAAGGCAATAGAAGACCAAAAGCGTGTCTTTTATGTAGCAATGACAAGGGCGAAAAAAGAACTGCATATTCTCATAAACAAGAAAAAGGAAAAGCGGGAAGAGTTAAAGGAGTATTTATGTTTTCGGGAATTTTTGTTAGATGCGCAGATAGAGAAGTATGATAGGACGGCAGAAGTGATTGTAGCAATGGGGACAGACTTTTTAAAGGAAAGAGAGCAAGAGCAAGGACAGAGAGTTTTACAATTGCCAAAGTTGACGGAAGCGGAAATAGTAGCACTTGGAAGGGACTACCAAAAAAGATATCCATATGCAGCTGCATGTACATTGCCGATAAAGAGTAGTGCAACAGCATTGCGGGCATTGGAAGGGGTTGCAGTGGAAGAGCATAAAGAAAGGAGACTCTTTACTGCGGGAGAAAATATCTTGACGGGGCTTGCCTATCATGCCTTTTTGGAACATGTTGCATTTTGCACAGATACTGCAGAAAAATGGAAAGAAATTGATAGAGTATATAATATGCTGTCAGCAGAGTATCAAAAGGTACTAGATAAAGAGAAAATGTTGCAAATTTTGAATTTGCCAATTTTTCAAATTGTGCAGAATGCAGTTGTCTATAAGGAAAAGCGATTTTTATTGCAAGCAAATGTCAATGAAATTGAAGTTTTCAATACAGATATAGAAGATTCCTTTTTATTGCAAGGGGTCATAGACCTACTTGTACAAACTAAAGAAGAGATAACCATTGTTGATTATAAATATTCTTCACATACCATGCAGCAACTTGTCAAAGATTATCGTCAACAGATGCAAATTTATAAAATGGCAGTGCAAAAATGGCAACCGACAAAAAAAATAATATGTTACATACTCAACATCAAAAACGGAGAATTTATGCAGGTAGACTTTTAGTTATAGGCAAAAAAGACAAAGTTAGTAAATATATGACAAAAAAAATAGCCACATTTGGGCTATTTTTTGTTATAGTGTAGATATGATTGTCAAAATTTATCAGTACATACAAGACCATATCCATACAGAAATTTTTATAGACTATATGGCACTTCTTTTACTTGTTCCATTTCTATTTGCCATTGTGGAATTTGTATACATCAAAAAAACAAAGAAAAAGGATGTAGATAACAAGGAGAGCATAGTCTTTACAATGCACAGTAATATTATACTACTTGTATATGTAGGTGTGCAATTTTTTATAATATCTGCAGAGAAATTACCTATTATTTTTGCGCTTGCCAGTGTGGCAAAACTTAGCTATATAGCTGTGACGCTCTTATTGCAAAGAGCAAAATCCAAAAAAATAAAGAAAGAAAATCTATCTACAAGCATGTCACAAAATACTCTACAAATCATAGAGGATGATGTGTTGTCCATGCAGATACCATCACAACAACAGGAGGAAGTAGAGCAATCTGTTGGTTTAGAAAAAGATGTACATATCGACCATATCTATAAAACTTTAGAAAATCTAAGACGACAAAAGTTGACGACGGGAGATAGATTGGAATGTAAAAAAATTGAAGAAATTTTGCGTCTATATTGTATGAAAGAAGAGTTTACCAAAGCAGAAGTTGCTCTATTAAATGATATTTTAGCTAGTCTTTTAAAAATGATGGCAAAATATACGATATAATTGTCATCTAAAATCTATTTAAAAGCTGAATTAATTGAAAAAGCTTGTTGTTGTCAATTGCCTTTTTAATATGTTCAGGGGCAATGATGGTGTATTTTTCAATTAAAATATTGCCAACATCGTCAAAAAGGTCTGCAAAAAGTCTTTTACCAGTCAATACCGTTGGTCCAACGGCTTTATTGTTTTGCCGTAAAAATTGTTGTGAAGCATAAATCTCTTGTATGCTCTTTGTCTGTGCAGGGGAAGTGTTTGTTGCAAGCGTGTGCAAGTTGCTTGGAATAAACTCCAAACTATTTTTATCAACTGAGATATTATTGGCATTACTTGTATATTCCATATGCGCGGGAATGACAATTTGTGCTGTATTGTTGTTTTCTAACTGCGGTGTACTCACTTGTATGGTATGTATTGGAGGGCTTAGGTTGATAGTTTGATTTGTTGTTTCTGTAATAGAGCTTACCCTTTCTGTGGAAGGGGATGTTGTTGCATTGCTTCTTTTTACTTTCTTTTTTTGCTGCTCCGTGCCCAGTTGTTTTTTTTCTTTACCTTCTCTGTCTATAATGATACTATCCGTGATGCCAATGCATAAATTTAAAGGTAACTGTTCTTTATTTTCGAGTAATGCATAGATGACATTAAACTCTTCTAACTTAAAATCGACAATGTTGCTAACATATTCCCCAAGGACTGTATAGACTGCTATACCTAGAGGGATAGTAATACAATTTTTATAAGGGGTGGATGTGGAACTTTTTAAAACAATAGCATCCTTATCATGTGCAAAAATTGCCGAACAGGGGAAAAATTGTAAATCTTCTCCGTTTTTATACCCTATATTTTTCACTGTAGTTAATTTTCTATCTAATTGGATGACATCCACAGTTCCAAGTTTTTTGCCACTTTTTGTCAATATAGGTTTACCAAGTAGTGTTGTCAATTTATCCATAAATTCCTCTTTAAAAAATATTTTTATTATAGTGTATGAAGACAAAACACTATCTATTGCAAAAATAATACAAAATTGTGTCGAATTTTATAGAATATATATATTTGCTTTTTGCATATTTATGTGCTATACTATACATATGCAAAAGGAAAATTATTATTTAAAAATGCTTGCCGAGATAGAGAGTCTACACGGTAAAAAAATGAAATTGTTATTACACAGTTGTTGTGGCCCATGTTCTACGCATTGTATTGAAATGTTGCGTCCGCATTTTGATGTGACCGTCCTTTTTTATAATCCAAACATTACGGAAGAAGCAGAGTATCTAAAGAGAAAGGAAACACAGTTACAATGTTTACAGCAGTATACAGATGTATCTTTTATGGATTGTGATTACAATACAGATGTTTTTTTCGCTATTGCAAAAGGAAGAGAAGGTCTAAAGGAAGGTGGAGCAAGATGTTATTTATGCTATGATTTAAGAATTGACTACACTGCACAAATGGCCGAGAAAAATGAATATACTTATTTTTGTTCAACGCTATCTGTAAGTCCGCATAAAAATAGTGCATGGATAAATAAAATAGGTGAAAAATTACAACAAAAATATGCTGTAAAATGGTTGCCATCCGACTTTAAAAAACAAAATGGATATAGAACGAGTGTAATGCTTGCACAAAAACAGAATTTATATAGACAAAATTATTGTGGGTGTGTCTATTCCAATTGGCAAAAAAATGAAAATAAAGAGAAAGAAATGCAAAAAAAGATGCTAGAGGAATAGCATCTTTTTTTTTGGTAAAAAATACTACTAAATTGGTTGTAAATAAATTGAAAAATTAGTTGACAAAAAAAAATCTATTCGTTATAATGAAATCACAACTAAAACAGTAGTATATTGAGGAGAGAGAAAAATGAGGCTTTCATCAAAATCACAATACGGGTTAAAAGCTTGTTTTATATTGGCAAAGCATTATAATAGTCGTTGTATAAGTGCCTCTATGTTAGAAAAAGAGATAGCAGTATCAAATAAATATATTGAAAAAATAATGAGAATGCTATCCTATGCCGGAGTCATTCAGGCAGTGCGTGGAGCGGCAGGTGGATACAAACTGGCTAGATCTCCGCAAGATATAACGATAGGAGATGTTGTGCGAGCATTAGAGGATAATATGGAAATTGCCGACTGCATCACTGCAAGTTGTAGATGTGCAGCAGGAGATGTTTGGCGAATGCTTTACCAAGGCATAAATGCTGTACTAGATTCTATGAGTTTACAATCTCTATTGGATAATGGTTGTGAATTGACGACAAACGGAGCATGTAATATCTCTGCGGAAAATAAATATCTCATGACAGGAGTCTCGAGATAAAAAAGTGTAGATATAAAATTACTGAGAAAAAGAGAGGATGATATGAAAAAGATTTATATGGATCATGCGGCGACAACGCCACTTGACCCAGAAATTTTTAAAGAAATCATGCCCTATTATACCGAAGTGTTTGGAAATGCAAACTCTCAACATTTGTTTGGAAGAGAGTCAGTGGTGGTTGTGGATAGGGCAAGAGATATTGTTGCAAAATGTTTAGGTGCAAAAGCAAATGAAATTTATTTTACATCTGGTGGAACAGAATCAGATAACTGGGCAATTCGTGGTGTAGCAAGAGCGTATGCACATAAAGGAAAGCATTTGATTATCAGTGCTATAGAACATCCTGCAATGCTAACAACTGCAAAAGAACTTATCAAAGAGGGATTTGAAGTTACCTTTGCTGAGGTGGATGAATATGGATTTGTCGACCTTGAAAAGTTAAAAAAGGCAATTCGTAAGGATACAACTTTTATAGGAATTATGTATGCCAACAATGAAATTGGTACAATACAACCGATTGCTGAGATATCCAAAATTGCACAAGAGCATGGTATTGTATTTTTTACAGATGCTGTACAAGCGGCAGGGGTCTTAAACATTGATGTAAAGAATCCAAAAGTAGACATGTTGTCACTCTCTGGACATAAATTTTATGGACCCAAGGGAGTAGGTGTATTATATATTCGTTCCGGACTCAGAATTGATAAAATTTTGACCGGTGGACATCAAGAACGAGCAATGCGAGGTGGCACGACTAATGTGCCGGGTGTTTTAGGACTTGCTTTAGCATTAGAAAAAGCAATAAAGCATTTAGATGAAAATAACAAATATGTTACAGCACTTCGCGACCATTTTATTCATAGAGTGCAAACAGAGATACCACATGTTATTTTAAATGGACATCCAACAAATAGATTGCCAGCAAATGCAAATTTTGCCTTTCGCTTTATTGAAGGAGAATCTTTACTATTTAGTTTAGATATGCATGGTATTGCAATCTCTAGTGGTTCTGCATGTTCTTCTGGCTCGCTAGAGCCGTCGCATGTGTTGCTAGCTATCGGCTTGCCAGAGGGAACGGCACACGGCTCATTGCGTTTTTCATTTGGAAAACATAACACTATGGAAGAAGTGGATTATACAGTAGATAGGTTAAAGGAAATTATTGTGCGTCTTAGAGATTTATCACCAATTTTTCCTAAGACAGAAAAAAATGTTGTATTTGATAAAAAAGCAAATTAAAAGGAGAATAAAATTATGTTATATACAGAAAAAGTTATGGAAGCCTTCCAAAATCCAAAAAATGTAGGGGATATGGAAGATTATGATGGAATGGGACAAACAGGAAGCGAAGCTTGTGGAGATATCATGCAAGTGTTTATTAAAGTAGAAAATGACAGAATTGTTGATGCTAAATTTAAAACATATGGTTGTGCAGCGGCAATTGCAAGTTCATCAACAGCGACAGAACTTATAAAGGGTATGACTGTTGAAGAAGCTCTACAAGTTACAAATAAACGCGTGATTGAAATTTTAGGTGGTCTACCTCCACAAAAAGTGCACTGTTCTGTACTTGCAGAAGAAACGATTAAGGCAGCTATTGAAGACTATATCCAAAAAAGAGATAAAAAGTAATATTTTGTAGATAGCTTATAGCAAGCTATCTACTTATTTACAAGAAAGTTCGCCAACGCTAACTTTCTTGTAAATAAGTTGACTTTTTTTACAGGATGCAGTACTATGGAAGAAAAAAGAGGAAACAGGGGGCATAAAATGGCTTTTTGGAGTAAGATAGCAGCTGCATTAAAAAAGACAAAAGAAACAATTAAAAGTAAAATGACAACGCTTTTCAAAAAGGAGTTAAATGATGCCTTTTATGAAGAGCTTGAGGAGATACTCATTTCTGCAGATATGTCTGTACAAGTGGCAATGGATGTAGTAGAGGAATTAAAATGTGAAGTAAAAGCAGAAAAATTAAAGCATAAAGAAGATGTTGAAAATTTATTAAAAGATATTTTAGAAGATAAGCTTTTGCAAGCACCGACACCTATCATACAATATCCAGCGGTATTTATGCTTGTTGGCGTCAATGGCGTTGGTAAGACAACGACAATTGGGAAGATGGCACATTATTTTAATAGCCAAAAGAAGACGGTAACTTTGGCGGCGGGAGATACCTTTAGAGCGGCGGCATCTGAACAACTTTCTGTATGGGCAGAGCGCGCAAATGTTAGAGTCATCAAACATGAAGAGGGAAGCGATCCTTCTGCCGTTGTATTTGATGCAATTCGTTCTACAAAGGCAAGAGGGACAGATGTACTTTTAATTGATACTGCAGGACGGTTACATGTAAAAGAAAATTTAATGCAAGAGTTAAAAAAGATTGATAGAGTTGTTCATCGTGAATGGCCGCAGGCAAATTATTATAAACTACTTATCTTAGATTCTACAACCGGTCAAAACGCAATACAACAAACAAAAATTTTTAATGAAGCAATCTCTCTAGATGGAGTTGTTCTAACGAAATTAGATGGGACTGCTAAGGGAGGATTTGTCTTCTCGTTGTGTGACGCATTGCAAAAACCTGTCTTTTTTGTGGGGGTAGGGGAAAAAATAGAGGACTTAGAGCTTTTTGATGCAGAAGCATTTGTTGAAGGTATATTTTAAAGAGCGAATTTATAAAAATATTGTCAAATTTGTTCTAAAAAGATTTGGACATGCGTACAGTATTAGAGAAAAAAGCACAATCGTAAGGAGTAAGATATGGAATTATCAAATTTAAAGAGTGGAGAACAGGGAAGGGTATCTGGAATTTTTGCAGATAATAAATTAAAAAACAGATTAAAAATGTGTAATTTGCAAGTTGGAAAAAAGGTAAAATGTATTCGCCATGCTCCATTTGGAGGCATTATGATTGAGTGTGACGGCATTTGTTTAGGGCTTAGAAAGGAACTAGCAAAAAATATAACATTGCAGAAGGTGGAAGTCAATGCTTAAAATTGCATTAGTAGGCACACCAAACTGCGGTAAGTCTACAGTTTTTAATGCATTAACTGGCGGGAATGCTAAAACGGGAAACTGGCATGGTGTAACGATGGGCATGCAAGGGCGTGCAATTAAAGGCAATAAAGACTGTATGTTATATGATTTAGCAGGACTATATTCCTTAAATACTTATACACAGGAAGAGCGTTTTACCAGACAAAAGTTGGAAGATGAAGGATTTGATGGTATCTTTTTTTTAATAGATGCACTTTCCATTCGACGCAGTTTGTATCTGTTGCAAGAAGTACAGACATTACATAAAAATATTTGTGTTATAGTTACAATGGTTGACCTATTACACAAACGCGGAGGATATCTACAAGAGGCGGCACTTGCAAAACGATTGCATTTACCGGTATTTGCCATCAATGCACACGATAAAAAAGATATAGCAAAAATTTTTGCTGCTATGCAAGGTGGAAATTTTCCAAAATTACAGAGTGGGCAGACAATTGAGCAAGAACAAAAACCAATCAATGGGAATATGTTACAAGATATATATAACCAAGGGCAATATAAAGAGAGTAAACTTTCAAAAGTTTTATATAATCCATATCTATCTTTACCAATCTTTTTTGCCATTTTGCTTTTAATACTATTTGTTGCATTTGCCCCATATATGTTGGGGGATTTTTTAAAAGGGAGTATTGAAACTTTTTTTGAAAAAATAGTTTCTGGGACTTGGCTAGCGGCCATCTTTCATGGACAAGAGACAAAATTATTTGCTTTTCTAAGTAATATTGTTGTAAGTATTGGTGGTTTGCTGGCTTTTGTGCCGCAAATAGCAATTCTCTTTTTGGCACTAAATTTTCTAGAAGAGAGCGGATATATTTCAACATTAGCATTTATGACGGATGGGTTTTTCCAAAAGTTAGGACTTACAGGACGCACTGTATTTTCTATTTTGATGGGATTTGGATGTACAGCAGTTGCAGTATTGACCACAAGAGGCTTAGAAAATAAAGAAATTCAAAAGCGTACAATTGCAATTATGCCATATATTGCATGTAGTGCAAAATTGCCTATTTTGACGGCAATTGCCTCAAGTTTTTTTCCTAATTATAGTTTTTTAACGATTATAGCGATGTATTTTGGTGGGGTTTTACTTGCTCTTGTCTGTGCAATTATAGTAAAAAAAATATATAAGACGAAAGAGGAGTTTGTTTTAGAGCTTGCCACTTTACAGATGCCTAAAATGAAGATACTTCTTAAAAATATGCTGTATAACTGTCTACAATTTATCAAAAAAATTATGACGACTGTACTTGCTTTTTTAATGTTGATGTGGTTGCTCTCTAGTTTTACAATCACTTTTCAATATGTGGGAGAGGGAAGTGAAGGAAGTATGCTCTACTATATTGGACAAGGCGTTAAGGTGCTCTTTTATCCAATGGGCATTTTTGATTGGCGTGTTACAGTTGCAGCTATTAGCGGTATTATTGCAAAAGAAAATGTTGCTGGTATGTTGACACAATTTTTTGGAGATAATTTAGCAGGTGCTATGACAATACAATCGGCAATTGCATTTACTGTTTTTATGATGACAGTAACGCCATGTGTTACAGCAATTGCAAGTGTCATCAAAGAACTCGGCTTTAAAACAGGTATGTATTTTACCTTTACACAACTAGGAATTGCATTTGTACTCTCATATCTAGCATATTGGATGGTGGCAAGTTGGATTTTTGCAGTTGTCTTTTGGTCGGTTGTACTCATTGCAGTTGTAATTTTATATGTGGTACAGAGAAAGAGAAAAAAGGGTAAGAAATGCATGTAATTATCGTACAAGAAAGTGCAAATTTACGCGACTATTTGGATGCCACTTGTCCATTGGCATCATTTGCATTTGCAAGATTGTTGCGAGATAGAGATATAAAAGTCAATGGGAAGAGAATTGCACAAAATATAACAGTCTGTAAAGGGGATACTGTTGTGTTGTACTTCACGGCAAAGGAGCAATCAAGAACTTTTTTTGATATTTTATTTGAAGATGATGCCTTTCTAGTCATAGATAAAGAGAGCGGAGTATCCAGTGAGGGACTTTTTCAACATCTGCGACGGGGAAGAGAACTCTACTTTATCCACAGATTGGATAGAAATACAAGTGGAGTTATCTTGTTTGCTAAAACAGCGAGAGCAAGAGATGCATTGTTATTGGCATTCAAAGCAAATAAAATATATAAAGAATACCATGCAATTGTTGTAAACAGTCACTTTCAAAAAGAGGAAGGTGTATTGCATGCCTATTTAAAAAAAGATAGTGAAAGAGCAAAGGTGCAAATTTTTGAGAGAGCTACGCAAGGTGCTGTAGAGATATGTACAGCTTATAAAGTTTTAAAGCGATATAATGGATATGCAAAATTGCAAATTATATTGCACACGGGGAGAACACATCAAATACGGGCACATCTTGCAAGTATAGGGCATCCTATTGCAGGAGATGAAAAGTATGGCGATAGAGAGTTTAATCAAAAAAAGCATGTAAAACGGCAAATTTTAGTCGCAAAAAGAATCAAATTACATTTATTCAATTTTCCACAAATGCAAGATAGAATGTTTATATCTAAGTATGAAGCAGAGCTTTAAAAAATTTTTAGAATTATATAAAAAGTATTTGACAAAAAAATACAAGTATGCTACTATAACCGTACTTTTTTATGGGAGTGTAGGCAATGCTAAAATTGTTTTGGAATGAACTACAATTTCAATATAAAAATTTGCCTTGGCGTAAAGCATACATTTGTCCCATGATACAGGCAACAGATATACTGGTGGAATGTTTGTATGGTAAAAGTGTGTCTACGAGCAAGTTTAGCCTTGCAAAGCATGCAGGATGCAGTGTAAACTTGTACGGGAATAGAGTATACTTATAAGGAATGAGGGAGCGCGTTTGCTTTCTCATTTTTTATATATAAAAGAATTTTTTGGAGGAGCTTTATGAATGAACAAGAAAGTAAGACAAAAATTGTAAGTAGCGAAGAAAATGCTACAGAATTTATTGCATCAGAAAATTTTGCAGTAGAAAAAAACACTGCAACAGTTTCGGGCAATGCCCCTCTACCACCACAGAAACCACGAAATCGGTTCATGCAGGGGCTTGATAATTATTGGGGGATAACTGTATCAAAATCGACATTTAAAACGGAGATTATTGCCGGTATAGTTACTTTTATGACTATGATATATATCCTATTCGTAAATGCTGATTTGTTAGCAGTAGCTGGGGTTGATAAAATGGGCGGATATATCATGACAGCTATGGGAGCATTTGTTGGTACAATGTTAATGGCGCTACTTGCAAAACTGCCATTTGCACAAGCAACAGGTATGGGGATAAATGCAACATTTGCCTATACGCTTGTTGGTTCCACAGCGGATATAGGCTATTATGAGGCACTTGCAATTGTTTTATGTTCTGGATTTGTCTTTGTAATTTTGACAGTGACAGGGGCAAGACGTCAAATTGTTTTAAGCATTCCAAAAGTTTTAAATTTAGCAATGCCAGCAGCAATCGGACTATTTATTGCATTTGTTGGATTGCAAAATTCTGGACTTGTTGTGAAAGACCAAAATACTGGGGTTGCAATGTTATCCTTTAACCTCATTCATTTCTTTAAGGGAACGAGTACTATAACGGCAGAACAAATGATATCTGCTACTATAACCATTGTGACAATTATTGCAATCACAGTGCTTGCTAAAAAGAAGATAAAAGGGTCAGTTTTATATGGACTTTTAATTGGTGCAGGTTTATATTTTGCAATGGTAGGGATTGGCGCAGGAATACAAGATGCATCTTGCAGAGCAGTATTTTATAAATTTACAGATGCTAGCACATTGAATCCGTTGGTTGGTTTTAAGGAGTTTGGTAAACATTTTGGTAGAGTATTTACTGGATTTGCAGTACTTGGAAAAGCGCAGGCAATTATGCCATTTATTACAGTACTTGTATCCTTTTTAATGATTGATATGTTTAATACGATTGGAACAATTGTAGGTGTTACACAGACGATGGAAAGAGGGACAAAAATTATTGATAAAGACGGGAATTTAATCAATATGAATAAAGCATTGCTTTGTGACTCTATTGCAACATGTGCTGGAGCGGTATTTGGAACTTCAACGGTAACAACTTTCGTAGAATCATCAGCAGGCGTCTCTGCTGGAGGTAGAACTGGTTTAACAGCTTTTGTTACAGCTAGTTTGTTTTTAGTAGCAATGTTTTTAAGTCCACTTGCAAATATTGTGCCATCTTGTGCAACTGCTGGTGTGCTTGTATATGTCGGTGTTTTGATGATGGGGTCAGTAAAAGAAATCAAATGGAGTGAAATTACAGATGCAGTACCAGCATTTTTAATGATAGCAGGTATGTCATTTACCTACTCTATACCAAATGGTATTGCACTTGGCTTTATTTCATACACACTCATAAAACTTTGCACAGGAAAAATAAAAGAAATTCCTATTGTAACAGCAATTGTATCTGTGCTATTTGTTGTTACATATCTAATATCCCAATAGTAAGAAAAAAAGAGGGGAATATGTTAAAAGAAAATATTTTAATTGCAAGAGGGAAAAAACCGGCAGATTTACTTTTAAAAAATGCAAGTTATATCAATGTCTTTACCGGAGAAATTGAAAGACAAAATATAGCAATAGCAAATGGTAAAATTGTCGGTTTTGGAGAATATGAGGCAAGAGAAGAGATTGATGTTGCAGGACAAATTGTAACACCAGGACTCATTGATGCCCATATTCATATAGAATCAAGTCAATTGGTACCAACAGAATTTGCAAAACTTGTGTTGGCACAAGGAACAACTGCTATAGTTGCTGACCCACATGAAATTGCGAATGTCTGTGGAATGGATGGCATACAATTTATGATAGATTCCTTAAAAAATACGCTATTAAATTTTAAAATGATGCTGCCCTCTTGCGTGCCCGCAACACCTTTTGAGACAACTGGAGCAGTGCTTTCTGGAAGAGATTGTACAAGAGAAGTACAAAAAAAAGATATTGCAGGACTTGCTGAATTTATGAATATACCTGCTCTATTGCTAGCGGATGAAGATGCTTGTAGGAAACTACAAGGGGCAATAGATGCACAAAAGATAATTGATGGACATGCGCCTTCCGTCACAGGGAGAGATTTAAATGCATATTTGGTGGCAGGGGTACGCACAGACCATGAATGCACTACAGTAAATGAAGCAATAGAAAAAGTAGCGAAAGGCATGTATATTTTGATGCGAGAAGGGAGTGCCACGCAAGATGTTGCCGTATTATGTAAGGCAATCACGCCATATACAAGAAGTAGATTTTTATTTTGTACAGATGATAAACATGCCGAAGATATTGAGAGAATAGGACATATTAACCATGCTGTTCGCGTGGCTATAGAGGCGGGTTTGTCGCCTATAGATGCCATAATTTGTGCCACAATAAATGCTGCAATCTGTTATGGATTTTATAATAAAGGGGCAGTTGCCATAGGATATGATGCCGATTTGGCAGTGTTTGATAGTTTACAAACTATGCGATGTACTATGACAATTGTAGATGGGAAAGTTGTTGCGAAAAATGGTAAGGCAATTGTGCAATTTAAAGGGGTTGAAGATAAAAAAGTAGTAACAAGTATGCACATACAAGAAGTTACAGCATCTACTTTTAACTTGCCTTGCGAGACAAAAAGGGCAAGAGTGATTGAAGTGTTTGCAAAAACCTTATTCACAGAAGAAAAGATTATAACAATTATTCCAAATGCAACGGATATAGTGTTACCTAAAGGGATTCTAAAAATTGCTGTTTTAGAGCGGCATAAAAGCACAGGGAATATTGCAGTTGCGTTACTTAGCGGAATTACTCTAAAAAATGGGGCAATTGCACAGACAATTGCACACGATAGTCATAACTGTATTGTGTTAGGGGATAATAATAAAGATATGGCATTAGCAGTCAATACTTTGCAGAAAGTAGGTGGCGGAATTGCAATTGTCTATGCGAATAAAGTGCATACTTTACCACTAGAAGTTGCTGGACTTATGACTGCAGTTGCAGAAAATCAATATATAGCACAAATGAAAAAGATGGTACAACTCTCTAAGGACTTAGGCGTGCAAGCAGATATTGATGTATTTATGACGCTTTCATTTATGGCATTGCCAGTGATTCCAAAATTAAAAATGACTGATAAAGGCTTATTTGATGTTATGCAATTTGCATATACAAAGGTTGCTGTGGAATAGACAAGTATAAAAATACATTGACAACGCACACAGTATGATATATAATGATAGATATATACAAGCAAGGAAGGTTATGATGAGTAAAAAGAAAGGTGGTATTTTTGCATGGGTTATAGCAGGTATAGCTATAATAAGTGTAATTATTTTAATTGTAGCAGCAATGTATAGTATTATAAATATGAAAACTATTTCAAATGAATGTTCTAATGCAGCACCAAAACCATATTTTACTACTGCAGTATCGATAGCGAGTGTAGCAATAGGTTTGCAAATTGTATCCATAGTGCTTTTTATTGTACGAAAGGTATGCCATGCAATAAGTAAGAAAAATCAAGAGAGGAGTGCTACAGTATGAAAAATATAACACTAGAACAAGCAAAGAGAATCTCATTATTTTTTGCAATTTTTGTTGGAATTTGTGGTCTATTTATGTTGATTCCTTTTGCGTTCTATTTTACTATAATCAATCAATTTTATTTTACACTTTTCTTTTCTATTTTAGGAACATTTGGTAGTTTGATTTTAATTGTGACCATTCTCTTTTGGATATACTTTTTAAAACTAAGAAAAGAAAATGGCATCAATCAAAAAGGATGGGAGTAAACTCCATCCTTTTTTTATGCAATAAAGAGAGAAGGATTGAAGAGAGGGAAGATAATATAAAAAGACAAAATTTTGCAAAAAACATGAAAAAAAGTATATTTGTAAAGTAACAGGATTTGGTATACTACAGATAATAAAAAAGGAGTGTGACAAATGGCAAAGAAAATTGTATTGACTTCTGGTAAAGGCGGAGTTGGCAAGACGACGGTAACAGCAAACTTAGGTATGCAGCTAGCAACACTAGGATGTAGAGTTTTGCTTGTTGATACAGATTTTGGATTAAATAATTTAGATGTTGTTTGCAATGTTGAAAAACTCATACAATATGATATTGTTGATATCATAGAGGGACGCTGTCGTGCAAGACAGGCGCTGATACAACATCCAAATTATAGCAATTTATTTGTATTGCCATCGAACCATACTGATCCGAATAAATATATTTCACCACAGGCAATTCGTCTTGTTCTTGATAATTTAGCACCAAGATTTGACTATATTTTAATTGACTGTCCAGCTGGTATCGAGATTGGTTTTCATAGAGCAGTTGCCAGTAGTGAAGAAGCTATTGTTGTCACTACGCCACATATATCATCCTTACGCGATGCTGATAAGGTGATTGCTGTTTTACATAGTTACAAATTAAAGAATATCAATTTAGCCGTCAATATGGTGCGTGGCGATATGATTGTTGATGGTGAAATTTTATCTCCAACAGAGATTGCAGAAATTTTAAAAATTCCATTGATTGGTATTATTCCACAAGAAGATGAATTATTTTTAGGGAATACACGGCGTGGAAACGGACAAAAGGCTTTTAAAATGTTAGCAAACAATTTACAGAATGGGACTAAAAAACTGTTTAATGCGACAAATAAATACTATGGTTTTTTTGGAAGCATTCGGCGGACACTGAAAAAAACTTTATAAAATTGAAAAGGGATGAGTATGCGCAATTTAAAGGAAAATGCTATGCGGACGCAGGCAATTTTACAGGATACTGATTTGTCGGCTTTAGAAAAATATAAAGAAGTTGTCTTATATGATATTGAAAAGTTACTATCAAGTTACTTTGCTCTGGATAGTAAAATAGAGCTTAGTATTGAACGCAAGGCAAATTATCAAATTACAATTAAGACTTCAGCAGCACAGATAAAGCCATTTGGACAGTTAAAATAATTTGACAGTAGATAAGAAAAATGATATTATAATAGAAAATACATAAGGAGAAAGTGGTAATGTCTAATAGGGGAGTAGAAAAGCAAGATTCTACCACAGTTGGCATCCAAAAGCTGAGAAGTAGTGCAAAAATACCAACATATGGTAGTGTAGGCGCTGCTGGAGCGGATTTATATGCATGTTTAGAAGAGGCGATAAAGATTCCAGCGGGACAAACAGTGCTTGTACCAACTGGTATTGCTATACAATTGCCAGAGTATACAGTAGGACTCATTTATGCACGCAGTGGTCTAGCAACAAAGGCCAATTTAGCACCGGCAAATAAAGTGGGGGTTATTGATAGAGATTATCGTGGGGAAATTTTCGTACCCTTGCACAACCATGGGCAGACGCAACAGATAATTGAACGACATGATAGAATTGCACAACTTGTGGTTACGCCTTATATACAAGCAGAATTTTTAGAATTAGAAAGTCTAGATGAGACAATACGCGGGATAGGTGGTTTTGGTTCCACTGGTAAAAAATAGAAAAAAACGAGAGGTTATAAGACTCTCATTTTTTTTCTATTTTTTTAAATAAGGATATTGTATAAATCTTATAATGCTTGGATATTACAAATTTTTCCATCTTCTATTTGTGTAACAAAAAATTTTATCTCAAATAACGATTTGGATTTTGGATAGACTAAAGCAACGGCATTGATTTCGCCATGATGGTGATAAAATATATCTTTTGGAATTTGTACTTCAATAAAATTTCCCAAGTATTCCTTTAGAAGTTCTTGCTTATCTTGTAAGTTAGGAGATAGATAGGCGCTAAAATTTCCTCCTATCAAGATAGATTGAAAAAAGGCAAATGGTAGAAGTTTGATATGAAGTGCAGAGATAGAAAAATTTTCTTGTTGATGTAATGTTTGTTCTTTTAGAAGAAGCTTATTTTCTTCTAAAAGATAAGTTTGTTGTAGAGTATGATGTGCTAAATCATTATATTGTAAGCTAAGTTGCAATCTATCGGTAATTGTGTAGTCAGTATAAAAGCTCTCTAAAAGCAACTGGCAAGATTGATTAAAGAAAAGTAATTTTTTTTGTCCGTCTTTTTCATAGCGAAAAAGAAGTAAAGATGTTGTATTGAGTGTAATTTGCTCTAATGCATACTGTTCTATAAACGGTACAGAGATGCTCTCAAATTTTTGATTATTTTCTAATAACAACTGCATATTTTGTTGTTGTACAAAAGTTGCTAGCAAATTGCCTACACGCAATTGTTTTAAAACTTGTAAATTCGTAGTTCTAGATTGAAAATTGCATGCTACAATATCTGCTCCGATACCGTAGTAGAAGACATTGCAACAATCCGGTGGACTTTCAAAAAATTGTCTGTTGATAACAAAAGATAGAGGTAAAATATTGCCATCAGCGGGTAGAAATTCCACTAAAAGTTCGCAATCTTGCTCTATCTCAATAAATTTTTCTACCTTTCCACAACTGCCCATAAGTACGCCGCCTAGTCGTAAATAGCATTCTTTTTTGCTTGAAAAATGTATTCGCATATTTCACCTAAATTTTATAATATTCTAGCATATATCTATGTATAAATTTTTTCAATTATGTCAAAAAAATAAACTACAGGAGGATTATTATGCCAGAAAAAATCAATGGATACTTTCTCAAGGAAGTAAAAGAATTAATTGCCTTTTTAAAGGAGGGCAAAAAAAGTGGAAAAACACTGAGTACTTTATTTTTACAGTATGGAAAAAAGGTTGGTAGAGCGGCAGGGAGTGTGCGCAATTATTATTATAAATTATTAAAGATAGAAGATAAAGAAGTGCAAGCCCTTTTAAAAGAGAGTGCGCTATATGCCGAAGAAATCATTCCTTTTACAGAACAAGAAGTGGATGAAATGCTGTTTGCAATCTTACAAGAGAAGGAGAAAGGATTCTCTATTCGTCGTGCTATATTGAATATTACAGAAGGTGACAATAAAATGATGTTACGCTACCAAAATAAATATAGAAATTTATTGCGCTATGAACCAGAACGAATTGCAAAAATGGCAAAAGAGATGGGCGTTCTATGGAAAGAAGATAAAGAATATAGACAAAAACAGATGCATCGTCGTTTAAATGAAGAGATTGTAACCATGTACAGCAAAATTGCAGAAGGATTTCAAACGGAGAATGAGCGCTTAAAAAAGACTTTGTTGCAATTAGAGACAGAAAATGCCAAACTCAAGAGACAGACAAATGCAGTCAATAATTTAGATAAAATGGCAAAATAAAGTAGAGTGCATAAAATATATAAATTGTAGCATACTGAAAATGACGGAGGAAAAACAATGGAAAAAATTATTGTTGGTATGGCTATTGGGAGTGTTTTAGGGGCAATTTTAGTTGCCAATAATGCAAAGACACGAGCTCTTGTGCAAAAAGGGCAGGAAGAAGCTATGGCAAAGTTTGAAAGTTATGTAGACCAAAAACTTGCAGCAATGAATAGTGCTGAAACTTCCACTAAAACAGAGCAAAAGCAATCTACGTCTAAAAAACATTAAAAAAAGAGCTCTTTTAAAAGAGCTCTTTTTGTATAAATTTTTGTAAATGATAAACACTATAATAAAGGGGAAAATTCTATGCAAAAATTCATTCGTAAATTTATATTTGTTATGTTTATCGTAGTTGCTTTGGCGATGACGCTTGTTGGATGTGGAAAAAAAGAACTACAAATTTCTGAACGCAAAGAGGAAAATCAATTAGATACACAAAATTATAGAAAATACACTTTGGAAGATAATATTTATCTAAAGGAAGGCGCTTTTATCACTATTCAAGAAAACACACTGTTAGATTTAAATGGGCATGCTATCATAGGGAATAATAGCTATGTTATTCAAGTTGGTGGGGTCAATAAAAAGGCACACTTGGTTCTGCAAGACAGTGCTGGAACAAATGCAGAGAATATGCACTATTTAGCATACAGTAAATATACAAACAGTTATAGTCGTTATGGTACAAGTCAACAGGGGGGTGTGGATACTACAAATGCACCAACCTTCTTGCCAGATAGCTATATTACCGTACATGGAGGATTGATTACAGGAGGTAGTGGTGCCTTTTCTGGGGGTGGTGTCTATGTATATGAAGGAAGTAGATTTGATATGCTAGGTGGTACAATTGCAGGGAACAATACAAGTGGTGGTGGCGGTGGCGTCTATGTTGCACGCAGTGCTATGTTTAGTTTACGCGGTGGTACAATTAAGGGGAATAGTTCCGCAGGTTATGGTGGTGGCATCTATGTTGCAGAAGGAAAATGTAATATTTATGGTGGCGATGTACAGGGCAATACTGCTGTTGCCGGTGGTGGCGGTGTATATACGATATCTAGCGAGCTCAATATCACAGATGGCAATATCGCACAAAATTCTGCAAGATTTGGTGGTGGAGTCAATGCCATTACAAGTCTAGTATCTATTTTTGGAGGCAATATACGTTGGAATTTGGCACAAGAAGGGGGAGGTATGAGTGCATTCAACTCTAACCTTGAAATGCAAAGCGGTACAGTACAACAAAATGTGGCAACAAAACTTGGTGGTGGAATCAAATTTGCACAGACTGAAGGGAATGCTGTATTTAACTTGCACGATGGCCAAATCATAGAAAATGCAGCAAAACAAGGTGGTGGAATTTATCTTTTGCGTGCAAGCATCCATTTAAATGGAGGAGAGATGAAGAACAATAAAGTTTCTGATAGCGACAAAAATATTTACAATTTTGATAATTTAGGAACAGTGTATTTTAACGGATGTAAAATAGAGGAATAAAAAAAAAATCACTAGACAGTTTTGTAAAAAAATGCTATACTGAAAGAGAAGCAATGGAGAGGTATAATATGCAAGAGCGAATTGTTGCATTGGACATTGGCCTTAAACGAATAGGTATAGCAGTGAGTGACCCATTCAATAGTTATGCATTACCCGATAATGCTTATATTTGTGTACAGAATTTGGAGAAAGATTTGCAAAATATCGTCCAAATACTGCAAGAGAAACTTGCAACCATCATCGTTTGTGGATTGCCTGTGAATGCCGATGGAACAGTGAGTGTGCAGACTATGCGTACGCAAAAATTTATTGCAAGATTAAAAGAATTTATAGATTTACCTATTGTTACAGTGGATGAGAGATATACAACTTTCGTTGCAAGAGAGCATTTGCAAGGCAACAACTCTAAAAAGATGCATAAAAGTGGCAGAGTAGATAGTGTTGCAGCTTGCTATATATTGGAAGAATATTTAACACAACGGAAAAAAATAAAAAAGGGATAAAGGTATAAATCGTATTTTTGCAAATAGAATAATCTATAAATAAAAAGATAAAGAGGTGTACGACGATGAAAGAAGAAAAAAAAGAACAGGGGTGTGGTTGTGCAAGTCATAAGGAAAGTGTTGTAGAAGAACATACATGTTGCTGTCATCACAGTGAAGGATGTTGTCATCATAACCATAAGGAGAATCATGAACATAGCGAGCCAGTGAATATTGTAAAATTGATTGATGATGAAGGAAAAGAACATGAATGTTTGCATATTGCAACAATTGAATTCCAAGAAAAATGGTATGCAATTTTTCAAGCAATGGAAGAGGATGATGCCGATGAAGACACTGTAACTATCTTGCAAATTGTAGAGGAAAATGGGGAAGAAAGGTTGATTCCTATTGCAGAACAATCGACACTTGATGCTGTGTTTGGAGAGTTTTGTCGCCTGATGGATGAAGAGGAAGAGTAAAAGAAAAAGAGAGTATGTAAAGATACTCTCTTTTTCTTTTCGTAAAAAACGAAAAGAAATTGATTGAAATAGTTGAAAATTTTTTTCATTTATGCTATACTAGAGCAAGCTATAATAAAAATTCACACTTTAATTGTACCACATTCCGTGCTTACAAATCTAATAGCAGTAAGTCGTTGTGGAAAAACTACAATTTTAGGCGGAATAACGGAGGAATATATATGGCAGTTATCTCAATGAAACAGCTTTTAGAAGCGGGTGTTCACTTTGGACATCAAACAAAAAAATGGAATCCTAAAATGAAAAAGTATATCTTTGCAGCTAGAAATGATATACATATTATTGACCTACAACTTACAGTTGGCTTGGTAGAAAAAGCTTATGCTTTTGTTGTAGACGCAGTAAAACAAGGGAAAAATATCTTATTTGTAGGTACAAAAAAGCAAGCACAAGAAGCAATTAAAGAGGAAGCAGTGCGTTGTGGTCAATTTTATATCAACTCTCGTTGGCCGGGCGGTACATTGACAAACTTTAAGACAATCCGTTCTAGAGTGGAACGCTTAAAAGAGCTTGAAAAGATGGAAGCAAATGGTAGTTTTGACTTATTACCTAAAAAAGAAGTTTTAGAGCTCAAAAAAGAAAAAAATAAGTTGACTACAGATTTTGGTGGAATTAAAGAAATGAAATCTTTACCTGGTCTATTATTTGTTGTTGACCCACATTGTGAAGCAATTGCCGTACAAGAAGCAAGAAAATTGCATATTCCAATTGTTGCAATCACCGATACAAATTGTAACCCTGATTTGATTGACTATGTAATTCCAGGAAATGACGATGCAATTCGAGCAGTAAAATTGTTAGCATCAGTCATAGCAAATGCTGTAATTGAAGCAAATCAAGGAGAAGTATATCAAATTGTTGAAGAGGAAGAAAAGGGGGAAAATAAAACTTTTATTCCTGAAGAAGCGGTAGAAGAAAAGAAAATGACAGCTAAAGCTAAAACAATTAAGGCAGAGGAGGAAAAATAGTATGGCGATAACAGCAAGTGATGTAAACACACTACGTCAAAGAACGGGTGTTGGTATGATGGATTGCAAAAAGGCATTGACAGAAGCAAATGGAAATATGGATAAAGCAATTGAAATTTTGCGAGAAAAAGGAATGGCAAGTGCTGCAAAAAAAGCGGGTAGAATTGCGGCAGAGGGAATTGTGGATAGCTATATTCATGGTGGTGGTAGTGTTGGTGTTCTTTTAGAAGTAAATTGTGAAACAGACTTTGTTGCACGCGGGAGCCAATTTAAAGAACTCGTACACGACATTGCATTGCATATTGCAGCAGCTAAACCTGTTTATATCTCTAAAGAAGAAGTATCACAAGAAGAACTTGCAAAAGAAAGGGAAATTTTGCGTCAACAAGCAATCAATGAGGGAAAACCTCAAAATATTATTGAAAAACTTGTTGAAGGTAGAATTAAAAAATATTATGAAGAATTCTGTCTTTTAGAACAACCTTTTGTAAAAGATTCTTCTAAGACAATCAATCAATTGATTACTGAAGCTATTGCTGCTATTGGCGAAAAAATAACAGTGCGTCGATTCACGCGTTATGAAATGGGTGAAGGTATTGAAAAGAAAAAAGAAGACCTTGCAGATGAGGTGCAAAAACAAGTTGCTTCTATGAAGGGCTAATGTTCAAGAAAAGGTAGACATCTATGTGTGGTTCTACCTTTTTTAGCAAAAGTGGCAATTTTACCGTTATTTGTATACAATAGTTATAACAATTATGTCCTTAAAGACAATGAAAAAGGAGAGCTAGTCTATGCAGACAAAATATAAACGTATTATTCTAAAACTATCAGGCGAAGCGCTTGCTGGAAACAAGGGATTTGGCTTAGATGAAGAGATAATTGCACAAGTAGTAAACCAAATCATAGAGGTGCATAAACTAGGTGTAGAAATCGGTATAATTATAGGAGGCGGCAATTTTTGGCGCGGTAGACAAGGTACCAATATGGATAGAACAACTGCAGACCATATGGGTATGCTTGCTACAGTTATCAACTCTCTTGCAATGCAAGATGCAATTGAGCAAAAAGGAATTGAAACCAGAGTACAAACAGCATTAAATATGACCTCTGTTGCTGAACCATTTATTTTGCGTAAGGCACTAGAACATTTTAAACATGGCAGAATTGTTATTTTTGCTTGTGGAACCGGTAATCCATATTGTTCTACAGATACAGGAGCAGCACTGCGTGCGGCAGAAGTTGGTGCAGATGTAATGCTATTAGCAAAAAATGTAGATGGTATTTATGATAGCGACCCTAAAAGGAATCCAAATGCAAAAAAATATGATAAGATTACCTTTATTGATGTCATCAACAAGGGGTTAAAGGCAATGGATACGACAGCTATTACAATGTGTATGGAGAATAATATTCCAGTGTTGGCCTTCTCTTTAGCGGAAAAAGATGGTATTATTAAAGCGGTGTATGGTGAAAAAACAGGTACATTGATTGTAAATGAATAATATAGGGAATAGAGTATAGTTTGATAAGTTTTAGGAGAATATCTTTTTATGTCTGAAAATACGCAAATTGATGCATTATTATGCAGTTTAGAAGAAAAATTACAAAAGACAGTTTCTGTCTTGCGTGAAGAATATACAGCTGTGCGAGCTGGTCGTGCAAATCCACATTGTTTAGATAAAGTAATGGTGGATTATTATGGCACTTTATCACCACTACAACAAGTGGCAAATATTGCGGCAGCAGATGCAAAATGTTTAGTTATCAGTCCATGGGATGCTAGTTTGTTAAAGGGAATTGAAAAGGCAATATTAGCGGCAAATTTAGGCTTGACTCCTACAAATGATGGTAAAGTTATTCGCATAGTTTTTCCAGATTTAACAGAGGAACGGCGTAAAGAATTGGCAAAACAAATCAAAGCACAGGGCGAAGATAGTAAAGTAGCGGTGCGAAATATTCGTCGTGATAGTATGGATTCTGTTAAAAAAATGAAAAATAATAAAGAACTTGCAGAAGATGTCTGTGCAAATATAGAAAAGGAAATTGAAAAAATAGTTGCAAAGGCAGTTGATGCAATTGATAAACTTGCACAAGCAAAAGAAAAGGAAATTTTATCTGTATAAGGGGTAGTTTCTTTTTCTAAGAATGTATGAAAAACTTTTTAAAAGGAAGACAATCATGCAACAAAGAATGCTACCAAAACATATTGCAATTATTATGGATGGAAATGGGCGGTGGGCAAAAAAAAGATTGCAACCTCGTTCATTTGGACATAAAAAAGGTGTAAAAAATATTTTTACAATTTGCAAATATGCTTTTAACTTAGGAATTGAAGCAGTTACACTCTATGCGTTATCTTGCGAAAATTTTTCAAGACCAAAAGAGGAGCTTGATGGATTATTTGATTTATTCCGTCAATATTTTGGGAAAGATAAAGATAAGTTTTTAGAAATGCAAGTAAAAATTCAGTTTTTAGGAGAACGAGATATCTTACCTGAAGATATTCGCAAGTGTTTAACGGAGCTAGAACATCTAACAGCAGCATATACATGTGGTATTTTAAGTATATGTATCAATTATGGGGCAAAACAGGAGTTGATTCGTGCCGTAAATATTGCAGTAGAGCGAAGAGAAAGACAAACTTTGCAATCTTTCCATAACTTATTATACACAAAAAATTTGCCAGAATTAGATTTTGTGATACGTACAGGCGGAGATATGCGTTTAAGTAATTTTTTACTCTATCAGCTTGCTTATGCAGAATTATATTTTACAAAAAAGCTCTGGCCTGATTTCTCTCCAAAAGAATTAGATAAGGCGCTTGAAGATTTTATAAAAAGAGAGCGTCGATTTGGAAAAACAGAATAATTTTTAACAAATATATATACAATATAGATATATAAAAAATAGAGAGGGGACAATCAATGGCTTTTAAAAAAAACAATTTGCTCTTGCGTATTTGTACAGGTTTAGTATACATTGCCATAATTGTTGTATTTTTTCTATTGCGTAATATAAGCGAAAATGGTCAATACAATAGTATTTTTAATATTTTAATTTATATTTTTATGATTCTATCTACCTATGAGATGTTGCAGACATTCAGTAGAAAAAAACTGGATGAATTTGGTAGAGAAATTCCCTCTCCGAGTAGACTTGCAAATTCTCAAAAAGTTTGTATCTATACCTATGTAATTTGTTTTATTCCAATATTTTATCTCAGCGAATATGTATTTTGGCACGGTAAAAATTTTGGGTATAGAGGATTGTTAATTAGTTCTTTCTTTTTAGCAATTATGTTGTTATGTCTTTTAGTAATAGATTATAAGCGTGTAAATTTACAAAATACAGGGGCTGCGTATTTATGTAGTATTTATCCAACAATTTTATTTGCCACAATTTTAATGGCAAACACTTATTTGCCACAACAATCAAGTAATTTAGCACTCATTTTAATTTTTACAATATCTCCTGTTGTAGATACTTTTGCCTACATTTGTGGTTCTTTGCTTAAAGGTAAAAAATTAGCACCTAGTTTAAGTCCAAATAAAACAGTATCTGGTGCAATTGGCGGTCTTATATTTGGTATACTTGCATGCATTTTCTGTTATTGGATATTTGTACAATATTTTGGGTATGAGTATAAAGGTATAAATTCGCGTTTTGCCTTTACTCCTTGGGTACTCATTACCTTAATTGGTATTGGCGGTAGTATTATGGTGCAATTTGGCGACTTGGTGGAAAGTACAATCAAGAGACACTTAGGGGTTAAAGACATGAGTAATATTCTACCTGGACATGGTGGAATATTGGATAGATTGGATGGTACAGTGTTTGCAAGTGCATATATTTACATTATGTTTTCAGTTTTCTTTGACCCAAATTTATTAAATTTAATAATGGCAAGTGTGCATAGAGTATAAATAGATACTCTTAAATGAAAACATCTGACTTTTATTCAAAGAACTGCAAGGCGTTTTTTCTTGCAGTTCTTTAAATATCTAGCATAAAATTTACAATTTCGGCATAGATATAAGGAGCAAGAGATGCAAAAAAAAATTACTTTAATTGGCAGTACTGGTTCTATCGGTAAACAGGTGATTGAAGTTGTAGAACAACATAGCAATATATTTAAAATTGTAGCAATGGCAGCAAATACAAATATTGATTTATTTGCAAAACAAGTGCATAAACTACAACCTGATTTTGCTGTACTGCGCTCTATAAATTCTAAAGACAAGGAAAAGAGTTTGTTGCTTAATAACATCAAATTGGGAGAACAAGCTTTTGAAGATGTATGTCAATATCCTAGTGATATTGTCATTGTAGCAGCAAGTGGATTTGCTGGGTTAAAAGCGACTTTGTGTGCTGTTGATGCGGGAAGAACAGTTGCCTTGGCAAATAAAGAGAGCTTAGTAGTTGCTGGTGAATTGGTTTTAAAAAGAGCGCGGGAAAAACAAGTGCAAATTATACCCATTGATAGTGAACATTCGGCAATATGGCAAGCCTTGCATTTTCAGACAGTATTGACAGGCAAAAAAGACTTTAAAAAGTTACTCCTCACAGCGAGTGGTGGGGCACTTCGAGATATGCCTTTAGATACATTAAAAACTGTAACAGTAAAAGAAGCATTAGCACATCCAAATTGGAGTATGGGTAATAAAATTACAATAGATTGTGCAACTATGCTCAATAAGGGATATGAAGTGATAGAAGCAATGCATCTATTTGGTGCGACGCTGGAAGAGATAGAGGTTATTTTACATAGAGAAAGTATAATTCATTCTATGGTGGAGTTTATAGATGGTAGTGTTTTAGCGCAGATGGGAATGCCCTCAATGGAGATACCAATTCAATTAGCTTTGACCTATCCAGATAGATTGAAGACGAAAACGGAGTGTATTGATTGGCAACAATTAAAGAGTTTACAATTTGATTGTATGACACAAGAAAGATATCCATGTTTTTATTTGGCAATGCAAGCGGCAAAAAACAGCGGAATTTATCCACTAGTTTTAAATGCTTGGGCAGAAATTGCAGTAAATGCTTTTTTAAAAAATAGAATTGCATATACTAGTATAGAATCTATGATTGAAAAGGGACTGACAGAGTTACATAAGAATCAAGCACTTGAAAGTTATTTACAATTGGAAGAAATTGATTCATATCAACGAGAAAAAGCTATACAATCTATCAAATTATTTTAAAAGGAAGGTAACATATGCAAGTATTGGCAGCAGGTGCAGTTTGGCAAACAATTTGGGCAATTTTTCTTGCTGTCTTTATTTTGTTGGCAATGATAACAATACATGAATTTGGACATTATATTGCTGGCAAAATCTTTAAATTCAAAATCAATGAATTTGCAATTGGGTTCGGTCCTGCATTTTTCAAAAAGCGTAAAAAAAACGGCGAATTATTTTCTATTCGAGCAATTCCACTGGGCGGATACTGTGCTTTTGAAGGGGAGGATAAAGAAGATAATCATATAGATTCTTTCAATCATAAAAAACCGTGGCAACGGATAATTGTACTTTTCGCTGGGGCTTCTATGAATTATCTATTTGCTGTCTTGTTAATTATCATTGCCTTTTGTGCATTTGGACAGACAAAACTCTATATTGGCGATGTACAGCAAGCAGAAAATGCAATTGAATATAGTTTACAAAAGGGTGATGTACTTTTAAAATGCGGCAATAAAAATTTATTTATGGTACAAGACTTAATGACAGCTCTAGAGAACAAAAAAGCGGGAGATAGAGTAACTTTTACCTTATCACGCGAGGTGGAGAGTGGTAGACAAATTATAGAACAAGTTGTACAACTCCGAAAAGATACTAATTTTAAAAATGTTGCCGATGTCAACTTACTTTGGGAATCTCTAGGCATAGTAAAAACAGTTGAAGGAACATATTCTATATATTCTACAAGTTATAAAGGCTATAATATCTTGCAAAATATAGGCAATAGTTTTTTGTATTCCTTTCAACTTGCCGGCAGTGTCTTTAAAGTACTGGGACAACTGTTGACTGGACATTTAAGTATAACTGCTGTAGGGGGACCAATCACCACTATCAAACTTACTTCGCAAATTGCATCCAGAGGCATACAACAATTTTTAGAAATATCGGCATATATTGGAGTCAATTTAGCGGTATTTAATTTATTGCCTATACCTGCATTAGATGGGTCAAGAATTCTGTTTACACTTTTAGAATGGATACGTAAAAAACCATTAAATAGAAAGTTGGAAGCTATTTTGCATACTATAGGTCTCGTCTTATTATTAGGATTTGCCGTTCTAGTTGATATTCTACAACTTTTTTAAAGAGTTATTTGACTTTTTTAAGTTCAGTGCATATAATAATAGAGAACAATTTTTTAAAAAAGTTGTAGAAAGGCAAGAAAAATGCGAAAAGAGTTTACAGTTTTATCACCACATACAACGACAATTGAAGATGGTGTTTCTATAGGTAAAAATGTCATTATTTATGCAAATAACCATCTTTTAAAGGGAACGGTGATTGGAGATGGATGTATTTTATATCCAAATAATACCTTGCAAAATGCAAAAATTGGCAATAGTTGTATAGTACAAAATAGCATTGTAACAGACAGTAGTGTTGGGGCAAACTGTACAGTTGGCGCTTTTGCACATATTCATACAAACTCTAGCGTTGGAGACAATTGTAGAATAGGGAATTTTGTGGAAATAAAAAATAGTAAAATAGCAAGTCATGTAAAGATAGCACATTTGACATATGTGGGAGATGCTGAGATTGCTGAAAAGTGTAATATTGGTTGTGGAGTAGTCTTTTGTAACTATGATGGTATGCAAAAAAATAAAATTTTTATCGAAAAAAATACTTTTATCGGTAGTAATGTGAATTTAATTGCCCCTCTACATGTTGCTGCTGGAAGTTATATTTGTGCTGGTACAACTATCAGTAAAGATGTAGAAAAAAAAAGTTGCATGATTGGTAGAGTACGTGCAAAAGCAGTGGAAAAACTTGCAAATAAGTACTGTAAAAAGGGGGAGTAAATGTCTAATTATTTTGGCACGGATGGTATTCGTGGTATTGCTGGAGAGGATTTGACAGCAAGAACGGCATTTGCTCTTGGAAATGCACTTTGTCGGCAACAAAAAGGCGTAAGTGTTGTTGTTGGTAGAGATAATAGAGTTTCATCTAATATGCTTTTTCTAGGATTGTCATCTGGAATTACTGCAGGTGGTGGGAATGTCATTGATGGAGGGATTTTACCAACTCCTGCAGTTTCTTATTTTGTGAAACGCTATAACGCAGACTACGGCGTAGTCATATCTGCATCACATAATCCGGCACAATATAATGGGTTAAAGGTCTTTAATAGCTACGGCAATAAATTGGCAAGAGAGGAAGAGTTAAAGCTAGAAAAAGTCTTTGATGATACATTACATAGTCATACTTTAGAATGTGGCAACTTTAAGCAATTGAGTTATCGACAACGTATGCAGTACTTAAAATTTTTAGAAAAATGTACTACTATGCAGTTACATGGTAAAAAAATTGTTGTCGATTGTGCAAATGGTGTTGCATCCTTTTTTGCTCCACAAATTTTTAAAAAATTGGGAGCGGAAGTCATAGCGATTCATACGGAAAAATGTGGATATTCTATCAATGAAAATTGTGGAGCATTATATCCACAAGATATGCAAAAAACTGTACTTGATACCCATGCAGATATTGGTTTTTGTTATGATGGAGATGCAGATAGATTGATAGCTTGTGATGAAAATGGACAGTTATTTGACGGCGATAAATTGTTATATATGTTTGCCTTGCGTTACCAACAAGAAGGAAAGTTGGGGAACCATCTTGTGATAGGTACTGCACATACAAATACTGCAATTGTATTGCAATTGGCAAAAAAGAATATAACAGTACTCCGTGCAGATATTGGAGATAAATATGTTGCTGAGATGATGCGGAAATACCATGCAGTTCTTGGAGGAGAGCAATCTGGTCATTTAATTTTAGCAGATTATATATCTACTGGAGATGGTATTTTGGCTTCTGTAAAAATTGCAGAATTGTTGCAAAATGGCCCAATTTCAAAACAGGCAAATATAGAACTTATGCCACAGTACAATTTAACAGTAAAGGTCAGGGATAAAGTTAGAATTTTAGGAAGAGAAAGCGTACAACTTGCCATTGAAAATGCAAATAAGCAGGTGGAAAGAATTGTAGTGCGTGCCTCAGGGACGGAAGATGTGATACGGATTTTTAGTGAAGCTATAGAGTGGCAAGTTGCAAAAAAAACAGCAGAGAATGTCAGAGATACAATCATTATGGAGGATAAAGAATGTGCGGAATTATAGGTTGTGTTATGCGGCAGGATTGCAAGGACACTCTTTATACTATACTTTCCTTTTTAGAATATAGAGGGTATGACAGCGTTGGTATTGCTGTATTACAGGATAGGGACAAAAGCATACAAGTTGCAAAAAATATTGGTGGAATAGAGAGTATACAATTGCATAACTTGTCTGGTAGAGTAGGTATTGGGCATACACGCTGGGCGACGCATGGAGAAGTTTCTGTTGCAAATGCACATCCACATTGTAGTGAAAATTTTGCACTTGTGCATAATGGTATTATTGAAAACTATCTTGCGTTAAAGAATGAGTATTTACAAGATGTCAAGTTTACATCGAGTACAGATAGTGAAGTGCTAGTATATTTGATAGAAAAACACTATCAAGCTCTACTTGAAAAGGGGGAACTAGAAAATATTTTTGTAAACGCGGTACAACTTGCCTTGCAAAAAGTGCAAGGGAGTTATGCTATTGCTGTCTTAAGTCGTAAGTTTCCAAAGCAATTGGTTGCAAGTCGTTCTAAATGCCCTCTACTCATTGCAAAAGGAAAAAATGAGGAAGTCTATGTCTGTAGTGATATACAAGCAATCTCTGCAAATGCAACAGTGTTCGCGAATTTGCACGAAAAAGAAATTGTGCATTTACAGGCAGAAAAAGTATTATTCTATAATGCAACGGATAGACAGATAGAAAGAAAGTTTAAACCAATTTTGCATAGACAACAACAATTACTAAAACCACGCTGTAGTTATATGGAAAAGGAAATTTTAGAAATTCCTACAGCATTACAAAATTGTTTGACGGCATTAAATAAGATGAATTTTACAAAGTTGATGCAACTATTTCAGAGAATAAATGCTATACATGTTGTAGCATGTGGAACATCTTATCATGCTGGACTTGTTTTTCAAAATTTGTTACAACGCTATAGTACGATAGAGGTCAATGTACACTTGGCATCTGAAATCTATAAGGGGAAGAAGAATATACAAAAAGGGGAATTAGTAATAGTTCTTAGTCAGAGTGGTGAGACGGCAGATAGCTTAGAAGCTGTAAAACTTTTGAAAAAACAAGGATGTATTATTCTCTCTATAACGAATACACAATATTCAAGTTTAGCAGAGCTGAGTCACTATACAATTTGGATGCAGGCAGGACAAGAAATTGCTGTTGCTGCAACAAAAACATATGTTTGTCAGTTGTTTGTGCTATATGCTATCCTAGAAAAACTTTTAGTTGCAAGAGAGGAAAAAGTCCCCAAATTTTTAAAACAATTGCATAAATTGCCAAATCTAGTAAAAAAAGTGTATGTTGATTTTGACAAAATTGACCAGTTGGCAAAGCAGATGCAAAAACAACAAGCTATGGCAGTCATTGGAAGAGATATAGATGTAGCAACGGCAAAAGAGGTGGCATTAAAAATAAAGGAAATTACCTATGTATTTGCTGAAGCATATCCAGCAGGAGAGTTAAAACATGGTAGCCTTGCTTTAATTGATAAAGATTTTTGTGTGCTAGCAATAGCCACACAAAAAAAATTATTCCCTAAAATAGAAAACGCTCTATTGGAAATAAAAAGTAGAAGAGGAAAGACAATTTTATGTTCTCCGTATCCAAGTGATATTGCCGATTTTTCCATACAAATTCCGCAATTAGATGAAAACTTTATGCCGATATTTGCAGTCATCCCACTACAATATTTTGCTTGTAAATTGAGTGAGGCAAGAAAGATAAACCCAGATAAACCTAAAAATTTGGCAAAGTCTGTAACGGTAGAATAACTTTAATGCATAGTTTAAGAGAATGCAACAAGAGGCGAATATATACGCCTCTTGTTGCACTATTTTGTTGCACTAAGAAGTGCAGTCAATCTTTTTTCATCATTTTGCTCAATTTCAATCAGTTCTTTTGCCAATTTGTAGATTTTACCATCTTTTTTTGTGGAAGTTTGTGCGACATCTATAAGAGATGCATATCCCATAGCACAACCTTGTATAAGCATACCTAAAATATGATTTGTAGAGTTATCCTTCATAGTATTCAACTGAATACTACTCCAGAGCATTGCCTTTTTAAATGGATGAGATGTTTTAATATCTAATTTTTCCTCATCCACTAGGACTCTAGCTTGCGTTGCAATTTTATCATAGTTTTCATACATTCTTGCAAGTTCTTTTTTAAGGTCTGTATTTTTCACTTTAGGGGTAATATCATTTATAGATTGCATACCCATATCGATATTTTTAAAAATTTCCTCTAGCAATTGTTTTTCATTTTTTTCTTTTTGCATATAAGTTTACCTCTGTTATCTAGTATGTTAAAAATAAAAAAATATATGTAAAAGTAGAAAAAAGGTTAAAATTACTTTACAAATGTTTAGTTATATGATAAACTAAATAAGTATAGTACCGCACGGAAGAGGTTATTTAGAAGAAAATTTTTTCACCTCAACGACGAGTCTTAAATTGAATAAGGAGGGAAACTATTTTGTACGCAATTATTGATAATGGCAATAAACAATATAAAGTGCAAGAAGGAGATGTAGTTCGTCTTGAAAAACTAGATGCAGAAGTGGGGGCAACTGTAGAGTTTAAAGTTGTTATGATTGTAGATGACAATGGTATGCATATAGGTGATGCACTAGCAAAGGCAAAAGTTACAGCTACAGTTGAAGCACAAGATAAATACAAAAAAATTATTGTTTTTAAATATAAACCAAAAAAGAATGTTCGTAGAAAGCAAGGGCATAGACAGCCTTTCACAGCAATAAAAATTGCAAAAATTTCAATGTAAAAGTTATTGGAGGAATGTAAAATGATTTTAATTAGTTTATTTGCACATAAAAAAGGTACAGGTTCTTCTCATAACGGTAGAGATAGTGAGGCAAAGCGTCTTGGCGTAAAGAGAGCGGACGGTCAAACTGTACTTGCAGGCAACATTTTAGTGCGTCAAAGAGGGACTAAAATTCACCCAGGGAATAATGTAGGCAAGGGTAAGGATGATACATTATTTGCTCTAATTGATGGCAAAGTGAAATTTGAACGCAAGGGCAAGGAAAAAAAGCAAGTTAGTGTATATGCACAATAGTAGAAAAAGGTATATATTATATATACCTTTTTTTATTTTAAGATTTAAAATATACACTAGAAACTTACATATAATATTGCTTTATTCCAAGAAAGTAAAAGTTGATATTTTTAAATGTATAAGCATTAGATTGAGAAGAAATTTTTATGATTTAGTTTATGGAATGTAGTCTATATTTATAGCAATAGTATGTAAAATAAAAGAGCAGTGTAGAAGCTAATCTGCTCTTTTATTGCACTATTATATTAGAATCTCTATAATTTTTGTATAAAGCAAGCAAAAGATAGCTATAAAATAAAAAAATGAGAAAAAACTTTACATTACATCCGTAATAGAATATAATAGAAATATATTTATAAGTTGAGGTGAAAGTGTGCCAATAACGATTGATAAAAATTTATGCAAAGGTTGTAGTTTATGTATTTCCGTTTGCCCAAAAAATGTAATTGAAATTAGCAAAACAAATATGAATGCTAAAGGATATTTAGTGGCAGAGCCTGTACGTAATGAAGATTGTATAAACTGTAAATTTTGTGGTCAAATTTGTCCAGATATGTGCATTGTCGTTGAAAAACCAGTACAAGAAAAATAAAAAGGAGCAATAAAATGACAAAAAAATTACTGCATGGGTCAGAAGCGATTTGTGAAGGGGCTATACGCAATGGTTGCCGTGCATTTTTTGGTTATCCAATAACACCACAAAGCTTAGTACCAGAATATATGTCTGTTGCAATGCCTAAAGTTGGAGGTGTTTTTATTCAGGCAGAGTCAGAAGTTTCGGCAATCAATATGGTTCATGGAGCGGCAGGAGCAGGTGTGCGTGCTATGACAAGTTCATCCAGTCCAGGTATGAGTTTGAAAATGGAGGGCATTTCTTATATTGCTTGTGCACAAATTCCATGTGTTATTATTTCCATTATGCGTTCAGGCCCAGGACTTGGTGGGATTCTACCTTATCAAGGAGATTATTTTCAATCCACAAAAGGTGGTGGCCACGGCGATTATCGTCTTATTGTTTTAGCGCCTGCCAATGTACAAGAAGCATGTGATTTTACTTATCAAGCTTTTGATATCTCTGATAAATACAGAATTCCAGTGATGATTTTAGGAGACGGCATGCTTGCACAGATGATGGAACCAGTAGAATTGCCACCTATGCGCGACTTAAATACTATACCTAAAAAAGATTGGGCGACAGATGGCGGGACTGGAAAAGATAAAAGATTGGTATCTTCACTGCGTATTGACGCAAATGATATGGAAACTTTTTTAAATAGTCAACAAGAACTCTATAATGCACTTGCTCACACGGAGTGCAGATATGAAAATTACTTAGTTGAAGATGCTGAAATTATTTTGACAGCATATGGACCACTTTGGAGAATTTGCAAAAGCGCCATTGATGCTTTGCGTAGTCAAGGGATTCAGGCAGGTGGCGTGCGTCCTATCACAGTTTTTCCATTTCCAACAGCAAACTTTAAAGAGCTTACAAAAAAGAAAAGTATAAAGGTATTTTTAACAGTAGAATTATCCCTTGGACAGATGGTCGAAGATGTGCGTTTGGCAGTAAACGGAAAAAAACCGGTAGAATTTTATGGTAGAACGGGAGGGAATGTTCCAACAGAGATGGAGATTGCCGAAAAAGCAGTTGCAGTATTAAATAAGTTAAAAGGTAAATAAAGGAGTGAAACAAGTGTCTGTGAAGAAAGAAATTATTTTTGCAAAACCTAAAGGATTGACAGATAAATCAATGCACTATTGTCCAGGATGTACGCATGGCGTTGTACATAGACTTGTTGCTGAAAGTTTGCAAGAGTTAGGCATTTTGGATAAATCCATTGGTATTGCTCCAGTAGGCTGCTCAGTATTTATCTATGATTATATTGATTGTGATTTTCAACTTGCTGCACATGGTCGTGCCCCAGCTGTTGCAACAGGCATTAAAAGATGTCTACCAGACCGCATAGTATTTACTTATCAAGGAGACGGGGATTTGGCATCTATTGGATTGGCAGAAACAGTACATGCTGCTGCAAGAGGGGAAAATATTACTATAATATTCATCAATAATAGCATATATGGAATGACAGGCGGACAAATGGCTCCAACAAGTGTGGTGGGGCAAAAGACAACAACTTCACCAGAGGGCAGAACGATAGAACAAGCAGGTTATCCTATAAAAGTGTGTGAAATGTTAGCAACATTAGATGCACCTTGTTATATTGAGAGAGTTTCAACACATTCTGTACAACACATTCTAAAGGCAAAAAAGGCAATCAAGAAAGCTTTTCAAAATCAAGTGGAAAACAAAGGATATAGTATTGTTGAAGTGCTTGTAAGTTGTCCTACAAACTGGTACATGACACCACAAGAAGCTTTAAAATTTATGAATGAAGAGATAATAAAAGTTTTTCCATTGGGCGTATTTAAAGATAAGGTGGGAGGACAACTATGAAAAAGATTTTATTTACAGGACAGGGCGGACAAGGCGTTTTGAGTATGGGACTTATGCTTACAGAAAGTGCTATGTATGCCGGCAAATGTGTAACATTTTTACCGTCATACGGAGTGGAAATGCGTGGTGGTCCGGCAAGTTGTGGCGTAACAATTGATGAAAAAGAAGTTGCTTCTCCGTTATGTGCAAATCCAGATATTTTAATCTGTATGAGTGAACGTGCTCTATTGGCACATAAGCAGCAGATAAAAAAAGATGGAATGATTTTAATCAATAGTTCTATTGTGCAAAATATTCCAAATGAAAAGAATATCTTTACGATTCCTGCAAATGATTTGGCAATTCAAGCAGGGAATGTAAAAGCGAGTAATATGGTCATGTTGGGATATTTAATTGCTTTAACATCCATTGTAAATGAAAAAAGTATTTATCTATGTTTACAAGAAAAATTTGGGGCAAAGGAAAAAGTGCGTGTGGTCAATGAGCAGGCTTTTTTACTAGGCAAAAATTTTGCACAAAAGTGATAAGAGTAGAGTAATATCACTCTACTTTTTTTATGCTTAAAATGTTTAAAATTTTAAGCATAAAAAATACTTGGCTTAAAGTCAACTTTAAATAATACACTCTCCTATATCATTTGTATAGGAGAGTGTATTATGAAAAATTATCTTTTAAACAATGATAAAAAAATACCTAGTTCTGCTTTTAGAATATTTTTGAAAGAAAACGATTTAAAGGAAAACTTTTTAGTGCTAAAAATTTTGATAAATTATTAACAAATAAAAAATATAATAGATGTTCCTGTAATTTGTGAAAGTGCAGTATTAAAGGATTTTAAGATGCTTATAGATATATTGATACAGAAAACGCATAGATGAATGAAAAAGTGCTTGGTCGTGCATGCAAAAGAGTGAATTTGTGCGTAAAAAATCTATTGCTAACTAAAATTTGGCCAAGTATGTATAGAACACAGCTTGCTAAAAGGCAACTGAGGAAATATTCGGTTAGATACGCCTTATATTGATTTTATTGCTTTTACAACAAGGGATATACAGTCTGCTAGAATTGTCATTGCTAAGGCAATAAATCTTATATATATTTGAGAAAATTATGCTATTTATGACTTTGCATTCCTTGCTGAAGAGACGGAAAGCTATTGCGAAACTTGACAAAAAGAAAACATATTCTCATGGAATTACAAATATGCAATTTGACTTTAATAATCAAGTTTAATAAAATTTATCAATGGAGACATAGATGAAAGTTTTAATTAAAAATGGTAGTCTAAATGCAAATGGTTGTACATGTTCTGCTCTTACAGAAGTTATAAACACTTGAATGAACATGCTATTACACCAAAATTTATACAAGTTGGCAAAAAACCAACAGCTAGGTATATCTCATGTCAAAGCTATAGTATAACAGATAAATTTGTTTTTAATGATATTGTCAATACAATTACAGCAGTATAGATGCGTTTGATGGTATCATTGTTGCTTCGCTGTTTGTTATGCAAGTTCAACGGGAAAAATTACTGGACTTTAAGATAGATTGCCTTAAATAAATGAAGAGAAAATGCATGAAAATGTTGCTATATCTGTTGTAAATTTGTTCCATATGGGGGGGCCATTGTCTCATTTGCTAAGTTAAATAAATATTTTACTATGACAAATATGTTTTTATTGGTATGCAGTATTGGAATATGATGTATGGATTTACACAAAATGATGTTCGGCGGAAGATGAAAGAGATATAAACAATGTATACTTTAGAAGAACATATGACATTTATTTTAAAGTGTATGGATTGTGGTAACAAAGCAGGTATTCCTTTACTACAGTATGAAGAACATCTATGGACACATTTTGGTAATATAGAATAAAGTTATAAAGTAAATTATTACTTTAAACTGTTAAGTTACGCATATAGCATAAAATACAAAAAATGTGCAATCTACCAAAATAGTAATTGCACATTTTTTGTATTTGCATAATTATTTTAGATAAAATTGAAAAGTAAAATTTGCAATTTTTTATTCAAAATTTACTAATGTGAAGTTAAAAATTTTATATCAAAAACAGGACGAATATTTTGCAATAGAGTGCCATATTCTGCTTGATATTTGTCGTAATAACGTTTGTGAATACTATCAATGACTTCAAAAATATCACAATTTGTCTGTCCGCTAATTTTTACAATTTCTGTTAAATTCTTATTGATTTTGTCTTCCATATTTTTTAATATAGCATCTGGCACAATACTGTTTTTGGCAGTTTGTACTATGCTGGTACTCTTGTTGCTATCCTCTATACTCACTCTTCCTCTTATCTTAAAGTGGAGAACAGGCACACCGTTTTCCATACGCACAGAGATATCTTTTTTTACAATATTAATTTTTATTTCATAATTTGCAAGTTCACCATCTATAACGGCATCTACATTTGCAAAAGCATAGTGAGTCTTTGTTTTAGCAATATTAAATGCTAGCGTTTGTTCAGAATTGAGTCGTCCAACTTGTTTACCATCATAAAATAAATCTGTTTGAGAGGCATCAATAATATCGGCACTATTTTCGCTATTGCTGCCTGCACTGCCGCCACCAGAACCACCACCAGAACCGCCACTGGATGAGTTACCAGATCCCCCTGTATTACTTCCGCTCCCACCGCTAGAATTGTCTGCTTCGGCGCGGACATCTAATGTTGGCAGATAGCCACTTTTTGCAGTGGAATAATATGCTTTAGCAAATTCGCGAAGTGTGTTTACAGAGACAGAACCTGTCTTTTGTGCTTCAGAGGAAAGAACTTTTGTAATTGCATTTGCAGTTACTTCACCAATAGGGGATTGTGCCTTTAAAGTTTCACTTGCCTTTTGGTTGGAAGTGGATATAAGACAGGAATCTTCAACAATATCTTTTTCCAAAAAGTAGTTTAAGCCATCAAAGACATTCGTTGTCAATATATCTTTTCCTAAAACAATCAAACGACAGTGTACAAGACTTGGATACCAACCAGTTTTTAAGTTGATTTTTGCAATTGCATCTCCAAAGGTTAGAATATTATCTACATATACATTGCTCGCCTTAACGCCATCTGCTTGATCTGGTACAGCAATTTGTGCTGTAACATCAAATTTTCCCTCTTCTTGTCCTTTATCTATCCCCACTGCTATAATAAATGAAGTTTTTTGAATATCCATTAAACCAAAATCATTTGTAAAAAATAGTAACAATAATAGTCCTATAATTGCAATAAAACTAAACATCCAAAACTTTTTCATCGGTGGTACTCCTTTCTTTTTTCAAAAAAATTGCACAAATTGGCAAAATATAAGCAAAAATACTGGCAAAAATCCAAAAATATTGGCTATAAAAGATTTGTATGGATGAAAAATCATAGGTAAACATCCAAATGAACAGCAATATAACAAAATTGATAATTGCACTTGCTAAAATATTGTTGCATTTTGGAAAAAGTTCTATCAGTCCATTTGAAGCAAACTGCAAAGGGACTATTGTATAAAAAACATGCACTAAAGTGAGTGTAAAAACAAATACATAATCTACACGGCCGATAGAGGTAAATGCAGTAGTAAATTTAGCAATATGTGCAATAGAGTTTTGTCGTAAAATAGTTATATCACCGTACAAACCATAATAAATTGCCAAAAATAGCATTACACAGATGGCTCCAATACCGTAGCTAATACCAATCTTTAGAAAACTTTTCTTTTCATATTGAAAGTGTCCTAGAAAAAATAGAGGATATAAACAATCGGTATACCAACAACTAGAAATTAAATTTCCCTTAAATATGCCCAATTTACCTCCTCCAATCGGTAGTATGGAGGAAAAATTGATATTGGATAAACTTAAACCTATTATGGCAATAAAAGCAAATAAAAATATTGGCATACATAAATCTGCAACGCGACCAATTGTTTTCAATCCTTTTGAGCAAGCAAAGAAGCTTACAATAAAAAAGGGCATAAAATTGAAGTAGGTGTGTGTATTTTCATACAGTGTATTGATAACAAATGCCTTTTGCTCAGTAATCAGCATAAAACTAGAAAATAACAAAAATAAAATAAATATGATATAAATTATAGTAGCAATAATTTTACCAAATGTGTTTTGTAAAAGTTGGAAAAAAGTACAATCTGTTTTTTTGGATAACCACAACACAAATCCAATGACAATACCCTGCAAAATAAAGTTTATAGCGGCAGATAATACTACATCATTTTTTGCATAATAGGGCAAAATGGAAGGATACATAAGTAGTTTTGTAATTGGCATCATACCAATAAATAAAAAACAAATTTGTCTAAGTTTTATCTTGTTCATTTTCCACTCCTTTTTTCTGTAACAAACGCTTTTTATTTTTACTTTTAAAGACAGCTGGTCTTTCCTTTAAGTCAAATAAATCAGCTTTGAATAAACTATCTTTTAAATCTTTTTTAACCAATGGGGCAAATGGAGCTAATAGAGGAGTTCCAAAGCTTTCCATTGTTAGCAATGCATATAAAATTAAAGCAATACCAAGCAATATTCCGAAAGTACCTATACTGCCTGCTAAAACCAAAAGAATTATACGAATAATGGAACTTGTTCCTACAAGTTCAGGTACAGCATAGGCGGAGATACCACTAATTGCTACAATAATAATTGCTGGTGTAGAGACAATACCTGCTTTTACTGCCGTATCTCCAAGCACTAAAGCGCCAATGACAGATAAAGCTAAGGAGACTTGTTTTGGCATTAAAATACTAGCCTCTAATAAAATTTCTAAGATGACTAACAAAAAAAAGAGTTCAATACTCGGTGAAAGTGGTATATTTTTTGTACTTGCAGAGATTGTCATCAGCAATCCAAAAGGAATCAGTTGTAACTTAAACAGCTGTGCTGCAACATAATATGCTGGTAAAAGAAGGGATATGAGTATAGCAAACAGACGAATAAAGCGGCTAACTGTTGCGCGATAAGGACTGGCAAAATAATCTTGTGGGCCTTGAAAATCTTCCGCTATTAAATATGGAACTGTCAGAACAATAGGGGAACCGTCTACAATGAGTCCAATTCTACCCTCTAATATCTTCGCACAAAATATATCTGGTTTTTCAGTCGTACCCACTTGTTTAAAGAGTGAAAGTGGTCGTGCCGTCAAAAATTTGCCGATATAGGAAGAGTCTACTACTTCATCAATTTCATAAGAGGCTATTTTATCTTTCACTTGTTGTACTATCTTTTTATTCGCAATACCACTTAGGTAGACTACAGCAATAGATGTTTGTGATTGTTTTCCGCATTGAATCATATCAAACTGTAGTTGTGCAGTTTTAAGACGTTTACGTACTAAACCCATATTGATTTTAATATCTTCAATAAAACCTTCTCTGGGGCCTTTAATGGTCATAGAAGTTGGTGGTTCTGCAACAGAGCGTGAAGATATCTTTTTTGCTCCTAGGACAATTGCTCCCTGCAAATTATCAATTAAAAGTGCTACATTCCCTGCTAAAATTTTATTACAAATCGTGGTAACATCTTCTTCACAACTATTTTCAGGAAAATATAACTCTTTCATAGCATCTTCTAGCGTTGTGGGCGCATCTATTAAAGAGAGTGGTTTTGCAATTAAAGAACCTAAAAGTTCTTTATCTGTAATTTGGTCAATATAAATTGCTGTACAGAGTACATTATCTTTTGTATAAAATTGATAGGTTAAAATATCTTCTGCAGTCAAAATTTCTAAAATAGACTGTAAATTTTCTTTTAACTTTTTACCTAATGTTTTCTTCGTTTCGTTTTTCATATCATTATCTTGTGTACATTCATAAAAAATCATACATAAAAAAAAGAGAATGTATAAAACACTCTCTTTTTTTGAATAAAATTTTAGGCAACTTTTTGTTCAAATAGACGAATTGCTACAGCAGTAATATCATCTGTTGCTACGCCATTTGTAAATTGCAAGGCACGATTGACAATTGTATCTACTAAATGTTGTGGATTGCTAGGGGATAGGGTGGAAAGATAGGTGGCAATATCAATACTAGAACCAAATGCTGAGGTGACACCGTCGCTTAAGAATAACAATATATCTCCAGATTGCATTTCTCGCACTAAAATGGTGGGATGTACACCATCTAAAATGCCAAGAGGTAAGGATTCACTACATAACATTTCAATTTGCTTTTGTACAAACAAAAAGGCAAGGGGAGAGCCAATTTTAATGATGTCTGCTCTGCCACTTTCCAAATTGATAGTTGCCATATCAATACATGCAAAGCTTTCATTTTGTCCAGTATTTAGCAGTCCGTTTACTGTATTCAAAATTGTATCACTCTGCATACCAGCACGATAAAAACTTTCAATTAAATTTAAGGCAAGGTCGCTTACTTCTCGTGCTTGTTGTCCGCTGCCCATACCGTCTGCTAATGCACATAAAAATGTCTTTTCATTGATGCGCGTAATAGAATGTGTATCTCCACTCACTGTTTCTCCGTTTTTTGTTGCACTTGCAATGCCGAATAGGGCATCAAATTTAGGACGCTTTTTAAAACGGAAACAGAGTGTCTTTTCATTGATATATTGTTTATCAACTAGAGTCAACGGAAAGGCAAATTGCTCTTCTAGCAACTGTAATAGTCGATCATTTTCTATATTTTGTTGTATACTAATGAGTAACTCTATAGGGTTTTTATGAAAGATAATATCAGTGCATACAATACCATGTTTTGCTAAGTGCTGTTGAATTTGTCTCTCTTGTTGTAACTGCGTCGATAGTGGACTGCCATGTTCTAAAGCAAGTTCACGCAGCACTTCACTAACATTCTTGGAATAGCTAGCAATCATTTCTCTTGCTTGCTTTTCGTGTTCAAGTTCAAGATTTTGTTTTTTATACTCTATCAGCATTTTGTTTAAGCTAAATATTAGGGCAGTAGTATTATAGCAGTTGTTACTCAATACATTTGGAATATCAATTATACCTACTTTACCATTTCTACAGCCTATCTCTATCAGTTGTGTAAGACTTTCCTCTCGTATCTCTTTATGGCATGCATTTAAATTTTCGCAACTCATACAACATTCAGATTTAAGTTGATGCAGTATGGCATGTTGCATTGCAATAGGATTGTTTTCATAGTGTTCAAGACCTAGAAAAGAGCACTCTATTTCACGAAAGGCAGCGGATATTTCATATAATCGTTCAGCAACTTGTATGCGGTTATGGTTGATACTTGCACGAATAAGGGGGCGTTCATGAAATTGTCGCCATCTTTTGCTTAAAAAGGCAATAAAATTATTTGGAATTAGGGCAAATAAGATGCAAGGTATGACAATCGCCATAAGCGTCCAATAGGTGCTAGAAAGTTTCCATATAGTGTTGAATGGAACTTGTCCAATCAGTTGTGATAGAATATATACGGAGAAGGCAATTATTGCAAGAGCAGTTGTTGCTAAAGCTCTATGAAAGGACATACAGAGTAAAATTGTTACAGTGTATAGAGCATAATAGGCAATTTCTTGTGCCTGTAGACTACCATTTTGTAGACTCTGTAAAATAGCCAATGGAACTGCAAGAGTTAAAGCGGTGAATACTGCATTGCTATTTTTTGAAAGATAACAAGCAAAGAGTAGCACAAATAGCGTAAAGGCGAGATAAACAGTACTACTTATAGCATTTATCATTCCCATTGCAACAAAAATAAAGGAGCAGGCTGTAAAGACAAGCTCATCAATGGACGGTTGTGACTTATTTAATTTTGTAAATAAAAATTTACAAGCAAGGATAAATAGAAAAGTTGTCACAAATAGGATACTTGCATATAAACTAACTTTTATGTAATTATGTAAAACAAATTGTCCATAAATCCAAAAGAACGGAGTAAGTGCTATCAAGATAATGGGAACAATAAAGAAGCGAATTTCACGCTTAAGGTATTTAAAGAGTAAAAATATGCCACATAAAAACAAGCTTTGCAGAATATATGCAATATAGCCAACGGGAGCAATAAATAGCGCAATCGTGCCAGCAAGTAGATAGAGAATGCTGCTATCGAGTAGCGGTAAGCCACAAAATAATAAAGCTATGTATAAAGCTATAGAAAAAGGGATGGCATCTGTTGCAGTAAAATTTAAAAACAGCATACATAGACCTAAAATAGAGTATAAAATTACTGTATTATAGCTATATTTTAGTTTTGTAAACATTATCAGTTGTACTCCTTTCAATAATCTTTTTACTAGCATACCATAGTCGGTGGTTGTAATTTTGTCTAAATGTGCAATCTTTTGCAGGATTACGACAAAAAATAAAATCTATATTTTTTCATAAAAAATCCAGAAAAAAATAAAAAAATTTATTGACAAAATAAAGGGAAAATGCTAAACTAAATTAGTATAGATATAGCTGAATATCTATTTCAATTACGCTTCAAAAATTGTGTAAGGGCAGTGTTTGAAGTATAGCAATCTTTATAAGGAGGAAGGAATGCCTACAATCAATCAGTTAATTAAACATGGCAGAGAACGCAGAGAGTACAAAAGTAAGACACCTATTATGAGTCAATGTCCACAAAAAAGAGGAGTATGTCTTTCAGTAACAACAACATCTCCTAAAAAACCAAACTCTGCACTTCGCAAAATTGCAAGAATTCGTTTGACGAATAAGCAAGAGGGTACAGTGTATATTCCAGGGGAAGGACATAACTTGAATGAACACAGTTCTGTACTGATTCGTGGCGGTCGTGTGCGTGATTTACCTGGTGTGCGTTACCATGTTATCCGTGGAGCACTAGACACTGCTGGGGTTGCCAAAAGAAAGCAATCTCGTTCAAAATATGGTGCAAAACGCCCTAAATAAGCAAGAGTTAAAAGAAAGTAGCAAAGTTGAATGAAAAATTCCTACTTATTCAAAACTATATTTCATAGTTCCCTTATATAGAATAAAGTAGGGCAGTATGCTAATATTGGTTAGCAGAAGATTCGCTACCACATGTAAAGCGTGTGGCAAGTGATAGCTATACTCAATAAGGGGATAATTCCCTTACTAAAAATTTTTAAAGGAGAATGATTATGCCAAGAAGAGGCAATGTTCCTAAGCGTGATGTTTTGCCAGATCCATTATATGGCAGTAAGGTTGTCACAAAACTCATCAACCAAATTATGTTGGATGGTGAAAAGGGTACGGCACAAAGAATAGTATATGATGCTTTTGCAATTATGCAAGAAAAAATGAATTTAGATCCAATGGAAATTTTTACACAAGCTATGGCCAATGTAACTCCATTGCTTGAAGTTAAAGCGCGTCGTGTTGGTGGGGCAAACTATCAAGTACCAATCGAAATTCGTCCAGAGAGAAGACAGACGCTTGCAATTCGTTGGATTGTTATCAATACTAGAAAGAGAAGTGAAAGAGAAATGTCTAAAAAGCTTGCAGCGGAACTTATGGATGCATATAACAACACAGGTGGCTCTGTGAAAAAGAAGGAAGATACACACCGTATGGCAGAGGCAAACAAAGCGTTTGCACACTTCAGATGGTAAGGAGGACAGTCTATGGCAAGACAATTTGGACTTGATGTTACAAGAAACATCGGTATTATGGCGCATATTGATGCTGGCAAGACAACAACAACAGAGCGTATTTTATTCTACACAGGAAAGACCTATAAGATTGGTGACGTACATGATGGAGCAGCAACTATGGACTGGATGGTACAAGAACAAGAGAGAGGTATTACCATTACATCAGCGGCGACAACATGTACATGGAAAAATCATAGAATAAACATTATTGATACACCAGGTCACGTGGATTTTACGGTAGAAGTTGAGCGTTCTTTACGCGTACTTGATGGGGCAGTTGCAACATTCTGTGCCAAAGGCGGCGTTGAACCACAATCAGAAACAGTTTGGCGTCAAGCTGATAAATATAAAGTACCTCGTATAGCATACATCAATAAAATGGATATCAATGGGGCAAATTTTGATAATGCCATTCAAATGATGCGTGATAGACTTGGTGCTAAACCAGTGCGTATTCAATTGCCAATTGGAAAGGAAGATAGTTTTAAAGGTATCATTGACCTTGTAACGATGAAAGCGGCTATCTATCATGATGATTTGGGACAACAAATTGAAATAACAGATATTCCTGCAGATATGCAAGATATTGCTAAGCAATATAGAGCTGAACTTGTTGAAGCTGTTGCTGAACAAGAAGATAGTTTAATGGAAAAATTTTTTGAAACAGGAGATTTATCTCTTGAAGATTTAAAAAGAGGACTCCGTCTTGCAACAATTAACATGGCAATTACTCCAGTGTTATGTGGGTCAAGCTATAAAAATAAAGGGGTACAATTTTTATTAGATGCCATTGTTGACTATCTACCATCTCCACTTGATATTGCAAGTGTAAATGGTGTCAATCCAAATACAGAAGAACAAGAAGTGCGTAAAACTGCAGATGATGAACCTTTTGCAGGGCTTGCATTTAAGATTGCAACTGACCCATTTGTAGGCACTTTAGCATTCTTTCGTGCCTATTCTGGTGTGCTTGAAGCGGGGTCATATGTATACAATTCTACCAAGGAAAAGAAGGAAAGAGTAGGTAGATTGTTACAAATGCATGCAAATAGCAGAGAGGAAATTCCTATGATTTATTCAGGGGATATCTGTGCTATTGTAGGATTAAAAAACACAACGACTGGAGATACACTCTGCGATGAAAAACATCCTATAGTGCTTGAAAAAATGGAATTCCCAGAACCAGTTATTAAAGTGGCAATCGAACCTAAGACAAAAGCTGGTCAAGAAAAAATGACTATGGCACTTATCAAGCTTGCCGAAGAAGATCCAACCTTTAAAACATATACCGACAACGAAACAGGACAGACAATTATTGCAGGTATGGGTGAATTGCACCTTGAAATTATTGTTGACCGTCTATTGAGAGAGTTTAAAGTTGAGGTAAATGTAGGTAAACCACAAGTTGCATATAGAGAAACCTTCCGTAAAGCAGTGGATGCTGAAGGGAAATATGTGCGTCAATCAGGTGGTAAAGGACAATACGGTCACTGTAAAATTAAACTTGAACCACAAGAACCTGGTAAAGGATATGAATTTTTTGACGAAACAGTGGGCGGTTCTATTCCAAAAGAATATATTCCTGCTATTGATAAAGGTATTCAAGAAGCAGCTAAAAATGGATTTTTAGCAGGATATGAAGTAGTTGACTTTAAAGTTACAGTATATGATGGAAGTTATCATGATGTCGACTCTTCAGAAATGGCATTTAAAATTGCCGGCTCTATGGGCTTTAAAGATGGTTTAAAAAAGGCGAATGCAGTCTTGCTTGAACCTATGATGAAGGTGGAAATTGTGACGCCAGAAGATTATTTTGGTGACCTTATGGGAAATGTATCTTCTCGTCGTGGGACTATCAATGGTACTGAAGATAGAAGTGGCGTAAAAGTGATTGATGCAACTATTCCACTTTCTGAAATGTTTGGATATGCAACAGACCTTCGTTCTCGTACACAAGGTAGAGGACAGTTCTCAATGCAGTTTTCACATTATAATGAAGTACCAAAATCAATTGCAGAAAAAATTATCGGTGAAAGAGCTAAAAAAGCAGACTAATTGTATACGAAGTTGATTTTTTAATTTAGAATAAACTAGAAATGCAAAATAATTAAAAAATTTATAATATCAAAAAGAAAATATTGCAATGCGAGGATTAGATATGCGTATCAAAAAGAAAATTCTTACAATAGCAATGAGCTTTGTTTTACTTTTAGGCATGGTTTTTATGATAACTGCCTGTGATGATTGGAGATATGACCTTGAATCAGATAAGTTTTTAGGGATTGATGAAGCAAGTATGCGCGATTCTAACAAAGAATTTGTAACTTTAAAAGTGGGAGATAGATTTGAGCGTAAAAAAGATGTTTTAATGCGTAAAGATGTTTTTGCCAGTAATCCATTCTTTAATATATTTACAGATGAAGGATATACATTAAAAATCTTAGGACGGGATATAAATTTAAGCTATATAAGGCAAGTACTTGAAGGAAACTTAGAAATACAATATTTGCGGATTGGCGGTGTAAATTATTTTTATGACTTTGACGATAGAGATGACATTTTAGAGGCAGTAATAGGTTCGCCAAATAGAGTTCCAACACTTGCATCGAATACAATGACGGCAGAAGAAAAAAATACCTTGAGACCTGTTGTAAATCCTACACCAATGGGTGGAAAGGAAAGAAAATATTTTATAGTTGAATCTATTGTAAAGCAAAACTGGAGAAAGGAAACGGCAATCGTTAGAGCAAGAGTATTTGGTAGCGAAGAAAGAATAGATGTTGTTGTAAGAATGGACAGTGCATTGTATTTAAATGTAGTTGCAGGTATAAATATGCAAGATACAAGCGATGCAAATCTATCACGCGTGTTTGGTGGCGTAAAAGATAAAAATAATTGGTACTTAGTACATCAAGTATAAAATATAGATTGTATAGGAAGTATTTGCTTTATAAAAAATAAAAATTTCAAGTTTTTTAGATATTTTAAAAAAATATTTATTTTTTATTGAAATTATTTTAATTTTCATGTATAATATGTTCATAACTTAAAATTAAGTTTATCGGCATACAACTTAAATAATCATTTTTGGAGGAAAATAAAATGGCTAAGGCTAAATTTGACAGAAGTAAACCACACGTAAACGTTGGTACTATTGGTCACGTTGACCACGGTAAAACAACACTTACAGCAGCAATCACAATGGTAATGGCATGTAAAGGTCAAGCTGCTAAAATGAAATATGATGAAATTGATAAAGCACCTGAAGAAAAAGCTCGTGGTATAACAATAAACACAGCACACGTTGAATACCAAACAGATAAACGTCACTATGCACACGTTGACTGTCCAGGACACGCAGACTATGTTAAAAATATGATTACTGGTGCTGCACAAATGGACGGTGCTATTCTTGTAGTTGCTGCAACTGATGGTCCAATGCCACAAACGCGTGAACACATTTTGCTTGCTCGTCAAGTAGGTGTACCTTACATCGTAGTTTTCATGAATAAAACTGACCAAGTTGATGACCCAGAAATTCTTGAACTTGTTGAAGAAGAAATTCGTGATTTGCTTAAAAAGAATGAATTCCCAGGAGACAAAACCCCTGTTATTAAAGGTTCAGCATTAAAGGCGCTTGAAAAAGCTACTTCTGGAGCTTCTGATGCTGATGTACTTGCTGCTCCTGAAACAAAATGTATTCTTGAACTTATGGATGCATTAGATAGCTATATCCCTGAACCAGACCGTGAATCTGAAAAACCATTCTTATTGCCAGTTGAAGACGTATTTACAATCTCTGGTCGTGGTACAGTTGCTACTGGTAGAGTGGAAAGAGGTATTGCAAGAGTAAATGATAAAGCTGAAATTGTTGGTCTTGTTGAAAAACCTCGTGAAACAGTTATTACAGGCCTTGAAATGTTCCGTAAATTACTAGACGAAGCTATGGCTGGGGATAATGTTGGTGCACTTCTTCGTGGTGTAGATAGAACACAAATTGAAAAAGGGCAAGTTATTGCAAAACCAGGTTCAATTAAACCACATACAGAATTTGAAGCACAAGTTTATGTATTGACAAAAGAAGAAGGTGGTCGTCATACTCCATTCTTTAATAACTATCGTCCACAATTCTTCATCAGAACAACTGACGTAACAGGTTCAATTGTATTGCCTCAAGGCGTTGAAATGGTTATGCCAGGAGATAATGTTAAAATTACAGTTACACTTATTAAACCAGTTGCGGTTGAAGAAGGTTCTCGTTTTGCTATTCGTGAAGGCGGTAGAACTGTTGGTTCTGGTGTGGTATCTAAAATTATTAAGTAAAATGCAAAATAATCTTATATAGCAATGGCAAAAATTACTCTTATTTTACATTGCTATATAAAATGTATCACTCATCTTTTAAATTATAGTATAGTCAATTGTAGTTTCCCCTAATACAACTGCTATATATTTGTAAAAGTTTAATTTGCATAAAAAGAACACTCTTAAGAATAAACAGAGTGTTCTTTTTATTATAGAAAAATCATTATATAATGTTGATATTTTTACTTATGTAATATATTGGACTATTTACTTTTCAGAAATGAATTCTAAAATAAAGGAATCAAAAGATATACTATCCATAAAATCCCGTTGTACAAATTTGACAAAATTAAATTTTGCTAGATGAAATATATGATTTTTTACAAGAATAGGACTAGCAATATCAAGTTTTTCACAAATATCAAATAGGTAATTTTGCATTTGAGAATAGGTAAATTGATTTTCTACTATATAAACAATATTTTTTTGTATTTTTTCATCTTTCATAAGCTTTGCCCAAATTTTTGTCATACTACACCTTCCATTTTAAGTATAACATAAGATATTCTATTTTGTAAATTGCTTTTAACAAATTAACACAATTTCTTGACTTTTTTATTATTTTATGGTATATTTATATTATTAAAAAGTATAGAATAAGTATATAACTTTTGATTTTACAATATTTTTATTGTAAAATCAAATTTTTTATTGTATTGAGAGAGGATATATTATGGCAACTAAAATGACAATGACACAAGAAGGCTATGATGAAAAACAAAAACATTTGCAATATTTACGGACTACAAAACGCAATGAAATTATTGAACGTATTAAAGATGCAAGAAGTCAAGGCGATTTAAGTGAAAATGCAGAATATTCTGCTGCTAGAGAAGAACAGGAAAATAATGAAAGAGAAATTGCAGAACTTGAAGCAATCCTAAAAAATGCGACAATTATGAATACTCCTATTCGTACAGATTGCGTCGCTTTTGGCTCAACTGTAACAATTTATGATGATATAATGCAACTTGAAGAAGTATATACATTGAGAGGGTCCACAGAGGCAGATACACGCAACAATATTATTAGTGTTGATTCTCCTTTAGGAGTTGCATTATTTGGTAAAAAAGTAGGAGATAGTGTTACTGTAAATACACCTAATGGGGGTAGTTATACAGTTGTTATTCGTAAAATACAATAAAATATGGCAAAAATAAAGAAAACTACAGAAGATATTCTACCAACATTACATATTTTTACTGCATTACAAAAATATGTTAAAAAGACAAAAGCTCGCTTGCATATGCCTGGCCATAAAGGTAGGTATTTACCAATTTTACAAGATAGTTTTTTAGATTGTACTGAACTTTCATATACCGATTGCTTAGAATGTCCTACAGATTGTATTTTGGAAGCAGAAAGAGATATTGCAAATATATTTCATGCACAAAAGAGTTTTTTGTTGACAGATGGAGCAACATGTGGCATATTTGTAATGATAAATGTTGTAAAAGAGCTTGGTGGAAAACTAGTAATTGCAAGAAATTCACATAAAAGTGTATATAATGCATGTAGTATTTTGGGCGTTGAACCTATTATATTGGATACAATTGTACAGGATGGTATTATACAACAACCAACTATTGAAAACATACAAAATCTATTGTATACAAATAAAGATATTACAGCTCTTTTATTAACAACGCCTGATTATTATGGCAACTTATTGGATTTACAAACAATATATAAGCTTTGTAAAGCAAAAAATATTTTACTTTTTGTCGATAATGCACATGGTGCTTTTTTGCATTTTGATGCTCTATACCAAAACTATTATGCTGGAGTGTATGCTGATGTTTGGGTAGATAGTATGCACAAAACTACACCAACTTTAACACAAGGAGCTCTTTTGCATACCAATAATTTAGATATTACTACGCATTTATTGCATGGCTTAGATATCTTTCGCACAACAAGTCCATCCTATTTAATTATGGCATCTGTTGAATATGCAGCAAAATATATGCAACAGTTTGCTACAGATAAAATCAACAAAGTGCGTCAACTTTTAGAATGGGCAAAAGTAGAGTTGGAAAAATTACAATTGACCACTTATGCAAATAGTCGGACATTAGTGCTTTCTATTGATTTTTTGAAGGCGGGTTATTCTGTAGATTCTGTACAAGAATATTTGGAAGAACAAGGTATATTTGCAGAGTTAAATGATGGTAGATATTTATTATTTTATTGTTCTAGCGAGACGGAGGAACAGGAAATATTATTACTAATACATACTATACAACATGCAATGTATACTTGTAGTTTTAAGAAAACAAAAGAGCAAATTACGCAAGAAGTAGAAAAATTACAAACTATTCAAGTTTATAGTTTTGTACAAGCATGTAGACAAGAGATAAAGTATATATCATTAGAGAGTGCAATCCATAAAGTTGTTGGAAGAAATGTGGGTAGAACGCCTCCATGTTTTCCCCTTCTTGTTGCTGGTGAAAAAATTACTTTAGAAAGTATGCAACAATTGAAGCAAGCAAAACATACTTTTGGCATGCAAAACCAATTGATTCCTGTACTTGTAAAGAAATCATAAATAGTTAGCTAAAGCAAAAAATATTGATATAAGAGATGCCTAAGGAGAAAGAATGCTTGGAAAATTGATTACATTTGAAGGTGGCGATGGAGTAGGTAAAAGTACACAAATTCAACTTTTAGCACAATATTGTAAAGCAAAAGGAATAGAGTATATAATTACTAGAGAGCCGGGTGGTGGTAAAATTAGTGAGGAAATACGCAAAATTTTACTCAATAAAGATGATGATGCTTGTATAAATGATTGTGAAGCACTTTTAATTGCAGCTGCCCGTGTACAACATGTACATGATATTATTTTACCAAGTTTGCAAGCAAATAAAATGGTACTCTGTGATAGATATGTACATTCTACTTTTGCATATCAGGGATATGGTCGAGGAATAGATTTAGCGTTTTTGAAGGCAATCAATATGCCAGCAATGGAAAAAGTTATGCCTGCTGTTACCTTTTTACTCAGTATGCATCCTCGTGATGCATTTGCTAGAAAGAATAAGGCATTTGTTTTTGATAGAATTGAACAAGCGGGCAGTGCTTTTCATGAAAGAGTATATAATGGTTATTTAAAACTTGCCGAAGATGACGATAAAATAATAACGATTGATGCAACTTTACCAATCTCCAGCATACATGCAAGTATTGTAGCAAGATTAAAAATTTAGTAGAAAATGAGGTGTACAATGTTGCAACTACTCAATTCTAGTAAAGCAATGGAACTTATCAAAATTGATGCTAAACGACAACAATTTTCACATACCTATTTAGCATCTTTTCAAGATAGCAAGTATTTAAAAATAATTTTAAAAGAGATTGCAAAAATCATTTTGCAAGCAGATAGTCGTGTTACATATTTAATTGATACAGAACAATATATTGATTGTAAAATATATCCACAAGATGGAAAGCGTATTTTGGTGGAAGATGTAGAGGCAATTATTGAAAATAGTGATATTTTGCCGATTGAGAATGAAAAAAAGGTATTTATTTTAAATGATGTACAAAATATGTATGTCGCTGCACAAAATAAGTTATTAAAATTACTAGAAGAACCACCAAATTTTGTCCATTTTATTTTAGGAACTACACAACAAGATTTTGTTTTATCTACCATACGCTCAAGAGCAAAAAACTTGCAATTTGATTGTGTCAATAATGCGGAAATGGTACAATTTATAGATAGAAATTATCCAAATTTTGCAGATAAACAAAGTGCAGTGTTACTTGCCAATGGAAGTATAAGTAATTTACAACAAATTGTACAAGAAGACAATATATTTGTGTATCCGCAGTATATTTTGCAGAAAATAGCTACACTTCAAATAGCAGATATTCCTGCATTTGTAAAAGAATATGCTGATAATGAGAGTGCTTGTAAATTTTTTGCTAGTTTACAACTGGTATTGCGTGAAATTTTACTGTATCATATTGGGAATAAAAAAAGCACTGTTTTATCACATGAGAGTAATATAGAGAAACAAGCAGAAAATTTACAATATTTACAACTGGCATCAAAACGGTATAAACCACAGCGTATTTTGAGTGTAATAGATGAAATTACGCAAGCAATAGAAGATAGCAAAAATAATGCTAAATTGTCATACACAGTATATCTTGTATTGCTTGCACTTTTGGAGGGAAAATGAAGGTTATTGGTGTACGCTTTAAATATAATCCTAAGATGTTTTATTATTTACCAAAAAAGGAAGAAAAATATTTCATAGGACAAGATATTGTTGTTATCCATAATAACGAAACAGTTCTTACAAAAATAACAGTTGTGGATAAAGAAATAGATGAAAAACAATTGGATAGTCCTATAGAAGAAGTAGTGCGTATTGCTACAACAGAAGATTTAAATAAGATGCAACAAAATGAAAAAAAAGCAAGAGAGGGATTGAAACTTGCAAAAGAAAAAGTAGAGTTTTTAAACCTACCAATAAAGATTTTAGATTGTGAAATTTCTTTATGTGGTAGAGCACTATTTCACTTTACAGCAGATGATAGAGTGGATTTTAGAGAATTAGTGCATATTCTTGCGACAGCAATGCATTGTAGAATAGAACTTAGACAAATTTCACAGCGAGAAGTTGTGCGACAAATGGGCGGTATAGGAAATTGTGGTAGAGCATGTTGTTGTACACAAGGTATTGTAAATGTACAAAAAATAAGTATAAAAATGGCAAAAAAACAAGGTATTTCTTTAAATATGGCAAAGATTAGTGGTGTATGTGGTAAACTAAAATGTTGTTTGAGTTACGAACATGAATTTTATACACAAGCAATGCAAAATATGCCAGCTATCGGGACAAAAGTGAAGACATCTGATGGAGAAGGTAGTGTAGTGGCATTAAATATTTTGAAGAATTTGATATCTGTAAAATTGCAAAATAGTAATGGTACTGTATTTAAAAATTTTGCACCAGATGCTGTTTCAGTTGTTGAGGGGGCAAAATCAGCTAAGAATATGCACAAAAATAATATAGATACAAATTTGGAGTAAAAAAACTCTGAAAATCTTTTGACTAAATTTTTTGGATATGTTATACTAACTATATACTTGATAAAAGGGAGGAAAATCATATGCCACATAAAATTTCATCTGATTGTATTTCATGCGGTTCATGTGCAGAAGTTTGCCCAGTAAATGCAATTTCACAAGGAGATACACAATATAATATTGACCCTGAAATCTGTATTGACTGTGGTGCTTGTGAAGAAGTTTGCCCAGTAAATGCAATTTCACATGACTAAGTTATGCTAAGAGTGCAAACAGTACTTATGTTTGCACTTTAATTTTTAAAATCACATAGAAGGAAGAAGTATGGAAAATTCTACTTTCAAGCAAGAAAAAGATGCTCTATCTATGGCAGATGATAATCCTTTACTGGTCACGGCAAGCACGGCAATTGATATGAAACTATATAAAATTGCTACAAAAGGATTGGATATAGTACTTATTATCATGATGGCAATGGCAATTGTAATTGTTGCTCTCTGGATTTTACAGTTTTTTATTTTAAAGAATAAAAATGACTACTTTTATTTGATTATGGCTATTCTTGATATCATTTTTATTGGTATTATTTATATGTTAAAGTTAAAAACAAAAAAACAGTATAAAAAAGGAGTTGTCAATCATTATAAGTTTTATCAGAAGTATATCTTTTTAAGCACGATGACAAATGGGCAATGGACAGGAGAAACGAAACTTTATTATAAAGATATCATTCGTAGAAAATATATACCTGTCTTTAAGGAAGCAGGATATTTAGTTCTCTATTATCAATCTAAATTTATGCCTTTATATATTCATTTACAGGATACTTCTCTAGAACAAGTTGTAAAATTACAGGAAATTTTTAAAATAAAACTTTCAAAATAGTTGACAAATTTGAAATAATTTTGTATAATTTATTTCGTTATTGTATTATTTAAGACAATGTAATTTTCGATTCAAACGAAAAAAGCACGGACAAATTGTCCAAACCCGAGGCTTTGCCTTATTGTTTGTGAATGTTTCAAATAAATATTCACATAATTTTATAAGATGGTAACTTGATAACCAGTGCAATATTGCACACTTGTAAAACAATCAATAAGAGTTCGTACTATTCGTTTGAATAACTATAACGACAATTTTTTATTATGCGATTGTTTGCAAGGCAATATACTGGATATAAACAGTATGTTGTCTTTTTCTATACATGGAGGAAGTAAAATTGGGAGAAAAATTAGCACTATATGGTTTTAATAACCTAACTAAATCACTTAGTTTTAATATTTATGATGTATGTTATGCCAAAAGTGCAAGAGAACAACGCGACTATATTGCCTATATTGATGAACAATACAATAGTGAGCGTTTAACCAATATTTTGCAAACATTGACAGATATGATTGGAGCAACAGTTTTAAATATAGCACGACAGGATTATGATCCACAAGGTGCATCTGTAGCAATACTCATTGCTGAAGGGGGGATGAAGCGTGCGGGACAGACACAATTGGGACATTTAGATAAGAGTCATGTAACTGTACATACTTATCCAGAATATCATCCAGAAACCAGTCTTGCTACTTTCCGTGTTGATATTGATGTTGCAACTTGTGGGGAAATTACTCCACTTTCTACATTAAATTACCTGATTGGTTCCTTCGATTCAGATATTATCACATTAGACTACCGTGTAAGAGGGTTTACACGCGATATGAAAGGGAAAAAGCTCTTTATAGACCATGAACTTGCTTCTATTCAAGAGTATATTGCACCTGATATTTTACATAGATATGATGCAACGGATATCAATGTCTATGCCACAAATTTATATCATACCAGAATGATGCTAAAGGAAATTGATTTACAAAATTATCTATTTAAAACAGATGTCTATGAACTTCCACCCAAAGTTCGCTTGGAAATGATAAATAATTTGAGAAAGGAAATGATAGAAATCTATAGCAGTAAAAATATCTACTAATTTTTTAAAAGGGAAGAGTTATGAAGGATAAACGCAATCAAAATTGTGCACCTATATTGGATGCCTTACAAGATATGCGGAAAGGACGACTTGTGCCATTCGATGTGCCTGGACATAAACGCGGTAGAGGAAATCCTGAACTTACCGCATTTTTAGGCCAACAATGTATTGAAGTAGATGTAAATTCTATGAAACCTTTAGATAATTTAGCACATCCTATCTCCATCATAAGAGAGGCTGAACGACTGATGGCAGACGCTTTTGGAGCAGAAGATGCCTTCTTGATGGTGGGTGGTACAACATCATCTGTGCAGGCAATGATTATGTCTGTGGCGAAACCCGGTGAAAAAATTATTGTACCACGCAATGTGCATCGTTCTGTTATGGCCGCTATGGTACTCTGTGGTGCAATTCCAGTTTATGTCAATCCAGAGTGTGATGAAAGGTTGGGAATTGCATTGGGTATGCAACTCTCTTCTATACAAAAAGCTATTGCAAAACATAGAGACGCAAAAGCTATTTTTGTGAATAATCCAACTTATTATGGTATTTGTAGTAATTTAAAGGCGATTGTAGATTTGGCACATAAGGCAGGTATGAAGTGTATTGTAGACGAAGCACATGGCACGCACTTCTATTTTAATGATAATTTACCAATCTCAGCAATGGCTGCAGGTGCTGATATGGCGGCAGTGTCTATGCATAAATCTGGCGGTAGCTTGACACAAAGTTCAGTGTTGCTTGTAGGAAAAGGTATGCAGGCAGGATATGTGCGTCAAATTATCAATTTGACACAGACAACAAGTGCATCCTATTTATTACTCTCTAGTTTAGATATTTCCAGACGCAATTTAGCATTGCGTGGCAAAGCAAGCTTTGATAAGGTCATTAGACTTGCAGAATATGCTAGAGAGGAGATAAATGAGATTGGTAATTATTATGCCTATAGCAGTGAATTGAAAAATGGAGATAGTATTTTTGATTTTGATAGAACAAAGTTATCTGTCTATACTTTAGATATCGGACTTGCCGGTATAGAAGTTTATGATAAACTGAGAGATGAATACAATATACAAATTGAATTTGGAGATTTAGGGAATATTTTAGCATATATCTCTATAGGAGATAGGGAACGCGAAATAGAAAGATTAGTAGGGGCTTTAGCGGAAATTAGACGGCGTTTTAAAAAGAGTAAAGTTGGACTGATGCAACAGGAATATCTAGAGCCAATAGTTGCTATGACGCCACAACAGGCATTTTATAGCAATAAGAAATCCTTGCCATTGCAAAAGACAGAGGGATTTATTTGTAGTGAATTTGTCATGTGTTATCCACCAGGGATACCTATTTTAGCACCAGGGGAGAGAATTACAAAGGAAATTCTTGCATATATCCAATATGCTAAAGAGAAAGGTTGTAATATGACAGGACCAGAGGATGCTAAAATTGAAAATTTAAATGTTATTATTTAGGAGCGCTTATGGAGTTTTGGTATTCAGAAAAGCATACAAATGATATAAAATTTTCTATTCGTGTAGAAAGACAACTCTATAGTGGCAAAAGCGAGTATCAAAAAATTGATGTATTTGAAAGTAAAGAAGTTGGACGCTTTTTGGTACTTGATGAATTTTTGATGCTAACGGAAAAGGATGAGTTTATCTATCATGAGATGATATCACATGTTGCTATGGCAGTACATCCGCATATAAAAAAGGTACTTGTCATTGGCGGCGGAGATGGTGGAGTTGTACGAGAGCTTATTCAATATGATTCTATTGAACATATTGACCTTGTTGAGATTGATAGTAAAGTCATTGAAGTTTGTATGGAGTTTTTTCCGACTATAACGCAGAGTTTGCAAGAAAGACGCGTCAAGGTATATCATAAGGACGGTTTACGATTTGTACGCGGATGTCAAAATGAGTATGATTTAATTATTGTTGACTCTACAGACCCATTTGGCCCAGGAGAGGGACTTTTTACTTTAGAATTTTATGGCAACTGCTATAAAGCATTAAAAGAAGATGGTATTTTAGTCAATCAGCATGAGAGTCCTTTTTATACAGAGGATGCTCTCGCTTGTCAAAAAGCACATAAAAAAATATATGCAACTTTTCCTATCTGTAAAATCTATCAAGCACATATTCCAACTTATCCATCAGGACATTGGTTATTTGGTTTTGCTTCAAAAAAATATCATCCATTACGCGATTTACAAGAGGAGAGATGGAATAAACAGAAAATAAAGTGTAAATATTATACAACAACATTGCATAAAGGGGCATTTTATCTGCCGGCATATGTAGAGGAGTTATTAAAAAATGTTGAATAAACAAATTGATAGTTTTTTAGGGTTAGGAACAGAATATAATACAGCAAAAGTCGTCTTATTTGGAGCACCATTTGATGGAACAACCTCCTATAGACCGGGAACGCGTTTTGGTAGCAATGCCATTCGTCGTGAAAGTTATGGTATAGAAAGTTATAGTCCATATCAAGATAGAGATGCTGCCGATTATCCGTTTTTTGACAGTGGGGATATAGATTTAACGATTGGGGATACAGAGCGTGTTCTTGCACAGATAGAAGAGCGTACAGCAACTATTTTAAAAGATAACAAAATACCATTTATGCTTGGTGGTGAACATCTAGTAACTTTAGGCAGTATGCGTGCTATAGCAAAGAAATATCCAGATGTACATATTGTACATTTTGATGCACATGCCGATTTAAGAGAGGATTATTTAGGAAACACATTATCGCATGCCACTGTTTTGCGTCGTTGTTATGATATTATTGGCAAGGGAAAAATTTATCAATTTGGTATCCGCTCTGGTACGAAAGAAGAATTTCAATTTGCAAAAGAGCATACACATATCTTTCCATTTGATTTAGAGAGTGTTGCAAAGGAAGTGGAGGCATTAAAAGACAAGCCAGTATATTTTACCCTTGATTTAGATGTGTTAGACCCATCTATCTTTCCGGGTACTGGCACACCAGAAGCAGGTGGGGTAACATTTGAAAAGTTGCGTGAAGCTTGCTACATTGTCACAAAAAATTGTAATATTATTGGACTAGATGTCAATGAGCTCAGTCCACCATATGATACAAGCGGTATTTCCACAGTACTTGCTTGTAAAATTGTACGAGAATTATTGATAACTGTATTGAGTAAAGAGGAAAAATAAGGAGAGAGAAGATGTCAAAAGTTTTAATTATAGGATGTGGTGGAGTTGCACAAGTTGTAGTACATAAATGCTGCCAACATAGTGATATATTTAGTGAAATTTGTCTTGCAAGTCGTACAAAGAGCAAGTGTGATGCATTAAAGGCGAAACTTGCAGGAAAAACAAAGACAAAAATTACAACAAGACAAGTTGATGCTGATAATGTGCAAGAACTTATACAATTGATTCAAGAGGAAAAACCAAAACTTGTAATGAATATTGCTCTACCATATCAAGACTTGACAATTATGGAAGCATGCCTAAAGTGTAAAGTAGATTATTTAGACACTGCCAATTTTGAACCTGAAGATACCAATGACCCAATTTGGCGTGCAAGATATGAAAAGCGTTGTAAAGAAAAGGGATTTACTGCTTTATTTGACTACTCTTATCAATGGGAGTATCATGAAAAATTTAAAAATGCTGGAATCACAGCAATTTTAGGTTCTGGTTTTGACCCAGGCGTAACACAAGTATTCTGTGCTTATGCACAAAAACATTTTTTTGACCAAATAGATACCATTGATATTTTGGATTGCAATGGAGGCGACCATGGCTATCCATTTGCTACAAATTTTAATCCTGAAATCAATTTGCGTGAAGTTTCTTCTGCGGGTAGTTATTTTGAAAATGGAAAGTGGATTGAAATTCCTGCAATGAGTATTAAAAGAGAATATAATTTTGCTGAAGTCGGACAAAAAGATATGTATCTATTGCATCATGAAGAGATTGAGTCGCTAGCAAAAAATATAAAAGGTGTGCAAAGAATTCGCTTTTTTATGACTTTTGGACAAAGTTATTTGACACATATGCAATGTCTTGAAAATGTTGGTATGCTCTCTACTACTCCAGTGGAATTTGAAGGAAAGGAAATTGTACCGATTCAATTTTTGAAAAAATTATTACCAGACCCAGCAAGCTTAGGACCGCGCACAAAAGGTAAAACAAATATAGGTTGTATTTTTACAGGGAAAAAGGATGGAAAAGAAAAGAGTATCTATATTTACAATGTATGTGACCATCAAGAGTGTTATAAAGAAGTTGGTTCACAAGCAGTTGCCTATACAACTGGAGTACCTGCTATGATTGGAGCAATGCTCTTTTTAAAGGGACTTTGGACACTAAAAGGGGTACATACTTTAGAAGAATTTGATCCAGACCCATTCATGGAAGCGTTGAATCTATGTGGATTGCCATGGAAGATTGAAGAAAATCCAACACGAGTAGAATAAAATTGAGATAATATAATGAGAACACCATATTTTTTAATTGATGAAAAGAAATTAAAGGAAAATTTACAAATTTTAAAGAATGTTGCCGATAAAAGTGGAGCAAAAATTTTACTTGCACAAAAGGCCTATTCTTGTTATAAAACCTATCCCTATATGCAAGGCATTCTGTGTGGTAGTACAGCAAGTGGTTTATATGAGGCACGACTTGGTCATGAAGAAATGGGCGGGGAAACACATATTTTTTCTCCTTGCTATAGAGAGGATGAGATGCCACAAATCTTAAAGTATGCCGACCATATTGTCTTTAATTCTATAGGCCAACTGCACAAATTTGCAAAACTCTGTAAAACTGCAAGGAAAAGTATAGGATTGCGTATCAATCCAGAATGCTCTACACAAGGTGGAGGAATTTACGACCCTTGTGCAAAATATTCTCGTCTTGGCGTGACACACAAAAATTTTGATGTAAATTCTTTGTCCCTACTAGATGGACTACATATGCACACACTATGTGAACAAAATAGTGATGCATTACAACAAACAGTGATAGCTTTAGAAGAAAAATTTGGAAAATATCTAAAGCGTTTTCAGTGGTTAAATTTAGGCGGCGGACATCACATTACGCGTGCAGATTATGATAGAGAGAAACTTATTCAAATTGTACAATATCTCCAGCAGAAATATCAAGTGCAAGTTTATCTAGAACCAGGAGAAGCAGTGGTGTTAGATGCTGGTTATTTGGTGACGACTGTGCATGATATTGTTGAGAATGATATGCAAATTGCTATTTTAGATACATCTGCAACTTGCCATATGCCAGATATTATTGAAATGCCGTATACGCCTCGATTGGAAAATGCAGACAAACCAAATAGGAAAGCATATACCTATCGCCTTGCTGGCGGAACTTGTCTTGCTGGCGATGTTATAGGGGATTATTCTTTTGATTCCCCCTTAAAAATAGGACAACAGCTAAAATTTTTAGATATGGCACTTTACACTATGGTCAAAACAAATACCTTTAATGGTATACCGTTGCCATCCATTGCTCTATTACAAGAAAATGGAAAAATTGAACTTTTAAAATCTTTTAGCTATGCTGATTTTAAAAGTCGAGTTTAAATGTAAAAAAGAGTGCTATAGCACTCTTTTTTACATTTATCAAATGATTTTAGATATATTTTAAACACCAACGAAATGCAGATGGCAAGGAAATATTTTCTTGAATAAAAGGTTTATCAAAAAATTGCAGTTCTTGAAAATCCGGTAAATTTTTTAATTGATTTTTACAATTTGGTAAATAAATAGGATAAGCAAACATGTGCCAAATGATATGTGTAAAGATATGTTTATGTATTTTTACATCATCAATAATATAGTTATTTAAAGCAAATTCTTGTAAATATTTTTCTATATCTGTTTTACTCGGCTGTCTATGCTTTCTTCTATCTACTTCATTTTCTTGTAATACATTATCTAACTGAGATATTCTGTTGTGTATAGCTGTATTAGATATCTTTTTTTGCAAGAGTTTATTTTCTAACATATAAAATCCAAACAAATTTTTTAGCACGCCAGTTTGTCGCTGTATTAGGGCAATATCATTCCTATCATGAAAAAGTAGTAGAATATATTCTTCTTCTTTTTGAATAACTTTTTCCTTTTTTAAAGGTAAACTTGCATCTCTTGTTTGACAGTTTGCAAGTAGTGGACAAGCTAGACAACTTGGAGATTTTGGCGTGCAGATAGTTGCTCCAAGTTCCATGAGACTCTGTGTAAAATCGCCACAATTGCCTGTAGGATAAATTGGTTGTAATTCTATAAAATACTGTTCACGCAGTAAATCTTGTGGAAGAGCATCATGTAAATAGCGTGAAAGTACGCGGATTACATTGCCATCAACAGCTGGAGCTTTTTCTTCAAATGCTATTGAAGCAATTGCTCCAGCTGTGTAACTTCCTACGCCTTTTAGTTTTATAAGTTCTTTTGCCTCTCTAGCAAAGCCATTTTGCACAATTTCTTGTGCAGCCTTCTGTAAATTTTTAGCTCTAGAATAGTATCCAAGTCCTTCCCATAATTTTAAGAGTTCTTGTTCTGGACAATTTGCAAGGTCTTCAATCGTAGGTAATTTTTCCATAAAATTGTTGTATTTATGAATGACAGCTTCTACTCTAGTTTGTTGTAACATGACTTCACTCACTAAAATACGATAAGGGTTTTTATTTTTTCTCCAAGGCAAATCTCGTTTATTTTGTCTGTACCATGGTAATAGAAGTTGTGGTAATTCTTTTAAAAGTGTTTCTCTATTTTGCATAGGCATATAGTACCATAAAATCTATAAAAAAGCAAAGATTATATCTGCCACGACGGAAATTATTGACATTTTAAGAAGAAAACTTTATAATAATATAAAAATTTTTAGGAGGGTAGCAATGAAGTTATATAACACATTGACGAGAGAGATTGAAGAGTTTACAACAAGAGTACCAAATGTTGTAAGTATGTATACATGCGGCCCAACTGTATATCATTTTGCCCATATAGGGAATTTGCGTACTTATATTATGGAAGATATTTTAGAAAAATATTTTAAGTATCGGGGTTATAGAGTCAATCGTGTAATGAATATAACAGATATTGGACATTTATCCAGTGATGCAGACACTGGTGAAGATAAAATGTTATTAGGTGCTAAAAGAGAAAAAAAGACTGTACTAGAAGTTGCTAAGTATTATACGGATGCCTTTTTACAAGATTGTGCAAAGTTAAATATTGTAATTCCTGAAAAATTTATTCCTGCAACAGTAGAAGTAGAGGAGTTCATTCAAGTTATATCTGTATTAGAAAAAAAGGGATTTGCCTATAAAGCGGGTGGAAATGTCTATTTTGATACATCAAAATTAAAAGAGTATCATAAATTTTTTAAATTTAAAGAGGATGACTTAGAAGAAGGTGTTCGTGATGGTGTTGAAAAAGATAAAAATAAACGCAATAAAAATGATTTTGTTCTCTGGTTCACACAATCTAAATTTGATGACCAAGCTTTAAAATGGGATAGTCCTTGGGGAATAGGATATCCTGGTTGGCATATAGAATGTTCTTGCATCAGTATGAAGTACTTAGGGGAATATGTTGATATAAAATGTGGGGGAGTGGATAATATATTTCCACATCATACTAACGAGATTGCACAGAGTGAAGCATTTTTGGGACATGAATGGTGTAAACATTGGTTTCATACATTGCATTTAAATATTGTTGGTGGAAAAATGAGTAAATCACTTGGTAATTTTTTAACACTTTCTAGTCTTGAAGAAAATGGACATACTGCCATGGAATATCGTTTTTTCTGCTTACAATCACATTATAGAAAGGCATTACAATTTAGTGAAGAATCCTTTACAAATGCTGCGAATGCCTATCAGAAATTAAAAGAAAAGATTTTGGCACTGCAGGAGAGTGGTGCAGTTGATAGAGGGATTTTTGATAAGTTTACAACAAAATTTATTGCTGCAATGGACAATGACTTAAATACTGCACTTGCAATAACAACAATCTATGATATTTTAAAGGAAAATACTAATGCTAGTACAAAAATTGCTCTTTTAAAGAGTTTTGATAGCGTTTTATCTTTAAATTTATTTGTGCAAGAAGAATGGATACAAAAAGAAAAGAAAGATATTGCTTTAACAGAAAGAGAAATATTGGCAAAAATTGAAGAGAGAGCAAGAGCGAAAAAAGAAAAAGATTTTGCAAAAGCTGATGCTATTCGTGATGCTCTAGCGAAAGAGGGTATAGTCTTGATAGATACAGCAAGTGGCACAACATATACTATAAAATAAAAAATAGATAGGAATTTTTCCTATCTATTTTTTATTTATTTTGCCTTCAAAACAGAGGCTGCAACATTTTTTGTAATTTCTTCTAGTTGCTCTCTTGAAGGTTTATATTGTAATTGTATTACTGGTAAAGCAAGTTTACAGTTGCTCTTTAAAGCTATTTCCTCTATATGTGGTACAGATTGGCCACTCCAACCATAGGAACCAAATATAACAACTTCTCTTTCGAAACCGTTAAGCCCTGAAAAATATGTCATAAAGGACGCAACTGTTGGCAACATATTTCTATTTAAAGTAGGAGAACCAAATGCCATATATTTATTTTGCATTGTTTCAGCAATAACATCACTAATATGATAATGTCTTAAATTAAAGAGTTTAGGTGTCAATCCCGCTTTTAAATATCCATCCGCTATAGCTTGTGCCATCATTTCAGTAGAACGCCACATTGTATCATATATGATTGATGCTGTATTATCGTATACACTTGTTGTCCAATCATGATAGAGTTTTAAAATTTCCTTAAAGTGTTTTGTCCAAATAATTCCGTGACTTGGGCATACCATACTTACATTTAAAGTGTTTACAACTTCAAGTGCCTTTTGTGTCGGTAATACATAAGGTTGTACAATATTTGCATAGTATTTTTTTGCTTGGTGGAAAACTTCACCTAAATTATTTTGTGTATCAAGCATTGCATAGCTAGCATAATGTTGCCCGAAGGCATCATTTGAAAATAAAATGTTGTCAGGTGTCATATAGGTAACCATATTGTCCGGCCAGTGTACCATCGGTGTTGGTACAAATTGTAAAGTCCGTTTTCCTATATTTAAACTACCACCTGCTTTTACACCCTCATACTTTAAATCACCATAATAGCCACTTAAATCTTTTATGCCAGAACCTTGTGCTGTATAAAGTTTGGCATTTGGTAGCATTTTACGCAAAACTGGTAAGCTACCACTATGGTCTGGTTCAGAATGGTTACTGATAATGATATCAATCTTTTTTGGGTCAATTACACTTGCTATTCTATCCAATAATTGTTGCTCAAATCCAGGTTTTACACAGTCGATTAAAGTGATTTTTTCATCTAATATTAAATATGCATTATATGAACTCCCTTGCTCTGTTTTGTACCCATGAAAATCACGTACATCCCAATCAATAGCACCAACCCAATAGACATCTTTTGCAATTTTTATAGCTTGTGTCATCTTTTTTAACCTCATTATTAAATTCTTTATACTAATATTATAGCAAAAATAAAATATTTTACAAACAATTTTTAGGTATATTTAATATATTTTTTGTTCAATTGTAGAATAAATTGATATCGGTATACTCTTTTTTTCTAAAATGATACAAAAAAACAAAAAAATCTATATAAATTATATATCCAAAATGTAAATATTTTAGTCTGATATAAGTCATTTTTAGGTCTTACATGTAAAAATAATAGAGATTGTTAAAATTGTCAAGAATGTCAAGAAATTATGATAAATTGATTGACAAATATATAAATTTACGCTATACTTTTGATAAAGCACCAATATAGGTGTAATTTTTTTGCTTGGAGTAGAAAAAATGGCTGCAATTAACAGAACAAGAGTTACATTTGAATGTATTGAATGTAAACATAGAAATTATGATAGTATGAAAAACAAAAAAAACGATCCAGAACGTTTACAACTCAAAAAATATTGTCCTTTCTGCAAAAAACATACAGAACATAAAGAATCAAAATAAGTAAAGGTGGGCAAATATGAAAAAAGATGTAAAGGCAAATACCAAAGAGAAAAGACCAAATCTCTTTGTGCGTATAGGACACAAGTTTAAAGAGATTTTTTCTGAATTAAAAAGGGTAAGTTGGCCCAGTTTTAGTAAAGTATTAAAAGCTACTGGTGCTGTACTTTTAGTAGTATCTATCTTTACTGTTTTATTTGCTGGTATCAACTCAGGGCTGCAGGCTCTATGGACTCTATTAGTACGCAGTACACAACCACGCTAGTTTGTTAGTTTTGAAAGGAAGATGTTGAATGAGTAATAATCAAGAAAAAAAACCAGAGTGGTATATAATTCATACCTATTCAGGCTATGAAAATTTAGTAAAAGCAAGTTTAGAACAACTCATTACAAACAATAACTTGCAAGATAGCATTTTTGACATAAAAATTCCGATGGAAACGACCATTGAAGAAAAAAATGGCAAGAGAAAACTTGTTGAAAAAAAATTATTACCTTGCTATGTATTTATCAAAATGATATATAGTAACCAAGTATGGTATTTGGTTACAAATACAAGAGGAGTAACTAGCTTTTTAGGACCACAAGGTCGTCCATTAGCAATGCGTGAAGATGAGGTGCGTAAGTTACAACTTGAAAGTGCTCCAATTTGTATTGACTTTAAAGTTGGGGATATTGTCAATATTGATGCAGGCCCATTGGCAGGCTTTGAGGGAGGGGTTATTACGGAAGTAAAGGACTCTCTACAAAGAGCGAAAGTTCGGGTAGTTATGTTTGGACAAGATACTGAGGTGGAAATTGATTTTGCACAAATTACAAAAGTAAAAAGTGAACAAAGTCAAGTGGATAGCATAGACACTGAAATATAGCTGTAACAAATATAACTTGTATATCTAGTTTTAGGTATACAATTGTGGGAGAAGAGTAAATTTAAGGAATGCTCTTGCGCTAAAACCACATTTGGAGGAAAGAAAAATGGCAAAAAAAATAATTGCTGCTGTAAAATTACAATTGCCAGCAGGCAAGGCAACTCCGGGACCACCTGTTGGTTCAACATTGGGACCACATGGAATCAATATTCCTGGATTTACTAAGGAATTTAATGCAAAAACTGCAGATAAAGATGGATTAATTATTCCAGTAGTTATCACAATTTATCAAGACAAATCATTTACATTTATTTTAAAGACACCACCAGTACCAGTACTTATTAAAAAGGCATGTAAAATTGAAAGTGGTAGTGCAAAACCACATAGAGACAAGGTTGCTAAATTGACACTTGCACAAGTTGAGGAAATTGCAAAATTAAAAATGCCAGATTTAAATGCAGTAAACCTAGAAGGTGCAATGCGTATGGTTAAAGGTACAGCCCGTAGCATGGGTGTTACAATTGAAGAGTAAATGGAGGGCTGATAAAGTATGAAAAACGGAAAAAAATATAATGCAAGTATAAAAGCTTTTGATAGAGCAAAGCAACATGATGTTGAAGAAGCAATAAAAGTTGTATTAGATACAGCTAAGGCAAATTTTGATGAAACAATTGAATTGCATGTGCGTTTGGGAGTAGACCCTCGTCAAGCAGACCAACAAGTGCGTGGTGTTTTAGTATTGCCAAATGGTACGGGAAAAACACAACGGGTATTGGTCATTGCAAAAGGGGAAAAGGCTGATATTGCACAAAACGCGGGTGCAGACTATGTTGGTGCTGAAGAAATGGTTGCTAAGATAGCAAATGAAAATTGGTTTGATTTTGATGTTATTATTACTACGCCAGATATGATGGGGATTGTTGGTCGTATAGGGAAACAACTTGGTCCTAAGGGATTGATGCCAAATCCAAAATCTGGGACTGTTACTATGGATGTAGCAAAGGCAATTGCTGAAATCAAAGCTGGTAAAGTAGAATATAGATTAGATAAAACAGCTATTATTCATTGTCCAATTGGTAAAAAATCATTTGGAGCAACAAAATTGGTAGAAAACTTTAATGCTCTTATGGAAGCTGTTGTAAAGGCAAAACCAGCAGCAGCGAAAGGACAATATATTAAAAGTGTAAATCTTGCTAGCACAATGGGTCCAGGGGTTAAAGTAGCTTATAATAAAATTTAGTCTACTTGTATTGAAAATATAAAAATATATTTGACAAATATAATATAATATAGTATACTTATCAATAGTCATAATAAATATTTTACCGCAGACAGTGGGGATGCCTTGCATTTAATAAGCCTACTTAGGTATAAAGTATTCAATTTAACTTTTATATGTTTATTTTAGATACTCTATGCCATTTTGTACGGTATGGAGTATTTTTTATAATAAAATAAGGAGGATAAGTGGTGTCAACAAATTTAGAAGCAAAAAAACAAGTTGTTGAAGAAATTAAGACAAAAATTACAAACAGTAAATCAGTTGTCTTTGTAGACTATAAAGGGTTGACAGTTGCAGAAGTATCTGCTTTGCGTAATAAATTTAGAGAAGCAAATGTTGAATATAAAATTTATAAAAATACACTTTTGCGTCGTGCCTTTAATGAACTTGGTATAAATAGTTTTGATACTGATTTAAATGGTCCAACAGCAGTTGCTTTTGGAGCGGATGAAATTTCAGCAGCAAAAATATTTGCACAGGCAAGTAAAGATATGCCAGAGAAAATTATTGCAAAAAGTGCTTTTGTAGATGGAACATATCTAGATGCTGCAGGGGTAAAAGTACTTGCAGAAATGCCATCAAAAGAAGAACTTATTGCAAAAATGCTTGGTTCAATGCAAGCTCCTATTACAAATTTTGCAGGTACACTTTCTGCAATGTTGCGTGGAGTAGTAATTGCATTAAATCAAATAGCAAAACAAAAAAATTAGTTAAAATTAAAAATAGTATAGAATTTGGAGGAAAGAAAAATGGCAGAAATTAGCAAATTTATTGATGAAATTAAAAATATGACAGTTGTAGAATTAAACGAATTGGTTAAAGCTTTAGAAGAAGAATTTGGTGTTAGTGCAGCAGCTCCTGTAGCCGTTGCGGCAGCTCCAGCGGCAGCAGCAGCTCCAGCTGAAGAAAAAACTGAATTTACAGTAGTTTTAAAGAGCTTTGGTGATAAAAAAATTGATGTTATTAAAGCAGTTCGTGAATTCACAAGTCTTGGTCTTGCAGAAGCAAAAGCTTTGGTTGAAAGCCTTGGAACCATTAAAGAAGGGGCAACGAAAGAAGAAGCAGAAAAAATTCTCGCTAGCATAAAAGCTGCTGGTGGCGAAGCTGCAATGAACTAATTAAAAACTTTTATAAAAAAATAACTAGGGAGCTATTACCTAGTTATTTTTTTATAAAAGTTGCTCGCGCTGTTTAAAAGGAAGCAAGAATAACTTGCTTCCTTTTTTATGATATGTAGAGCGGAATAAAATAAAATGAAAAATAAATTGACTTTTTTCTACTTAGCTGTTTGTAAACTTTTTTCTTTATATCTATTTTTTGTAGCATTTCCACCACGAATATGCCGTTCATGTAAATTTTTATTTAAAATTTTACGAACTTCTTCGTATAATTTGTAATCGATGCTTTGTAATCGTTCGGTCATATCTTTATGTACTGTTGATTTACTGATGCCAAATTGTTTTGCACATTGTCGGACTGTTGCTTCCGTCTGTAAAATGTATTGTGCAGATTGCAGTATGCGTTCTTGCATATATTCTAACATACTATACTCCTTATGTATTATTCAGTTATACATAATATATATGTCGAATTTTGCAACTTTATACCATTTATTGTCAAAAATATTTTGGCAGTTATTCTATATTTTGTAAACATATAGCTGTTATAATGAATATATACAATAAATTTTTATATGAGGAGAAAAGATGTTATATTTTTTAGATGCTACTGGAAATATATTGCGTGTTGTGCCTGAAAGAATTTATCAAGGAAGCAGCGAAGGGAATAAAATTATGCTTGTTGCACCATTTGCCAATACAGTTACGACAGAAGTGGTTTTCAAATTACCAAATGGTCAATTTACATTACCTTATACACTGCATTATATTGGTCAGATGCAAGAGAGTACAGAAAAAACAATGTGTAAAATGCATGCATGGCAATGTATTTTACCTATCACAATCACACAAAATTATGGTGAGGTTGAAATACAATTTTATTTTACTTCTACAAAAAATGAAAAAATAGCAAGTGCAGTCACTTCTTTTATTGTAGAGCGAGGATTACTACCAGTATTGCCAGATTCTCCTACAGAAGATGTTTATCAAAAAATAAAAGAGAGTCTTGCAACTATACAAGCTGACCTTGCAAATGCCTTTTACAGTGCAAGAGCCATATATGCGTGGAATTCTAGCTATAGCTATAATGCCAATGAAATAACTTTTTATCCATGTGGCAAATATGGAGCATTTATACAATCTTTACAGTCTGAAAACACAAATATACCTATTGTAGATGGTATAGTGGATAATGCTTGGAAAGTTTTAATTTCTTTTGATGTTATAGCTGATAGGTATTTTGATGAAATAAAATCGATAGCAATAGAGGCAAGACAAGAATTACAGCAGGTACAAAATATCTTAGAGAATTTAAAGACAGTCAATAATAGTATTTTAGTATATGTAGATATACTACCAGAGCGTGGTGAAGAAAATAAAATATATGCAATACTTTCCAAGAATAATAATCAATTATTTTCTTTATATATTTGGGTAGATAAATGGATATGTTTAGGAGAAAAGGGGATTGAGACCTTAACACAAGTTCCAGAAGGTGCCATTCTATATTTGCCACAAAGTTTAACTTTAGAACAACAGTTACAGGCAAGAAAGAATATTGGAGCACAGAGTGCAGGCAATTATCTTATTGAAGAGCAACTTCAGCAACATCTACAAGAATATGCCACCACTGCTACAGTAGATAGTTATTTTGCACAACAGACAGAACAACTAGAAAATACTTTTGATAGTAAAATGCTAGCGTTGAAAAATGAACTTGATGGACAAATATCACTACAACAGCAAGATATTGCAATAGCTGTTGATAAAAAACTTTTAGAAATCAATAGAGAAGTACAAGAAAAAATAGACAACTTAACTGAAGAAATTGAAAAATTGCAAAATAATACGGGTGAGGCTGATACTTCTACACCAACCATAACTGGTAGTTCTGGTACAGATACACATCCAATATATCTTGAAAATGGTGAATTTAAACCGTGTACAAATATTCGAGCAAATGGAGATGCTCTACACTTTATAATTGATTCTAATTGTCCTACAGATTGTAAAAATAGAAATATTTTTATAGGAAGCAAGTTGTCTGCATTAGGAGTAGAACGCGATAGTACTATACTAGGTAGTGGACTATTATGTAGTGGTGAAAAACTTGTAGCTATTGGGACAGGACAGGTCAATGGAGATAATTTGTTATCAATAGGTATAGAAAATTCTGTAAATGGCAGTTTTAGCGTTGCTTTAGGTCCATTAGCAGTAGTAGAGGGAGAGATGTCTTGTGCCATTGGTCCGGGTGCAGTTATCACTGAAGATTATGCAACAGTAATTGGTTCTGATGAAAATCAAAATATATATTATTATGGTTCGCTACAATCTAAAAGTGATATGCGAGACAAGGCAGATATAGAAGAACTAGATAACAAAAAAAGTTTAGAATTTATTACTGCTTTGCGTACTATTACCTATGTCAATAATGATAGAAGAAAATATAGAGATAAAAGTGTAAAGATAAAGGATAGCAGTATTGGTGCGTATGATAAAATAGCACATGCAAAAGGTGAAAAAAAGGGCAATAGACGACAAATAGGCGTATTAGCACAAGATGTTGAATTAAATATGCAAAAGGTATATCAAAAAGAGATAGGCAATCTTGTCAATGATAGCTTATTTAAGGACAGACTATTGGGGAAAAATAATCATTTGGAAAGTCAAAAATTTGTAAATTATATAGCATTTATTCCACTTTTAATTTCTGCTATGCAAGAACAGCAAAAACAAATTAACAGACTAAGAAAATGTTTACAGGATATAAAAAAAGAGAGTAAGTAAACTCTCTTTTTTATGTGGTTTATTTTAAAATTAAACTTTTTGTAATATAAGCACTAAGTGCATCAATATCTAAACGAATTTGTGCCATACTGTCTCTATCGCGTACGGTAACAGTATTATTTTCTAAACTATCAAAGTCGATTGTGACGCAAAATGGAGTTCCTATTTCATCTTGACGACGGTATCTTTTACCAATAGAACCTGCGTCATCATAGGTTACCATGAATTCTTTTGCAAGTTTTTTATAAACTTCTTTTGCTTTATCTGCCAGATTTTTTTGCAGTGGTAATATAGCAACTTTATAGGCAGCAAGTGCAGGATGTAGCTTTAATACTGTGCGTATATCTCCACCCTCTAACACTTCTTCATAATAACTTTCACAGAGAACTGCAAGCATCAATCTATCTGCTCCAATAGAGTATTCAATAACATAGGGAATATACTTTTCGTTTGTAATTGCATCTGTATAGAACATATTTTTTCCGGAATATGTTTGATGCTGCATTAAATCAAAAGTAGTGCGGTTATGAATTCCATTTAGCTCATTCCAACCCATAGGAAATAGATATTGAATGTCACAGGCAGATTTTGCATAGTGTGCCAATTTATCATGGTCTTTAAAGCGTAGATGCTCTTTATGAAAACCTAAGTCGAGTAAAAATTGATATGCTTTTTCTTTATATTCTTCATAATATTGTGTATCTGTTCCTTCTTTGCAGAAAAATTGATGTTCCATTTGTTCGAACTCAATGCTTCTAAAGATGAAGTTACCAGGTGTGATTTCATTGCGGAAGGCTTTACCAATCTGTGCAATGCCAAATGGAATTTTTGCTCGAGTAGTACGCTGTACATTTAAAAAATTTACAAATTGTCCCTGTGCCGTCTCTGGACGCAAATATATTTTATTTTGTCCTTCATCCGTGACTCCTCTAGCTGTTTCAAACATTAAATTAAAGGTGCGAATGGATGTAAAATTCTGTTTACCACAAACTGGACATTTTATCTTATGTGCAGCAATATATGCCTCCATAGCTTCATGGGACATACTATCGACATTGATTGCAGATTTACTGGCATTTTCTATTAAAGTATCGGCACGAAAACGAGATTTACATTCTTTACAATCTATTTTAGGGTCGCTAAAAGAGGCAGTATGTCCACTTGCCTCCCATACTTTGCTATTCATTAAAATAGCGGCATCAATACCATAAGAGTTATCGCTCTGTTGCACGAATTTTTGCCACCATGCTCGTTTAATGTTATTTTTTATTTCTACGCCAATAGGACCGTAGTCCCATGTATTGCCCATACCGCCATAGATATCGCTTCCGGCAAATATGATGCCGCGTGCCTTAGATAGATTGACAATTTTTTCCATAGTTACCGTTGTTTTTTCCATTTGAACTACTCCTAATTTAAATCTTAAAAAGGTGAAATAATGTTGTTGCAGCGATGAGTGTCCCGCCTGCTAAAATGAAAATTTGAATAAATGCTACGATGTTATTTGCGGGTAAAAAATGTAGTGGAAGATAAAGAATACCCGCTATTGCTATTAAAATGAAAACTCTATATACTCTATGCAACCATTTGGTGCAGTCGTGCAACGGTACAATATATTTTTCAAAGAAGAGATAACCAGATACTGCAAGCATGAGTGCCGACATTTTAAAGATATTATCATTGATTTGTAGTTTTGGAATAAACAAACATGGTATAGTACAGAGTGCTATTGCCAAAAATATATATAGACGCTGCTGATATATCTTATTATATATAACGGACCATAATAGAGAAGAAATTGTGCCAATAGCAAGTCCAGCTAAAATATCTGTAGGATAGTGTACTCCAAAATATAGACGAGATAGTGAAACCAATAGAATAAGTATTCCACCACAACTTGCAAGAATGGGGAAAACTTTCTTTTGATAAAATGGGAGAGTTCCACCAATACAGATACTACTAATACAAGTTGCATGTCCACTAGGAAAGGAACTGGTTGCTCCTAAATCAGCGACATCAATATTACCACTTGGCACTACATTTGCTGCATATGGGCGTAATCTACCTATCCCTTTTAAACCAGTTGTGAATGTTGTTGCAGTGAGTAAAGTCAATAAAATGCGTTCACCTATATTTTTATTCCATAATAAAAATAGCACTAAAATGATGCCTGCTACTATAAATTCCTCTCCTAATAGGGTAAAAAATCCGAAAAAATAGTCCAAATATGGATTGCGAATATTTGCAAAAAATCTTAAAATTGCCACTTCCACGCAATAAATAGCTCCTTAAAATTACAATGTTTATTCAAAAATTATAGCACATTTTCAAAAAATGTACAACTTTATTTTGCATTTTGTTATTTTTATAGTATAATATACATATATTTTTACTTTGATGAAAGGAGAGTTTATGTCTACAAAACCATTACCAGAGGCAACAAATTTTATACAATCTATCATAAATCAGGATATTCTGGATGAAAAAGTACAGACAATTCAAACACGCTTTCCACCAGAACCAAATGGATATTTACATATTGGTCATGCAAAAAGTATGTTTGTCAATTTTGGTACGGCAAAGCTCTATCGGGGTAAATGTAATTTATTTTTTGATGATACAAATCCTTCTAAAGAAAAGGAAGAATATGTAAATTCCATCAAAAAAGATATTCAATGGCTTGGATACAATTGGCAGAAGGAATGCTATGCTAGTGATTTTTTTGATAAAATTTATCAATATGCTATACAACTTATTCAGATGAATAAAGCTTATGTTTGCAATCTTTCTCCAGAGGAAATTAAAAATACAAGAGGCACATTGACGGAAAAAGGTCAAGATAGTCCATATAGAACAAGAACAGTTGATGAAAATCTACAACTGTTTGAAGAGATGCGCTTGGGTAAATTTAAAGAGGGGAGTTGTTGTTTGCGTGCCAAAATTGATATGGCATCACCAAATTTAAATTTACGCGACCCAGTTATCTATCGGATTAGCTATGACAGACATTACCGTACTGGGAATAAATGGTGTATCTATCCTATGTATGATTTTGCACATCCTATCTGTGATTATTTGCAAAATGTTACGCATTCCATTTGTACGCTAGAATTTGAAGACCATAGACCACTCTATGATTGGGTGGGAATCACTTTAAATTTTGTTGCAAAACCTAAACAGATAGAATTTGCTAGACTAGGTATGACAAATACAGTAATGAGTAAGAGATATTTAAAAAAACTTGTGGAAGATGGAACTGTGCACAATTGGGACGACCCAAGAATGCCTACACTTTCTGGGATGCGCAATAGAGGAATACCACCAGAAGCTATCTTAGATTTTTGTCAACGCATAGGCATATCTAAATCGCAAGCGGAGTGTGAATATAGTTATTTTGAAGCATGTATTCGAGAATACTTAAATTACCATGCAGAGCGTACAAATGTAATTGTAAAGCCATTAAAGTTGACTATTACAAATTACGAAGGGGAGGAAGAGGTTGACTTTGATATCAATCCAATGCAGACAGATAAAGGAAAGCGTAAGAGAAGATTTAGTAAAACAATTTATATTGAACAAGATGATTTTTCTATAGAACCACCACCAAAATATTATCGTCTAAAACCAAATGGTTATGTACGCTTAAAAGATGCCTATATTGTCCGTTGTGATGGTTTTATACAAGATAAAATGGGAAATGTTACTGAAGTTTTATGTACTTATTTTAAAGAAAGCAAGAGTGGACAGGATAAAAGTGGTATCAAGACAAAAGGCGTTATTCATTGGGTGAGTGAAGCAGATGCAATGCCCATTGAACTTGTACAATATCAGCTATTGTTGCAAGATGCGCGTTATGAAGGACAGGATTTTCAAGAACGCATTAACTATAATAGTGAACAGATAAAGAAAGTATTCGCTGAAAAGTATATTTTATCTTTATCAGAAAATACAGTAATGCAATGTTTGCGTACAGGATATTATAAGATAGATAACCATCAAGGCAAATTGCGTTTGACAGAAGTTGTATCTTTAAAAGAAAGTTTTAAATCTAAATAAAAGAAAAAATAAAAGAAAAAGACTTTGTTGATTGTCAACAAAGTCTTTTTCTTTTATACTTTACCTATAAAAGATAAGATGGATTGCATGAGAGAAAAAATAAATATATAGAATGCATTACAAATATAAAAAAAGTGAATTTTGTAAAGCATACTACTATTGCAGACATACATTAAAATAGAATGTAGTGGAGTAAAGCACTTTGTAATTGTGCGTATAGTGTAAAAATTAAAAATAAAAATAAAAATTTGTATAATTTTAAAAAATTAGATAATACTAAGCTATGAAGGAGGATATTCAACATGCAGTTTAATGAATCAAAAACATTTAGAAATTTGGCAAGAGCATTTGCTGGAGAATCACAAGCAGGTATGCGTTATCAATTGATTGCAAGACAAGCTATAAAAGAAGAGTATCCATATCTAGCGGATGTCATTCGTAGCATTGCAAAAAATGAAACATATCATGCACAAGCTTTTTTTGACACTTTAATTGAAAAAGGGGGCAGCAAAGAAAATATTAAACTCGATGCAGGATATCCCTTTCATTTTGGAACATTGGAAGAAAATTTAAAATTTGCAGCTGGTGATGAAGAGGCAGAGTTTAACGAAGTTTATAATCACTTTATTGAAGATGCAGAAGAGGAAGGTTTTAAGGATACAGCTACATTATTTAAGCAGGTATCATTTGTAGAAAAGGAACATTTTATTATATTCGACTACTTTTATAACAGCTTAAAGGATGGTTGGCTTTACAAAAGAAAGAAACCCACTTTATGGGTATGTAGTCAATGTGGTTATCATGCAACGAGCAAGGAAGCTTGGGAAAAGTGTCCATTATGTAAGGCAGTGCAAGGCTACGTTCAACCGCCCCTTCCATTTAATAGCAATAAAAATCAATAAACTTTCTACCAATATTCTGTAAAAATACAAAGGAGAAAGAGTATGAGAGAGAAGACAAATAATACAAAAACAAAGCAAGTGAAAAATTGTGGAACAAGTAAGTCTAATGCAAAAGGTTCAGTGCGTTCAAAAAAGACGACTGAAGGAGGTAGATGTTGTTCAACAACAAAAAGTGCCGACAAAAAGGCAAAAAATTAAATGAAAGCAATAGGGCTAATGATATAAAAAAACAAATGCATTCACCCTATGATACAAATGGTAGCTATACAGGGACAAGTGCAAAATTTGAAAAACCTGTGCAAGATGCTGATGATTTATAAAAAATAGAAAAAAAGATAGGTATACACCTATCTTTTTTTCTATACATATTATGCAAGTAGATTTTATAGTGCATATAAATATTCTCTATAGTCCAATGATTGACAAAATAGTCTAAAAAGAGTATACTAAAAACAAAATATTTTCTTTTATTTTATGACAACAGAATATATTATATAAATTTATTAAGTAGGAGCAATTTGCCAAATGGATATACCTGAGATTTTTGGAGAAGATACTTTTAGTTTAAGTGAGATGCAAAAATATCTACCAGAAGATGTCTTTGAAAAACTACAACAGACAATCCAAGAGGGAAAAGTGCTTGATTTATCTATTGCAGATAGTATTGCAAATGCTATGCTAGAATGGGCATTAGCGCGTGGAGCAACGCACTATGCACATTGGTTTCAGCCTTTAAATGATTGTACAGCAGAAAAGCATGAAAGTTTTATTATTCCAATAGAAAATGGCAAAATAAAAATGGATTTTTCAGGGAAAATGCTCATAAAAGGGGAGGCAGATGCTTCTAGTTTTCCAAATGGTGGTATGTGTACAACGGCAACTGCCAGAGGATATACCGTTTGGGATTGTAACTCTTATGCATTTATAAAAAATAAGACACTTTTTATACCCACTGTTTTATTTTCTTATAACAGTCAGGTACTCGATAAAAAGATACCACTTCTAAAAAGTATAGATGCGTTAAATAAACAAAGTCTGCGTATATTGAAACTATTGGGCAAGGAATGTAAACGTGTTATTACTACAGTTGGTGCCGAACAAGAGTATTTTTTAGTGGATAGCGATAAATTTAATGCAAGAACGGATTTAGCTATTACAGGTAGAACACTTTTTGGAACGCCGCTCATTAAAGGACAACAGCTTGAAAAAAACTATTATGGAATTCTTCCTACGCGTGTGGCAAAACTGATGGCAGAAATTGATGAAAAGTTATGGAGATTGGGTATTTTAGCAAAGACAAAACACTGCGAAGTTGCCCCTTGTCAATTTGAAATTGCACCTATTTTTTCTGTTGTAAATATTGCTGTCGACCATAACCAACTTTTAATGCAAACTTTACAAGATTTAGCAGCAAAACATAATTTTGTCTGTCTATTGCATGAGAAACCTTTTCAAGGGTTAAATGGTTCTGGTAAACATAATAACTGGTCAATCTGTACTGATACAGGAGAAAATTTATTAGAACCAACAGATACACCCGCGCAAAATATGCAATTTTTATTGTTTTTAATTGCTATTATACAAGCTGTTGATGTCTACCATAATCTATTGCGTATTGCATGTGCGAGTGCAAGCAATGACCAACGCCTTGGTGGACAGGAAGCGCCTCCGGCAATTATCAGTATATTTTTAGGAGATAATTTAACAAAAGTATTACAAGCGGTGGCATCTGGTAAATTGTCTAAGCAAAGCAGTAAACAAACTTTAAATATTGGTGTTGATATTCTACCAGAGATTGCAAAGGATTCAATAGACCGGAATAGAACATCACCATTTGCATTTACAGGGAATAAATTTGAATTTAGAATGCTTGGTTCAAGTGCTTCTATTGCAGATACTAATACCTATTTAAATACCGCTGTTGCCGATGTTTTAAAGGAATATGCCGATCGTTTAGAAAGTGCCGATAATTTACAAGCAGAAATTCTTGTTTTATTAAAAGAAAAAATTGCAAAACATAGTAAAATACTTTATAATGGGGATAATTATACTGCAGCGTGGAGAGAGGAAGCAAATAAGAGAGGGTTTTTCAATTTAACAAATACTGCAGAAGCACTAGAACATTTTATAACAGAAAAGAATATTGCACTTTTTGCGAGACATTCTATTTTTACAGAAGAAGAGTTGAGAGCAAGAGAAAAGATTTTTTTAGAGAAATATTATCATGAAGTATGGATTGAAGCAAAGATAATGTTGACCATTTGGAATAGAGAGATTTATCCAGCAGTACAACGATACTTATTACAGCTAAGCGAATTGGTAATAAAGCAAAAAACTTTAGCTGTTAAGATGCCGAATACCGAGCAAAAATTGCTTCAAATTACAAATAGAGTAGAAAATGCTATAGAAATTGCTACAGAACTGGAAAGACTTGTAAAAGAAGGAAATCTTTTACAAGATAGGCAAAAGAGAGCAAATCATTGTGCCAAAAATATCTTACCACAGATGGAACAATTGCGAAAGGTAGTGGATACACTAGAAGAGCAAGTGGATAGAGAATATTGGCCCTATCCAACCTATGCTGAAATTTTAAATATTTTTTAAGGAGATTGATAAATGCTTTTAAAGGAAGGAGATATTAGAAATGTCTCTGGTTGTGCAATTACGAGTGTAATTGATAGAAGTGGCAAAAAAATAAATGGAAAAAGTATGATAGATTCTATACGCGTTATGCATGAGCGTTCTAATGGACTAGGTGGTGGATTTGCAGGATATGGTATCTATCCAGAATATAAAGAATATTATGCCTTTCATTTATTTTACGACACTAAGACAGCTAAAGAATTGACAGAATCTTTTCTTATCAAGCATTTTGAATGGATTACTGAACCTAGTCCAATGCAAACGCATAAAATAGCACAAATACAAAACGAGCCACACATCTATAGATACTTTTTAGCCCCTCTTCCTAAAAAATTGCAGTCTAGTCAACTGGATGAAGCTGAATATATAGTACATACAGTAAAGACAATCAATAGTACGATTGAAGGAGCGTTTGTCTTTTCTAGTGGCAAGAATATGGGTGTATTTAAGGGAGTCGGATATCCTGAAGATATAGGACAATATTTTTGTCTTGACGAATATGAAGGATATGCTTGGACTTGTCATGGTCGCTATCCAACAAATACGCCAGGTTGGTGGGGCGGAGCACATCCATTTGCACTGCTTGATTTTACTGTGGTACATAATGGGGAAATATCATCTTATGATGCAAATAGAAGATATATTGAAATGTTTGGGTATAAATGTTCTTTACAGACAGACACTGAAGTAATTACATATATATTTGATTATCTCATTCGCAAAAAAGGACTTACTTTTGATGAAGTCGCTAAAGTCATTGCCCCATCCTTTTGGTCTACAATAGCAAATAAACCAAAGGAGCAACAAGAAGAGGAAATTTTGCTGAGACGACTCTTTCCTTCTCTATGTGTTACAGGGCCTTTTAGTATTATAGTCGGTTTTGAAGGAGGTATTATGGGGTTGAATGACCGCTTAAAACTTAGGTCAATGGTCTGTGCTGAATATGGCAATTTAGCCTTTATTGCAAGTGAAGAGGCAGCAATTCGTGCAATTGCACCACAGCTTGATAAAGTGTATGTACCAGCAGGCGGAGAGCCAGTTCTTTATACACTTTATGAAAAAGGGGGGAATTAGCATGGCAAAAGCAATGTATATGCATGGTGATTATGAAGTTGTTCGCAATCATAAATGCATCAATTGCAGAATCTGTGAAAGACAATGTGCCAATGAAGTGCATAAATATGATGAAAAGACGAAGTCTATGACAGAAGATAGTGATAAGTGTGTAAATTGTCACCGTTGTGTTGTGATGTGTCCCACGCGTGCCTTAAAAATTGTAAAGAGTGACAATACATATAAACAGAATGCCAATTGGGATATGCAATCTATAAACGAAGTTTTCAAACAGGCAAGTTTTGGAGGCGTGTTGCTTTCTTCCATGGGGAATCCTAAAGCGGGTACTATTTTTTGGGATAAAATGCTTATCAATGCCTCTCAAGTCACCAATCCGCCAATTGACCCCTTGCGTGAACCTATGGAGACAAAACTATGGTTAGGCAAGCATAGTGCCGCAATACAAAGAGATGCAAAAGGGAAACTCATCAATACTTTATCACCACAATTAAAACTTGATGTGCCAATTATGTTTTCTGCAATGAGTTATGGTTCTATAAGCTATAATGCACATGCCGCTCTTGCCAAGGCTGCCAGTGCACTTGGTATCTATTATAATTGTGGAGAAGGTGGATTGCATACAGATTTTTATCAATATGGTGCAAGTACGATTGTACAAGTGGCATCTGGACGATTTGGTGTACATAAAGAATATTTGGATAGAGCAGCTGCTATTGAAATTAAAATGGGGCAAGGCGCTAAACCAGGTATCGGCGGACATTTACCGGCACAGAAAGTCAATGAAGATATATCTCAAACAAGAATGATTCCATTGGGAGTTGATGCTATATCCCCAGCACCACATCATGATATTTATTCTATTGAAGATTTGCGACAACTGATTTATTCTTTAAAAGAGGCAACAGGACATACTAAACCTATCATAGTCAAGATAGCAGCAGTACATAATATTGTAGCAATTGCAAGTGGAATTGCAAGAAGTGGAGCGGATATTATTGCAATTGATGGCTATCGTGGCGGCACTGGTGCAGCACCTACAAGAATTCGAGATAATGTTGGTATTCCAATTGAACTTGCCTTGGCACAGGTGGATGAGCGTTTGCGTGCAGAAGGTATTCGTGACAATGTATCTATTGTCGTAGGTGGTAGTATTCGTTGCTCTGCGGATGTCATTAAGGCAGTGGCACTTGGAGCAGATGCATGTTATATTGGAACAGCAGCTCTTTTGGCACTAGGTTGTCATCTCTGTCGTGCATGTCATGAAGGAAAGTGTAATTGGGGGATTGCAACACAGCGACCGGATCTTGTAAAGAGACTGGATATTGAAGATGGAACAGAAAAGTTGATAAATTTAGTGACGGCATGGAAGTATGAAATTGAAGAAATGATGGGTGGTATGGGTATCAATTCTATTGAGGCGCTGCGCGGAAATAGATTGTCTCTGCGGGGGATTGACTTAACCGATACAGAATTGAGATTACTTGGTATAAAATATGCTGGAGAGAGCATTTAAACGATAAAATATAAAATATAAGGAAATTGGAAATATGAAAACGACAATTGTTGGTATAAACTGGGGAGATGAAGGTAAAGGACGTATGGTGGACCTTTTATCAGAAAAATATGATATAGTATGTAGATATCAAGGCGGGAATAATGCTGGGCATACAGTAGTCAACCATAAAGGAAAATTTATTTTAAATTTATTGCCATCTGGTATTTTGCGTGAAGGGGTTGTCAATGTTATGGGTAGTGGTATGGTGATTGACATACAGCATTTGACAGAGGAAATACAACGTTTAAAAGATGCTGGTATAGCCATTGCACCAGAAAACTTAAAGATAAGTGATAGAGCGGTCATTACTATGCCTTATAATATTTTACAAGATTGTTTAGAGGAAGAAAGATTGGCTGATAAAAAATTTGGTTCTACAAAAAAAGGGATAGCTCCTGTCTATGCCGATAAATATCTCAAAAAATCCTTTCGAATGGGGGAATTGAAAAATTTTGCAACGATGAAAAAGCGTATTGCGGATATTGTTGCTTGGAAGAATTTAACAATTGAAAAGGCATATGCAAATAAAGCAATACAGACAGCAGATATTGTAGCGTATTTTGAAAAATATGGATTGCATTTTGTTGACTATATTTGTGATACAGGACTCTATTTGACTGAAGCATCCAAGCAAAATAAAAATATTCTCTTTGAAGCACAACTTGGAGCACTTCGAGATATTGATTTTGGTATCTATCCTTATACATCTTCTTCATCAACAATCTCTGCATATGCTCCCATTGGTGCTGGAGCACCAAATCTTAAAATTGACAATTCTATTGGTATTATGAAGGCATATTCTACATGTGTTGGTGAAGGGCCTTTTGTTGCAGAATATCACGGTGATAAAGCAGAAGAATTACGCATTGCAGGGGGCGAATATGGAGCAGTAACAAAGCGTCCTAGAAGAGTTGGTCCATTTGATGCAGTTGCTTCTAAGTATGGCATACGCTGTCAAGGCGCTACAGAAATTGCCTTGACCAAATTAGATGTACTCTCTAGATATAAAGAAATTGAAATTTGTATTGCATATGCCTATAAAGAGCAGGAATTGACAAAAAAATTCCCATTTACTGATTTATTAGAGGACTGTAAGCCAATCTATAGAAAGGTAAAAGGTTGGAATTGTGATATCTCAAAATGCAGAACTTGGGAAAGTTTACCAAAGGAAGCACAAGATTATATTTTATATCTCGAAAGATTATGTGATTGTAAAATAAAATATATTTCAGTTGGAGCTGAAAGAGAAGCGTATATTGAAAGAAAATAAGCAAAGGGAAAGAATTTAATGCAAATAGAGTGTTCAAATTTACATTTTACTGCACTCAATCAACAACTTAAGCAAATTATGGATAGAGATATTATTTTAAATGGTGTTTTAGGGCAACGGTTAATTGCTTCTGGACTGCATGGTAAAAATATTGAAATTCATGGGATTGCGGGAAATGGATTGGGAACATATTTAAACGGTTGTAATATCACTGTGTATGGTAATGTGCAAGAGGCCACAGGAGATACGATGAATAGCGGTGAAATTGTTGTCCATGGTAGTGCAGGGGATGTAACAGGATATGCTATGCGCAGTGGTAAAATTTTTATTCGCGATAATGTTGGGTATCGTTGTGGAATCCATATGAAGGCATATAGAGAGAATAAGCCAGCAATTGTGATAGGCGGTAGAGCTGGAAGTTTTTTAGGAGAGTATCTTGCTGGTGGAATTCTTATTCTTTTAGGCTTACATACAGATAATCAAGCAATTTACGGCAATTTTATTGCAACAGGTATGCACGGTGGTAAAATTGTACTTAGAGCAAAAGAACTACCAAGTGCTATTCCGCCACACTTACAAGTGGAAAAAATTGAAAAATTAGAAGATAGAGAGCTAATTGCTTTAATTACACAATGGTGTGCACATTTTCAGTATGATAAGACAAAACTTTTACAAGATAGGTATATTTTGTTGCAAGTCAATGATAAAAATATATATAAACAAATGTATACAAGCAACTTGTAGGAGGCCATATGCTAAAAAAATTTACAAAAATGCACGGAGCTGGTAACGATTACATCTATTTTAATTGCTTAAGGGAAGAATTTACGAATATTGAAGATGTGGCAATACGCTTATCTGATAGACATAAAGGTATAGGTGGAGATGGAATTGTTTTAATTTGTAAAAGTACTGTAGCAGATGCAAAAATGCGTATGTTCAATGCTGATGGTAGCGAAGGTAAAATGTGTGGAAATGCTATACGTTGTGTGGGAAAATATCTTTATGACAATAACATTATCCAAAAGACAGATATTTGTATTGAAACATTATCTGGCATAAAAGAGTTAAAATTATTTTTAGATAGACAAAATAGAATAGAATCTGTACAAGTCAATATGGGCTGTGCTAGATTTCACAAAAAAGAGATTCCAGTAAATATAAAGGAAGAAAGAATTATAAATTATCCAATTACTGTCGATGGAAAAGTGTATAGAATCACTTGTTTGTCTGTGGGAAATCCACACTGTGTAATATTTACAGACCCGCGTGCAGTAGATATTGCTAAAATTGGACCACTGTTTGAAAACAATGCAATTTTTCCAGAACGGATAAATACTGAATTTGCTATACAATTGAATGATAATACATTTGCAATGCGTGTTTGGGAGAGAGGTAGTGGTGAAACTATGGCATGTGGTACAGGAGCATGTGCAGTTGTAGCTGCAGCTGTTGCCAATGGATTGATAGATAGAAATCAAGTTGTAACGGTAAAACTTTTAGGTGGAGATTTAACAATTTATATAGATAAACGAACAGACGCTATTTACATGACTGGCGAAACAAGAACTGTATTTGAAGGTGAGGTTGAATTATGAAATTTATATTTGTAACAGGTGGAGTTGTTTCTGGACTTGGTAAAGGAATAACAGCGGCAAGCCTTGGTAGACTATTAAAGGCAAGGGGATATAAAGTGGCATCACAAAAACTAGACCCTTATATCAATATTGACCCAGGCACAATGAGTCCATATCAGCATGGGGAAGTTTTTGTGACTGAAGACGGAGCAGAAACGGACCTTGACCTTGGACATTATGAACGCTTTATTGATGAAGATTTAAATAAATATTCCAATTTAACAACAGGGAAAGTCTATTGGAATGTTTTAAATAAAGAACGCAACGGCGAATACTTAGGTCAAACTGTGCAAGTTATTCCACATATTACGAATGAAATCAAAACTTTCATTTATAATGTAGGAAAACAGAGCAATGCTGATATTGTCATTACAGAAATTGGTGGTACAATTGGCGATATTGAAAGTCAACCTTTTATAGAAGCTATTCGTCAGGTAAGCATGGAAACTGGTAGAGAGAATTGTTGTTTTATACATGTTACGCTTGTGCCATATGTGGCAGGTTCTAATGAATTTAAATCAAAACCAACGCAGCACTCAGTAAAAGAGTTACAAGGACTAGGTATTCATCCAGATATTATAGTTGCCCGTGTGGACGAACGCTTGCCTGAAGAAATTAAAAGTAAAATAGCAATGTTTTGCAATGTTGAAAAAGATTGTGTTTTAGAAAATTTAACGCTACCTATTTTATATGAAGCACCTATTATGTTAGAGAAGGAAAATCTATCTAGCATTGTATGTAGAAAGCTAAAATTACCTACGAACACTATAGACTTAAAAGAATGGACACAAATGTTAGAGCGTGCTAAAAATTGTAATAAGATAGTTAAAATTGCACTCTGTGGCAAGTATGTTCGATTACATGATGCTTATTTATCAGTAGCGGAAGGGCTTATACATGCTGGTTTTGAAAATTCCGCTAAAATTGAGATTGAGTGGATTGATTCTGAAACAATTACTGCAAATAATATCAATACTCTGTTAAAGGGATTTGATGGAATTTTAATACCAGGAGGTTTTGGAGATAGAGCTATTGAAGGAATGATAATGACAGCAAATTATGCTAGAGTGCAAAATATCCCATATTTTGGCATATGTTTAGGAATGCAAATTGCCGTAATTGCTTTTGCGCGTTACCAACTAGGATTTGCGGATGCAAATTCATTAGAATTTAATCCACAGAGTAAACATACAGTTATTGATATTATGCCAGACCAAATGGGCGTGAAAATGGGTGGAACAATGCGATTGGGACAATATCCATGTACTATAGCAAAGGATACACAATTGTATAGATGTTATAAAAAGCAACGCATTAGCGAAAGACATCGCCATCGTTTTGAATTTAATAATGAATATCGACAAGCAATGGAGAAAAAAGGTTTAAAGATAAGCGGTACTTCGCCAGATGGATTACTTGTTGAGGCAGTTGAAATACCAAAGAATGATTTTTATATTGGAGTACAATTTCATCCAGAGTTTAAGTCAAGACCAAATGCAGCACATCCAATTTTTAGAGAATTTATCAAGGCAGCGGTAGAATATAGTAACAAAAAATAATTTTTTAAGGAGTTGACATGAAGCTAAACAAAAATTTTGCAAATTTACAAGAGAGTTATCTATTTTCTAAAATTGCAAAAAAGGTGAATAGTTTTACTGCCGAAAATCCAAATAAAAAAATTATCCGTTTAGGAATAGGAGATGTAACATTACCGTTAGTGCCGGTCGTTATCGCTGCAATGCAAGAGGCTGTTGCTGAAATGGGAGATGCCAAAACATTTAAAGGCTATGGACCAGAACAAGGCTATTCTTTTTTAAAAGAGAATATTCAAAAGTATTATAAAAGTAGAAATATAAATATAGTAGAAAGAGAAATATTTGTAAGTGATGGCACAAAAAGTGATTTGGGGAATATTTTAGACTTATTTGATAAAGAGAATATTGCACTGATTCCAGACCCAGTTTATCCTGTGTATGTAGATACAAATAGAATGGCAGGTAGAAAAATTATATTTGCAAACGCGACACAAGAAAATACCTTTTTACCGCTGCCAGATAGAAAGGTCAAGGCGGATATTATCTATTTGTGTTCGCCTAATAATCCAACAGGTGCAACTTATTCTAAGGAGCAGCTTAAAGAATGGGTAGAGTATGCTCTTGCCAATCATGCCATTATTTTATATGATGCTGCTTATGAATGTTTTATCCAAGGAAAGGAGATACCACGCAGTATCTATGAAATTGAAGGAGCAAAAGAGTGTGCAATTGAACTTTGTTCCTTTTCAAAGATAGCAGGATTTACAGGTACGCGATGTGCATATATCATAGTGCCAGAAGCTTTAATATTTGATGGTATGTCTTGCAATAAGATGTGGCTTAGACGCCAATCTACAAAATCCAATGGAGTGTCTTATATAGTACAAAAAGGAGCGGCTGCAGTATTTACAGCTGCGGGAGAAAAGCAAGTACAACAAAATATTGCTTATTATATGGAAAATGCAAAAATATTAGCAAATTGTATGGATGCATTAGATATTTGGTATACTGGAGGACAACATTCTCCATATATTTGGTTGAAATGTCCAAAATTTAAGGACAGTTGGAAATTTTTTGATTATCTATTAGAAAAAGCAAACATAGTGGGGACACCGGGGGACGGATTTGGTAAGAATGGAAAAGGATATTTTCGACTAACAGCATTTGGAGATAGGGAAAATATTCTTGAAGCAGTTGCACGGTTAAAAAAATTAGTGCATAATATATAATTAGCAGTGTAGACAATATATGTAATTGTGCAATAAAAATAGAGAAAGATAAAATAAGATGGACTATATATAAGTCCATCTTATTTTAGAAAAAAAGAAAATATTGACTTTTTATATCAAGTTTGATATTATACAAATAGATATATAATGGTTTTGAGATACTACTAAATACAATGATAAAGGATAAAAAGTTTCATTTGCATTATATACAAGGAGAAGAATATATGATGAAAAAAATATTTTTAAATGTTGCTATACTCCTTAGTGTGCTTCTTATTATATTTGCAATACTTCCTATCAGTTTACAACATGTACATGCACAAAGTGCAAGACAAGGAGATTTATATTATAGTACAAAAAACGCACCAGTAATTTATGGTACATCTAAAATTATAATAGCAAAAAACGCCATATCAAAATTTGATATTCTAGACTCACGCTTTAGAACTTTCGCTAAAGATTTTGAAGATGGGGATATTGACATCAACTGTATATATAATAATGTAAACATAAACACAGCAGGAAATTATGAAATTCGATATGAAGCTATAGATAGTCATAATAATAAATCAACTTTAACAGTACCAGTTACTGTAACAGAAGATACAAATAAACAAGTTACAGTCCAACGTATTTTATATACACTTCCAAATGATTGGAATTTTAGTGGAGTTGGTGTAATGCGTTGTAATACAGGAGATAGACAAAATTTAGGTATTTTTGTACCAAAAGATAAATCTTTTCAAATAAAAATACTTGAAGGTGGTAAAAGGGACACCAGAATTGATATGTATAATAATGATATAAAGACGAGTTACTATCGTACATTAGATCCCAAGAATGAGTATGAGACTATGAAAATCAATATATGCATATTTGAAAATAATCAATATATTTTTAAATCATCTGATAGTGTACCATTTGTAAGAACTAAAATTTTGGAAAGAGGGGAAGATATTGCTACAACTTATAAAGTAGAGTTACAATATAATACTGATGATGTACAGGCCTTAAAATATTTTAGACAAGGTGATGATGAAAATGTATTTTATCAAGCATGGGAGAGAGATAGAGATTCTTATGCAGTTGTAGAAAATGAAGTATTGACTACACTTATACCTATAATAGATCAGCAAAAAATCAAAAATAGTATCTTTAAAACATTTGAAAATTATTTAGAGTATTATAAAAAAGTCATCAATAGAATGGATGAAATTATAGGTTTAGAAAGGAATCCAACAAATCCAGTACATCAAAATTTTCGTGCAAAATATCTATTTATGGCAAATAAACATGGAGTTGGTTTGGCGGCATATTACACAGATTTTATTGCGACGAATAGTACAAGTTTAGGTAGCTTATTAGATATGACTTGGACAGGTCTACATGAAATGGCGCATGGCTATCAAGGCTATTTAGGGAGAGGTACAATGCATCTTGGTGAAGTTGGGAATAATATACTTGCACATTATATTCAAATAGATAAAAATATTTATAAAAATACTGGCGACTGGTTGGAAAAAAGTCAAGAAGATGCACGCAATAGAAATAGATTAAATAATGTTAATATATTTGCTAAAGATGGTCATAGTGGCTATGAGAAAGATAAATTGTATGCAATTATCAATGTATTTGACTATTTTGAAGGACCTATAACATATGCAAAATTGTTTCAATATTACAGAGAAAATGTAGATACATTGAATGGTAAAGATGCTCTATTTACAAAACAAACACCAAACCAAGATATCTATGCTCGCTTTTTTGCCGATGTTTATGATACAAATATTGTACCATACTGGAATCAATGGGGACTAGAGGTAAGTGATAGTATAGTTGGTTATGTACAAAAAGCATCAAAAACAGTTTCTATGTTAGCAGATAGTGCTGGTAATCAATGGCAAACAATAAAAAATGCTGAAAATTTAAAATTAAAATATGGTTTAGTAACAGATGAAATGCTTGCAAAATATGGTATAGTATCCAATGAAATAGTAACGGTTCATTTTACAATAGAGGATATAAGCAAGATAGAAGGGCAAGTATGTACTTTACAACAATCTGGAGTTGAAAAATATACAGCAATTATTCAAAACGGTCAAGCAGTATTTAAAAAGATAAATGTAGGTAGCTACTATATTTGTGGACCATCATTGAATGGTTATAATAGCAATATAAAGTTTGTGACTATACAAGAAGCAAAATCTTATGGAAATACTGCAAGAATAGAATATACAAAAATTGCACAAGTAACTCCGACGCCACCTAAACCAGTAGGCCCAGTTACACCACAACCACCCATTGATATAACACCACCTAAGCCAGTAGGCCCTGCTATACCACAACCACCCATTGATAGCGGAAATAATGACAATAGCATCAATAATGGCAATGTTTCTAATACTGTAACAGAGAATATAAAAGAAAATAATAAAAAATTAAATACAAAATTGTTCATGTTTGGAAGTATTATTGCAATATGTATTGTGGCAGGAGGGGTAATTGTATTTGTATGGAAAAGGTTTAAAAGATAAAATTACAAAAGTAATTTAAGTAAATAATATAGGTATATATTGCATTTTAAATAAAGAATAAAGAAGGGAATCTATAAACTCTCTTCTTTATTCTTTATACTTTGTATGACTATAAAAAGGTAAATATTGACAAATATTATAACTATGGTTATACTGTTTTATAAAATTGAAATATAGAGGGAGAAAAAGGAATGTATACACATGAAATACAAGCACCTAAGAGAACTGGACTACTAGAGTTAATTTATCAAAGTCAAGGTTCTCAATTCGTAATTCCTGTTTATCAAAGAAATTATACCTGGACAACAGGTAAAGAAGTAAAACAATTTTTAGTAGACTTAAAAGAAGTTTTAATTGGAAATTATAAAAGACATTTTATGGGAATTATGATTTATCTTGACACACCAATTGATTTCAGTTCTAGAGAACTTTCTATTGTAGATGGACAACAACGCTTGACAACTGTATTTTTGCTTTTATATGCTGTAAAAGAATTGATGTTAAAAAATGGACAAGAGAAAGAAGCTGAAGCACTTAATAATCAATATCTTATCAATTATAGCGTAAATAACAATTTAAAATATAAACTGAAACCACTTGTAGCGGATGACACTGTCTATGAAAAAATAGTTACTGGAAAATTAAATGAAATAGTTGAAAAAAATTCAAATATTTATAAAAACTATATTTATATAAGGGATTTTTTAGAAAAAGAAAGTGAGACATATACTTTAAATGATATTTTAATGGCTTTAAATCAGCTTTTTATTGTATGTATTCCCATTTCACAACAAGATAATCCACAAAAAATATTTGAAAGCATAAATGCCACAGGAGTAAAATTAACTGCAGCAGATTTAATTCGTAATTTTTTACTTATGTCACTAAACAGTGCACAACAGGATTTTCTATATAAAAATTATTGGAAAAAGCTTGAAGAGTTATTTTCGAATGACTCTAAGGAATTAGAAGCTTTTTTTCGCTTATACCTAGCAGCAAAAAAGAGAAAACTACCAAATAAAAATGCAGTATATGCTACATTTGTAGATTGGGTAAAGAATGATAGAGCAACTGCTAAAATAGAAGAAATTTTTGAAGATATAGTAAATTATGCACAATATTATGATATTATTTATAAAAAAGACTTAAACAGTGTTGATAGTAAATTAAAAGATTCTATTTATGAATTTAGAAAAATTGATTCGGAAATGCCTGCTCCTTTATTTTTAGAATTATATTCTTTAATGGAATGTAAAAAAATTGCAATAGAACAATTGAATGAAATCATTGTGTTGACAAATATTTATTTAATGCGTAGAGCATTATGTGGTTTAGATACGAGTGATATAACAAGATTATTCCCATCCTTATTAAATGATATATTAAATGAATGTAGGGTAGATTACTCTAAGCTAATAGAGTGTCTTAAGCGTTATTTAATCAACAAAAACAAGGGGAATTCTATGGAGATGCCGGATGATATAAGATTATATAACAGTATAATCAATGCAAATATGTATACTTTAAAAGCGACTAGAATATTTTTTGATAAATTAGAGCATGTAGATAATCCAGCACCTGTTGATTTATCAAAATTGAGTATTGAGCACCTAATGCCACAATCTCCTACAAAAGGTTGGTTAGATGAATTGCATATAAGTGAAGAAATTTATCAAAGAAATTTGCATAGATTAGGGAATTTAACTTTAGCATCAAAAATAGATAATAGTAAAATGCAAAATAAAAGCTGGGAATATAAAAATGCTATTTTAGCATCTACAAATCATTTAAAAATAAATGAAGGAATTTTAAGAAAAAAAGGTTGGTCAATTGACGATATTGAAGAGAGAACAAAAGAACTCATTCAACAGATACAAAGATTATATCCATATTTTGAATTAAATGGTGAATCTATAGTTCGATATCCAATTTATATTGATTCTAATGGAATAGTTGCTACTGGCATATTTTATGAAGTGGATGGTAGTGTTGAAATAGAAGAAGGTTCTCAATTAAATATATCTTTTGATAATGCTACCAATTATCCAGAGATTGAGGATTGGAGAGAAGAATTACTTACGGATGGAATAATATGCAAAAAAGAACAAGGATTTTATTTTGCAAAAAATCATATTACTTATCCAAAAACAGCACATTCTACTGCACTGAGTGCGACAGCGAGTTTAATTTTGCATGGAAGTCGTAATGGATGGAAGTGTTGGTTAGTACAATCTGGTAAACCTATCGAGACAGATACAAATTTAAGGAATAAATTTTCAAAATCTAATGAATCAGAAGACCAGATGTAAGAAATATTTATGATAATTACAAAATAAAAGAAAGTATAAAAAGAGTATCCTTAATAAAAGGATACTCTTTTTATACTATGTATTGCAAAGTCTAAGAAAAAAGTTTTTCAAATATTTGTGAAATATAAGATACTGGAATGAGTTCAATAGAATTTTGAAACTTTTGTACACTCGTATAATTTTTTTTAGGAAAAATAATTCTTTTAAATCCCATTTTGATTGCTTCGTTAATTCTTTTCTCTGCAAATTGTGTTGCACGTATCTCTCCAGTAAGACCAACTTCTCCAAAAAGAGCAGTGTCTCCATCTATTGGTTTATCTTTTATTGCACTAATTAAAGCACTGCAAATTGCAAGGTCAATCGCTGGTTCATTTATTTTGATTCCACCCATGGCATTCATATATACATCATAGCTATGAAAGGAAAGATTGCAACGCTTTTCAAGAAGAGCAATCAAAAGTATCAACTTATTTTGGTCAATACCAATGGGCATACGGCGAGGCATACCATATGGCGTTTTCGCTAGTAATGTTTGTAATTCTACCATCATGCAACGGTTGCCCGTCTGTGTGGGAAGAATACTACATCCAGATGCTTTGCCCCGTCCTTGTGATAAAAATAGTCCAGAATAATCTTGTATCCCAAATAGACCTTCGCTGGTCATTTCAAATACACCAACTTCCATAATAGAGCCAAACCTATTTTTAACGGCACGCAACACTTTATATTGTTCTTCAAGTTCCCCTTCAAAATAGAGTACAGTATCCATAATGTGTTCCAAGACCTTAGGACCTGCTAGAGAACCTTCTTTTGTAACATGTCCTACGAGAAAGAAAGTAATTTCTCTACTTTTTGCTATTTTTTGTATTTTGCTAGCACATTCTCGAATTTGGCCAACGCTACCTGCCACAGAAGATAATTCGCTTGTATACACTGTTTGAATAGAGTCAATAACAACAAATTTTTCGTCGGTAATACTTTCTAAAATATCCTCAATGCATGTTTCATTGAGTAGATATAAATTTGGTGCATTTAAATTGAGTCGTGTACAACGCATTTTTACTTGTGCAGTACTCTCTTCCGCACAGACATAAAGCACTTTTTGTTGTTGAGACAAGTTTGCCATAACTTGTGTTAAAATAGTACTTTTACCAATACCAGGGTCGCCGCCAAGTAAAATTAAAGAACCTTGTACAATACCGCCACCTAAAACAGTATCTAATTCTTCTAGACCTGTAGAAGTGCGTTGTATTTGTTTTTCATGAATTTTATCAATAGGTAATGCTTTTGTTATAAAATTAGAGCGTTCTCTCTTATTTTTGCTACCAGAAGTTGAAGGAGTTGTAGTAATCTCTTCAATTAAAGTGCCAAATTTTAAGCACTGCGGGCATTTGCCAAGCCATTGTGGACTCGTTGCTCCGCATGCATTACAAATAAATATACTTTTTGTTTTAGGCATATCTTTTTTCCTTTATCTTATATCAGTGATGTTATTGTAGCTAAAGCGGTTACAAAAATACCTTCTCCGCGTCCTATTGCTCCCAATTGTTCAGCAGTGGTTGCCGTAATACCAATTTTGCCAATATCCATCTGTAAAATTTGTGCTATATTTTCTTTCATTTGTACAATATAAGGGGCAATTTTAGGATGCTCTGCTAAAATGCTTATAGAGATATTCCCAATCATATAACCTTTTTGTTGTAACATTGTAAATATTTCTTGTAATAATTGTAAACTATTGCAATCTTTATATTTTGCATCAGTATTGGGAAAATAACTGCCAATATCAGCAAGTCCAGCGGCAGAGAGTAAGGCATCTATTACGGCATGTACGAGAACATCGCCGTCACTGTGTGCTATCAGTTTTGCCTTTGCACATATTTTGACTCCACCTAAGACAATACTATCTCCTTCTTTTGCAAAAGGATGTATATCTTGTCCAATACCTGTCAATGTCTGTTGTTGTATTGATAAAATATCTTCTATATAAGTGATTTTTTTATTTTTTGCTTCTCCTTGCACTAAATGTGGTTGTTCTCCACTTTTGGCATAGATACTACTATCATCAGTAAATTCATTGTTTTTTAATGCTTGTATATAGGTGGAAAATACAGCTTGATAGGCACTATAGAGTGTCTGTAGAGGGAATCCCTGTGGTGTCTGTACTGCGGCAATATTTGCACGGATTATATTTTGATTGTATTTACCATTTGCAGTTAGAATGAAAGAATCAGTTGCCGGTAAAACTGGGATAGCGGAATTATATTGCAGAGTATTTGCAATGATTTTGTTTAAGAGTGCATCTGTCAAAAAAGGGCGCGCTGCATCATGGACTACTACAAACTGGGTTGAAGCATTTTCTATCAAATATTGCAGACAGTGATATACAGATTTTGCTCTATCTTGTCCGCCTATAACAACCTTGCATTTTGTATACGGAGCAAGTAAAGTTTGCATTCTATCAAAATCTTGCTGAGCAACAGCGATAACAATATTTTCAATTGTATCATGGTATAAAAAAGGGCGAAGAGCATGTAAAATCATTGGTTTTCCAACGATAGGAAAAAAGATTTTGTTATCTTTTAGATTCATTCTACTACCGTTACCAGCAGCAGGGAGTATAGCAGAAAATTTCATTTTAGATATCCTTATTGGGCAAGAGTTTATATAGTTTTGCTGCATCTTCTTTTTTGACAATTGGTTGTAAAGATAATACTTCAAAGACAATGGTATTTGTCACAAATTGTAGAGTGACAATATCTCCAACTTTTACATTGTAAGCAGGTTTTACTTCTCGTGCATTGACGAACACTTTATGGGCTTGACAGGCCTCTTGTGCGACAGTGCGTCTTTTTAATATACGAGCAACTTTTAAAAATTTATCTATACGCATAATTTACCTCAGAATTTAAAATAAAACAGTTGACAAGTTGTAAAAAGTATTGTATAATAGTAAAATATCCATAGTATGCCGAGAAGTATACTTATAACAAAAATAAGACAATTTAACGCATATTTTGCACAGTAGCGTAGAGCATTTTACTATATAAATTTTACTTTTTTGAGACTAGATATTACGCATATGATAGCATAAAAAAAATAAAAAGTAAAGGGCGATTTAAAATTTAATGAAATAAATCTATAAAGGAGAGTTGTCGAATGAATTTACCTATACATAAATATGGTAAAACAGAAAGGAGAAAGTTTGGTAAAATTAACGAAGTTATTGAGATTTGTGACTTGGTTGAAATTCAAAAAGATTCGTACAAACAATTTTTAGAAGAGGGGATTGGTGCGATTTTTGAAGATTTTTCTCCCATAACAGATTATTCAGATATTTTTGAGTTGTATTTTTTAAATTATGAATTAGGCAAAACTCCTAAATATGATGAAAAGGAATGTATCAATCGTGATGCAACCTATTCTTTACCTTTGCGTGCAAAAGTTCGCCTTGTAAAAAAGACAGATAAGACGGAAATTATCGACTCAGATATTTTCATGGGTGATTTACCTATCATGACAGAAAATGGTTCATTTATCATCAATGGGGCAGAGCGAGTAGTAGTATCACAACTTGTGCGTTCTCCCGGTGTCTATCATGATATTGAAGTAGATAAAAAGACTGGTAAAAATATCTATAAAACTACAATAATACCAAACCGCGGTGCTGCGCTTGAGTTTGAGCAAGATTCGCAAGGTTGCCTATGGGTGCGTGTGGATAGAAAACGCAAAAAGATATGGGCAACCGTACTTTTGCGTGCCATTGGATTTGGTTCTAATGCCTCTATCCGTGATATTTATGGTGAAAATCAACGAATGATAAACACTACCATTGAAAAGGACACTATAACACAGACAGAGCAAGATGCTTTAATTGAATTATATAAACGTCTTCGTCCGGGGGAAGTGCCAACTGAAGAAGCAATGCGTCAATATTTGTATAACTTATTTTTTGATGCACGCAGGTATGATGTCACACGCGTAGGTCGTTATAAATTTAATAAAAAGTTGATGCTTGCAAATCGTATAGTCGGTTGTAAGCTAGCTGAAACAGTATTTGATAGAGAGACGGGAGAGATACTTTCTTTTGAAAAAGATGGTAAAAAGATAGAACTTGTTGATGGATGTATTTTGACAAATGAAGGGGCAACAATCATTGCCAATGCAGGGATAAATACTGTTGCTGTATATGTCAATGATGAAGTGCAAGGGATGATAAAGCACAGAATTATTGGAAATAACACAATGGAATTTGCAAAATTTTCTGCTAAAAATCCTAAGAGCTTTGGTCTTTTAGAGACAATACACTATCCAAACTTTATTTTATCTCGAGAAATTGCACAGGCTTGTGACAACGCAAATATTGAGACAGTTGCAGAACATTATAGAAGAGAAATCAATCAGATTTATATGATTGAAGAGCTTGATAGCGTAGAAAAAACCGGTCTTGAAGAAAAGAATGATGAAGTGAAAAATAGAGAGATTCGTAAAGAAAATCGCTTGAAGTTTGTAAAAGCTTGTAAGCTTTTTCATGTTATCTTAAATAGAGAGAGTGTCTCAGTTGCTCCTGATGAAAAGAAGGAAATTCGTCCACTTGTAGAACAATTGAATCATAGACATATTACTGTTGATGATATGATTGCAACTATATCTGCAAATATTGACTTAAACTATGGTATTGGTGGGAAAGACAATATTGACCACTTGGGGAACAGAAGAGTTAGAAGTATTGGTGAACTTTTACAAAATCAATTACGCGTAGGTATGGCGAGACTGGAAAGATTGATTAAAGAGAGAATGGCGACACAAGAACCAAATGAAGTTACTCCACAAGCATTAATCAATATACGACCTATTAGTGCAGTGATTCGTGAATTTTTTGGGTCATCACAACTTTCACAATTTATGGACCAAACCAATCCTATTGCCGAACTAACGCATAAGAGAAAGCTTTCAGCACTTGGACCAGGTGGTCTAAATCGTGATAGAGCTACATTTGAAGTGCGTGACGTACATCATAGTCATTACGGTCGTATGTGTCCTATTGAAACACCGGAAGGGCAAAATATCGGGCTCATCTCTTCTCTTGCCACTTTTGCAAAAGTCAATGAATTTGGCTTTATTATGTCACCATATCGTCGTGTGAAAAAAGAGATGATAGACGGGAAACTTACTGTTATTGTTACAGATGAAGTGGACTATTTATCAGCAGATGAAGAAGATAAATATGTAGTTGCACAGGCAAATGAACCGCTTGATGAACGCGGAGCATTTATACATGAAAGAATCTCTTGTCGTAGACAGGATGAAATTACACAATTACCACCAGAACAAATTGAATATATGGATGTGTCTCCTAAACAATTGGTATCTGTTGCCACAGCATTGATTCCATTTTTAGAAAATGATGACACGAACCGTGCACTCATGGGCTCAAATATGCAACGACAAGCTGTGCCATTGTTGAAAACGGAAAGTCCAATTGTTGCAACTGGTATTGAAGGAGCAATTGCACGAGATTCTGGAGTTATTGTAAAGGCAAAAGCTGCTGGGCAAGCCATTAAAGTCAGTGCAGATAACATACAAATTCGTAGAGATGATGGCACTGTGGATAGCTATAATTTAAAGAAATTTGAGCGTTCCAATCAAGGAACATGTTTAAATCAAAAACCTATCATCAATACTGGTGATAGAGTGGAAAAAGATGAAATTATTGCTGATGGTCCATCTACAAATAATGGTGAACTTGCATTGGGTAAAAACATTCTCATTGGTTTTATGGAATGGGAAGGGTATAACTATGAAGATGCTATTTTGATATCTGAAAAACTTGTGCGTGAAGATGTATTTACATCCATTCATATTGAAGAACATGAGATTGAATCAAGAGATACCAAACTTGGCAGTGAGCAAATAACAAGAGATATTCCAAATGTTGGGGAAGATGCTCTTAAATATTTAGATGAAAATGGAATTATAAGTATAGGTACTGAAGTAAGTAGTGGCGATATTTTAGTGGGTAAAGTTACGCCAAAAGGAGAGACTGAATTAACGCCTGAAGAGCGTTTACTGCGTGCTATCTTTGGTGAAAAGGCAAGAGAAGTGCGTGATACATCTTTACGCGTGCCACATGGCGAGGGTGGGATAGTTGTCGATGTAAAAATATTTACAAGAGAAAATAAAGATGAATTGCCACCAGGCGTAAATCAACTTGTACGTGTATATATAGCACAAAAAAGAAAGATATCTGTCGGCGATAAAATGGCTGGTAGACATGGGAATAAAGGGGTTATCTCTAGAATTCTACCAGAAAACGACATGCCATTTATGGCGGATGGTACACCACTACAAATTGTACTAAATCCACTTGGTGTGCCTTCTCGTATGAATATTGGGCAAGTACTTGAAGTACATCTCGGCCATGTGTGCAAACAGCTTGGTTGGAAGATTGCAACACCAGTTTTTGATGGGGCAACTGAAAAAGATATTCGTGATTTATTTGCTGAAAACAATATTGTCAATCCACAAGGGGAAGTGGATGGTAAAATTCAACTTTATGATGGTAGAACAGGTGAACCATTTGAAAATAGAACGACAGTCGGCCAAATGTATATGATTAAATTGATTCACTTAGTTGACGATAAAATTCATGCACGGTCTATTGGTCCATATTCTCTTGTGACGCAACAACCACTAGGTGGTAAAGCACAATTTGGTGGACAAAGATTTGGAGAAATGGAAGTTTGGGCATTAGAAGCATATGGAGCAGCACATATTTTGCAAGAAATCTTAACTGTAAAATCAGATGATATAAATGGTCGTGTTCGTACGTATGAATCTATTGTAAAGGGCAACAATATCTCAGAACCAGGTGTGCCAGAAGCTTTTAAAGTTCTTTTAAAGGAATTACAATCATTGGCACTTGACATCAAGGTATTGACTGAAAATAAAGAAGAGTTGCAGATTGCAGATATGTCAACAGCAGAGCTTGCTGAAGAAGAAAAAATTGTACCAATAGAAGAACCTACGGAAGAAATTGACTTTTCATTGGATGAAGATATTGATATTTATGAAGATGAAGAAGATTTTGATTCATCTGAACTATTTGATAATGATGAGCTTCTTGGCGTACAAGAGGACGATTTAGAGAATTTTGATGCTTTTGATGACGAAGAATAATTTTGCGGGAGGAATAATATGTTCGAGTTAAATGATTTTGATTCAATACAAATAGGAGTAGCATCTCCCGAAAAGATAAGAGCATGGTCTTATGGCGAAGTAACAAAGCCAGAAACAATCAATTATCGTACACAAAAGCCAGAAAAAGATGGTTTATTTTGTGAACGCATTTTTGGACCAACAAAAGATTGGGAGTGTCACTGTGGTAAATATAAAAGAATTCGTTATAAGGGAAAGGTTTGTGAAAAGTGCGGCACAGAAGTAACGCGTGCAAATGTGCGTAGAGAACGCATGGGGCATATTGAACTTGCTGCACCAGTATCACATATTTGGTATTTTAGAGGAGTGCCTTCAAGAATTGGTCAACTTTTAGATATGACGCCTAAACATCTTGAACAGGTCATCTATTTTGCTTCTTATGTCGTACTCAATCCCGGTCAAATTAAAACTTTAAGTTATAAACAAGTTATCAATGATAAAGAACTTAGAGAAATTGAAGAACAATATGGAGATAGCACAGTTACTGGTTTAAAGGTAGGTATGGGAGCGGAAGCCATTCGCGAACTCCTACAAGCAGTTGACCTTGAAAAGGAGAGAGCTGCGTTAAAAGAAATTATTGAAAGTAATAGTGTTAGTCGTAATAAGCAATTAAAAGCTGTCAAAAGAATTGAAATTGTGGAAGCATTTAGAAAAAGTGGCAACAAACCAGAATGGATGGTTCTTACTGTATTGCCTGTCATTCCACCTGACCTTCGTCCAATGGTGCAACTGGATGGTGGTAGATTTGCAACCAGTGATTTGAATGATTTATATCGCCGCGTAATCAATAGAAACAATCTACTCAAAAAGCTAATGGAACTTGGAGCACCTGAAATGATTGTTAAAAATCAAAAGAGAATGCTACAAGATGCCGTAGATGCTTTAATTGATAATGGTAGACGCGGTAAGGCCATTGAAGGAGCATCCAATAGAGAATTAAAATCACTCTCTGGATTGCTTCGTGGGAAACAAGGTCGTTTCCGTCAAAACCTTTTAGGAAAACGCGTAGACTACTCAGGGCGTTCAGTTATTGTTGTAGGACCTGAATTGAAATTGTATCAATGTGGTTTGCCAAAAGAAATGGCGGTAGAACTCTTTAAGCCTTTTATTATGAAAAAGCTTGTTGAAAGCAATCAATGTCAAAATATCAAGAGTGCTAAACGAGCAGTAGAGCGTGGTAAAGCTGGAGTTTGGGATGTATTAGAGACGGTTATTAAAGAACATCCAGTACTATTAAATCGTGCTCCGACTTTGCATAGATTATCCATACAGGCATTTGAACCGGTATTGATTGAAGGTAGAGCAATTAAAATTCATCCACTGGTATGTAGTGCATTTAATGCCGACTTTGACGGAGACCAAATGGCTGTGCATGTGCCACTTTCTATTGAAGCACAAGCGGAAGCTAGATTTTTAATGCTTTCATCTAATAATATTTTAAAACTAAGTGATGGTAAACCTGTAACGACTCCATCACAAGATATGATTTTAGGAGCATATTATTTGACGATTGTGCGTCGCTATGATGGTAGATGGTATGATTCTTTTTATAATGAAGTAGAACCAAATACTGCAGGAGCAACACAATATAAAGCAGGCATATATATAAGTGAAGATGAAGCACTTATGGCATATCAAACAAAACACATAACATTGCAAGATGAAATTTATGTTCGTCGTACAGTGCATATTCAAGATGAAAGTAGTCCATATTTTGGAGAAAAAGTAACTGGTAGAGTCAAGACAACTGTTGGTAGAATTATCTATAACGGTGCAATACCACAAGATTTAGGTTTTGTCGTTAGAAAGACAAAAGAGGATTATTTACAGTACGAAATCAATGGATATGAAGAGAAAAATGGTAAAATTAAATCCATTCCAGTAGATAAAAAATATATCTCTAAAATAGTCAATGCGTGTTTTAAAACTGGTGGGGCAGCAAAAGCTGCTGGAGTGCTTGATAATATTAAAACTTTAGGATTTAAATATTCCACTATTGGAGCAATTACAACTTCTGTATTTGACATGCATATTCCAACTGAAAAGAAGGAATTTATTGCAGAAGCGGAAAAGGAAATTACAAAAATTGAGACACAATATGCACGCGGTTTATTGACAGATGAACAAAAACATAATGAAATAGTGCGTGTTTGGAAGGGTGCTGTGGATGCCATTGTGGACCTCTTAAGAAAGGATGCAGACGACTTTAATCCAATTTGGATGATGGCGAACTCTGGAGCACGTGGTTCCATCGACCAAATTAAACAGTTAGCAGGTATGCGTGGTTTGATGGTGAATCCACAAGGTGAATTGATTGAAATACCAGTTAAATCTTGCTTTAGAGAGGGTTTGACTGTTCTTGAATACTTTATATCTTCACACGGTGGTAGAAAAGGACTTGCTGATACAGCGTTAAAGACAGCAGACTCAGGATATCTAACGCGTCGACTCGTCGATGTATCACAAGATGTTATTGTGCGTGAAGAGGACTGTTGTGCAGGGAAAAAACCTCGCGGGGTAAAAATTGGTGCTATTATTGATAAGGCTTCTGGCAATGAACTTGAAAGCTTAGCAGAGCGTCTGCTTGGTCGTTTTACCGCTGAAGATATCATTGATTATAAAACAGGTGCAGTAATTGTACCAGAAAATGAAATGATTCAAGAGGAAGAGGCAAATAGAATTGGAAAAATGATAAAAGAGATTGAAATACGCAGTAATGAACTTGTTCAACTATTGGGTATTGATTTAAATCAACTTTCTATAAAAGCATTGGTAGGACAAAAAGCTCCAATAGATATTGTATATCCTCATAGCGAAAAACTGATTGTTGCAAAAAATAATATCATTACACAGGCACAAGCGGATGAAATTATTCTCGTTTGTGAAGACATTAAAAGTAAAAAATATCAACAAGTGCATATTCGTAGTATTTTTAAATGTAACTCTCGTTATGGTGTATGTACAAAATGTTATGGAAAAAATATGGCAACAGGTAAACCAGTGCAAATTGGTGAAGCAGTTGGTACAATTGCAGCACAATCTATCGGTGAACCGGGTACACAGCTTACTATGCGTACCTTCCACACAGGGGGTATTGCTTCAACTGGAGATATTACACAAGGTCTACCTCGTGTACAAGAACTTTTTGAAGCTAGAAATCCTAAAGGAGTTGCAACAATCTGCGAAGAAGAAGGGATTGTTCGAATCAGTGAAAAAGGGAATATTAAGTTTATCACCATCTGTAATGAATTTACTGGTAAACCTGAAAAGGATATGGAAGATAAATATTCTGTACCATTTAATGCAAAATTACTTGTAAATAATGGAGATAAAGTGAAAGTAGGTACACAACTTTGGGAAGGAGCTATTAATCCACAAGAAATTTTACGTATTTTAGGAGATAAAGGGGTACAAGACTATTTGTTGTATGAAGTACAATCTGTATATCGTTCTCAAGGGGTGGATATCAATGATAAACATATTGAAATTATTGTGCGACAAATGTTGCGTAAAGTTTTAATTGAAAATAGTGGTGATACCGAACTTTTACCAGGTGAACTCATTGATATGTTTACTTTTGAAGAGGAAAATAAAAAAATTATTGCAAATGGTGGTCGTCCAGCAACAGCTAAACGCAAATTATTAGGTATAACAAAAGCAGCACTGGCAACAGATTCATTCTTATCAGCAGCATCTTTCCAAGAAACAGCAAAAGTATTGACAGGTGCAGCTATCAAAAATAAAGTAGACCCATTGATTGGTTTAAAGGAAAATGTTATCATTGGAAAACTTATTCCAGCAGGTACTGGTGTTCGTGAATATAAAAATATCTATCCACAACTTGTAGCCGGATTAAAAGAAACAGATAGTTTAGTAGAAGAAATTCAAAAAGAATTTGGTTCTGAAATTGCTGTAGCAAACGATGTATAAAAAAATAAGACTACTATAAAAGTAGTCTTATTTTTTTATAGTCAATACTCTTTAGGAATGCAAATATAATGCTACATAACTATAAGTATATTGTGCAATAAAAATATCTAGTAAAATAAACAATATACCTTCAGATTTTATATAGTTTATCTATAAGAATAATGCTTTTCATTCTATTATATAATTTGGCTTATTTAGCTAGATATCTTGTGGATGAGGAAACTTTTCCTTTTCAACGATTGATGCTTGCAACATACATTGCAATATTAGAGAATATGAAAATGTTGCTGTTCTAAATTATAAGCATAACTTGTCCTAAGGAGGCATACAATATATAAAAATATAAAAAAATAAGGAGAAGTTATGCCAAAAAAAGTTGATAAACAGATACATAGTCCACCTGAAAAGTATCATGCTATGTCAACGCAAGAAGTCTTACAGCATTTGCATACATCACAGAATGGGATATCTGAAGAAAATGCTATAAAATTGTTGCAACAACATGGAGCAAATATTTTACCACAGGGAAAAAAGAATAGTTTACTGCATCTGTTTTTTGCACAGTTTAAAGATTTTATGACGATAATGTTAATTTGTGCAGCAGTAATATCTGGCGTTATGGCATATATTACTGGCGATGTGCGTGAATTAGCAGATACAGGTATTTTATTATTTATTATTTTATTAAACACATTTGTTGGATTTATTCAACAATGCAGAGCAGATAATGCTATAGAAAAGTTAAAAAAATTGTCAATCACTAAAGCTAAAGTGGTGCGTGGCGGTGTAGATATGCATATGGATAGTACGCAGCTTGTAGTAGGGGATATTATCTATTTAGAGGAAGGAGATATTATTCCTGCAGATTGTAGAGTATTGCAGGCAGAAGAGCTTTCTTGTGATGAGTCTGCACTTACTGGAGAATCAAAAGCTGTAAAAAAGAACAATACAGTTTGTGATGTAGATAGTGGTATTTTTGATAGACATAACATGGTATACTCATCAAGTTATGTACTTTCTGGACAAGCAAGGGCAGTTGTTACAACAATAGGAAAAGAGACAGAAATTGGTAAAATTGCTGGACTTTTAACAGATACAAAACAAACAAGAACTCCACTAGAAAAAACATTATTTATATTAGGTAAAATTATTACCTATTTTGTAATTAGTATAGCAGCAATTATATTCATCTTTGGTATGTTTTTTAAAAATGTAAGTTTATTAGGAAACTTTATGTCCTCTGTAGCAGTGGCAGTGGCTGCTATTCCAGAAGGTATGCCAGCTGTTGTTACAGTAATTATGGCAATGGGCGTGCAAAAAATGAGTCGAGAACGGGCTGTTGTACGGAAATTGCATGCTGTGGAGACACTTGGAAGTTGTAATGTAATTTGTTCTGATAAAACAGGTACTTTAACACAAAATAAAATGACAATTGAAGAAGTTGTTACAAATTTTTCCAAGACTACTTCAGAAAATATTTATCCTGAAAATCATCAAAAATTGATGCAATGTATGCAAATTTGTAACACAGTAAAAGTTCGCGATGGAAAATTATCAGGAGACCCAACAGAAATTGCCATGATGCAATATCTACAAAAAGTACAGTTTAATGAAAAATTTACTGTAATAGCAAGTATTCCATTTTCATCTGAGCGTAAAATGATGACAGTAACAGCACAGACAATGGATGGAAGATATTCCTTTATAAAAGGTGGTGCAGATATTTTATTAGCAAAATGTACGCGTATTTTAGATGCTGGTAAAGTGCGTGAAATCAATAGTATTGATAAAACAATTATTGTACATAAAATGCAAGATTTGGCACGTAAAGCTCTACGCGTGTTGGGATATGCCTATGTGGAATATGATGGCGTACAACAGGAGGAAAATTTAATTTTTATAGGTTTATCTGGTATGATTGACCCACCAAAAGAAGGGGTTGAAGAAGCGGTAAAATGTTGTAAGGAAGCAGGTATAGTTCCAATAATGATAACAGGTGACCACAAAGATACAGCTTATGCAATTGCTGAAAGATTAGGAATTTGTCAATCTCCGCAACAAGTTTTAACTGGCGAAGAATTAGATAAAATTCCACAGAATAGACTTGCAAATGAAATTGAAAGACATACAGTATATGCACGCGTAAGTCCTAAGCATAAGAGTATGATTGTTGAAAATTTTCAAAAAAATAATAAAATTGTGGCGATGACGGGTGATGGAGTCAATGATGCTCCAAGTATTAAAAAGGCAGATATCGGTATTGCCATGGGAATAACCGGTACAGATGTAACGAAGAGTGCAGCAGATATCGTCATTGCAGATGATAATTTTACTACAATTATTACAGCAGTTAAAGAGGGGCGAAGAGTATTTTCAAATATTAAAAAGACAATCCAATTCTTCTTAGCGACTAACCTTGCAGAAGTATTGGCAATTTTGGTTGTAAGTTTAATTTTTTATAAATATGACTTTTTAACATCTACACAATTATTATGGATAAACCTAGTTACAGACACATTGCCTGTTTTGTCACTGAGTTGTGAGCTTATGGAAAAAAATTGTATGAAAGTACCACCACAGCGTACAAATGCATTATTTAGTAAAAAGAGTTTAATATCTATAGCCTTTTATGGTATAGTACAAGGAATAATTTGTATAGTTGTATTTGTATGTTGTTGTAGATATTATGGAAATACGACAGCAATCACTATGACATTTTTTGTACTAACATTTTTAGAGTTGTTTCATGCATTTAATATTCGCAGTGAAGAAGATAGCTGTTTTGGTAAAGGATTTTTTAGCAATAAAATGGTGTTTGTGACAGTTAGTCTAGGTATTGTATTAAATTTATTGTTATGCGTGCCACCATTAAATATTGCATTTGGATTGTGTAAATTAACGATAATACAATGGATAATTGTATTTGCAAGTTCATTTGCAATTGTGCCTATTGCTGAAGTATATAAGGCAATAGTGCGTGGAGTCACAACACATCAAAAAATTCCTAAGAATAAAAAAATATATTTTAAGAAAAAAAGGGCATAAAAAAGGAGAGAATTGTCTCTCTTTTTTTATTGTGCTATTACTTTTACAGTGATAGTAGCATGTACATTTTCAATAAAACGAATTTGTACTTTATAATCGCCAACAAATTTTAAAGGTTCTTTTAAAAGAATTTTCTTTTTATCAACATTGAAAGATAAATCCTGTAATTTAGAGGCAATCTCTTTTGAAGTGATACTTCCAAAAGTCTTACCGTTTTCTCCAAGTTTAATAGGTACTTCTATAATAGTGCCATTTACTCGATTGGCTAAGGCAGTAATTTGTTTTATCTCTTCTGCTCTATGATAGTTTTTTGCATTGTTTTTCATCTCTAGCTCATTGATTGCACTAGAAGAAGCAAGTTCAGCAAATCCTTTTTTTAATAAAAAGTTTTTTGCATAACCGTCATTTACATCTAAAATGTCTCCTTTTTTACCAGAACCTTTAATATCTTGTTTCAATATAACTTTCATGGAATACTCCTTCATACTTTATAAATATAGTATATAGTAATTTAAAGGATAAGTCAACACGAAAGGTATAATTTATTGAAAAGTGTAAATACTATTGTAGCATAGGAGGTTTTGATTTATGAATACAACAAAATGTATTGGTTGTGATGTGGAAGACTGTATGTATAATAAAAATGGGAAACATTGTAGTTTAGATACTATCTGTGTAGGCAATGACTGTTCAGCAAATAGTGAGTTTTGTACTTGTTGTAAAAATTATAGAAGTAAGTAAAATCCAAGTAGTAGAATAAAAACACGCTATAAAGCGTGTTTTTATTATGTAAAACATCAATTTTATTATGAAAACGACAAAAATTTACTGAATACAATAATTTCATACAAAAATAATTAAATTTTAATAAAAAATATTAAAAAATATCTTTACAAATATAAAATATTATTATATAATAAATTCGTAAAGAATTAATAGTCAAGGAGAATTTATATGGAAAAGAAAAAATTGCTTGAAGAAAGAATCAGCAAAATTTTCATTGCAATAGGAATACCTCCGCATATTCGTGGGTATCACTATTTGAGAGAAGGTATCAAACAAACGATAGAAAATCCAAGCATCATGAATAGTGTTACAAAGGAATTATATCCTAGAGTTGCTGAAGTTTATCATACTACAATCAGCAGAGTAGAAAGAGCAATGCGACATGCTATTGAAGTGGGTTGGAATAGACAACGCGTGGATGTAATAAACAGCTTGTTTGGAGTAAAAGTATATTTAGGAAATGATAAACCCACGAACAGTGAGTTTATTGCACTTATAGCAGATAAGCTTATTTTAGAAGATTTATCTGACTAATTTTAATATTTTACAAGTTTTAAAAGATATGCTATACTTGATTAAAAAACGATAAGGAAGACCATAGGAATGGATTTAAAGGAATTTAATCAACTGATTGAAAAGGAAGGATATATTCCCGCAGATAGTAAAGCATTTTCTTTTTTACATAAAATGGCAATAGAAGCAAGAAAAATAACGATGTAAATCAATACGAGTATGCATAGTAATGCCGAGTTGCAAGCACTCTTTAGTGCACTCATTGGAAAACCTGTAGATGATAATTTTTGTTTATTTCCTCCAATTCATACCGAATTTGGTAAAAATATAACAGTTGGAAAGGCATGTTTTATCAATGCCGACTGTGTTTTTCAAGACCAAGGGGGAATTAGTATTGGGGATAACTGTTTAATTGGTCATCAAGTTGCATTTTTAACCTTAAATCATGGTGAATCTCTAACAAACCGACAAGATCTTATCCCAAAAAAAATTATCGTTGAAAATAATGTGTGGATTGGTGCAAAAGCAACAATATTATCGGGAGTAACAATAGGTGAAAATTCTATTGTAGCAGCTGGTGCTGTTGTCACAAAAGATATCCCACCAAATATGGTAGTTGCTGGCGTGCCTGCTCGTATCCAAAAGACTATAAAAAATAAGCAAGACAAATATTTGTCTTGCTTATTTTTTATTTATTATATACTTGGTTATTGATTTTTAAAGTAATTTTACCTAAATTTGTAATTTTTGCTTCAAAAATATCTTTTTTATATTTTCCATATAAGTAAATAGTAAACCATTTTGTAAAATTTTTGTGTCTATCTAATACTATGCTATCAACTTTTATATAATAGTTCCAGTGTCCGGCATAGATTATAATTTTTTTACCTTGATAAGTATATATTTTACAAGCAAGTGTTAAGCCGTGTAAAACAAGAAAAAAGCTGAAAATACAAATCATAGGTAAAATAAATAGAGAAAACACATTGACAGTGTTTGCAATAGAAATAATAAATCCAATGCTAGCTGCAATAAAAATGCAGAGATATATTATTTGTCTAATAAGTATAAAATATAGTTCTTTTTTTCCTGCATTGTATTTCATTTGTTTTCCTCATACGAATATATATTTATTGTATCATATGTATATTTTTACATAAGTGTGTATGCAATAGATATTTCATTGACTTTTAGGACAAGCTATGATAAACTAATAGAAGTCAATTAGAGGTGATAATTATGGAAAATATAAAATTGGACACAATGGAATTAAAACCTGCCTTTATAGAAAATAATGTAGCATTGTTGCTATGTGCTGGTAATTTGTATGTACCATATTTATCTGTTGTATTGCAATCTATTTTGGAGAATAGTAGTGCTGTATATAATTATGATATTATTATATTTACAAGCGATATCAGTATTGAAAATCAAATTATACTTCAAGAGCAATTGCAAGCGTATACTAATTTTTCTATTCGATTCTATAATGTTGTATCAGTCATGGAATCTTATATGAATTTATATCTATCAAAATATTATACAATTGAAATATATTTTCGTCTTTTAGCACCAAATATTTTAAAGAGTTATGATAAAATTTTATATTTAGATAGTGATATAATTGTCCAAGAGGATGTTGCAAAACTTTATACTATAGAACTTAGTAAGGAATATCTACTTGCTGCTTGTAGAGATATTGAGTGGATTGCAACATATAATGCAAACCAAATAGAGAAAGAATATGTAAATGATATTTTAAAGCTTAAGAATCCACAAAATTATTTTCAAAGTGGCATTATACTTTTGAATTTAGAAACTTTTCGTAATAATTTTACAAATGATTTAATTCTACAATTTGCAACAACACAAAATTGGACTTTTCCAGACCAAGATATATTAAATAGTGTAGCACAAGAGAGAGTTTTATTTTTAGATCCAGTATGGAATATTATTACAGGGTGGTCAGAAAAAAAACGTATAAAAAATATACACAAAAATTTAGATAAAGTATTATTCAAGGAATATATGGCAGTGCGTAGTCATCCAAACATTATTCATTATGCAGGAGCAGAAAAACCATGGCTATTTGATGATGTTGCTTTCGCTGATAAATGGTGGCAATATCTTTCTAGAATTCCAATATTATATAAAAAGAATATAGAAGATAATTTACTTCAAGCAAAACAAGAACGAAAAAAATTAAAATATAAATTGAAAAGATTTATAAAAAAGATAGCCATGCCCTTTGTAAATTTATTTTTTCCAAAAGGGAGTGAAAGACGAAAAAAATTCAAAGAAAAACTTGGAGTAAAATAATGAATACTATTGATACAAATTCACAAATTACACAACAAATAGAACATAAAGATGATACTATAAATAGAACATTGCCATGTCTAGAATTGCAACCAGCTTTTAGTGAAAATAATGTGGCAATATTGTTTGCTGCAAATCATAAATATCTACCATATATTGCAGTTGTATTACAGTCAATAGTAGCACATAGTAGTCCACAGAACAATTATGATATAATTATTTTTACTATGGATATCACATTGAAAAATCAAAAAAAATTGCAGAAACATTTTGCAAGTTATTGTAATATTTCTATCCGTTTTTTTGATGTTACACAAGCAATGCAGCCATATATAGAGATATACACATTAGGATATTACTATACTATAGAAACATATTTTCGTCTTTTAGCGCCAGATATTTTAAAGGCATATGATAAAATTTTATATTTAGATGGAGATATACTAGTTCAAAGTGATGTTGCAAAACTTTATAACATAGAACTTAATGAGGAATATCTACTCGCTGCTTGTAGAGATATCAATTGGATTGCCGTTTATAATAGTTCAAAAATGCAACAAAAGTATGTAAAAGAAAAATTACAACTCCAAGAACCACAAAATTATTTTCAAGCAGGGATTATTTTATTCCATCTAAAAGCATTTAGAGAATCTATAGAAGCGAAGCAAATGATGGAATTTGCAAATAAAGAGAATTGGCAATTACTTGACCAAGATGTTTTAAATTATGTCGCACAGAATAGAGTATTGTATCTTGATACTAAATGGAATGTTATGTATAATTGGCCAAAAAATCGAATAAAAATTATCACAAAATATGCCTCTAAAGAAGATGCCACGGCGTATATAGAAGCAAGAAATCACCCAGCAATCATTCATTATGCAGGACCAGAAAAACCATGGATGTACGAAAAAGTTGATTTTGGGGATATATGGTGGAAATATGCTGCACAATCTATTTATTATCAGGAGTTACAAATAGCATTAGTAGAACGGAAAAAATTGAAAAATAAATTGAAAAGATTTATAAAAAAGATAGCCATGCCTTTTGTAAATATCTTTTTTCCACATGGAAGTAAACACCGCGAAAAATTAAGAGCGATAGTCTATAAAAAATTCTAAAGAAGTATTTTGATAAGAGAAAATATGGATTGTATTAAAATAGGTAAAATAATAGGCAGATTTATTGCAGAAAAGAGAAGGGAAATGCATTTAACAGAGCAAGAACTTGCAAATATGCTACATTTAAGTGAAAAGACAATTTTAGAATGGGAGAGTGGTCAAGGATGTCTTGATATTTTTATTGCATTTGAACTTTGTAATATTTTAGGTATAACTATAAATGAACTCTTATGTGGTAAAAAAATTGAAAGTTATCCACTTGTTACGCATACTGCAGAAAATAAAGTGGATATATTCTATGTCAAACAAGACTATACTATAAAAAAATGGGCAGCAATTTGCATTATTATTCTCAATATATTTTTGCTAGGAATTGCTACGGTTATGATTCCATACATAAATGTACCGATTTGGATAAAAATCACAATAGTAGTAGTAACATTATTGTTACTCTTTATAAGTATAATACCAGTATGTGCTTTAACAAATAGTATGGGAAGATTCCAATGTAAACATTGTGAATATAAATTTACGCCAAAACTCGCTGCTTTTATTTGTGGTATACATACATGGAAGAAACGTTATTTAAAATGTCCACTTTGTCAAAAAAAGAGTTTTTGTAAATTTGAAAGTTATAAAAAAACAAAATAGAATTAGGTTAAAAAGAGAGTTTAAACTCTCTTTTTTTAAGTATTATCAAGTTGTTAGAATAACATCTATAAAGATACACATACTCCTATAAAATAGGCATTTTGCCAAAAGGGGTATATATGAAAGCAACAGGGATTGTTAGACGTATTGATGAGTTGGGACGCGTTGTTATACCGAAGGAAATTCGTAGAACATTACGTATAAAGGATGGCGACCCATTAGAAATTTTTATTGATAGAGATGAGCTTATGCTAAAAAAATATTCTCCTATGCAATCACTTGAAAAGTTTGCAGGTGGAAGTGTAAAATCATTGAGTGAACTCAGTGGTTTTACAGCAATTATTTCTGATAGTAACGAAGTGTTATTTGTTGATGGAAAATTAAAAAAGGAAATACAAGGGAAGAAGATAACAATGCAGTGTGAAAAATTGCTGCAAGAGCGAAAAACATATTTGGCAAATATAGTAGATGGAGGAAATATTTTACCTCTATTTGATGAACTTGAAAGTGAAATTACTGCACAGTTTATAGTCCCAATTGTGGCAAATAGTGATTGTTTAGGAGCTGTAATTTTAATAGCGGATGAAAAAGATTTAAAAATAGAGTATAACGCTATTAATTTAACAAGACTTACTGCAGATATCTTGGCAAGTCAGTTTGAATAAGAAGAAAGTTTGAGTAAAATATATGAAAATAAAAGCAAAACAAAATTTTTTACAAGGGGCATTTATCATCTCATTAGGTGGTATAGTAGCTAAAATTTTAGGGGCATGTTATCGCATTCCACTTGCAAATATTTTAGGAGCAGAAGGGTTAGGGATATACCAAATGGTCTATCCTTTATATTGTTTATTATTAACAATTTCAGCGACAGGAATACCATCTGGTCTTGCGCGTATGGTATCAAAAGCTGATTTAGGAGAGGGATATAGTTCTAAAATTTTATTGAAAAAGGCACTTTTATTATTTGCTACAATTGGAATTGCAGCAAGTTTATTGATGTTTTTTTTATCTCCACTATTTGCCTTGATACAAAATGAGAATAAGAGTATTTTTGCTTATAGAATACTTGCTCCTAGTGTGTTATTTGTATCCATAATTTCCTGTTTTCGTGGATATTTTCAAGGGAAAAGCAATTTTATTCCAACAGCTACTTCTGAAATTATAGAGCAACTCATTAAAGTGCTTTTAGGTTTGACTTTCTTATTTACTTTTAAGAATATAACACAGGAAAAACTTGTTGGACTATCACTTTTAGCAGTGACTATAAGTGAAGGAATAGCTATGCTTTTTATGTTTTTTGTTGCCTTGAAAAGTCAAGCCTTGCAAAGGGAAGAGAGCAGTATTGACTTTGAAAAACCAACAAGTATGTTTTTACTGAGAGGGACAATTCCTGTAACTTTTGCTGCTGGACTTTTACCACTTTCCAATATGATTGACAGTATTTTAATTGTAAATATTTTAAAGAGAAAGACAGAGGATGCAACTTATCTATACGGACTATTTTCTGCTGGAGCAACGACACTTGTTGCTTTACCTGCTTCCATTTGTTATGGATTGGCGGCGGTGAGTGTCCCCACTATTGCAAGTTTATGTGCAACTGGAGAGAATATAAAAGCAGAAGAAAAGATAGTATTTGCTATTAAGTGTACACTATTTGTCGCTATGCCAGCAGCACTATTTTTACAGTTTTATGCACCATCTATAGCACAGTTACTCTTTCCAAAGCTGGTACAAAATGGGAATATGACTCTTGTACTTTTGATACAATGCACTGCATTTGCATGTTTATTTTTGGCATTGACCCAGACACTTTCAGCATGTTTAACCGGTATGGGAAAGGCTAAAGTTGCGGCTATATCTATGGCGATTGCCGTAACTGTAAAATTGATACTAGAAAGTATTTTACTTTTTATACCAAAAGTTTCAATATTAGGGGCAGGAATTGCTGTAACTGCCTGCTATTTAGTTGCTTTTATTATAAATTTTGTGTATAGTATTAGAGAGAATAAAATGAGAATTTCTACTTTATATCAAATTACGAAGTTTGGAGCAATTTCTCTTGGAGCAATACTGACAGGATTGATTGTGATAAAGATACATGTACTTTTAAGTTTGCTTGTTGCGAGTTGTGTATATTTATTTTTGTGCTATGTTGCAAAGGTATTTGATAGAGAAGAATTTGAATTTATTTCTTTTAAAAGGAAAAAAAGAGATGAAAAATTACGACAAGATTAAAAAAGAAAATTATACACTTGCGAATCTGATTGAGATATTGCAAATATTACGCGCACCTGATGGTTGTCCATGGGATAGAGCACAGACACATACTTCTGTCATTGGTAATTTGATTGAAGAATGCTATGAAGTAGTAGATGCCATTGAGTGTAATAGCGATGATAAGTTACAGGAAGAGCTAGGGGATGTGCTTATGCAAGTAGCTTTTCATGTTGTGCTTGCAGAGGAGCGAAAGGCATTTGTAATGCAAGATGTCATAAATACCTTGTGTAATAAATTGATATATAGACATTCCTTTGTGTTTGGAGAAGATAGTGCAAACTCCGCTTATGAAGCATTAGAGTTTTGGGAAAAAAATAAAAAGATAGAAAAAGGACAAATAAAATTACAAGATACTTTATCTGATTTACCAAAAGCTTTTCCAGCACTGCTCCGTACAGAAAAGGCCATCAAACGCATCAACAAAGCGGAGATAAAATTTGTAGAGCAAAAAGATATTTTTGCAGCACTGCACAAGCAGCTAGAAAGTATACAAAATGGAGAAGATAGCTCAGACAGTATTGGCAAACTTTTTATACTCAGTACAATGCTTGCCAATCAATTACATATTTCTGCAGAAGAGGCGACCCGTCAAACTATAAACAACTTAATCAATAAACTTATCTATAGCGATATTCAAGAGGAAAATATGCATGAGATAGAGTTAAAATGGGAAGGGAAAGAAAAATGATTCATGCATTAAAAATTGGTGAAATAGTTTACAAAAATAATCTCTTTGTGGCACCACTTGCTGGATATACAGACTTTGCCTTTCGCAAACTATGCTATCAATTTGGAGCAGGTCTTTGTTTTACTGAAATGGTCAGCAGTAAAGGGCTTGTTTATGGGAGTGAAAAGACTGAAGAGTTGTTGCATCTAGATGAGACAGAGACAGTGACTGCAACACAAATTTTCGGTAGTGACCCCTATATTATGCGTCAAGCATGTGAGAGCGCGGCATTACAAAAATTCAGACATATTGATATCAATATGGGATGTCCTGTGCCGAAACTTTATAAGAATGGTGAAGGCAGTGCATTATTGAATAATTTTCCACTTGCCGAAAAGATTATAAAAGAATGTAAAAAAAGTGGTAAAGTTATCACTGTAAAGTTTAGAGTAGGCTTAGAAGAAGATAAACTTTTAGCAACAGAATTTGCAAAACTATGTGAAGGAGCCGGAGCAGATTCCATTACTATCCATGGTAGAGTGCGTAGTAATGGGCATACTGGGAAAGTTGATTATAAACAGATAGCATCAGCGAAAAAGGCAGTACAGATTCCTGTCATTGCAAATGGTGGAATACAAAATCGGCAAGATGCGCTCAAGACATTGCAAGAGACAGGAGCAGATGGTATTATGGTTGCACGAGGAGCTATGGAAAATCCGCATATATGTAGTGAAATTTTATATGATAGTCCACCGACGGCATGGAAGAAAAAAGAAAGTATTTTACAGCAGCTATCTGATATGCAAAAATTTTATTCTGATAAATTTATTATAGTACAAATGCGTAAAATGATTGCATTCTATAGCAAGGGTATGCCAAATAGTAGTATATATCGAAAACAACTTTTTTCTTGTAATAGCATTGTAGAATTAGAAAAATGCATTACACAAATTTTTACAGTATAAAAGTGTAGGAGTATATAGTTATATTTTATATATAGTGCAATAGAAGAGAAATAGTAAGATAATGCAATCTGTACTTTTTTATAAGGAGTATACATATGGACGATAAAAAATCATCAAATGAAAACAATGTAACTGAAAAGAAGGACAAGGATACTGAAATTATCCAATCTAGCAATAATAGCAATATTAAGGAAAAAAATAAATTTTTGCGTACAAATTATATTACAAAAATAGCACTCTTTTCCGCACTTGCCTTTATATTGTCGCTCATACAGTTTCCTGTTCCTTTTCTACCAAATTTTCTAAAATTTAATTTTTCTGATTTTATCTTTTTAATTGCTACCTTTTGTTTAGGTACTGTTGCCGGTTCTATTGTTGTTGTAGTGAAAGTTTTATTATCACTCTTTAATAGTTTTACTGGATATGTAGGCGAATTTGCAGACTTATTATGTTCTCTTGCTTTTGTACTTCCTGCGGGATTGATTTATAGAAAGTTTAGAAGTTTCAAAGGAGGTATTTTTGCCTGTCTTATTGCAACCATTTCTAGCACAATTGTCGGGGTAGTTTGCAATTGGACTTTCTTAGTTGAAATTTATGCACGCATAGTCACATGGGAGGGATTACTTGCCGCAATGCGACCACTCTTTAAGGATATAACACAAGAAAAATTTTATGCTATCTATTTAACCACCGGTGTTTTGCCCTTCAATTTGTTGCGTTGCCTATTTGCATCGGCGATAACCATTTTAAGTTATAAAAAGTTATCTATATTACTTAAAAAATTTTAATTGCTAAATTGGAAAAATTTTTATATAATAGGTGTATGAAAACATCAAGCAGAGAGGAAACAATTGCATTTGCAAAAAACTATGCCAAAAGTTTACAGTCTGGAGATATTTTGCTTTTAAGTGGTGATTTAGGAGCAGGAAAAACAACTTTTGTACAAGGACTTGCTAGCGGACTTGGTATTGCAGAAGAGATTACAAGTCCAACTTATGCCTATATGAATAATTATAATGATAAACTTTATCATTTTGATTGTTATCGTATTCAAAATGCAATGGAGGCTGAAGTACTAGGGTTGACAGACTATTTTGATTTAGATGGTATATGTGTCATAGAATGGGCGGAGAATATTTTAGATATCTTGCCGGCAGAATGTAAAAAAATTATTTTAAAAAAAATAGATGAAAATACAAGGGAGATTGAAGTTCTATGAACTATTTGGCAATAGATTGTACAAGTAACTCCTTATGTGTTATCGCTAGAAAGGATAAAAAACTTGCCACTCGTTTTATAGAAAATAGTCAATTGCAACATTCCGTGTTGTGTATGTCATTGGTTGAAGAAGTTTTAACTACTCTAAATTTAAGTATTGAAAGTTGTGATTTTTTGTGTGGTGTAACAGGACCGGGGTCCTTTACTGGAATACGGGTAGGCCTTTCAACAATTTTAGGATTTGCTGTTGCTGCAAAAAAAAATAAAATAGGTGTAACATCCTATCAAATGCTGTCATATGATAAACTAGAAAGGTTTTTAGCCGTGATTGATGCAGGCAAGAATCATTTCTATGTATGTGGTTATGATAACGGAAAAGTTATTTTACCGCCTGCACATATATCTTTAGCAAAACTCGAAGAGCTTTCAAAAGAATATATCTTATATTCCTTTATGCCTTTACCTGTGCCACATAAACTTTGTAATAAAATCAATTGTTTAGAAGGCGCAATACAACAGGCAATACAAGAAAATTTTGTAAATTATCCCTTAAGACCTTTTTATGTAAAGAAAAGCCAAGCGGAAGAAAATTTACAAAATAGAGGCAAATAAAAATGGAGTTGACATTTGAAAGTTGGACAGTTGATGATTTGCCTAAAATTGCAAAAATAGAAAGGGAAACTTTTCGGCAATTTTGGACGCAAAAAATGCTTGAAGATAGCTTTTTGTTACCAAATATTTTAACAATTGCTGCAAAAAATGCAGACAATGTAGTTATGGGTTATATTTTTGGACTGATTGGTAATGATAGTGTAGATATTGCAAATTTAGTCGTAAGTAAGCAATATGCTAGACAAAAAATAGCAACACAACTCTTGCAAAAGTTTGAAGTTTTGGCAAGAGAGCGGCAAATGCATCAGTTATTTTTAGAGGTAAGAGTATCCAACAGTGCTGCAATACAATTGTATTTAAAGAACGGATTTGTTGGAAAATATGCTCGTTTGCGTTATTATGATGATGGTGAAGATGCCTTAGTATTGCATAAGACAGTTATATAGGGGAACTTTTCATGGAAGTTGTAGTTGAAGGTAAAAAAATCGACTATATACAAGAAGGGCAGGGTGAAAATATTTTATTTTTGCACGGATATCTCTCTTGTAAAGAAAGTTTTTATTATCAGTTACAGCACTTAAAAAGTAGATATAAGGTTACTGCAATAGATTGTGTTGGTTTTGGAAAAAGTGCTTGTCTAACAGAAGCTTGGAGTATTGCTGATTATGCAAAACATACACTTGCATTGTTAAATGCTTTGCAAATTGACAGAACGCATATTATAGCACATTCATTTGGTGGAAGAATAGCACTGTGGTTACTCGCCCATTATCCACAATATTTTGAGCGAGCAGTTTTAACAGGCTGTGCTGGACTTATTCCGAAAAGAGGTTTAAAATATCATATAAAAGTAAAAGGGTATAAGCTTTGTAAAAAAATTTTTCCCAATTTTGCTGAAAGACATTTTGGCTCTCAAGAATATAGAACACTTTCGCCAATCATGCAAGAGAGCTATAAAAAAATCGTAAATGATGACTTATTTTATTGTCTTGCAAAAATACAGAGTGAAACACTCTATATTTTTGGAGAAAAAGATAAACAAACACCACTCTATATGGCCGAAAAATTGTATGCGAACACGCCCAATGCTCGCTTGCAAATTATGCAAGGTGCAAGTCATTTCTGTTTTTGTGAGCAAGTTGCTTTATTCAATGATATTACTTTAAAGTTTTTACAATATGGCAATACTACAACATAAAATATTTTAGGATACAAAAAGTTATGCAATTCATTCATATTATATCAGCACTGGCTATTGCAGTGGTTACAACACCGTTTTTTGCACTTTGTAATAGGCATATTTTAGGAGCATTGCAACAGAGTTCTTATAACAACCGTATATTTTTTGCTTGGACAAAACGAAAGGGGAATATGGTGTATTCCCGCTACAACCAACTTTCCCTTTTGATTTTACTGGGCATGAGTATTCTTGCAATAGGATTTATTTTTTTAGGTGATAGATATGCTGGATATATATCAAACCTTTCTATTCTCATCTTTACCATATTGTTTATAGTTGCAAGTAAAAAGGCATTAAAAGTGCCACTTGTCTATACCAAAAGGGTAAAAAGAATTTTTATTTATCAAACTATTTTTATATTTATTCTAACAACCGCTTTTGCTTTTTTAGCAGAACAGATTGTTATATGGTGTAATCAATATTCTTATTTACAGCCATTTTCAGCAATGCGATTTGCAATTTTTATAGTGATACCGCTTTTATATGTACCATTACTGATGCTGGCAAATTGTATAGATAGTCCTTATTCTAAGAAAAGGAATAGAGAATATGTACAGCGAGCAAAGGAAAAACTTGCAAATTGTTCTTGCAAAAAAATTGCAATTACAGGCAGTTTTGGAAAAACTTCTGTAAAGAATATTTTGAAAACTATTTTAGAGCAAAATTACACTGTTTTAGCAACACCAAAGTCCTATAATACACCAGTAGGTATTGCCAAAACAATTGAAAATGTCAATCTAAACGACTATCAATTTATTATTACTGAAATGGGTGCCAGAAATGTGGGGGATATAGCGGAATTATGTAATATAGTTCATCCCGATTATTCCATCATTACGGGGATATGTCCACAACATTTTGAAAGTTTTAAAAGTATAGAGGCCATTATTCAAACCAAAGGGGAAATTTTACAGGGTACGAATACAGATGGTTTGGCAATTTTAGCGGCCGATAAAAACACACAAACATTATTTGCTAGAGAGGATTCTGTACAAAAAATACTTGTTGGGGAGAACGGTACTTTTACACCTAAAAATATAAGTTGTAGTCCAGAAGGTACGACATTTACAATAGAAATTGACAATAAAGATATAGCTTTTCAAACAAAATTACTCGGACGCCATTGTGCAAACAATATAGCACTAGCAGTTGCACTCTGCGTAGAGCTTGGAATGCCAATTGAAAAAATTGTGCAAGGCGTTGCTATGCTAGACTATATACCACATAGACTTGCACTTACTACAGTAAATGGTGTAAATATTTTAGATGATGCTTTTAGTACAAATTGTGTAGGGGCGAAATGTGCTATTGAGGTATTAAAACTATTTACTGGTAGAAAGATTGTAGTTACATGTGGAATTGTAGAGCTTGGCATTTTAGAAGCACAAGAAAATAAACGACTAGGCGAATATTTATGTGGTTTAGATAGTATAATTCTTGTTGGAGGTAATTTAGTTTCAGCTGTAAAATCCGGTTATTTAGAGCATGGTGGAAATGCAGAAAATATTGTACTTGTATCCACCTTACAAGAAGCTCAAAATATTTTGAAAAATCAATTAAAGGCTGGAGATACTGTTTTATTTTTAAATGATTTACCTGATATTTATAATTAAGTTGTAAATAGCAATAGACGCTACAAGGCTAAGTAGCGTCTATTTTTATGCAATACACAAAAAGCAAAGAGGATTCATATATTATTTATAAGTGTATCGTAAAGGAGAAAATATGTCTAAAAATATAATCGTTTTTTTTGGTGGAATGTCTTGTGAAAATGAAGTATCCATCATTACGGGGGTAATGACGGCAAATTTATTAAAGCAAACGAAAAGGCTACAGGTATTCCCAATATATATAGCACAGAAAGGACAATTTTATACAGGTAAAAATATTTTACAAATTGAAAATTATAAGACGGATGCCTATCTTGATTTTACTGAAGTTTATTTGCAAAATGGATATATTTGGTATAAAAAAGGTAAACATTTTACGCAAGGCGAACGAATAGATGCTGCTATAAATTGTTGTCATGGTACAGGTGGAGAAGATGGTATGGTAAGTGCTATTCTACACGCAAATGCTATTGCCAATCTATCTCCCTCCATGCTTGCATCTAGTGTGTATATGGATAAGCTAACCACTAAAATTTTTGCTGAAGGATTACAAATTCCTATTTTACCTTATGTGACAATTCGCGAAGAAGATTTTATAAAGGCAAAAGATAAGTTTTTCCAAAAGATTGAAGAATTAGGATATCCAGTTATTTTAAAACCAAATTGTCTAGGTTCTAGCATCGGTATACAGGTGCTTTTAGATAAAAAACATGTTGATGAAGCATGTCAACAAGCTTTTGCATATGATAGTAGTATTATTGTAGAAAAGTATTTGGTAGAGAAAAGAGAACTGAATTGTGCTTGTTATAGAAGCAGTCAAGGGGTTGTTACTTCCATGTGTGAAGAGCCAATGTCAAATGCAAGTATTCTTACTTTTACAGAAAAATATCTAGAGAATCAAAAGGATTCTAAACGGATTTTTCCGGCAAATATTGATGCAGAATTACAAAAGGAAGTACAAAGTATAACAAAAAAACTGTATCAAAAATTAGATATGTGTGGTGTTGTGCGTGCTGATTTTATTATCAGTAATGGTCAATTATTTTTCAATGAAATGAATACTGTACCAGGGTCTTTAGCGTGGTATCTTTTCTGTTCTAAACTTGAAGATTTTCAATATATCTTATTAGATATGTTAGAAGTTGCATTAGATAGACATAAAAAAAGGAATAATAAAATATTATTGAGAAATAGTGGTATTTTAGAGTGTATACCCAATATGCATGGAGGAATCAAAAAATAAAAAGACTACAATAGTAGTCTTTTTTTTGACGAGGTAGCATAGACTATTGCTATGAAAAAGGCATTTATATTTTATGGAATTTTTACAGCGGTTACATTATTTTCGACAATACTATTGACGTGCATTGCATGTAACGCAAGGCGTGAAGAGACAAAATATTTAAATCATTATGGAATAGAGGCAAGACTGGAAGAAAGTGGTGTACTCTATGGTACAATGGAATTTATCTATTATAATCAAACGGATACTATCTTAGAATTTTTAGATTTTAATCTATTTGGAAATGCCTTTCGGCAAGAGGCAAAATATAAACCCGTTGAGGAAAGCTATACACATCTAGCATATTATGCCGGGAAGAGTTATGGTGGTATGCAAATAGAGTCTGTACAAAATTGTAAAAGTTTTTCCATTGTTGGTGAAGATGAAAATATTTTGAGAGTGCATCTATCTACCCCTTTAGAAATAAAGCAATCGGTATGCATTGTAATAGAATATACGCTGCAACTTGCAAAAGTCAATCATAGAACAGGTATAACAGAAAAAGCAATCAATTTAGGTAATTTTTATCCAATTGTTTGCGTATATGAAAATGGTAAAGGATTTTTTGCATGCAATTATTATAGTAATGGAGACCCTTTTTATAGCGAAGTTGCAAACTATACTGTAAAACTCCATTTACCGGATTGTTATGTTGCTGCAAGTTCAGGGGAATGTCTACAAAAAACTTCTGCATTAGGACAGAACATCTATCAGTATTCTTTATCGTCTGCAAGAGATTTTGCTATTGTGTTAAGTAAAAATTTTATGCTACAAAATAAAGATTTGCATGGTATACAATTACAATATTATTATTATCGAGACGAAAATCCACAAAAGACTTTGACATTGATTGCAGACTGTATGGAATATTTTACTAAAAGTTTTGGTGATTATCAATATACTACATATAGTGTGGTACAAACAGGTTTTTGCTATGGAGGAATGGAGTATCCAGCACTAAGTATGATAAGTGATAGTTTGACAGAACGGGATTATTTGTATACTATTGTACATGAAACGGCACATCAATGGTGGTATAGTGCTGTTGGCAATAATGAAATTACAGAAGCTTGGTTAGATGAAGGATTGACAGAATATTCTACAGCACTCTTTTTTAAAAACTATGCTACATATGCAATTTCCTACACAGAATTGATAGAGAATGCACGCATGGTATATAGAACATTTTATCAGTTGAATGCACAGCTTTCTGGCAGTGTAGATAGCTCTTTAAATCGAAGCATTGATGCTTATGGACAAATAGAATATTATCTATTAAATTATGTAAAAGGTATGTTACTATACGACAATCTCAGTACTGTGATAGGGGAAAAAGGAGTATATAAAAGTTTACAAAAGTATTATCAACAGAATATGCATAAAATTGCAACTAAGGCATCGCTACAAGCTGCTTTTTCTAAGCGAGGACAGAATATAATTGAGAGCTTTGTAAATGGAAGTGTAGTGATTTAAAATCTATACAAAAAGGAGTTAAAAATTGTAATAACTTTGTTACACATAAAAGGTATAATTTTCTTTATGAAAAAATGCTATATAGAGATAAAATTATAGACGCTTAAGATGCATCAAGGGAGAGGAATACCTAGGTATTCCTCTCCCTTGATTTATTCTATAACTAGCAACCGCTACAGGTAGAACATTTACCATTACATTTTTTACTTTTTTTACCAGTAGAAGAGTATACTGCACCCGACCATTTACGTTGAGACAGTTGACTACATTTTGGACATAACACTTCTTGCGTATGTTCTTGTACAAGTTCTTCAAATTCATAGTTACAATTTGAACAAAGATAATGCAATAATGGCATAGAAACTCCTTATTTATCTTTTGAAAAATATATTATTAAATTTCCTATTATAAGGGATTTTTTTATTATACTATGTAGGATATATTGTAAAACAAAAATGAGTGTTCCACAAATATGTAAAATGATATCAAGCATAGTATCTTGCACAGGGATGATATATTTCCCAGATGGAAGCAATACATGCTGTCCTTGTGCTGAGGTATGGAAGATACAATCAGAGGCAAACTCAATGATTTCCCAAACTACCGCACTCAATGCTGAAAATCCGATAATAAAAAATAAAACTAAAATAGTGGATAAAGTGTATATTTTACTTATCCTACACAAAACATATACTGCTATATAACAAACTAAATAGCCAAAAGATGTATGTAAAAATTTATCCCATCAAAGATTGATATAGCAAAACTCTAAAGCATAAAAACCAAGTACGCTACCTAAAAAATGACTAAAAAATAAAAATATACTATAGAGTAGTATAAAATAGGATGGAATAAATTGTTTACAAAAAAGTATGGCAATTATACCTATAGCCCATAAAAATATATTTAAGCATTGCATATATATGTTTGAAGGTAATTGTATAGCTCCATATTTGTTATAAAGTAATAATACAAGTGCTATCAACAACATTGTACTATTAAAAATTAGTACAATAATCGTTAAACAGTCTTTTTTCTTATGGTTTTTGATAGAATTTTTCATAATATTATTGTATACTTTCTTCTTCAAAAATGTACCATAAGCATCAACTTATTTTTGCGTTTTTATATCAAAAAGATTTTTAGCATTGATTGCATTCATTGCTAGAAACGGAAGTTTTGACTTTTTCTTTTACAAAACAATTTTTTGAAAATTCTTTTTTCATACCAGTCAAGAATAAAGATTTTTTAGTTGTTGCATGTATAATATATTGTATTGCAAATATAGCTGTGCCAATCATATGCACAATGATATCCCCCATAGTATCATTTACAGTGATGATACTTATAGGTTTTCCAGCGCTATCTAGAATAAAATTACCAAATGCATCTCTAAGAAAAATTCTATCTCCTTGGCAAGATTCACCAAGCCAAGTGTCACTGCAGAATTCACAAATCTCCCAAACAACAGCAGTAAGAGCGGAAATGCCTATACAAAAAAATAGTATAGTAAGAGCATTTAGCTTTTCAATGCGTGCAATATGACATAGGAAAAATAGTCCAATTAAAGCTGCAAGATATCCAAATATAGTATGCATAACTTTATCCCACCAGTTGCTAGAGAGCATACCAGGTATAAAACGAATGTCGTAGACATCTAATACAGTGCCCATAAAATGACTTAAAAATATAAAGGCAATATAAGGTATAATGATATAAATGCCCAAAAATTTTTTGCAAAAAAAGTGCATAATAAAAGGCAATGACCAAAAAAGTAATCCCAGTGATATAGCAGGGAATGATGGGCCAGCAAGTGTTGTTGTAAGACTAGAGTCAAATGCGTTATAGATGAACATCAAAGTGATAAATAATAGATGTACTATAAGCATACCACCGGAAAAGACGAGACATACCATACGAAGAATAAAGTCTTTATTATCATTTTGTGTAATAGATTTAGTTGTGTTTGGCTGTACTAATTTACTTTCTCTCATAATATATATGATATATGATTTGGAAAAAAAATCAAACTTTTTGGAGTGTTTTTATGAAATTGTTTGAAGAAATTGTAAATCGTATAAATTTTGACCCAGAACTCACACAAAATGGCACAAAAATTGTTTTGTATGGTAAAAAATTGGCATATTTTGAAAATGTAAAAAAAATTTTTGCTTTCAATAGCACGGAACTTGTTTTGTTGACTAAGGGCAACAAGGTGCAGATAATTGGAGAAAATTTAATGATTCAGCAGTATGGTGAAGGCGACTTATTGCTACAGGGAGATATGCATTCCGTTGCATTTGTGGAGTAGAGATGAAAGCATTTTTTAGAGAAAAATTAGAATTAAAAGGTATAAGTCCTTTAATTGCATTAGACAAGCTTGTGCAACAAAATATTAAAGTATATAAGGTGCAAAAAAAAGATGTGCAAACTATTTTATTTGAAGTAAAATCAAATGAAGTGCAAAAAATTTTTGCTTTTTTTTCAAATTCATGCTATACTATCAAATGTATAGGAGAGAATTTGCCACAAAAAACAAGAAATTTTATTCTTTTTAGATTAGGTATTGTAATCGGTATATTTTGTTTTTATATACTTGCCTTTTGTAGTAATTTTTTTATTTTCAATGTCCATATTAGTGGTAGTGGAAGCGCCTATGCAACAGAGGCGATGCAGATTTTAAAAGAGCACAATTTAAGACGGTTTACTGTATTAAATCGTGCAGCGATAGAGCAAGCAAAGACAGATATTATTGCACTTACAGGGATTGAATATGTACAAATTGAAAAGCAAGGCACAGTATTATATGTAACATTGTTTGAAGCAGAAGAGAGTCAACCGATTGTGATGCAAAAGAACCTTGTTGCACAACATACGGGAATTGTTGAAAGTATGACTGTCTTGCGGGGTACAGCTACTGTGCAGGTTGGTGCATATGTAAAGAAAGGGCAAGTCATTGTAGCAGGACAATTTGTTGATAGTAAAGGAGAAGTCTATCAGACAAATGCCATTGCGCGTTGTACAATTGTACAGACTTTTCAAGCAGAGCATATCACAGATACCAAGTCAAAAAAAGAAGAGAGTAAAGCAATTGCAAAGGCACATTTTGCAGTTGGTGGTATAATAATTGCAAAACAAGTGCAAATATTAGAAGAGAAAGATAAAGTACGTTACATTGTAACTTTAACTGTGCGACACATTGAACAAATAAATTTATAATGTATGAAAGAAAGGAAGGAAGATGCAAAATAATACAATATCGAATGAAAAGAAGAATTGGCAAATACATGCCATTAAAACAGCAAGACAAAAACAGAGAAAAAAAGATAAAAGACAAAATTGGAAAGGAAAGTTAACTTTTATTCTCAATTTTGTAATTTTACTGGGAATTCTTATGCTTATTGTTCTCATCAATGGATATGGCAATAACACAAAGGAGTTCTTATTGCATTATTTAAAAAGCAAAGATTTTTATTTTTTAATAGCAAGTATGTTGATGCTATTTGGTGTATTGTATATGTACTACCAAATGGATAAAAAAGAATTTTTGCGTTCACCAAAAAATATATTTTTAATGTTTTGCATACTTTTTACATCAATCATCATCTGTTATATTTTTAGTAAATTTTTTGTTTTGTATGCAAGGCCTTGTTTACTACTTGCTATGCTTGCTACTGTTCTATTGAGTAAGCGTGAAGCAATCTTTTTAAATATAGTGTTTGCTTTAATGTTGTTTTGTATAGATAACTTTACAGCTATGCCAGAAGGTTTTTTTGTAACAAATGAATTGGCAATAGTCTTAAGTCCACTCATCACTTTTATTGGAGGGACATTTAGTATTTGCTTAATGGGCAATGCAAGTACACGGTTAAAAATACTAGTTGTTTCTCTCATTGCTTGTATACCTGTTATTGTGTTGGTATGTACATTAGAGTTTAAATTCAATGCAAACTTTTTTGTAAAGTTATCTTCTGCTGCCTTTTCAGGAATATTGTCTGGCATGTTTGCTTTTGTTTTACAAGCCTTGTTCGAATGGTTATTTAATAAAGTTACAATTTACCGTCTACGCGAGTTGACAGATAGTAATGCACCACTGATGAAAGAGTTGAAAGAGCGGGCAATAGGAACTTTTAATCATTCTATAATTGTAGCACATTTGGCAGAATCTTGTGCCATTGCCATAAATGAAGATGCTACTCTTGCTCGTGCTATGGCCTATTATCATGATGTTGGCAAAATGCATCAACCGGAATTTTTTACAGAAAATCAAAATAGTGGACGCAATCCACATGATGAAATTTTACCAGAATTATCAGTAGATATCATTCGTTCACATACAAAAGATGGATATCAACTTTTAAAAAAACATGGTCTACCAGATGTAATTGTGGATGCAACAGTACAGCACCATGGTACATTGCCCATCAAATATTTTTATGCTAAAGCAATGAAGATGACAGATGGAGAAGTCAATATAAAAGAATATTCTTATAACGGAACAAAACCACAGACGAAATTGAATGCCATTTTAATGATTGTAGATGCAAGTGAAGCAATTGCACGTAGTTTGACAGAGAGAAGTGCAGAGCGTGTTGAACAACTTGTGCGTGAAGTTATTGAAGAACGTATGCAACTTGAACAATTTGATGAATGTGATATAACATTAAAGGAATTAAATATCATTAAAGAGACTATTGTTGACTGTCTAACAGGGGTATATCATGATAGAGTGAGTTATCCAAAAATAAATTTACCAACACCGGATATAATGCAAAAGCTTGAACAAGGTGGAGTGGACCAAAGTGAATAAATTGTATATTGATTCTCAAGAAGAGTTAGAAAAATTGCATCTTTTAGAGCAAATTGTTTTACAAGATTTGGATATTGCAGTGGACTGTATTTGTGAATTATTATTTGTGAATGCCAAAGAGATGCAAGAGCTAAATAGAACAACGCGTAATGTAGATAAAGTTACAGATGTATTATCCTATCCAACAATTGAGAATTTAAAAGAGAAAAAGATAGTAGCGGATGCTTTTTTCACAGATATGGAAGGGGACAAGCTCTCTATTGGAAGTATAGTCATCTGTAAGGAACAAATGCTAAAACAGGCACAGGAATATGGTATATCGCCGGAGAGAGAATTGTACTATTTAATTGTACATGGTATATGTCATTTATTAGGATATGATCATATAGAAGAAGGGGATAGACAAGTTATGCGTACGATAGAAGAGAGAATATTAAATGCGATAGGCCTTGCGAAAGAAATCTATTTATAAACGGGTGGAGAAGAGTTATGAGAAGTGGATATGTAGCATTGATTGGAAAAGCTAATGCTGGTAAAAGTACTTTAATGAATGTTTTAGTGGGTGAAAAAGTTGCCATTGTATCTCCAAAACCGCATACTACACGCAACAGAATTTTAGCAGTTTGTAATATGGAGGAAGGACAAATTGTCTTTGTTGATACTCCAGGTATTTATAAAACTAAGACAGAGCTTTCAACAAGGATGATGCGTTCCACGGAGCTATCAGCAAAAGAAGTAGATATAATTGCCTATGTTGTTGATGGACATAAACCATTGCAACAAGATGATATTGTATGTATGCAAAACTTTTTGCAAAATAAAATTCCAATGTGTATTCTCTATACGAAACTTGATATTTTACAACAGCAAAAATTGATTGAAGATAGTAAATTGTTATTTGAAGCAGGAATTACATGTCCACTTTTTCCGATATCTGCCCGAACAGGTAAAAATATATCTAAACTGAAAGAGAGTTTATTGCGTCTGTTACCAGAGCGAGAGAAAATATATGAAAGTAATATTTTAACGGATAAGTCAATCAAGTTTATGATTGCCGAAATTATGCGTGAAAAAATTTTATTGAGATATCAAAAGGAAATTCCACATGGAATTGCTGTAGTGATACATCAATTTGAGCAAAATCAAAAAGGTATATATCTTATCAATTTAGATATTATTTGTGAAAAGCAAAATCACAAAGCAATTCTGATTGGAAAGCAAAGCCAAGCATTGAAGGAAGTTTTAAGTTTTGCAAGGCAGGATATGGAAAAATTGTTAGGGTGTAAAGTTTTTTTAACGGCATTTGTAAAAGTCCAAGAAAACTGGAGAGATAGAGAACATCTATTAAAGGAATTTGGATATGCATTGCTTGACGATAGATTATAAAAATTTTTAAAAATTTTCATATTTGAGGCAATAGATATTTTTTTAAAGATTTTATTTGTAAAAGTATACATGCTATACTCATACTGATAGCACCATCTAGTAGAACAAAGCTATTGTATGCTAAACTATATATCCATGGATTGCCTGTTGCAAATTCACCAAAGGCGAAGACGCCAGAGAATAAATGTGCTATATATCGTAGTAGGAGTGCAAGTGCTGTGCCTAATATAAAGTAGAGAGTACACTGTTTTTTTCTATTAAGAATGCCGGAAACACCTATAGACATAAAAGCGAGTGGATAATCTAAAAAGAACTGGGCAGGATGAATAATTTGTGTGGGTTGGAATAAAAAATTCAAAATCCCATAGATAAGACAAAGTGCTATACCGTAGCGACAACCATAGCGGTAGCTAAATAATAGTAATGGTAATAGAGAAGCAAGGGTAATACTACCACCCATAGGTAGACGAAATAGAGTAATAAAATTCAGTACGACTGCAAGTGCTAGAGATAGAGAAGCGGTTGTTATCAATTTAGTAGTTATTTTTTCCTTTCCACCCCAAAATATAGCGATAAAGATGAGTATGATAAATTGTACACTTGACGAAATCAATAGCCATATAGAATTTTCAAATTGCATATAATAACCTCCGTAGAAAAAAAGACTATCCCAAATAGAGATAGCCTTAGAACTATAGAGATAAATTCTTACAAATTAAAACTGTATGAGACAAGTATTACCTTGCCCTTTGTAAGGGTATAATCTCAGCTTTTTAAAGCACCCCTAGTTTGTTATTTGCTATATTATAGCATATTATAAAAATTAAGTCAATATATCGAAGGAAAAATTATGTATGATTTTTATGCGTTACTGGATAGAATGAAATATATTAAAAGATGGGCTCTTATGCGTAGTACACAAGAAGAAAATATTATGCAACATAGTCAACAAGTTGCAGTTCTTGCACATGCATTGACTATGATTGAGAAAAATGTTTATTACAATGAAAAAATTCAACTTGAAAAAGTGTTATTGTATGCTCTCTATCATGAAAGTAGTGAAGTATTAACTGGTGATTTACCAACACCAATTAAATATTTTAATACAGAATTACAGACAGCATATAAAAGGTTAGAAGAACTTGCAAATGCAAAATTACTACAAATGTTACCAAAAGAGTTGATTCCTGAGATGCAAGAAATTCTATATATTGATAGCAATAGTATAGAAGGTAAAATTGTAAAATGGGCGGATAAACTTTCTGCATATATCAAGTGTTTAGAGGAAAAAAAGAGTGGGAATTTAGAGTTTAAAAGAGCGGAAGAGAGTATTTTAAAAGATTTACAAAAGACAGAGTCTAGAGCAATAGCGTATTTTTTAAAATATTTTATACCGGCATATAGTAAAACACTTGATGAAATTGAAAGCTTGCCAATAAAGTAGAATAAAGTTTTAAGATAAATATCAAAATAAATTATAGAAAAAGAAGGGAAAGAAGAAAATGCAAAAAATAAATAAAGCATTCATTTGGATGTCTGTATAAAGTTTATTAGAAAATTTATTTAGTATAGTAGGAAAAAATAATGGCTATTTATAGTGTTTTAAAAAATCAAGACTATATATTTTTAATTTTAGTAAATAACCAAACCATATAATTTGTGTTTTGGTTATTTTTATTTTTATATTAAAGTTTGTTATAGTAATCAACTAATATATAAAATATTTTTAAATAGAAATCGAATAAAGGATATTGCAATAATTGGTTAATTGGGGTACTATATACCTATATAAAAGTTAGTAATTAAATATAATGGGAGATAAATAGAATGCAAAAGAAAAAATTTATAACATTATTCACTGTGAGTATAATAGCGGTGTTACTTTCAGTAACTGCTTTAGTTTTGTATTTCTTTCCATTTGTAAATGGACTTACAGCAAATGAAATTTATAAACAATCTTTAAATAATGTTGTTGAAGTAAAAGCAGCAACAGAAGGTATTGGAGAAAGTTTTGGTACAGGTGAAATAATATCAAAAGATGGTAAAATTATTACAAATGCTCATGTTGTTACATATTCTAATTTAGATACAACGACAGAGTTTACAACATATTCTATTCGCTTTTCGTTTGAAGAAAAATATAGTACGGTGCAGTTAGAAAAATATGACACCAATTTAGATTTAGCAGTTTTAAAATTGAATGATACGAACGGCTTAAATTTAAAACCAGTAAATATTGGGAAATTCTAGTAAATTAAAAGCAGGGAATATTGTCTATGCGGTAGGTAATGCATCAAATTATGGTATAAGTATTTTTCAAGGTAATATTAGTAACCCTTTAATGAATATTGTAGCAAATGGTGCAACAAGAGAAGTAATTCAAGCAGATTTAACAGTATCTACAGGTAATAGTGGTGGAGTATAATTGAACACAAAAGGAAAGCTTGTAGGTATAACAACTTTTAGATTAAAAGATACATCTAGTAATGTAATATATGGTATTGTGTATAGTGTGCCTATAAATATAGTTGTAGATTTTATAAATAAATAAAAGGAGAGAGAAACAAATGAAAATAAGAACAAAAGTCATTATAAGTATAATTGCAGTTTTGTTAGTAGCAGCTTTAATAACTACAATAGTATTGTTGAGTTATGATGATAGTATACGAGCAAAAATTAGAAATATAGAGATAGAAAATAACGGTATAGAATGTAAAAAGTACATTAAGTAGTTTTGACAATCCAAGTTATTGAAAAGAAGGAAATATAGTATATTTTGAAGGTTCTAAAAAATTTGATTTAAAACAAATATCAAATATTGAAAATTTAAGTGAAAATGAAATTGAAAGTATAACAAATAGTACGGTAAAATTTAAATATTCATACGATGTTGAAAATAATATTATAACATTAGCAGCAACAGCACAGTTTATTAATACTAGTTTAGAAGTGGAAGAATTAAGTGGTGTTGGTTTTATAAATAGAAATAATGAAATAGACGTTGTAATAAATGTTGAGAATGAAAGTGTATTATTAAGTGAAATGCGTGCGAGTGGGGTGATAGAGAACTGTGGTTGGTTTTCTAAATTGATTAAAAGAGTAGTAAAATTCGCCATAGTTTCAACAACCGTAGCAGTAGTAGCAGCGGCAACAGGTGGAATTGCAGTTGCGACAGCTGGATTGGCTTGTCCAGCACTTATTGGAGCTGGTGTAGGAGTTACAGTAACAGCGGGTAGTACAATTGGTAGAGCAATAGCGGGTACATCTGCAGGGATTTTATTTGCAAGCAGAATAGGAATGGCAGCTGTAAAAGCTGGAACAGCAATTGCAGAGGTTGTTGGTGAAGGTATTGAACAAGTTGTTGATAAAATTAGCAATGATGTTTTAGCTTTAAGATGGCAAGGTGTAGAATATGCATTTATGAGACTAACAGTAGTAATATGTAACTCAATAAAATATGGTGGATATAGGATAACGCTTATAAATAGTAATGAATCATGTATCCGCATAATAAGCAGTACTGCTATACCATATGCTGCTGCAGTGGCATTTTTGCGTGTGGCTAAGACACTTACTGAAATAAATTATAATATAAAAAGCTACTATTCTCTATATCATTATTCACAAGATGTGGCATATGCTGTAGCTTAAGCTGCTAGTAATGGAGCTATTCCAAAACTTCATGAGCCACATAGTATTAATCAAAGTCAGGAGAACTAAAACAAGGAACTTTCTATGCGCATTATCATGTTGGTCAAAGTGCAAGACATTGTGGGCATGCATTTTTTGGATTGCCTACTATAAACTAAAAAGGAGTTTAATAAGAATGAGTGAGTATGATATTTTACACACAAGTAGAAAACCCAAAAATTTAAAGATAAGTTTGCAAGATGATTCAATAGTATTAAATGAATTTAGATTAGAAGATATCATTGAAGAATATCGTTATCCAAGATATACATATGAAGATACAAAAAAATATTTTTTTAATTTGGGTATAGATACTTGGTTTTGTAGATCTTATAGAAAGAATATACTAAAATGGATAGCAAATGAACTACAATGTGGGAATAAAATATCTTATATGTTACAATGGGAAGTAAATTCCATTGATAAAGAAGCAGAACAGAAAGAACGACAAGAATATAATTCCATATATAAGAAAGAATTTTTATCTATTAAAGAAGTAATGAGCAATCCAGAAATTATGGAAAATTGTGATTTTAATATAGAATATGAGTTTATATTGTAATAAAAAAAATTCTCAAATAGTAAGTACATAAAAAAGGATAGAAAAAATGAGTAAGCTATTTTGCATTAAATACTAGTAAACCATTTGAAAGTTTAGAATTAAAATTAGATGATTATGTAATTCAAATGGACAGGATGAACAAAGAAACAGAATTGTATTATTATCCTAAAATGTATTACAAAGATAATAAAGAGTATTTTTATTGGATAGATTATGATGTGTGGTTTACACCATGTGGATATTCTGATTTTTTCGAATGGATTGAAAAGCATTTACAAACGGGTAATAGGATATCTTTACTATGTATGGTAGATGTGCAAAGAAAAAATAAAGTTGAAGAAAAGCGAGAATGGGAAAAATATAACTCAATTTATAAGAAAGAATACTTTAAAATAAGAGAACTTATTGAAAATCCAAATAAACTGAAAATAGAATATGGCATAGAATACGAATTCATTCTATAAAAAATTAAAATAGAATTATAAAATTAGAACGAAAGGAGCTAGTAATTAGTAGTTCCTTTTTCTTATAAAAACGCATAATAGGCTGAAAATATAATTTTCTGTTGATCATTGTTATATTTGCAATAATTTATTATATAATTTTAAAAACTTAAACAAAAATTTGAATAATAAACTCTTTTCTTTGTAGTTCTTTATTAGGAACAAATTCTAGATAAGTTTTGTTAGTGGGAGAGATGAAGTAAGGTTGAATATAAGAGAATAATAAAAGACCCTGCTCGGATAAAATCTAAGCAGGGTCTTTACTATTTTAGGGTTATCATCATTTGGATTGCGAATATCATACTTTAAGTAGACATTTATGAGATTATTTTGTACAACTACCTTTCTAACAATTACATCAATTAAAACTTGCATCTTTTCATACTTGTTCTTATCAGTCAAAATACCAGATTGTTGTAAAAGTTCAAAAAAAGTCTTGCGGATGTATATAGTCTCAATGGATAGTACTAGAAGAAAAAACTTTAATGTCTTATATAAAAAGTTTTTTATCAATGCCTTTTAGGTTAAAACCTTGCTTTTTTGAGTTCGTTTTCAATTTTTCCTATTCTAAATAATCAGGCAGGTCAGTCAAATAAAAATCAAAGCTCACTTATTGCAAGTATTGTAAGACTCCCAAGACCTGATAAGATAGTATTATATTTTGGTACTTGCAGTTAAGTCCATAGATTTTCTCTTTTAATTTCCATAAGTAAAAATATTGATATAAATTTGTTACAGTAAAGCTCATATTCAAAGTAAAATTCTCATATTTATCTTCTAGGTAGTAGAAAAGTATCTTGCGTAATTTTACTTTGATTTGTAATTGCAACTGTTACAGTGTATTATTTTTATTGCAGGCAATGAGATTGAATATAACGAAGTGCGTACCATTAAAATCAAATTCAAATATAATATTTTCTCTTTTTAGTCAATCAGTTTATAGCAGACATAGTTGGTAGACTCAACATATGCAAGAGTATTATAGAAATTCTTTTCTTTATTGAAGATATGTAAATTTTCGTAGGCAATAGTGATGTAGCCTTTAAACTCATTTATGCTATTAAAAACAGGTTTAAATTGTTCTTCAACATCTTTAAAAGTGTGGATATAAGGGTTACCTTTTGAAGAAATATCAGGAGTGAGTAAGTTATCGTCAACAAGATAACCAACCCTTTTAATTTTCTATCACTATTTACTTTATAAATAGTGATAACGATTTCTTGTATAGAAAAAACCTCCATAAAATAATTTTCTTTATGGCAAGGAGATATTTACTATATTACTCTTAGAGATAAAGCAAAATAATAAGCAAGCAATAAATTCGTACGTAAGTGTGAGCAATATTGAGGGATATTTTATTAAGATATAAAATAGAAAGAATAAGAACAAATGCTATAAAAAGAAAAAGGTTTAATAAATACTAAACCTTTTAAGATATAGATATGGATTTTAAGTGTGAATTTTATGCCACTTTGCTTTTAGATAGAATTGTGCTAAACCGAAGACTAATTATGCAATTTATTTTGTCAAGCGAAATATTGCCTCTTTATATATATCAAAATATAGAGAGATATTTTTGATGAAAATATATTCATTTGGTTGATGTATACTGTCTTCTTCATCATTCAATTGTGGTCCAAAGGCAACGCCAAATTTTAATGCTCGGGCATAGGTGCCGCCACCAATTGCCATTGGTTTATCTCTTCTACCTGTTTTTTCCTTATAGATTTTATACAATGTTTGAATGAGTGGACTATCTGGACTATGAAATATTGGATTTTGGCAATGTAATAGTTCATATTGTAGTTGATGCTTATCAAAAATATTTAAAATGTCCTCTTGCTTCATACTTGCAGGATAACGAATATCTATGCCTATTGTCAAAGTATTTTCTTGAAAAGTTGCTACATTTGCTGCATAGGTTAAATATCCACTTGTGTCATTTAATGTTTGTAATTGCATAGTGTCATCCACAAAGAGTTCTTTTATCTTTTGTATATCTGCATTATAAGGAGCAAAAAAACAAAGTAATTTATAAAGAGCATTATCTCCCCGTTCTGGATGAGAAGCATGGGCACTTTTACCATGTGCAATCACAAGACAGGAAGAGCTATTCGTGCTTGTATTGCGTGTAATAACATGTCCGCGATGTATAGTAATTTCCTTGGGTATGTCTTGTGGCATAAGCTTTAAGTTATCTAAAACTTGTGCAAAATGACTTGTGCAAGTTGCTGTTGCACGGTCACATACCATATTGAGCTGTTCGCCAGTAGCAATAGAAAAAAATGGTGCATTATCAATTTTAAAATGTATATTTGCATGCAAAATACCTTTTTCAGCGTAAATGACAGGAAAATTACCATCTGGAGTGAAACCTATTTCAGGTAATGTTGCCTTTTGTTTGTAGTATGCAATGCATTGCCAACCATTTTCCTCATTACATCCTACAATCAAATGAATTGTTTTTCTAGGTTTAAAATTTTCTTTCTTTAAGGCATTTAAACAGTGTAGACAGATAACTGCAATTGCTTTATTATCCATACTACCACGGCCGTAAAGTTTGCCATCTACAATATCTTCGCCAAATGGATTTTGTGTCCATCCATTTCCAATAGGTACAGTATCTAAATGACATAATACAGCAAATTTTTCCTCTGTTGTTCCTTCATAAATGACTTCGGCAATATAGTTATCATAATTTATCGTTTTAAATCCCATTGTCTCTGCCAAATTTAAAAAGTAGTGTAGTGTATCAAATATGCCTTGACCAAAAGGCATATTTGTCTTTGTTTCCATCTGACTACTGTCTATGCGTAATATTTTTTGTATATCCTGTAGAATTTGTTGCATACTTTTGCTCCTATCTTTATATATTTTATAGTATACTAAAAATAATTGAAAAAAGTCAATAAAAGCATAAAAAAGTTGGTCGTCTTTTATCAAAAATTTGTATTGAGTACTTGCAATTTGCTTTTCTATTTGGTATACTAAAGATATATATCGGATAGGAGGGTATCAATTATGCAATTTGTATATACGGTGCAAAATAAATTAGGTCTACATGTTGTACCAGCAACCCAAATTGCACAAGAGGCAGCAAAATTTAAATCTGTAATGACAATCTCTGTACAAAATAAAAGTGCAGACTTAAAAAAGGTTTTTGGTATGGTAGGACTTGGTGTGAAATGTGGTGAAAGTGTTTTTATAGAAATTCAAGGAGAAGATGCAGAAATAGCTGGCGAGACTTTAAAAAAATTGATTGAAAAGATACTTTAATTTTATAATTTAAGGAGAGAAAAGATGTTACAATACCAAGGTAAAGCGGTATTTAAAGCAATTGCTATCGGTAAACTGAAAATTGTGCAGCATAGAGAAGTTACTGCAGTTACAAAAAGTGGCACACCGGCAGAAGAAGAACAAAAATATTTAGCGGCAAAAGCAAAAGCAAAAGAGCAAATACATAATTTATATCAGTCTACATTGCAATCTGTTGGTGAAAAAAACGCTGAAATTTTTGAAGTACACGCCTTAATGCTGGAAGATGAAGATTTGCATGATGCTATTGTATCAAAAATTCGTGAAGGGATTGCAGCTGAGATTGCGGTAGAGGATAGTGGTTTTGAAACTGCTCAAATTTTTGCTGCTATGGAAGATGAATATATGCGTGCAAGGTCAGTGGATATTATGGATGTTTGTAGGCGTGTTGTCGATAATATTTTAGGTAGAGAAGAAAAGACAATTCGCTTGGAAGAACCAAGTATATTGTACTCTAGTGATTTTACGCCAAGCGAAGTTGTAAATTTGGATAAGTCAAAAGTTTTAGGCTTTATTACAATCTTAGGTTCAACAAACTCACATACAGCCATTTTAGCAAGAACACTTGCCTTGCCATCTGTGGTAAATATGCGTGAAAATCTTGATATGCAATATGACGGTAAAATGTGTGTATTAAACGGAATTACTGGTGAAATTTTTATTGACCCAGATAAGACGACACTTGAAAAGTATGAAAAGTTGCAAGCAGAACTTGCTGAAGCAAAAATACGACAAGAAGCAGTGCGTGGTAAAAAGAGTATCACACAAGATGGAGAAAAAATTGCAGTGTACTGTAATATTGGTGGTGTAAAAGACTGTGAAAAAGTGATTGAAAATGATGGAGAAGGTGTTGGTTTATTTAGAAGTGAATTTTTATTTTTAGAGAGCAAAGATTATCCCACAGAAAATACACAGTTTGAAGTTTATAAACAAATTGCAAGTATGATGGGAGATAAGCTAGCCATTATTCGAACTATGGATATTGGAGCAGATAAACAGGCAGATTATTTTCACCTTCCAAAGGAAGAAAATCCTGCACTTGGATATCGTTCTATTCGTATTTGTTTTGATAGACCGGAAATTATGCATACACAACTTAGAGCAATTTATCGTGCATCACACTACGGCAATGTTGCTGCTATGATACCTATGATTATTGCTGTGGAGGAAGTGCTATGGGTAAAAGAGATTGCCAAAAAAGTGCGTGAAGAGCTAAAGCAAGAGGGAATACCTTTTAATGCAGAAATGCAAATTGGTATTATGATTGAAACGCCAGCAGCTGCAATTTGTTCCGACTTGTTAGCAGAGCATGTAGACTTTTTTAGCATAGGAAGTAATGACTTAACACAATACACTTTAGCAGTTGATAGACAAAATGAAATGCTTGAAAAAATTGCAGATACACATCATAAAGCATTATTGCGTTTAATTGAAATGGTGGTAAAAAATGCACATAAAGCAAATATATGGGCGGGTATTTGTGGTGAACTTGCTGCAGACTTATCTTTAACAGAATTTTTTGTAGGTATAGGCATTGACGAACTTTCAGTATCTCCGCCATATGTATTGCCACTTCGAGAAAAAATTTGCAATCTTACAGCAAAAAACTGTAAAATAAAAAAATATTTATGAGACAACAAAAAGGAAACGAGAAAACTCGCTTCCTTTTTGTTGTCTCAACAATTTAAGTAGATAGAGCGTATATACTGTTTAAATGGATTGTAGGGAGTTGATAATTGGAGAGTATCATACTATATTATATTAGAATGGAACAAGAAAAGGGATATGAGAGATAAGAAGAATAAGTTTAAAAATTTTTCAGAAGATATTTTAAGGCAATATGTAACTATTGTAGAGAATTGTGCTATAGTTGATTTATACTTTGAGAGTTTTCAAGAGTTGATTGACCAAAATTTAGGGAATAATGCAGTAGAAAAATTAAATAGTATACTTATTACAAAAATCAATGAGATGATTGATATTATTCCTATAAAATATGAAGTTATGATTCATCTCTATATTCACGATTTTGGCGACTATACACCTGAGGAGACAGAAAAGATTCTACAAGATAATATTGCTTTGATTATTTATCAACATACTCTTGAGAGACGTCGTAAAATTGTAACAGCATTATCTCTGTTGGGCGGCGGAATTATACTTTTGTTAGGTAGCTATTTTTTACACGCACGCAAATGGCCAGAAATCATATATAATGTTATCAACATTAGTGGTACACTCTTTGTATGGGAAGCGGCAAATATAGGACTCATCAAGAGAACAGTACAAACAAGACTTGAAAAACGCTATATTAAACAGTTTAAAGGTATTAAAGTTTTTAGAATATAAGTACATTGAGGCAATATAATATACGAAAAATGAATACAATAATTATATAGGATAAGATAAAAGATATCTATAAAAATCCATCTAAAATGTTAAATGCAATTTAGAAATAGCATTCAACATTCTATGAAGGAGAGAGGAAAATTATAGTATATCTTGTTGCGTTAAACACTATGTTTATTTGGAACAACAAGGATACTTTTAAAATTACTGTAGAGAACAAACCCCATTTTTGCTTTTGGGGGTTTTTTTACATATTTACGCAGACAGTAATCAATAGTGACTTTACCATTTTCTCTTCCTGAAGAAAAATAAGCGACAATTTCTGCTGTTTTTTGTATAACCATATCAGATGGAGTTTGTTTATTAGTAAAAATTATTGCATGAGCACTCGTCAATTTTTGAGCATGTAACCAAATATCATGTGCTCGACTCTCTTTTAAAAGTCTCTCATTTTGTATATTGTTTCGACCTATATAAACTGTAAAATTGTCAATTAAATATTTGCGGTAACTGCTCTTTTGAGTAATTTTTTTGCTATTTTTTTTATCTAGTTTACCATTGTATTCTGTTAATTCTTCCTCAATTTCAACTAAATCTTCAAGCTCTTCTGCAAGTGCAATCATTTGTAGCGTAGCCTTCCAATACTCAATTTCATAATTGACTTTTTCTATTTGTTCTGCTGTAGCAGTCAATGTTCTTTTTTGCTTATTGTAACGACTATAATAGAGTTGTGCATTTTCACTAGGTGTAAGTTGACTATCTAAGGGAATAGTACATTTTTCTTGTGTCTCAGAGTAATAATTTTGGACAGTACAACTACTATCTCCCTTTTTGATAGCGTAGATATTTGCAGTTATAAGTTCCCCATATAATTTATCACATTCCAATCTAGAACATTTTTCCTTTTGTGTTTGTAACATCTGCAGTTTTTTCTCTTCTTTTTTCAGTTTTGCGTTACAAAATTGCATCAATTTATCACTTTTTTGTTGTATTTTTTGTAGAGTGCCTTTATTTTGATAAAAAGCTTCAATACATTCTATCATATTTGTAAAAGTTATTTTATTTTCTATAGTAAAAGTGAGTGGATAAAATTCCTTAGGGATTTCTTGTAAATAGAAAATAGATGGCGAAGGTGGACTTTCTAAAAGATAAAAGCGTATAGCATTTTGCAAAGATAGCAAAATATCTGTATTTTCTAGTGCTTGTGTTAAAATTGTATGTTCTTCCATTTGGAGTTTATGTGCAATGTGTTTTGCAAGCTCTTTACTGGTTTGTAATGATATGCCAACAATATTTTGAAATAAAAAATTTGAAAAAGTTTTTTGTATAAAGGAGGGGATAATATCTTTTAAATTGTCCAATTGCAAGACAGTTATCTTCTCTTGTTTAGGCGGTAGAGTATATCTTGCACCTGTCAATAAATTGCGTTTGCTATCAATGGAGAGAGGAGTACTTTTTAATGTACCTAAAATGATGTCATCTTGCACTAAAATTAAATTGCTATATTTACCCATGATTTCGCAATATAAGATTTTTGTTTTTACAGCAAATTCACTATTACAGATACAATGTATTGCTATAATTCTTTCATATTCTACCTGCTCAATTTTATGAATTATAGCATTTTGTAAATGCTTTCTAAGCAGCATGCAAAAATTATGGGGTGTTTGTAAATATTCATAATTGCCTCTGGAGATGGAAACCCTTGCTGTTTCACTATTTGTAGACAACAATACTTGTAATTTTTGTTTATTGGCGTAGACATGTAATTGAAAAAAGTCTTTACTAGACTGTGTAATTTTATCAATTCTACCCCCAGTTAAAAGTTGATTGAGTTCTATACTTAAATAATGTGTACTTAATCCATCAATACCCATATAGCAGTATCCTCCCAGATGCTTTTCTAGTATTATATCTAAAAAATAGTAAAAAGTATAGTTATTTTTAGTACTATGTTACACATAAATGCAAATGTATAGAATATAGTATATTACTTGACTTTTTTCTTGAAAAAGTGTATATTGAAAGGAAAGAAAATATATTGGAGAGTAATTGAAATGAAACTTGCTGAAGCATTGTTAGAAAGAGCGGAATTGAAGATAAAAATTGAAAGATTGAGAACAAGGTTATTGAGTAATGCCGAAGTACAAGAAGGTACAGAGACGGCAGAGGACCCTGTAGCCCTTTTAAAAGAGCTAAATTCAACATTACAGAGAATGGAATATTTAATTACACATATCAATCAAACAAATAATGTAACAAAGGTATCTAGCGGAGAGACAATTGCAGAACTGATTGCAAAAAAAGATGTTTTAACAAAAAGAATTGCTATATTATCTGATTTTTACAACAGAGCAAGCACTGGAGCACAACGGGCAAGACACACAGAAATTAAAATTTTACCAACGATGGATATTAAACCAATCCAAAAAGAGATAGACAAACTTTCAAAAGAGTTGCGCATTTTGGATGTAAAATTGCAAGAGTCTAACTGGCTTGCGGAACTGATTTAAAAATAAAAGTTGGTAGCATGAGAAATGAGGATATTAGCTCTCGTCAATGGAGTTATACATTGACATTTAGTATATCTCTTAAAATCGACTAAGAGAATTTTAAGTTAAGTCATCACTGTTACATGTGTATTCTTATTAAACGCCAGAGTGGCGTATTATTGTCAATACCAAATATCTATTTTTTGTGCGAGGGTGTGGTTTGGGGAATTATTTTTAAAAATTGTTTTGCAGTGGTTTTATGTCACTTTCATACTAAAATAAAAAATTTTGTAAAAATTGGCACTGTTTTTATAAACTGCTTGCCTTTTTTTTTATTCTATGATATAATCTAACACTGAATTATATGATGTTTAGGGAGAATATATCTATGAAATACAGTGTAGCGAAAGCAGAAAAGGGTACAATAAATATCACTTTTACCTTCGATAAAGAAGAATGGGAGAAAGCTCTCAATCAAGGATACTTAAAAAGTAGAAATAAATTTAGAGTAGACGGGTTTAGAAAAGGAAAAGCACCTCGTCATGTCATTGAACGCTTATATGGACCTTCTATTTTTTATGAAGAAGCACTCAATACACTTTATATGCAAAATTATTATACCGTACTTGAAAAAGAACGTGAAAATTATATAGTTGTATCTAGTCCTTCACTTTCAGTGGATAAGTTAGAGGAAGATGAAGTTGTTTTGATTGCTAATGTTGCAGTAAAGCCTGAAGTAAATTTAGGTGCGTATACAGGTATAAATATTGAAAAAGTAGAGTATAATGTAACAGATAAAGATGTAGAAGCACAACTCAATCAACTACAAGAACGCAATGCAAGACAAATTGAATTAGATGCCAAAGCGAAGGCAAAGAAAGGGGATACCGCTGTTATTGATTTTTCTGGCAGTGTTGATGGAGTAAAATTTGAAGGAGGTACTGCAGAAAACTATTCTCTAGTTTTAGGTTCAAAAACTTTCATTCCAGGATTTGAAGAACAAGTTATCGGTATGAAAAGCGGAGAAGAAAAAGAAGTTGTAGTAACTTTCCCAGAGGATTATCAAGCAGAAGAATTAAAGGGGAAACAAGCAATATTTGCTGTTAAAGTGCATAAAATTCTCCGTAAAGAATTGCCAGAAGTAAATGACGCATTTATAAAAGATGCAGTTGGAGCAGAAAGTGTAGCAGCCTACACAGCGACTTTGCGTGAAAATTTAGAAAAGGATGCAAAAGCAAGAGCGGATTCTGCTACAGAAGATAACCTTATAAAGACAATAGCTGCAAATACTATAATTGATATACCTGAAGCTATGATTGATAGCCAAATAGAAACAATGCTCAATACTATGCGTCAACGTTTAGCACAAACATATGGACCAGATTTAAAGTTTGAAGATTATCTTCGCTTTATGGGGACAAATATTGATGACTACAAAAAAGACCAACGCGCACAAGCAAAAGAGATAGTACACAGTCAACTTGTTATTGAAGCAATTATTAAAAAAGAGGGCTTTAAAGCGGAGGATGGCGAGCTAGAAGCTAAAATTGCAAGCAATGCAAAAGAGTTAAATATAACAGTTGAAGAGTATGAAAAAAAAATCAACGCTGGACAGAAAGAGTATATTGCAAATAATATTGTAATTGAAAAATTATTTAACTTTTTAAAAGCAAATAATACATTTATCCTAAAATCTAATGCAAAAGAAAAAACAGATTCCTCAACGAAGACAACAACAAAAAAGACGGTAAAGAAAGATAGTACTGCAGAAGAAAAGACCGAGAAAAAAGCAAGTACTGCAAAAAAGACGGTAAAAAAGGCTAGTGTTGCAGAAGAAAAGACTGAAAAGAAAGAAAGTGCTGTAAAAAAGACAGTAAAAAAGGCTAGTGTTGCAGAAGAAAAGACTGAAAAGAAAGAAAGTGCTGTAAAAAAGACGGTAAAAAAGGTTAGTACTGCAGAAGAAAAAGCTGCGAAAAAGGAAAGTGCTGTAGAAGAAAATAGAATACAAGAGCAAACATCCGCGCAAAAAATACCAACAAACAAGAGAATAACTGAAGCGAAAGCAACATCAAGAAGAGAAAGTATAAGAAAGTCAGCATCTAAAAAAGCAGAAAATATACACAAAAAATAAATTTGCCACACAGCAGGAAATGTACAAATGATAAAAAGAAAATTTTATCGCTCTTGCTCGAGATTTTCTAAAAGACCTTGCACATTCAAAATATGAAGGAGTTTTTGTATGAATGAAGTTTATAACAGTTTAATTCCAATGGTAGTGGAACAATCTGGCAGGGGAGAACGCTCCTATGACATATACTCTCGCCTATTAGAAGATAGAATTATCTTTTTATCTGGTGAAATTCGTGAAGGTATGGCAAATACAATTGTTGCACAGCTCATTTATCTTGAAGCAAAAGATATGCATAAAGATATCAGTCTATATATCAATAGTCCTGGTGGAAGTGTAAGTGCAGGACTTGCTATTTATGATACTATGCAATATATCAGCTGTGATGTTTCAACAATTTGTATTGGTATGGCTGCAAGTATGGGAGCATTTTTACTTTCAAGTGGAACAAAAGGGAAACGCTATGCATTACCAAATGCAGAAATTATGATTCATCAACCACTTGGGGGAGCGCAAGGACAAGCTAGCGATATTAAAATTCAAGCAGAACATATTTTAAAATTAAAGGATAAACTCAATACCATTTTAGCGGAGAATACTGGTAAAACTGTACAAGAAATTGAAAGGGATACAGATAGAGATAATTATTTATCTGCACATGAAGCAAAAGAGTATGGACTTGTTGATAGTGTTTTCTATAAAAGATAAAATTTTTAAATAAATAGGCATAAAAGTAGCTAAAAAGTGCTATTATACAAGAGTAGTGTGAAAGAGAATGAAAACAGGAGGAATGTGCTTTGATTGATGAAGATTTAAATTGTTCATTTTGTGGTAAAAACAAAGGAAAAACAAAAGTTTTAGTTTCAGGACCAAATGGAATATATATTTGTGATGAATGTATAGAAATTTGTAACCAAGAGATTAAAGAAGCACAAAAGCCAGAGGAAATTGAAGAGATTGATTTAAAAAAGCCAGCGGAAATCAAGGCGGAGTTGGATAAGTATATTGTAGGACAAGATAAAGCAAAAAAAGTACTTGCAGTTGCAGTATACAATCATTACAAGCGTATTTTCAAGGCAAATACTGTCGACGATGATGTTGAAATAGAAAAGAGCAACATATTGCTTTTGGGACCGACAGGTAGTGGTAAAACCTTGCTTGCAAGAACGCTTGCAAAAATTTTGAATGTACCTTTTGCATCAACAGATGCCACCACACTTACAGAAGCAGGTTATGTTGGTGAAGATGTAGAAAATATTTTATTAAAACTCATTCAAAATGCAGATTATGATATTGAGCGTGCACAACGCGGTATCATTTATATTGATGAAATAGATAAAATTGCCAGAAAGGGCGAAAATATGTCAATTACACGCGATGTTTCTGGTGAAGGTGTACAACAAGCACTACTTAAAATCATTGAAAGTACTACAGCAAATGTGCCACCAAATGGTGGAAGAAAGCATCCACAACAAGATTTTTTACATTTAGATACAACAAACATATTATTTATATGTGGCGGAGCTTTTGTGGGACTTGATAAAATTGTACAAACTAGATTGGAAGATACAGCACTTGGTTTTGGTGGAAAAATTGCTGATAAACTCAATGTTGACTATAATGCACTTGAACAAGTAAAACCGCAAGATTTAACAAAATTTGGTCTAATTCCGGAATTTGTTGGTAGAATTCCAATTCATGTAAGTTTGCGACCATTGACTGAAGAAACTTTAATACAGATATTAAAAGAACCTAAAAATGCACTTTTGAAGCAATATCAAAAGCTGTTTGCACTTGATGGTGTAAGATTGACTTTTGAAGAAGATGCCATCCGTGAAATTGCAAATAAAGCAATCAAACTCAAGACAGGGGCAAGAGGGCTTAGAACAATTATAGAAGGGCTTATTACAGAAATTATGTTTGATATTCCATCTAAGACCGATGTTGAAGAAATTGTCATTACAAAGGCGTGTGTACTTGGAGAAGAAGAGCCCCGTTTAATTAAAAAAATTGCCTAAATTCTAGAGCATCTTTTGCAATCTTAACCTTTTCTAGAAAATAGAGATGTATGCATGAAATAGATTTTATACTTTTATGTTTATTGTATCAATTGTATCATGCAAGATATACTAAAAAATGCAGTAAAAAAAGCAAGTCAATCTGGGACTTGCTTTTTTTACTGTTATATTGTGTTGCTAGTAAAGTCAAGATATGATTTTAAAAGAACGAGAAAATGGATAGAATATATTACAAAGTAAAAGTTGTACTTTTTATCCAAAAGCTAGGTGTAAAGTAGCTGTTCTTACTTTTGTATCTTTAAATATGTTAGAATGCTAGTTGTTTAGCATATAAAGTTGTTCTATCTACAGTTATGGTAGTACCATCTATCGTAGTATATTCTTTACCTTTATATTGAACCTTATTATTTCCTTCGATCATACGAGGTGGATAAAAATCAAATATTTACCATCTGTAGACTATTCTCCTTTGCATAATATATATTTTGAAGCTTGTGATACTCTTTATATATTATACAATATATTACAAAAAAAGCAATTTATTTGTAATATATTGCTACAATAAAGTATGCGCGGGACGAGTATGTTTTTTAAAAAATGCTACAAAAGTTTGAAAAAAATAGAACGCAAATTTTAAAATAGTTGTAGATTATAGGTTTTTATGCTATAATAAATAAAATGACAAATGGGAAAAACTATGAAAGTAAAAGATAGAGAAGAAGTGCTACAGACTTTAGAAGAAGTTTATTTTGATGCAAAACCGGCATTAAACTATACCACACCATATGAATTACTAATTGCTGTAATTTTGTCGGCACAATGTACAGATGAGCGTGTAAATAAGGTGACAGCAGAGTTATTTAAACACTACAATACACCACAAACTATGTTGACATTGACGCAAGAAGAACTTGAAAAATATATATATTCTTGTGGATTTTATAGAAATAAAGCGAAACATATTTTATCGGCAAGCTTAGATATACTGCAAAAATATAATGGACAAGTTCCAGAAAATTTTAAAGATTTAAAGTCTCTTGCCGGAGTTGGACAAAAAACAGCAAATGTAGTGGCATCAATTTGCTTTCAGATGGATGCTATTGCTGTAGATACACATGTATTTCGCGTAAGTAATCGTTTGGGTTTGGCGAATGCTACAACTGTTGAAAAGACAGAAGAACAGTTAAAAAAGGCGATACCGCAAAATAAGTGGTCGAAAGCACATCACTGGTTGATATTTCATGGTAGAAGAATATGTCATTCGCAGCGTCCTGATTGTATACATTGTATGTTAACTGAAAATTGTAAATACTATAATAAGCAGAATAAAGGAAAAAGTAAGGAATAAAAATGTTTTTTGATAAAGTAAAAATTACAATTAAATCTGGGGATGGTGGCGATGGAATGGCATCCTTCAAGAGCTTTAGTGGTATTGCGCATGGTGGACCAGATGGTGGAGATGGTGGTAAAGGTGGCGATATTTATGTAATAGGCGATAAAGATAAAACAGATTTAGTTGATTTTCGATTTGGTAATAAATTTATAGCAGAAAATGGAGAAAGAGGCGGTACAAACAATTGTTTTGGTCGCGGAGGTAAAGATATTGTGATTGCTCTGCCACTTGGAACAATTGTGCGCGATGCAGAAAGTGGTAAAATCATCTGTGATGTCTATACAGATGGTGAAAAAAAATGTATTTATAAAGGGGGTAATGGAGGAAAAGGGAATGTGCGCTTTACAAGTTCTATTCGCCATGCCCCACATTTTGCACAAAAAGGAGAAAAAACAAAAGCACATGAGATTTTCTTAGAATTAAAAATCATTGCTGATGTTGGACTTATAGGCTTTCCTAATGTTGGAAAAAGTACACTTCTCTCTAAAATTAGTGCTGCTCGTCCCAAAATTGCAAACTACCATTTTACGACACTCAGTCCTAATTTAGGCGTAGTAAAACAGTATGATTCATCTTTTGTCGTTGCTGATATACCGGGACTAATAGAGGGAGCTTCAACAGGTGCAGGACTAGGGCATGCCTTTTTACGTCATATTGAGCGTACACGTATGCTCGTACATGTTATAGATATTGCTGGAACAGAAGGAAGAGACCCTTTTGAAGACTATTTACAAATCAATAAAGAATTGAAGGCATATAGTCCAAAATTGGCAAGTCTACCACAGATTGTTGTTTTAAATAAATGTGATTGTGATATAGATAACCAAAAGCAGATGGAATTTAAAAGAAAGTGTAAAAAGATAAAGATATTTGCAATTACTGCTGTCAATGGGAATGGTACAAAACCACTGATAACACACATTTTTAAAGTATTGGCATCGTTGCCAAAACCAGAACCAATTCCATCAGATGACTTTACATTTGCAAAAGCAGATGTCAACGAATTTTTGATTGAATATGTAAAAGAAGATAAACTTTGGATTGTTACTGGTGGACTTGTAGAGATGTTAGAAAGAAATGTTGTACTATCAGACCCTGATTCTATGGCATATTTTCAAAAGATTTTAAAGGATAAAGGGGTAATCAGAGAACTAAAAAAACAGGGAATACAAGATGATGATATTGTCAATATAGGTGGTATTGCATTTGAATTTAAGGAGTGAAAATGGAAATTACCAGTAAACAGAGAAGTAAATTGCGTTCTATGGCAGCAACTCTACCAACAGTAACACAAGTGGGAAAGGGGGGAATTCATAAAAATAGTATACAAAGTTTATCGGCAGCACTTGAGGCACATGAATTGATTAAAATCCATGTACTACAAAATGCCAATGAAGATATACAAGAGATTATTGAGGAACTTGTCAAAAGTTTGGACTGTATTTGTGTAGCCAAAATTGGTAAAAAAATTATTTTGTATAGACGCTCAAGTCGAAAAAATTTTGAACATATTCTTTTATAAAGCGAAGTACAGCATTGTTGTATACTAATGGGCACAGATTATAAAGTAAAAAATGGATAACAAAAGTTATTTTCCACAAGAAATTGTAGTAATGATTTTATCAAAAAAGAATTTTTCTATTTATTCTTCACTTTTACCAAAAAAGCGTATAAAAACTGCTATTAGCAATAGAATGCTACCAAATATAATATAATATAATGGAAAGATAGTTATTAAAGAAAACAACAATAAAAAACTACCAGAAAATAGATAACCTTTTGCAGATTTTTTTGAAAAACGAAGTTGTATATTCTGGAAAAACTTCTTTTTTGTATGTGGCGGTTCCACAAAATTAGTTGGTATAGTATTATATTTTTTTAAAAACTTATAAATTTTTGGCAAATCATAGAGTGTTAAATGAAAACTATCTGCTAGTTTTTTTGCTTCTGCTGTAAAGTCGAGTGCAATGAAGATAATTTTATTTGTTTCTCCACGAATATAAGGCGAGAGTATATCTGCTGTAATTTTTTCAAACAAAAAGTTACAGATATAGTGTTTCTCATCATAAAGTATACCATCTTTCTCCAAAATAGGCAGTGCTTTTTGCTCTTCATTTGCTTTTTGTATAAGTGCTTGCATCAAGATAGCAGTATTTTCTTCCTGTGTTGTGATTGCAAGATGAAATGCGAGTTTTTCCATTTGTTCTTTTTCTGCTTTAGAATAATATTTTTTTGTACGATATTTTTTATAGAGAAAATAAAAGAGAATACATGCACTTAGTCCTGTTAGAATACTGCACAAAATTGCTGTGATAAAGGACATAGAAAACCGAAATAGAACTAAAAATAGTATACTAACTACAGTAAATACAAATAAAGTATCTGTCCATAATGGTAAATCAAACTTTTTCATATGCAAGAGTATTGCCAAAGTTACAAAATTTTAAAATCTATTCTTCCAAGTTTGTAGGAGATATTATGCAAGAGAATTCCAATCTAAAGAGATTGCTTATATTTGGCGGACAATTTGACCCTGTGCATATTGAACATATGCATATTTTACAAGCGGCAATTGCAAAACTTTCTCCAAGTATTGTAAAAGTAATACCTAGTTACGGACAAAAAGTAAAATCAACGGCAATAGCACCATTTACTATGCGTGTAAAAATGCTAAAAATTGCCCTTGCTGCATATCATATTGATGCTGAGGTTGATGAAATAGAGAGTACACTCACGGATAATGGATATACAATTACACTATTAAAAGTTTTGCAAGAAAGATATCCAAATTATAAAATTTACTTTTTGATGGGAGCTGACCAATTTTTAAATTTTGATAATTGGAAAGAACCAAAAAAAATTGTACAGCTTGCAACTTTAATTATTGCAAATCGTCATCCATTCCAGATGACAGAGGAGTTAATTCTAGCTTTTAAAAAGAAATATAATACAGAGATTCTTTTTTGTGCATATAACGGAGAGGGAATATCGTCAAGTGTATTACAATGTAAACTGGCTTTTGGAAAGTCTGTTGCCAATGCAATACCAAATTCTGTTATAGAATATATACAAGAGAATTATGCAATATATCAACCAGATATCCTACAAAAAGGATTAGAGTTGCTTATGCCAATGCGTAAAGAACATAGCTATCGTGTGACAAAAATGGCAATGCAAGCAGTAAATATATATCATTTAAATAGAAGACAAGTTTTATTTGCAGCTGCTTTACATGATATAGCAAAAAATTTGCAAAATACGCATCCATTGTTGCAAAATTTTAAGGCAGATGATAGACTGCTAACGGATAAACATCCAGTTTGGCACGCTTTTGCTGGAGCATATTTAGCAGAATATTATTTAGGCATCACAGATGCTACTGTGCTAAATGCTATTGCTTATCATACAACAGGTCGTGCAGAAATGACGATTTTAGAAAAAGTGATTTATCTTGCAGATATGTTGGAAGAGGAAAGAAATTTTGAAAATATTGCATATTTAAAACAATTTTATCCACATAATGTTGACAAATGTATTGCTTATGCGTTACAATACAGCATAAAGCATTTAAAAGAAAAAAAATGGAATATCTATTATAAGACAGAAGAGGCGTGGGAGTATTATAAAAAATATGGAGATAAATAAAAAGAAAAAAACTTTAAAAACTATTGCAGAAAAATTAGATTGTATGAGCAAGTTTTTAGATGCAAAAAAGGCAGATAAACTATTACAAGTAGATGTGCAAGAGAGTACGACTCTCTGTGACTATTTTATATTTGCAAGTGCCAAAAATAGTACGCAAGTCAAGGCGATGTGTGAAGGTTTAGAAGAGGAACTTTCAAAAAAATATGGAATTGAACCAAAATGTCGTGATGGGATAAAAGATGGAAAATGGGCAGTTCTTGACTATGGGGATATTATTGTACACATTCTATTGGATGAAGTACGCACACAATATGATATAGATAGTATTTGGGTAAATGAAAAAAACAATACTATCAATTATACAGAACTTTCAGAAGCCTTGCTGCTAGAAAAAAGGAAGTTAAGGTTAGCAAAAATAAAAGAACAACAAGACAATTAATCATCATCTTGTTGTTGCATTACTAAATAGACTTTTGCTGCTTGTTCTTTTCTGCGTTTACGCTGTGGAGTTGATTTTGCTTGTACCGGTGTTGATAAAATTGTAGCTTGTTTTTCTGGAAGATTTTCTTCTACTACAGCATCATTTGTAGAAAATTCTTTATATTTAATATGTAAAATGAGTAGTTTAATACTGATACAAATAGAGATACAGACAATCCAAATAAAGCTAAGAGATAAAAATCCTAATAACATACTTTTTATAATTGATGACATAATTTCCTCCTCTTTGTAGTGTATAGTAACATAAAGATAGTTCTAAATTTTGTAATAAATTTGTTCAATCCAAGATTGTATTGTCGAAAGTATAAAGAAAAATTTTGCAAACAAAAAATTATGGCAAATAGTTTTTTGCAATACCAATAGCAAATATCTTGTACTGTGTTTATCTACGATATCTTGACTTTACAATACAACTGCATAACTGCTACTTCCATACAATAGATATATTATAGATGTTTATTCTATAGGGCTTGTACTTGTAAAAAAGGAAAAAATTTTTATTTACTTTGTCATTTGAGCATATACGCAATTGTATATGCTTTTTGTATATTTTTTATTGTTGTGGTAAATACTACAAATATTCTATTAGCACTTTAAAATTGAGTCTGCTAATTTTTTAAAAAAAATTTAAAAAAACAGTTGACAAATATTCTAAACATTGTTATACTTATAGCAGTCAATAAATGAGAGTGCTAACATTATAATTTAAAAATTGCTAAATGACATACTGGAAAAGGAGTATGATATACATGCAATTATCTGAACGAAAAAAAAAGATTTTGCAAGTGGTTATTGATGAGTATATAAATACAGCAATGCCAGTATCGAGTAAAATGATTGTTGAAAAATATTTACCAACAGTGAGTTCTGCAACGGTACGGCATGAGTTATCTTCTTTGGAAGAGTTGGGACTTTTAAATCAAAAACATATATCAGGTGGACGGGTACCAACAGCAACAGCATATCGTTTATATATTCAAGAACTGATGAAACAATATAAATTGCCAAAAAAACTTTTGCTTGATATTGAAGAAAATTTTACGAGAACGAATTTGAATATCGGCAATATTTTAAGTAAAGTGAGCGAAGTCATTAGCAATTTAACAGAATATACAACGATAGCTCTCACGCCTACAAAAAGACAGGAAAGATTGACGAGTATCCTCTTGGGGAAATGTGGTGAAAGACAGGCATTGCTTGTAGTCATTACACAAAACAAAATTTTCCGTGATAAAGTTATTGCACTTGATTATGATATGACTGAAGAAGAATTATATTTAGCGGCAAATTTTGTAACAGACATCATTCGCAATAAAACGGTGGATGAAGTGCAGGAATTAACAAAATACACATTATTCCAAATAGGACAATATCAAATGGTTATGCAAGCTGTGATGCAAGCATTATATGCCTATTTAGATACACAGGAAGAAGATATTGTACTTGCAGGAGTAGATAAAATTTTACAATATCCAGAATATGAAGATATCAATGAAATTAAAGATTTTTTTGCAGTTCTTGCCAATAAAGAAAAGCTAATAAATCTAGTAAAAGATGGTGAAAAAGAAGAGAAAATACAAGTTAAAATAGGGAATTTAGATACTGATAGTAAAATGGCACAGAATTGTTCAATTGTAACTGCAAGTTATTCTATTCATGGGGAGCAAATTGGAAAATTTGGTGTAATTGGACCAGTACGGATGGACTATGCAAAAGTCATAGGCATTTTAGAAAATGTTGGTAAAGTATTAGAGCAATTTATTCCAGATAAAAATAAATAAAAGAGTGCCATAGTTGCAATACAAAGCGTATAGCAGTCGGCAAGAGAGGGGAAAGTGAAAAAAAAGCAGAATAACAATACAGAAGTTTTGCAAAAGGATGCAGAGCAAGTACGAGACGAGCTTGAAGCTGTAGAAGAGATGACAGAGCAAATAGAGGAAGAGCCATCTATTGAAGACTTGCAAGCACTGTTGCTGGCAAAGGAAGAGGAACTTTTACAAGTAAAAGGCAAACTGTCGCGTCTTGCACAAGATTTTGAAAGTTTTAGAGCAAGAAATACAGCAAGCAATTTACAAGCTTTTACTGAAGGAAAAGAGAAAACTTTAATTGGTTTTGTCGGTTTTGGGGATGATATTGATAGAGCAATTGCCTCTTGTGCAGATGAAAATACAAAAAAAGGTTTGCTATTATTACAGGCAAACTTTCAAAAAATATTGGAGCAAGAAGGTATTACTGTTGTAAATCCACTCGGTGAAGTTTTTGACCCTGAAGTAGGTGAGGCAATTTCAAGTATACCAGCACAAGAAGGGCAAGATGTCGGCATTGTTGTACAAGTTTTTGCAAAAGGATATAAAAAAGGCAACAAAATGTTGAAGTTTGCACAAGTAGTTGTAACAGTTGAATAATATTAAAAAAATAATTAAATATAAAATAAAAAGTTAGGAGAGAAAAATTATGGGAAAAATTATTGGTATAGATTTAGGTACAACAAATTCTTGCGTAGCAGTTGTTGAAGGTGGTGAAGCGGTTGTAATTCCAAATAGTGAAGGGGCTAGAACAACTCCATCTGTAGTTTCATTTAAAAAAGATGGGGAAAGAGTTGTAGGACAAGTGGCTAAGCGTCAAGCGGTAGCAAATCATGATAGAACGGTTATCTCTATCAAACGTCATATGGGGACAGACTATAAAGTAAAAATTGATGACAAAAGTTATTCTCCACAAGAGATTTCAGCAATGATTTTATCAAAATTAAAAGCAGATGCTGAAAGTTATTTAGGCACAACTGTAACTGATGCAGTTATTACTTGTCCAGCATACTTTACTGATGCACAAAGACAGGCGACAAAAGATGCTGGTAAAATTGCTGGTTTAAATGTACTTCGCGTAATCAATGAACCAACAGCAGCAGCACTTGCATACGGTCTTGATAAAGATACAAGCAACCACAAAATTATTATTTATGACTTAGGTGGCGGTACTTTTGATGTATCAATTTTGGAACTTGGTGATGGTGTATTTGAAGTACTTGCGACAAATGGGGATAACCTACTTGGTGGAGATGATTTTGATAAAGCAATTATAGATTATCTCATTGCAGAATTTAAAAAGAGTGATAATATTGATTTGTCTAAAGATAATATGGCAATGCAGCGCTTAAAAGAAGCTGCTGAAAAAGCGAAAATTGAGCTTTCTGGTGTAACATCAACAAATGTAAACTTAGCGTTTATTGCACAAAAAGATGGTGAAGCAAAACATATGGATATAACACTAACGAGACAAAAGTTTGATGCTTTAACATCTCATTTAATTGAAAGAACAATTGCACCTATGGAAAAGGCAATGAAAGATGCTGGACTAAGCTACAATGATATCCATAAATTGATTTTAGTAGGTGGTTCAACTAGAATTCCTGCAGTTGTTGAAAAAGTTAGAAAAGTCACTGGCAAAGAACCATTTAAAGGCATCAATCCAGACGAATGTGTAGCAATGGGGGCAGCAATTCAAGCGGGAGTACTTGAAGGAGATGTAAAAGATATTGTTTTACTTGATGTTATGCCACTCTCTTTAGGACTTGAAACTTTAGGTGGTGTATTTACAAAATTGATTGAAAGAAATACGACAATTCCTGTAAAAAAATCACAAGTATTTTCCACTGCTGAAGACAATCAACCTAAGGTAGATATTCATATTTTACAAGGGGAAAGAGAGTTTGCTGCAGATAATAAAACACTAGGCAGATTTGAACTTTCAGGGATTCCAGCTGCTCCTCGTGGTATTCCACAAATTGAAGTTACATTTGATGTGGATGCAAATGGTATCGTGCATGTTAGTGCAAAAGATTTAGGTACACAAAAAGTGGCAAATATTACGATTACCTCTTCTACAAATCTTTCAGATAGTGATATTGAAAAGGCTATTCAAGAGGCAAAGGAATATGAACAACAAGATAAACTTCGTAAAGAAAAAGTGGAAGAAAAGAACAAGTTGGATGCACTTATTTTCAATATGGAAAAGACTTTAAAAGACCCTCAATTAGAAGGTAAAATTGAGAGTGAAGATAAGGAAGCACTTGAAAAGATGATTGCCGAAGCAAAAGAAGATTTAAATAGCAATGATGATACTAGAATCAAAAATGCTATTCAAAAATTTGAAGCTGAAAGTCATAAAGTATTCACAAAAATATATCAAAAGGCACAGCAAGAAGCAGCAAATACAAATCCAACAAATAATGATACAACTGAAGTCAATGTAAAAGATAATGATGTTACAGATTTAAATGTTGACTAATTTTAAGTAAAGACAGGAGTGATGGTATTTATGATAAATGGAAAAACCTACTACGAAATTTTAGGGGTTGAACAAAATGCAACAGATGCAGATATCAAATCAGCATATAGGAAACTTGCAAAAAAATACCACCCTGATTTAAACAAAGATAATCCTCAGGCAGCAGAGCGTTTTAGAGAGGTCAATGCGGCAAATGAAGTCCTCTCTAATCCGCAATCGCGGGCACAGTATGATATGCAACTAAAGGGTGGTTTTGCTGGTGGATTTGCCGGTGCTAGCGGATTTAATGGTGCAGCAGGTTTCGACACAAATGATATATTTGGTGATATTTTCTCTCAATTCTTTGGTGATAGGGGAATGGGAGGACAACGCAAAACGGTAAATAAAGGGGAGAATGTCGTTAAAGAAATTAAAATTTCCTTTTTAGATGCTGTTTTAGGGTCAACACATGTTGTTACATATAATTGTAATCAAGCATGTCCCGATTGTAAGGGTACAGGTGCAAAAAATGGCACTGCATATGAAAAATGTTCGCACTGTGATGGTAGCGGGCAAGTGCGTATGGTACAAAACTCTATTTTTGGGCAAACAGTCCGTATAACTACCTGTCCAAAATGTAACGGAACTGGCAAAAAAATTATAGAAAAATGTCCAACTTGTCATGGTAAAACTGTTATCAAAAAAGAGGTGAAAATACCTATAAATATTCCTGCTGGAGTGGATAATGATAACTATATCACGAAAACGGGAGCGGGGCATGCACCGATTGGTGGCGGTATAAATGGTGATTTAATCATTGTATTTAAGGTGGAAAAACATCCATTATTTCAACGTGAAAATTTGAATTTGCATATTCAATTGCCAATTGATTTACAGACGGCAATTGCTGGTGGTAAAGTAGGGGTTCCACTTGTTGATGGACAAGGACAAATTATGTTAGATATTCCATCTGGTTCACAAAGTGGTAAAAAGTTTTTATTGCGTGGTAGGGGTATAACAACTTCTAATGGAAAGGGAGATATGGTTGTAGAACTACTTGTTGAAATACCACATAAATTTTCATCAAAACAACTTTCTCTTTTAGCAGAATTAGCTGAAAGTTTACAAAGTGAACAACAACCTATATTGACGAATTATAAAAAGACTTTACGAGATTTATATGGACCTACATCATCAGTAGAGAATAGTACATCTAAAAAACCGTTCGACCATATCAAAGATATTTTTAAAAATGGTAAAAAGAGAGGATAAACCCTCTCTTTTTTGTATAATAGATTGACAGTATAACAAAAAAAATGTACAATTATATTCTAGTAATAGGAAAGGAATTTTTTATGCAATATATTGAATTAACACTACATACTACATCGCAAGCAAGTGAATTGATAGCAGACCTTTTGTGGCAGTATACACAAGAAGGGGTTGCAATACTTGATAATAATGATTTATTAGTATTACAACAAGATAAAAATTTATATTGGGACTATATTGAACCACAGTTATTGACAAGCGATGCACCAGTACTGATAAAATGTTTTTTATTACCAGAAAATGCCTCTATGCAAATAAAAAGCATTAAAGAACAACTAGAAAAGATGCAAGCATTGAATGATGGTATCTTTAGTTTTGGTAGTCTTGAGATGTACTGTAAAGATATTGATAGTGATAGTTGGCATGAAATTTGGAAAAAACATTTTAAACCATTAGAAATTGGAAAATCAATTGTTATTTGTCCGGATTGGGTAGAATATGAGAACAAAAATAATAAACATATTATTTTATTGGATTCAAGTATATCCTTTGGGACTGGAGAGCATGAGACAACTGCAATGTGTTTAGAATTTTTAGAAAAATATTTGCAAGTTGGACAAACAGTGTTAGATATAGGTTGTGGTAGTGGTATTTTAGGAATAACAAGTATAAAATTAGGAGCAAAATTTGCCTATTTAACAGATATAGATGAGCTTGCAGTACAGAGTGCTAAAGCCAATAGTAAAAAGAATAATACTGTGGATAAAGTAGAAGTTAAGTGTGCTAATCTTTTGCAGGGCAATTTTGAACCTGTGAATCTTGTGGTTGCAAATTTAACAGCAGATATTTTATTGCGTCTTATAGATAAAGTAGATAGCTATATTTTGCCGAATGGATTTTTTATTATAAGCGGAATTATTCATGAAAAGATACAAGTTGTGCAAGAGGCATTTATAAAAATTTTCGATTTTGTGGAAATGCAAACAAAGGGCGAATGGAATGCTATGGTATGGAAAAAGCGTAGTGCGTAATGAGGAAGTCGATGAGAAGATTTTTTGTAAAAAAAATTGAAAATGATGTTGCTATTTTGTCTGGAGAAGAATTTTTACATGCTAAGCAAGTGTTGCGCGTCAAAGAGGGGCAAGAAATAATACTTTTTAATGGAGAGGGAATGGAATATGTAGCAAGAATTATAGAGATTGCGAAACATCAAATGCTTTGTCAAATTCAAAAAATGGAGAAAGTGGATAGAGAGAGTAAAGTATCTATTAAAATGTTATTATGTTATCTAAAAGGAGATAAAACAGAACTTGCTGTACAAAAGGCGACAGAGCTTGGAGTAAAAGAAATTGCAATTTTTTCAAGCAAAAATTGTAGTGCTTATATGAATGAGAATAAATTACTGCGATTACAAAAAGTGGTACAAGAGGCAACAAAGCAATGTAAAAGAACGATAGTTCCACAAGTTGTCTATTATGCTACCCTACAGGAGGCATTAGCTTCTTGTAGTGCATATCAAAATAAACTTTTTGCTTGTGAATTTTCAAACAAAAGTAGTATAAATATGCAGAATTTATCTGGTAGTACAGCATTCGTAATTGGGAGTGAGGGAGGTTTTACACAGCAAGAACTTGAACTTGCTAAAGCGTACAAATTTAATGAAGTAACACTAGGGAAAAGAATTTTAAGGGCAGAAACAGCGGCAATTGCTTTAATGGCAATTATAGCATTTCAACTCAATGAATTAAATTAGATAAGGATAAAGATATGAAAGCAGTTGTATTTACCTTAGGTTGTAAAGTGAATAGTAGTGAAAGTGCTTCTCTTGTGCATGGCCTTGAGGAGCGTGGTTATACAGTGTATGACGAACTTGTATATGCCGATATATATATATTAAATACATGTGCGGTTACAGGTGAAGCGGAAAAGAAATCAAGACAAGCAATTGCAAGAGTGCGTGCTATCAATCCAGATGCTAAAATTTTTGTTTGTGGATGTGCATCACAACATAATCCACAGAGTTTTATGGATAAGAATGTAGATTTAATTTTAGGAGCGAATCATAAAAGTAAAATTTTAGAGTATGTAGATAGAATGCAAGCAGAGCTTATTGATGTAGAACAAGCTATTTTTGATACTGTGACAGGTATGGAAGAAAGCAATACATTTGAGGAGTTGCCTACAACAAAATATTTTCAAAAACGAGCATATATAAAAGTGCAAGATGGTTGTAATAAATTTTGTACTTATTGTATTATACCATATTTGAGAGGGAGGACGCGTTCTCGCACAATTGCTAGTATTCAGCAAGAAATTGCGAATAGTAACGCACTGGAATTTGTCATAACTGGTATAGACTTATCTTCTTTCGATGATAATGGTAAAGATTTAGCAGACTTAATGCAAGCACTTGCAAATTGTAAGGGACGCATTCGCTTGAGCTCATTAGAAGTGGGAGTAATTACCGATAAACTTTTAGCTACACTAAAAAGTATGCCAAATTTTGCACCACATTTTCATTTATCTCTGCAAAGTGGCAGCAATAATGTGTTGAAAAAAATGAATAGAAAATATACAAGGGAAGAGTTTATACAAGCTGTGCAAAAGATTCACACAATCTTTCCAAATGTTGCTATAACAACAGATATTATTGTTGGATTTCCAAATGAGACAGAGCAGGATTTTTTAGAGACAATGTCTATTGTTAAAATTTGTAATTTTAGTCAAATACATGCCTTTCCATATAGTAAACGCGAAGGAACGGTAGCAGCGAAGTGGATTGATTTAGATAGCAAAATTAAAAAAGAGCGTTTACATAGATTGTTGCAACTTGCTAAAGAGCAACAGCAGGAATATGAAAGACAATTTATAAATGAAAACTTGCAATTTATTCCTGAAGAAGTACAAGGGGAATATACAGTGGGCTATAGTGAAAATTATATTCGCTTATATTATAAGGGGGAATGTAAAGAACCTTGTTTGGTACAAGCAGTAAAAGCATATGAACAAGGGTTACTTGTAAAGGAGATGTAAAATGTGTATATTTTGTAAGATAATTCAAGGAGAAATGCCTACAAAAAAAGTATTTGAAAATGATAAGATAATTGCTTTTCACGATATTAATCCACAAGCAAAAGTACATATATTAGTAGTGCCAAAAATACATTTTATAAATGTAGATGATATGAGGCAAGAACATGTAGAGTATTTAACAGAATGTTTTGTTCAAATTCCACAAATAGCAAAACGAGCTGGGATAAAAAATGGGTATAGACTCATTATCAATAATGGAGAAGATGCAGGACAATTGGTACAACATTTGCATATACATCTTATGGGTGGAGAACAATTAAAGATTTGCTAAAAAAACAGTAAATCTATGAAAAAAAAGGAATATTTACTTGACAGAAAAGCGATATATATTGTAAAATAGAGCATAAAAATTTTTATGGCAAATTTATACAAAATTGTTAAAAATATAAAATTTTAAAAGGAGTTATTATGAATGCGAAAAAATTGCTGATAATGTTTGTAAATGTAATGTTATTTGTTGCATTAATATGCGGAATTTTCTTATTATTGCCACAAGGTATGCATGCAACTAAGGTATCTGCGAATATAGATTCTAAACAGTTAACTGAAGAAGAACAAAATATCATAAATGAAGCCGTTCTTAAGCAATGGAAAGATAGCAATGGCGCTTTGCCAACTACTTTAACGGAATTAAATGCTAATACTACAATTGCAACATCAGGGGATGTTTGGTATTATTTAACATCTGATGTCAATTTATCTAATTCGCAAGGGACAACAATATCAAGCGGACATGTACGAATACTCTTAAATGGATATTCTTTGACTGGAGCAGCGGCAATCAATGTAACGAAAAACAGCACATTATCATTATTTGATAGAATAATAAATCAAACTGGTGCAGAGTATACATATAATGAGAATGGTTCAGGAAGTAGAATAAATTTACCTATTACAGTTTCTGGTGCAACAATAAATACATTTGGTATAATCATGGGTAATAGCACTAATACGAATTCTGTTATGATAAATGCAGATAGTGCTACAATCAATTTGGCAAATAGTACGATTCAATCTATTAGCAATCAAAATATATCTAATTTATGTACACTTGTAAAAGCGACTATACAAACATTAGTGAATGAAAATTCTGCAAAGCTAGCGATAAAAAGTGATGCTAAAGGAGGAATTGCAAAAATATTTTCTTTAACGAATAAGGCATCATTTGAGATTGAAAGTAATGCAAATTGTATAATAAATACTGCGACTGGTTCTGCTATCATTAACGAAGGGAGTTTGCATGTTTCAGGTTCTGTATCTGAGGTTACCAATGCTTCTAGCGCAACAATAAAAATAATTGATAATGGGGCAAGTATAGATAAAGTAAAAGGTGGGGGAACTTTAGAGATAGGAAATGGTATAGATTTTAAGTTTAAACCTAATCAATTAGAATCTAATATTGGAATTGCTAATTATGGTAATTTAGTCATTCCTGAAAATATATCAGTCCCAAATACAATTGAGAACGCAGGTGCGTTGACTATCGAAAAAGGGGCAACTGTAGAAAATTTATCTCAACAAAATGGTGGTACTGCAACTGTCAATGGGGAAATTAAAAATTTAAACTCTTTTGATGGTGGACAGATAACGCTTGTATCACCTGGAAAGTTACCTACGCAAGTTGTAATACCACAAAATGGAACATTGGAGCTTAAACAAGGAACGAATGTCGATAAGATTGACAACAATCACGGTGGTACTCTTATAGTTGATAATGGTGCTACAGTAGGCACTCTAAATTCCTCTGGAACATCACATATTAAAGGAGAGGTTGTAGATAAATTAGTAGTAGATAACGGACATACAACCATTCATGATAATGCAAATGTACCATCAGCTGATTTAAAGGGGGGAACTTTAGAAATACATAAAGATGCAAATCTTGGAAGTTACAATAAAGTGCAAGGGACATTGTTAGACCACAGAGTTCCAGTAAATCCAATTATAAACCAACGAGCAAATATAAATGTTATATGGATTTTTATTTGCCTATCAGCTGCAATATTACTTCTTTTAACAATCTTAATTATTTTTGCAATTCTTAAAAAACATAAAGAGTATAGATATTTGCCTATAATAGATATGAAAACAGCAGAATATGCTAAATATATACAATATAACAAAAAAGAAAATCTAATATAATAAAAATTACACTTTAGTATATTTTTAAAGTCGTTAAGATATTAAAAACATATTAAATTTTATAGATTTTGAATAAATTACAAGTAAATAGAGAAAAAATAGCAAGATAATTCTTGCTATTTTTTCTCTTAAAGCATAAGGATAGAGTATTGTAAAAGAATCTATTTCTTATCGTTAAATATTACAATAGTAAAAATACTATTAGAAAGTAAAATACAATTTAATTTTGGGTATAATAAATATAATGAAAAAAACAAGACAGGCTAATATAGCTCTGTCTTGTTTTTTTCATTTTTATAAAAGAGTGAAAGGATAGGAGAGGAAATGATTTTAATACATTCCGCCCATACCACCCATACCCATACCACCGGCTGGCATAGCAGGTTCTGGAGCTGGTATATCCGTTACAATACTTTCTGTTGTTAATAATGTTGAAGCAACTGAAGATGCATTTTGTAATACACTTCTTGCAACTTTAGTAGGGTCTATAATACCACTCTTTACCATATCAACATATTCATTTTTAAGGGCATCAAAACCATAGTTTGCTTTTTTCGTTGTTAAAATTTTCTCTACAATTACAGAACCATCAAGTCCAGCATTTTTAGCAATTTGGCGTAAAGGTTCTTCAACAGCTTTTAGAATAATTTTTGCACCAGTTTGTTCATCGCCATCTAGCGTTTCAACAAGTTTGTTAAGTGCCGGTATAGTGGAAAGTAGAGCAACACCGCCACCTGGTACAATACCCTCTTCAACAGCTGCTCTTGTCGCTGCTAGAGCATCTTCAATGCGTAATTTCTTTTCTTTCATTTCAACTTCAGTGGCTGCACCAACATTAATAACTGCAACTCCACCAGCAAGTTTTGCAAGGCGTTCTTGTAATTTTTCTTTATCATACTCACTAGTTGTTTCAGCAATCTGTGATTTGATTGCAGTAATTCTATTTTTAATTTCACTGTTATTACCTGCACCATTGATGATAGTTGTATTTTCTTTATCAACACGTACTTGTGTAGCTTTACCAAGCATATCAATGGTGACATCTTTAAATTCATATCCTAAGTCAGAAGTAATGACTGTACCGCCTGTTAAAATTGCAATATCTTCAAGCATTGCCTTTCTTCTGTCACCAAATCCTGGAGCTTTTACAGCAACACAGTTAAATACTCCTTTTAATTTATTTACGATTAATGCTGCAAGTGCATCGCCTTCAACATCTTCAGCAATAATTAAAAGTCTTGCACCTTGTTGTGCCAATGGTTCAATAACTGGTAAAATTTCTTGTAGATTTGATATTTTTTTGTCGGTAATTAAAATATGTGGATTGTCAAGTATTGCTTCCATTTTATCGGTATTGGTAACCATATAGGCGGAAGCATATCCTCTATCAAATTGCATACCTTCAACAGTGGTAAGTTCTGTTGTCATACTTTTGCCTTCTTCAACAGTAATAACACCATCTTTACCAACCTTTTCCATTGCATCAGATATCAATTGTCCAACAGTTTCATCACCAGCTGAGATAGAGGCAACTTGTGCAATTGCAACTTTACTATCAATTGGTTTTGATATTTTTTGCACTTCTTGTACAGCAACATTTACTGCCTTATCAATGCCTTTTTTTAAGATAATAGGATTTGCACCTGCTGCTAAATTTTTAATACCTTCGCGAATAATTGCTTGTGCAAGTACCACTGATGTTGTTGTACCATCACCAGCAATATCATTAGTCTTTGTGGAAACTTCTTTTACAAGTTGTGCTCCCATATTTTCAAATGGGTCTTCAAGTTCAATTTCTTTTGCAATAGTTACGCCATCATTAGTAATGAGTGGTGAACCAAATTTTTTATCTAAAACAACATTTCTACCCTTTGGACCAAGAGTGATTTTAACTGTATCTGCTAAGGTATTTACCCCTGCTTCCAATGCCTTTCTAGCATCATCGCCATATTTAATTTGTTTAGCCATTTTTTATATTCTCCTTTTTAAATTATTTATTTACAACTGCTAAAATATCGCTTTGACGGATAATTGTAAATTCCTTTCCATCCACCTTAAATTCTGTTCCAGAATATTTTGAAAATAAAACAACATCGCCAACTTTAACAATCATTTTTACTTCATTACCGTCAACCATACCACCTTCACCAACAGCGACTATTCTTGCAGTTTGTGGTTTTTCTTGTGCGGATGATGGTAAAATAAATCCACTTTTTGTTCTTTCTTCTTGCGCAACAGCTTCTACTACAACTTTATCAAATAATGGTTTAATTTGCATTGTAAAATAACCTCCTAAATTAAATGATTTAGCACTTAAAATTGCAGAGTGCTAACACTTACACATATATTATAAAGCAATATAAAAAAAAGTCAACAATTTTTTAAAATAATTTTATAGAGTTTTTAAGTAATGCAAAAGTTGCCTTTTTTTAGAATATATGTTATACTGCAAGAGACAAAAGTATTATAAAGAAAGGAAGTTGCAAGTGGATAAATGGGATAAAAGGTTTATAGAACTTACAAGGACAATAGCACAATGGTCAAGTTGTATACGAGAAAATAGACAAGTTGGAGCAGTGATAATACGAGATAAAAAAATATTGACGACTGGATATAATGGAGCACCGAGTGGTATAAAAAGTTGTAGTGAAAAACAGGAGTGTTTAAGGGATAAGTTAGATATAGCAAGTGGAACGCAACATGAGATAAGTTATGCAACGCATGCTGAACAAAATGCTATATGCCAAGCAGCACGCCTAGGCATTAAAATAGAGGGAGCAACATTATATTGCACACATCAACCGTGTTCTATCTGTGCCAAGTTGATAATAAATGTAGGGATTGAGCGTGTTGTTTTCGAAAAGGAATATCCAGATACATTTGCAGTTGAACTTTTGCAAGAGGCAGGAATACTCTTAGAGAGATATATTGAATAAGCGTAAAAGATATTTGGCAATAACGCTAAATAAATAGTATAGTGAAAGTATATAAGAAGAGTATTACAAAATAAAGTAAAAGCATCAAAAAAAGAGTAACTTTCGTTACTCTTTTTTTGATACTTGCAGATTGCTACTATAAAAAAGTGGCAGTTATATGCAAAAATTTGAAAATGCTATGGTATATTGATGGTGTGGAAGAATAGTGAAAAAGAAAGTAATGGAAGAGAATAAATTTATGTAAACTGGATATAAACAATAATACAATGCAAAATGGAGTAAAAGGAAGATGACAATTGAAATTACATTCGCGATATCGGTGTTATCCATACTAGTAAATATTGTCATGGCAATATTTACAATCAGTAAAAGTAGTAAAACAGAAAATAAACAAGATACAGCAACTTTGACAACGGTGATTGTAAAATTAGATATGTTGAGTAGTAATTTAGCAGAAATCAAGTCACAGATGCAGGATAACAAAAAGGAGAGTAAGGAATTTGCAGAGCGTTTAATAAAATTAGAACAAAATATTAAAGTGGTAGAAAATTATATTTATAAAGATAGTATAGGAGAAAAACATGCTTAAAATTATAATAACAATATTTATAGGTCTTATAGGCTGGAGTATTGAACGACTTATTGTATGGATAAATAGACGCGTACAAGAAAGTAAGTATATAGAAAATATGACAAAAGCAAAAGAGATAGTAAAAAGTGTGGTAGAAAAATTATATCAAACTGTGGTAGAAAAGGAGAAAGAAGCAGGTGTATTTACAAGAGTAAGACAGAGACAAATTTTGCAAATAGCAATGGAACACAGTAAAAGACATATGGATAAGTCGTTACAACGCTTTTTAAATAAGGAGTATAAAGATATAAGAATTTGGCTGCAAACGCAAATAGAGGCAACAATTTACAATCTAAAACATAAAGTGGCGTAAGAATTTCTACCTAGCTAAATATAAGGTTTAAAGTATAGAAAAAAGATTGCTGGAAAAGGCAATCTTTTTTCTATATATGCATGTATGTAAAAGTAAAAATTTTAGTAAAGTAGGAGCGGAAAAGAGCGGATGAAAAAAGTAAAAATTATATACATATGCAAGAGCGAAAAAGGAGCTAAAAATTGACGAGCTTTTTTGTATAAAGTGGTAGAAATACTTTAAAAATTTGACTTTTTAGGAGTAAAATGGTATGCTATAGGCATATTGACGGAGAAAGAGAAAAGGGAGCAAGAGGAATGGAAAAGTTAAGAATGAA
>CAJULO010000003.1:0-97529 GCA_910586945.1 uncultured Christensenellaceae bacterium
GATGAAAGAATTTGATGAGAGTAAGCATCCAAGGGATGAAACAGGTAAATTTACAGAGGGAGCAGGAACAGAAGCAGAAAAAGAAAAGCTAGCACAAATGGGTATTGCTGTTGACAAAAAAGAGAAAATATATGGAAGCAAAGAAGAGAAAGCATTAGATAGAATATTGACTGAGAATAAAGAGATAAAAGGGCATAATTTGACACAAGTTAAAGATGTTGCTATAATAAAAGAGCAACTACAAGATAGTATTCAGCTTGCAACAACTATTGAAGAAGCAGAAACACTTGCAAAAGATACTTTAGGCATTGTAGCAAACTATAAAGGGATAGATATTGAAGTAGCCAATGAAATGAATGCTGCTTTTAAAAGAGGTATAGACATATGTCCAGCTATAAAGGATGAATTAAAAATGGTAGGGAATGCTCAAAAAGTTAATAAGGCATTGAAGGCAGAATTGACGCAATACTATGAGCAAGAGTATCGTAGATTATATCCTAATAGTACTTCAGATTGGTATACAAAAATGGCAAAAAAAAGTGCAAGACTGCCGAGTGTATCTCAATATGAGATAGCACAAGCACGAAAATATGCCTCAAGCAATCCTACAGTAAATATAATTTTAGAGAAGTATAATGGCGTGTTTGTAAATGAACAAAAGGGTAAAGATAAAGAGAGTTTTAAAAACAGTTTAAAACAATGTGTACAAAGCGGATATCATCCTATTGGGTGCGACACTATAGCGTCAGTATTTGACCATGAGGTAGCACATGTAATTGATAATGTTTTGCAACTAAAATCAAATATTGAAATGCGGGAATTATTCCATAAATATAGTAGACAAGAAATAGAGCAAGGGTTATCAAGATATGCCATTGAAGAGAACAAAATAGGAGAGTTTATAGCAGAGGGTTGGGCAGAATATTGCAACAATCCAAATCCGAGAAAGATAGCAGTTGAGATAGGAAAAATTATTGAAAAGGAGATAAGATAATGTTTTGTTGTCCAGAGGCAATGAATGAAGAAGAGTTTGTACAAGGGTTAAGAGAAGAGTTTGAGTATACGGAAGAAGAAATTGCTTTTGAATTAAAAAGAATAAAGAAAATTATAAAAGAAAGGAATTTAACCAGTACAGAAGATATTGAATTTACATATGGTGAAATGTTTGCAAGTATAACAGTAGATAAATATTATAAAAGCCAAGAACCAGATTATTTTGATAAATTAGCTGAGCAAGTACAAAAAGAAATTGAAACAGAGCTTAAACAATAAAAAAGAGAGTAGCAATTTGGCTACTCTCTTTTTACAATATATTAAAAATTTACAGGTAGAATATCAAGTTCGTCTTGTAAATTTATATAAACTTGGTAAATATTTTGAATGCCAGCAATTTTTGCAGAATTTTTAATTAGTTCAATATGATGCTTAGGAGTTCGTAGTCCTAAAATTATTTTACTAGGTTGCCATTCTAAATACTCTTCATTTGGATTAGAAGGTAGATATCTCCATTCTTGGTCATAATGATGACATTCTTTTTTGATTAAAGAAATTTTATACTTAAAATAGGTAAGCTTGCTATCGAGGTTAGCAAGCTCTGAGTTTATATCAGCACTGTTTATATTTAGAGTAAATTTAATATGATAATATAATATTTTAAGTAAAAAATTAATTGCAGAATCAGTAGCATCATATGGTGTAGAAGCATAATAAATAGGAAATATAGAATTTTTAATATTATCTTGTTCTGTTAAATCATATACTAAACAAAAGCCTTTATGACTATCTGCATATTTGAGCCATAAAGTTTCATTTTTAAAGTCTTCTGTAAAAGATATTGATTTTGCTGTCCGTTGAATTATTGAACGAATTTGTTTACTTGAATTTATTATTTCTTGCAGCACTAGTTCTATATTTTGGTCAATATTATAATAAGCTTGTTGACGATTTTCTGCTGTAGCAGAGATGTTATAATTATCACAGAAGATGTTAAATATTGGTTCTGTTTTATTTATAAAATGAGAGTTTATCTTATCTTTTAATGCTTTATGGTCAAAATATAAATAAGTGTCAAAAGGGTCATCATACTGGATAGTAGAAGGAATATATAGTTGATTTGTTTGCAGTCCAAGAAGTGAATAATCATTAACTTTTTTAAATTTACATAGCTCTTCTGGATAGTGAATTGAAGTTTTTATTTTTATAAAATCATTTTCCTTATCTATTCCATCTAAATTGTTTAGAGTATCCCAGAATATTTTTCGCTCTTCATTATTCATATATAGACTCCTTATTAAGATTTTTATTTAACTATTTATAAATACATATAATTAACAATAGCAAATATGCAAAAAATTGTCAATATATGGAAAATTTTTATTTGAAAAATTGACAAAAAAACACAAGAATGATAAGATAAAATAAATTAAACACAATACAAGAGAAGTATTTATAATGAAAAAAGCAGTAATTTATGCAAGATATTCTAGTAATGGACAAACAGAACAATCTATTGAGGGGCAAATACGAAGATGTCGTGAATTTGCAGAAACAAATAATTTACTTATTGTAAACGAATATGTAGATAGAGCAAAGACAGCGACTAATAATAATCGTCCAGCTTTTCAACAAATGTTATTTGATAGTTCTTTTCACAAATTTGATTTTGTAATTGTTTATGCAGTTGATAGATTTTCAAGAAATGATATTGACTACAACATAGACAAAAAAACACTTTTGACAAATGGTGTAAACTTATTGTCTGCGACAGAATCTATTGGTGTTAATGCGGATGGAAGTGAGAATTTAGGAGGTATTCTAACAGAGGGTATTCTTGTTGCAGTTGCAAAATATTTTTCTCGAGAGCTTTCTAAAAAAGTAAAGCGTGGTCAATTTGAAAGTTTACAAAAGGGTACTTTTCTTGGCGGTAAATATTTATATGGTTATAAAGTCGAGAATAAAAAAATTCTAAAAGATAAACAACAAGCAGAAGTTGTGCAGATGATTTTTGATTTATATCTAAGTGGTGAGAGTACCATTGATATTGCTCTTCTCTTAAAAGAGCAAGGTATTTATAATAATAAAGGCAACCCATTTTCACATAATACAATTATGTGGATGTTGAAAAATAAAAAATATATTGGTATATTTAATTATGGAAATTATTCATATACCAATTACTATCCACCAATTATAGAAAAGGAAAAATTTGATATGGTACAAAAGTTAATTGAAAATAATAAGTATAGACCAGCGAGAGCAAAAGCAAAAACTGATTATTTACTAAGTGGTAAATTATTTTGTGGATATTGCAAATCACACATGAATGGAGAAAGTGGCACTAGTCATACTGGGACAATACATAATTATTATAAATGTTCTAATCGTAAAGGCTCTAAAGGTTGCCATAAGAAAACTATAAAAAAATTGTGGATAGAAGATTTAGTAATAAATGCCACTATCAATTATATTTTGACACCTACAACAATTCAGAAAATATCTACACAAATCATTCAACTACAAGAAAATAACCGTGAGCAAAAAGTTGTAGATATTATTAAACAAGAGTTGAATCAGACAAATATGCAAATTAAAAACTTAATAGATGCAATAAAACAAGGAATTTATACAAATAGTACTAAAGAAGAACTACAAACTTTAGAAGCAAAAAAAGAATCATTGCAAGAAAAATTGGAAATGGCAGAATATACTGCAGAACATTTTATTACAAAAGAGATGGTTGAACATTGGATGCGGCAATTTATCAATTTTTCAAATAGTGAACAAGACCGCAAAAATTTAGTTACATATTTTGTACATAAAGTTATTGCTTATGATGATAAAATAATTATTATTTACAATCATTATGGTAATAACACCAAAGAGATTGATATAAATGAAATTGAAGAAATTGAAAAGCATGAGGACGAGGTTTGTTTATGTAAACATTCTCTACACCAAAGAGAATGGATTGATAGTAAAAATATCAATCCATTTTTATTGCAACAATTAGAATAGTACTTTGCTATGCTATGGTATAATCAATGTATGTATTGTTATAGATAATTCTATTTTTATTAGAAAAATTCTTGACAAATTTTGATAAAATATGTTATACTTTCTATAACTTAATAAATGTTTTTGTAACTGACGGGTAAGTGGGTAACCACAGGGAAGCAAAAACAAGTATTGTCGACCGTCTGGGCAGTTTTATTATGCAATAAAACTGCCCTTTTCAATTTTAAGGAGAAGTCTATGAAAAAAGTTGCCATTGTTATGGGAAGTGATAGCGATTTACCAATTCTTGAAAAAGCTATTGCTCTATTACAAAGTTATCAAGTACCATTTGTGGTTCATATCTACTCTGCGCATAGAACACCTGATGAAGCAAAGGATTTTGCAAGTAACGCTAGAAAAAATAATATTGGAGTCATTATTGCTGCTGCTGGTAAAGCAGCGCATTTAGCTGGAGCAATTGCTGCAAATACAACATTACCTGTCATTGGTCTTCCAATCAAATCTAGTGCTTTAGATGGACTGGATGCTTTACTTTCAACGGTGCAAATGCCGAGCGGTATACCAGTAGCAACAGTGGCAATTGATGGCGCCGAAAATGCGGCATTATTAGCAATTGAAATACTTGCAATTTTTGATTCTACTTTATTAGAAAAGTTAGAAGGGACTCGAAAGGAAAATAGACTAAAAATTTTAGAAAAAGATACACTCATTACAAATAAATATAACAAATAAGGAGTTTAGTATGCATAAAAAAGTACAACTTTATGAAGGAAAGGCAAAAAAGGTTTTTGCAACTGAAAATGAGGAATATTGTATTGTCTCCTATAAAGATGATGCAACAGCATTTAATGGACAAAAAAAAGGGCAAATTCAAGGGAAAGGAAGTATCAATAACCGCGTAACCAATCATTTTATGCAACTTTTAGAAAAAAATGGAATACCAACACATTTTGTACAAGAGTTGAATGCTACTGAGACCGTTGTGAAAAAAGTGAATATCATTCCTTTAGAAGTTATTGTAAGAAATATAGCAGCAGGTTCTCTAGCAAGTAGATTGGGATTAGAAGAAGGTGTAAAAATGTCCACACCTGTCTTAGAATATTGTTATAAAAATGACGCGTTAGGTGACCCCATGGTCAATGAATATCATATTTACGCCATGCAGTTTGCAACGCGAGAAGAACTTGCATATATTGCCGAATATGCTTTTAAAATCAATAAAATTTTGATAGAATATTTAGAAAAATGCAATTTAGAACTGGTTGATTTTAAATTGGAATTTGGTAAAGATTGTAAAGGTCAAATTCTATTAGCAGATGAAATTTCTCCAGATACTTGTCGTTTTTGGGATGCTAAGACAAAAGAAAAATTAGATAAAGATAGATTTAGAAGAAATCTAGGAGATGTAAGTGAAGCATATGAAGAAGTTTTAAAAAGAGTGTTTGGACAATAAAATAGATATTGTAATTTAAAATGGAATATGGAGTAGTATATGCGTAACATAAATGAAGAATGTGGTATTTTTGGTATATATAGTCCTATAGATACAGATGTTGCACAGACAACATACTATGGTTTATATGCCTTGCAGCATAGAGGACAGGAAAGCTGTGGTATTGCAGTTAGTGATAACAATATAATTACATATTTTAAAGATATTGGACTTGTCCATGAAGTTTTTATACCAGAAAGAATATCGACTCTTGGAGAGGGAAAAATAGCAATTGGCCATGTTCGTTACTGTACGACAGGCAGCAATGACAGAATAAATGCACAACCCATTGTAGTCAATAATCTAACCAGAAGTTTAGCACTTGTACATAACGGTAATTTAGTCAATGCCTATGAGTTGAGAAAGGAACTTGAAGAAGAGGGAGCAATTTTTTCTACCACAAGTGATACGGAAGTGATTTCTCATATTATAATAAGAGAACGCTTAAAATCAGACTCTATAGAGGAAGCGATTCAAAAAACAATGCACATAATACAGGGTGCTTATTCTTTAAGTGTTATTGCAGAAAATAAATTGATAGTCGTACGAGATATGCATGGTTTTAGACCATTATCTTTTGGAAAAACAGAAGATGGTAGATATATTGTAGCTTCAGAAAGTTGTGCATTAGATGTTGTGGGAGCGAAATTTATTAGAGATGTATCACCAGGTGAAATCGTGGTATTTGACGAACAAGGTATACATAGCATAACAGATAATTGTAATTTAGCACCATCAAAAATTTGTGCCTTCGAATACATTTATTTTTCGCGTGGAGACTCCATTATAAATGGACGCAGTGTATATGAAGCTAGAAGAACAGCAGGGCAATGTTTGGCAAAACACTTTCCTGTGAATGCAGATATTGTCATTGCTGTACCAGACTCAGGTATAGATGCTGCACTAGGTTACGCTGAAGAGTCTGGTATTCCATACAATATTGGATTCATAAAAAACAGATATGTTGCAAGAACTTTTATCTCTGCAGGACAAAAAGAGAGAGAAAATAAAGTCAGATTAAAACTCAATCCTATCAGTGCAGTTGTAAAGGGGAAAAGACTTGTTTTAATAGATGATTCTATTGTACGAGGGACAACATCATTAAAAATAATACAACTCTTAAGAAATGCAGGTGCAAAAGAAATACATATGCGTGTATCTGCTCCTCCAATTATCAATTCCTGCTACTATGGTGTTGATATTGACATAAAAGAAGGGCTAATTGCAGCAAAATATTCCATAAAGGAAATTGAGAAGATTTTAGGATTGGATAGCTTAGCATTTTTAAGTCATGACTGTCTTGCAAAGATGCTCAATACCGAGGTAAATAAAGGATATTGTTGTGCTTGCTTTGGAGGAGAATATCCTACCATACTACCACAAAATAGAGATAAAAATAAATTTGAAAGTAAAATAAATTCCAAAAAGAAGGCGTACTATGAAAAGTTATAGTGATAGTTACAAAAAAGCAGGAGTAGATATCACTGCAGGATATAAAGCTGTTGCATTAATGCAACAACATATTCATAAAACAAATATCAACGGTTCTATCAATGAAATAGGTGGATTTGGTGGACTTTTTCCACTGCAACTTGGAGAAATTAAAAATCCTATTTTAGTGGCAGGTACCGATGGCGTAGGAACAAAATTAAAAATTGCTTTTTTATTAGATAAGCATGACACTATAGGAATAGACTGTGTGGCAATGTGTGTCAATGATATTATTTGTTGTGGTGCAAAGCCTCTGTTTTTTTTAGATTATATAGCACTTGGAAAAAATATTCCGGAAAAAGTTGCACAAATTGTGAAGGGAATTGCAGATGGTTGTGTCTCTGCTAGTTGTCAATTGATTGGAGGGGAAACAGCAGAAATGCCAGGGTTTTATGCGGAAGATGAATATGATTTAGCAGGTTTTTCTGTAGGGGTTATTGATAAGGATAGGATGATAGAAAATAAAAAAGTAGCAGTGGGAGATATCGTGATTGGACTTGCATCTAGCGGTGTACATTCCAATGGATTTTCACTTGTGCGTAAAATATTCAATGTAGAGAAAGGAGATTTGCATAAAACTTTTGCCGAGTTTAGTGGACAGACTTTAGGAGAAGTGCTGCTAACACCAACAAAAATTTATGTGCAATCCATTTTAAAGTTATATAATGAAGTTGCAATTAAAGGAATATCCCATATAACAGGTGGCGGACTCTATGAAAATATTCCACGAAGTATACCGCTTGGTGTTGCAGCAAAAATTGAGAAAAAGAGAATCAAACAATTGCCAATTTTTCAACTTATTGCGAAGTATGGAAAGATTCCTGAACGAGATATGTACAATACATTTAATATGGGACTAGGAATGACAATTATAGTTGCAAAAGAAAATGCAGATAAGGCGTTGGAACTGTTAAAATCATATGGAGAAGAAGCAACTATTCTTGGAGAGATTGTTGCCTCTGATGAAAGCGTGATACTATGTTAACCAAAATTGCCGTTTTAGTCTCTGGGAATGGAACAAATTTACAGGCATTGATTGACGCAGAAAAAAATGGAAAATTAGAAAATTGTCAGCTTGCACTTGTTATTGCAAATAATCCAAATGCCTATGCACTAAAGCGTGCCGCAGAACATAATATTATGCATTTTGTTATCTCTAGAAAGGCATATAAAACGAGCTTGAAATATGAAGAAGCAATGCAAAATCTACTTTTAGAGTATAAAATTGACTTGATTGTTCTTGCTGGATTTATGTCTATTTTAAGTCCCCAATTTATACAAATGTTTCCAAATAGAATTATCAACATACATCCATCACTGATTCCCTCATTTTGTGGCAATGGATATTATGGTATAAAAGTACATCAAGCAGTGTTAAAATATGGGGTACAAATTACTGGTGCAACTGTACATTATGTAAATGAAATTATTGACGGAGGAAAAATTATTTTACAAAAATCCGTTATGGTGCAACCGTTAGATACTCCGGAAAGTTTGCAAAAAAGAGTACTGGAAGAGGCAGAATGGGTTATTTTACCTAAAGCAGTTACTCTTGTGGCACAAGAACTGAAAAAGGAAAAGCAAGATGATTGAAAATCAATTTAATAAGATTGAAAACTGTTTAAAAGCACAGAGATATTTAGGTCGTGGGATTTTTATTGGCAAAACACCAACTACACAAAAGGCAGTTGTGGCTTATTTTATATCCGGTCGTAGTCAAAATAGTCAAAATCGTATTTTTGTTAAGAGTAGAGATGGACTCGATATTATGTTGTTTGATGAAAGTAAGATAGAAGATACATCACTCATTCTATATTCACCTATGCGTATACTAAAACAGCATATTATTGTGACAAATGGTGACCAAACAGAGACAATTTGTGACTATATAAGTAAGGGGAAAACTTTGGAAGAGGCATTAAATACACGCACCTTTGAACCAGATAAACCGAATTATACTCCAAGAATTAGTGGTTTAATTGATTTTGCTACAGATACTTTTACTTATAAACTAAGTATTTTAAAGAATAGTGATGGTTTAGGAAGAGCATGTACAAGGCAAATATTTTGTTATGAATCTTGCAATGGGATAGGACATTTTATACATACCTATAGTGGGGATGGCAATCCAATACCATCTTTTATTGGAGAACCAAAACAGGTTGCGAGTATTGATGATATTGATAGCTTTACAAATAGCATTTGGAAAAATTTAGATAGTACATATAAAATTGCACTTGCAGTTTATTATATTGATTTAAAAAGCAAAGAAATTGAGCATAGAATTATAAATAAAAAGAGTTAAGGAAGAATATGAAAGAGATGAGAGATAGCTATATTTCACCATTTTCTACAAGATATGCAAGCACGGAGATGCAAAAGATTTTTAGTGAAAACTTTAAATTTACTACATGGCGAAAATTATGGCTTGCATTAGCAAAAGCAGAAAAACAACTTGGACTTCAAATTACAGATGAACAAATTGATGAACTTGAAAAAAATTTGTATAATATAAATTATGATGTTGCTATTGCACGAGAAGCAGAAGTGCGTCATGATGTAATGAGTCATATTTATGCATATGGCAAACAGTGTCCAAAAGCGGAAGCAATTATCCATTTAGGTGCTACATCTTGTTATGTTGGGGATAACACTGATATTATTATACTCAGAGAAGCATCACAAATTATTTTAAAGAAAGCAAGACAAGTGGTAAAAAATTTATCACAATTTGCATTAAAATATAAAGATTTAGCATGTTTATCATACACACATTTACAACCAGCACAAATCTCAACTGTTGGAAAAAGAGCAACACTCTGGATATATGACCTAGTACAAGATATAGAAGAGTTGGAAGATAGAGTAGATAAATTGTTGCTATTAGGTTCAAAAGGCACAACTGGCACACAGGCGAGTTTCATGGAGCTTTTTGAAAATGATGAAGAAAAGGTAAAAGAATTAGAGCGACTTATTGCAAAAGAGATGGGATTTACAGGTTGTGTGCCAGTATCTGGACAGACATATTCTAGAAAGGTAGATGCATATTTTCTTGCAATTTTATCTGGATTTGCACAAAGTGCCTATAAATTTGCAAACGACCTTCGTATTTTGCAAGCATTTGAAGAGATGGAAGAGCCATTTGCAGAAAATCAAATTGGGTCTTCAGCAATGCCATATAAAAGAAATCCTATGCGCTGCGAACGCATAACTGCTTTAGCTAGATTTGTTATTGTAAATGCTTTAAATCCTGCATTTACAGCGGCATCACAATGGTTTGAAAGAACATTAGATGATTCTGCCAATAAAAGAATATCTATTGCTGAAAGCTTTTTAGCAGTGGATTCTATTTTAAATATTTATATCAATGTAAGTTCCAATCTTGTTGTTTATAAACAAGTCATCAATCGACGCATTATGGAAAAATTACCTTTTATGGCAACTGAAAATATTATGATGAGAGCTGTGAAAAAAGGAGGCAATCGGCAAGAATTACATGAAAAATTGCGTACATACTCGCATGCTTCTACAAGAAAAGTCAAGATGGAAGGTGGTACACATAATTTAATTGAAAAAATTCTTGCAGATAAAGATTTTCATTTAACGGTTGAGGAAATAAATGAAATTTTAAATCCCAATTTATATATAGGTAGAAGTGTTAGACAGGTTGAGGAGTTTGTACAACAAATAGCAGAACCAGTTTATAGTAAACTTGATACAGAGATTCAATGCCAGTTAAAAATTTAATGGAGAATGTGTATGAAAGAATTACAATTAAAATATGGATGTAATCCCAATCAATTTGCCGCAAAAATTTATATGCATGATAATAGTGAATTACCTATCACAATTTTAAATGGTAATGTAGGATATATAAATTTATTAGACGCTTTAAATGGATGGCAATTAGTGCAAGAATTAAAAAGAGCGACAGGATATCCAGCTGCAACTTCCTTTAAACATTTAAGTCCAACATCGGCAGCTATTGCAACGAATATTTCTACAGATTTAAAAAGAGCATATTTTGTAGATGACATAATTGATTTAGATAGTTCTCCGCAAGCACTTGCATATGCTAAGGCGAGAGGGGCAGATAGATTATGTTCCTTTGGTGATTTTATTGCATTGAGTGATACCTGTGATGAGATTACAGCTAAAATTATTGCGAGAGAAGTATCAGACGGAGTTATAGCTCCAGCATATACAGAAGAGGCACTGCGTATTTTAAAAGAGAAAAGAAAAGGCTGTTATAATGTATTGCAAATAGATAAAGATTATATTCCGCAAGAACTTGAAAGACGGGAAGTTTTTGGCATCACTTTTCAACAAAATAGAAACAACGTCCAAATTGATAAAAATATATGCAAGAATATTGTCACTGAAAATAAAAATTTACCAGAAGAAGCAAAATTAGATTTAATTATTGCACTTATAACCTTAAAATACACACAATCAAACTCTATTTGTTATGCCAAAAATGGGCAAGCAATCGGAGTTGGAGCAGGACAACAATCTAGAATTCATTGTACACGACTTGCAGGAAATAAAGCAGATATTTGGCATTTAAGACAACATCAAAAAGTTTTAAATTTACCATTTTTAGAGCACATCAGTAGACCAGAAAAAGATAATATAGTGGATAGATATATTGCAAATGAGAGCAATCTGTTGCAAGAGAATTATTGGCAAAAATTCTTTTTGAAAAAACCAGAAGAGTTTACAAGTATAGAACAAAAAGAGTATTTATCAAAAATACGCGGTGTGAGTTTGGGGAGCGATGCATTTTTTCCTTTTGCAGATAATATTGAGCGTGCTGTACAAAGCGGTGTAAGCTATATTGCAGAATCTGGTGGCTCTATTCGTGATGCAGAAATTATTGCTGCTTGTAATAGACATAATGTTACTTTAATCTTTACAAATTTGCGTTTGTTTCATCACTAAACCGTAGGAGAAGAGTATGAATATAATGGTCATTGGAAGTGGCGGAAGAGAACATGCTATTATAAAAAAGATAAAAGAGAGTAAACAAAGTACAAAGATATATGTTGTACCAGGCAATATTGGTATGGCTAAAGAAGCGATATGTGTTGATATAGATATTACAAATTTAGAAAATGTGGTAGCATTTGCTTTAAATGCTAAAATTGATTTTGCCATTGTAACTCCAGATAATCCACTTGTACAAGGTATGGTAGATAGATTAGAGAGTGCAGGGATTTGTTGTTTTGGACCTATACAGAATGCAGCAATACTAGAAGGTAGTAAAATTTTTGCAAAAAATTTAATGCAAAAATATGGAATTCCAACGGCAAAATTTGCTACATTTACTGAGATTGAAAAGGCGTTAGAATATATTACACAATTAGATACCTTTCCAATTGTTCTCAAAGCAGATGGACTTGCTTTAGGTAAAGGTGTAATCATTGCGAAGAGCAAACAAGAGGCAAATACTGCCATTGTAGAGATGATGCAAGATAAAATTTTTGGAGAAAGTGGATGCAAGATTGTTATTGAAGAGTTTTTATCTGGACAAGAGGTATCAGTATTGACATTTACAGATGGAAAGACCATTTTGCCAATGATTTCTTCTATGGATTTTAAAAGGGCATTAGATGGTGATGCAGGATTAAATACTGGCGGAATGGGGACTATTGCACCAAATCCCTATTATACAGAAGAGATTGCAGAATATTGTATGCAACATATTTTTCAACCAACAGTAGATGCAATGTTACAAGAGGGTAGAAGATTCAAAGGTTGTTTATACTTTGGTTTAATGATAACAAAAAATGGGCCGAAGGTCATTGAGTATAATTGTCGTTTTGGTGACCCTGAAACACAAGTTATTCTTCCTCTATTGAAGAGTGATTTGCTTGCATTATTATTGCATACTGCAAATGGTACTTTAGAAAATTGTACAATTGAGTTTTCTAAACAACATGCTTGCTGTGTTATAATGGCATCTAAAGGATATCCTCAAAAATATCAAGTTGGATATGAAATAGATATACCGCAGGAAGTGGAAGAGAATATATATTTTGCTGGGGTAAAAGAACAAGAAGGTAAACTTGTAACCAATGGTGGTAGAGTTTTAGGCGTTATTGCAGTTGCAGATAATCTGCAAGAGGCAATAGAAAAAAGTTATGAAATAGTTGCAAAAATAAACTTTAAAGAGAAATATTATCGTAAAGATATAGGCAAAAAAGCACTCAATTTGGAGGGGTAAGTATGGTTTATAGAATTTATGTGCAAAAAAAAGAAGAATTTGCACAAGAAGCAAATTCTTTAAAAGATGAAATTGTCCAACTTTTACAAATTGAAAATTTAACAAACTTAAAAATTATAAATCGTTATGATATAGAAAATATTGATAAAAGTATATTCGACTATGCAAAAAACATTGTCTTTTCGGAGCCACAAGTGGATGATGTTTTTGAACAACTTAGCTATGATTGTGATGCTATTTTTGCAGTTGAAAGCTTGCCTGGACAATTTAATCAACGCGCACACTCGACTGCAGAATGTATACAACTCATCTCGCAAAAAGAGTTACCCTTGGTAAAGACCGCAAAAATTTATAAATTATATGGAAATTTATCGGCAAATGAAATTCATTTAATAAAAAATTATATTATAAATCCCATAGAGTGCATGGAAACGAGTCTAAAAGAATATGAAACATTGCAACAAGTGTATACTGCACCGGCAGAGATTGACAGCATAGAAAATTTTACAAAACTAGCAGAAAAGGAACAGGTTGCTTTTTTAGAAAGGCATAATTTGGCAATGGATATATCTGATTTACAATTTTGTCAAAGCTATTTTCAACAGGAAAATAGAGAACCGACATTTGCCGAGATAAAGATAATTGATACATATTGGTCTGACCATTGTAGACATACTACTTTTTTAACAGCAATTGATTCTGTTACTTTTGAAGACACATTGTTGCAAGATACTTATGAAGAATATTTAAAAATGCGGCAAGAGCTTCACATTCAAAAATCTATTAGCCTTATGGATATGGCGACTATAGTATGTAAATATCTAAGGCAAAATGGTAAGCTAAGTCAATTAGATGAATCAGATGAAGTAAATGCTTGTACTGTAAAAATAAAGGTAGATATTGAAGGAAAAAAAGAGGATTGGTTATTACTTTTTAAAAATGAAACACATAATCATCCGACAGAAATTGAACCTTTTGGAGGAGCGGCTACCTGTATTGGTGGTGCAATTCGGGACCCATTATCTGGTAGAGCATATGTATATAGTGCGATGAGAATCTCTGGATGTGGCAATCCACTCATACCAATAGGAGAGACGATAAAGGGAAAATTACCACAGAGAAAAATTGCTATAACAGCTGCAAATGGCAATAGTTCTTATGGCAATCAAATTGGAGTTGCAACTGGTATGGTGGATGAAATTTATCATGAGGGATTTGTTGCAAAACATTTAGAACTAGGAGCTGTTTTAGCTGCTGCACCTGTAAAGAATGTTGTGCGTGAACGACCCAAGCCAACAGATGTTGTTATGCTCTTAGGCGGAAAAACGGGTAGAGATGGTTGTGGTGGAGCAACTGGTTCTTCAAAATCACATACATTAGCTTCTTTAGATGCGTGTGGGGCAGAAGTACAAAAAGGGAATGCCCCGGAAGAACGCAAAATACAACGCTTATTTCGAAATCAACAAATTACTAGGTTAATTAAAAGATGTAATGATTTTGGAGCTGGAGGTGTAGCTGTTGCTATTGGTGAGTTGGCAGATGGTCTAGAAATTGATTTAGATAGTATTCCTAAAAAATATCAAGGTTTAAATGGGTTAGAACTTGCTATAAGTGAATCACAAGAGAGAATGGCAATTGTTATAGCAAAAGAAGATGTTGCACAATTTATTGCACTTGCCTATGCTGAAAATTTAGAGGCAACACCAGTAGCTGTTGTAACAGAAGAAAAAAGACTTGTAATGAAATGGAAGGGAAAAACTATTGTAAATTTAACAAGAGCGTTTTTAAATTCCAATGGTGCACAAAAACATATTCAAATCAAGGTAGCTAAACAGCAAAAATATGCTAAACCTATACTAGGCACTTTTAAAAGTTTATACTATGATTTAGTGCGTGATATCAATATTTGTTCTAAAAAAGGTCTAGTGGAAAGATTTGATTCTACAATTGGAGCAAATACAGTTTTAATGCCATTTGGAGGGAAATATCAACTTACTCCAATACAAGCAATGGTACATAAAATTCCCGTATATCATGGAGAAACAAAAACTTGCTCTTTAATGTCTTGGGGATATAATCCATATATTTTTGAAAAAAATCAATTTGTAGGAGCTTATTTAGCAGTTGTAGAATCTATTGCAAAACTCATTGCAACAGGAGCAAGTTTTAAGAATATTTATCTAACTTTTCAGGAGTATTTTGAAAAGTTAGGGCAAGATGCAGAAAAATGGGGAAAACCGTTGTCTGCTATGCTTGGTGCATTTTTAGCACAAAAAGAGCTTGAAGTTGCAGCAATTGGTGGTAAAGATTCCATGAGTGGTACATTTGAAAATTTGACAGTACCACCAACACTTTTATCCATAGCAGTTACGACACAAAATATAGAAGACATAATTTCACCAGAGTTTAAAGAGGGTAATAATTTGGTCTTTCTTTTACAACCAGAATATAAGGACAATGGATTACCATCCACATCTTCTTTAAAGAAAATTTTTAAGTTAATGAATAATCTAGTTGCGAAAAAAGTTATCCGTTCTGCTTATACATTGGGTTATGGAGGAATAGCAGAGGCAATATTTAAAATGTCTATAGGGAATAAAATAGGATTTGTTTATCAAGAGAATATTAGCTTAAAAGAGATGTTTGCATATGGATATGGTTCTTTTATTATAGAAATATATCCTTCCAATGCATTTGCTGTAGAGAATGCTATTCTTTTAGGTAGAACAATAGAATCTGCAAGTATTTGTTATAAAAATGAAAAATTGCAATTGGAAGAATTGTTGCAAGATTATGAAAATAAATTGCAATCTATATATAATCATAAAGTTGAGAATGATGAGAAAGCTCCATTACTTTCCTATACAGCAGTAAAGTATGCAAAACCGTGTGGAAAACATAATAACCCAAAAGTTTTGATTCCTGTTTTTTTTGGTACGAACTGTGAATATGATGTTGCGAGAAGATTTGATATGGCAGGAGCAAATACAAATATTTTTGTTATTAACAATCAGTCGCCAAGAGATATAACCAAATCCATTGAAAGATTTGCAACTGCATTAAAAGAGAGTCAAATTTTATTTATACCAGGAGGGTTTTCTGGGGCAGATGAACCAGATGGTTCTGCAAAATTGATTGCTGCTTTTTTTAGAAATCCACAAATGCAGGAGGCAATAGAAAATTTACTCGAGAAAAGAGATGGACTAATTGGTGGTATTTGTAATGGATTTCAAGCACTTATCAAGTTAGGACTAATACCTTATGGTAAAATTATGGAACCAAATATAGAGGCGCCTACCCTAACTTATAATACTATACAACGCCATCAATCTAAAATGGTACATTTGCGTGTTGCCTCTAATAAATCTCCATGGTTTTCAAAAACAAAAGTTGGAGAAATATATAGTGTGCCAATCTCACATGGAGAGGGAAGAGTGATTGCATCTCAAAATACACTTTTGGAATTAGCAAAAAATGGACAGATAACAACGCAATATGTCAATTTAGAAGGGCTACCAAGCAATGATATTTTCTTTAATCCTAATGGTTCTAATTTTGCCATTGAAGGATTGACATCACCAGATGGTAGAGTATTTGGTAAAATGGGTCATAGCGAAAGAATAGGATATGGTTTGTATAAAAATTGTATAGGAAAATTTGACATGAAAATTTTTGAAGCAGGTGTAGAATATTTTAAATAGTGCAAGCTTGCATAAAAATTTTTGCATAGAGGAAACATAATGAAAACAGATATAGAAATTGCACAAGAATATAATATCATAGATATTGAGAGAATAGCAAATAAAGCAGGCATAGATAGTCAATATTTAGAAAAATATGGAAAGCATAAAGCAAAAGTGCATTTAAATATTTTAGAACAAGAGAATAGAAATCAAGCTAAACTTATTTTAGTAACAGCAATCAATCCAACTCCTGCAGGAGAAGGGAAAACCACAACGACCATTGGTTTAGGAGATGCACTTACAATTTTAGGTAGAAAGACAATTTTAGCTTTACGCGAACCATCTTTAGGACCGGTGTTTGGAATAAAAGGAGGAGCAACTGGTGGTGGATATGCACAAGTTGTTCCAATGGAAGATATCAATTTGCATTTTACTGGGGATTTTCATGCAATTGGTAGTGCAAATAATTTATTAGCAGCAATAATAGACAATCATATTCAACAGGGGAATCAATGTAATATTGATGTTAGAAAAGTGATTTGGAAACGCTGTGTAGATATGAATGACCGTCAATTACGCAAAATTATTAGTGGACTTGGTGGTGCGAATCATGGAGTACCAAGAGAAGATGGATATGATATCACTGTAGCTAGTGAAATTATGGCAATTTTATGTCTAGCAACATCCATAATGGATTTAAAAGAACGCTTGTCAAAAATTATAGTAGCATATACAAAAGAGAATAAACCTGTTACAGTAAAAGATTTAAAAGTAGAAGGAGCACTTACAGTACTTTTAAAGGATGCAATTCAACCAAATTTAGTGCAGACATTAGGACAAACAGCGGTATTTATGCATGGTGGTCCATTTGCGAATATAGCACATGGTTGTAATTCAGTGCTTGCAACAAAAATGGCAATGCAGTTTTCGGAGTATACTGTAACTGAAGCAGGATTTGGAGCAGATTTAGGGGCAGAAAAATTTATTGATATTAAATGCAGAACTTTAGATAAAATACCATCAGCTGTCATTTTAGTGGCAACAATTCGTGCATTAAAAATGCATGGAGGAATAAATAAAGTTGCTTTAAAACTGGAAAATCTTGCAGCTTTAAAAAAAGGTTTTGCCAATTTAGAAAGACATATTAGCAATATAAAAAATGTGTATCATTTACCGATTGTTGTAGCAATCAATAAATTTGAAAGTGATACGCAAAAGGAAATTGATTGGTTGATAGAAGCATGTAATGCTCTCAATGTAAAAGCATTTTTATCAACTGTTTGGGAAAACGGCGGAAAGGGTGCTATAGATATAGCAAAAGAAGTCATAAGAATTTGTGAAAGTACTGAACAAAATAATAAAAATAAATTCAATTTTGCATATCCTTTAGATATAGGGATTATTGAAAAAATTGAGTGTATAGCAAAGAATATATATGGTGCAAAGCAAGTGGTCTTTATGCCAAAAGCAAAAAATGAAATAGAAAAACTCACGCAACTTGGTTTTGCGAATTTACCAATTTGTATTGCCAAAACACAATATAGTTTTTCAGACAATCCAAGTCTCTTAGGAGCTCCTAAGAATTTTGATTTTACTGTAAAAGAGGTTAAAGTTTCTGCTGGTGCAGGTTTTATTGTTGTGTTTACTGGTGATATAATGACTATGCCAGGACTTCCAAAAGAGCCAGCAGCAGAGCAAATTGATATCGATAAAAATGGTAAAATCAGCGGATTATTTTAAAAAGTTGTTTTAAGTTGTATAATTTGTAAAGCGAATCAAACTAATTTTACAATAATATGAAAGTTCAAGAGTAAAAGAGGTTGCTGCATTGAAGAAAAAATAAGACAGTTTATTCTGTCTTATTTTTTCTTTTAAATATATATTTGTAATTATTTTATAGGAAACTTATACTTTATCTAATAAGTATGTAAAAATGAATTAAATATAAAACTTACAAAAAATCAGTATAGATGTAGTAGTATTGAGTATTATTTTATTTAAAATAAAATGACTATACTAATTATTTGATATCCATTGTGTTACTTCATTTTCTGAAATAAATTCGTAACTTATGTTTATATATTATAGCCTAGAATTTGTATTTGTAAAGATAGAAATAGGTAATTTAAGTCAATGGTCATATGAGTAGCGTTTGCAATTATTATAAAATATCTATTTTCTTGAAAGATAATTAAAAAAGAGCTAGAGATAGCTCTTTTTTAATTATTAGCAGATAATCGCTGTATAGATGAGCGTTTTTTAGATAACCATTTTTCAAACAGATAAGTAAATAAATTTGAAAGTAGGAAACAAGCAAATACAACCAGTGCCACATATAAGTATGCCACAAGGTCAAGAGGATGCTCTTTAAAATCTTTACTAAAAAATACATTTGGTAAAAAGCGTATACCTAATAATACAGCGATAAACATTGTTACAAAAATACAAGCACGCAGTAAGTTGAATGGTTGACAAATTCTAAATAGCATTACAACACCAACTAAGCTAATACATAAAACTTGAATAGACTGAATTTGTCCTGGAGTATTTAAATAAACTTTATAGTTTTCTGGAGCTATCCATTTTAGTAGATACACACTTTCAACAGAAAGAACTAAAAGGAGTGCAAAGGGAAGAGCTCGCATAATAATTTTTGATAAAAATCCACCCGTCACTCTATTTTTATTTGGTTGTAATGATAAAAAGAAACTAGGTATACCAATAACAAATAATTCCAGTAACATTAAATTATTTGTTTGAAATGGATATGCTGTTTGTGCCAAAATAGAGATAACTGCAAATATGGTTGTAAATAGAGTCTTCATTAAGTAGAGTGATGAAGAGTTTTGTATATTATTTATAACACGCCGTCCTTCAAAAACAACCTGTGGCATATGTGCAAAGTTATCATCCATAAGTAAAATATGGCTAACATTTTTTGCCGCATCTGAACCAGATGCTACTGAAATTGCACAATCTGATTCTTTCATAGCTAGAATATCATTTACACCATCACCAGTCATGGCAACAGTGCTACCATCTGTTTTCATACTCTTGACTAAAATAGCTTTTTGTTCTGGAGTTACTCTACCAAAGACTGTATATTTTGATGCTATAGAACTCACTTCTTCATCGCTGAGTCCTTCTAAAGAAATATATTTATCAGCATTCGTTACGCCTACGCGTTTAGCAACTTCGGCAACAGTGATGGGATTGTCTCCTGAAATAATTTTTATTGCTACATCATTTTCCTTAAACCATTTTATCGTGTCAATAGCATCTGGACGAATATTATCGGCAATAGATATAATTGCAATAGCAGTCATTTCTGGCAATTCCTCGTCATGTATAGGTTCAAAAGTGTGTGCAACGAGTAATATTCTCAGTCCCATCTGTGCAAATTGTTCTATCATTTTCGATATTTTTTTGGGTAGATTTTTTGATAAAAATTCTGGAGCTCCAGTTGCAATCGTACCTATTTCTTCAAAAGTTACTGCTGAGTATTTTCTTTTAGAAGAAAAAGGAACTATTTTGTTTGCATGTAAAGTATTAGAATGTCCAAAATGTGTAAAAAGAGCTTGTGCTGTTTGATTGCTATCATTTAAGTTATATAAGGTATTTGCTATAATTTCTGGTAATGGATAGTTAGTGGGATTTTTAAGTTGTATAATATCATTTACTTTCATTTTACCATCAGTAATTGTTCCAGTTTTATCAAGACATAAAACATTTACGCGTGCCAACATCTCTAAAGAATACAAGTCTTGTAATAAAGTTTTTTCTTTTGTAAGCAAACGAATATTCCCAATTGTTAAAGCAACGGAAGTCAGTAAAAGCATCCCAGAAGGTATCATACCAATAATGATGGATACAGTGTTTTGAATTGTCAAATTCAAATTGGAATTAAATTGTAAATAGTTAATTCTACCCATAAATATTGAAATAGGTAAAATGAGAAAACCTATAATCATAATAATGATTTTCGTAGAATTGATAAGTTGAGAATTTGGTTTTTGATATTTTTTTGCTTTAGAAGAGAGTGAGTTTAAATAAGTTTCTTTACCCACTTTATCTACTTGTGCAAGACATGTTCCACTGGAAATAAAACTACCAGCATAGAGTAAATCACCAACTTCCTTTTTTATTGGAATAGATTCACCGGTCAATAAGGATTCATTAACTTCAACAGTACCATCACAAATTATACAATCTGCCGGAATTTGATTGCCTAAATTTAAAAAGACAATATCATCTAAAACGATATTTGTTATTGCAATATGCTGCATTGTTTGGTTGCGCAATACTTGTGCGGAAGGAGCATTTAACAGGGACAATTTATCCAGCTTTTTTTTAGCACGAATTTCAATCACAATACCAAAAGTGACATTGGCACTGAAAATTACAACAAAGAGATACTGTGAAAGGGGGGCATGTGCAAATAAAAGTGCTATGGCAACCATAATGCACAAAATATTGAAAAAAGTAATTAAATTACCTAGAATAATTGATGTATATGTCTTGGAAAATGAGTGATTTGTATCATTAAATAAATATTGTTGATAGCGCATGTTGATTTGAGTTGTTGTAAGTCCAGTTGTCAAATTTGGTTCAAATCGAGGCACCTCAGAGGAGGATGGAATATTTAATTTTTTACTCTTTTTAAACTTTTTTTGAATACTGGCAAAATCAAGTTCATCAGTTGTACTATCCATATCTTGTAGGAGTGTATCATTTAGATTTTGACTAGTAGTTGCATGCTCTAAATTATTATTTGTACTACTTGCATCTAACTTATTTGGTGTTTCTTGTGTATTGTTTATTTTCTCATCTGTATTTGATGTTGTAATAATTTTTTCTTTTCTATTGCAATCTAAATCAATATCTTTATTGTTTTCAGAAGCAGCTTTTTCAATAGTTTTTTGTTTTGAATCTATTTTTTCTTTTGTGTTGATAGTATTTAGAACTTCTTTTTCTTCTTTCATAATAATCCATTAAAAAGTTTTCTTATTATTTAGTATAGCATATTTTAATTTATTTTACAAATATTTTTAGGTAATTTTTAAAAAACTAATACAGATGTATTGCAATATTTAGTAGACTATGTTACAATACAAACAAGATAAAAAGGAGCTGTTTGTATATGATAGATATCCAAATTTTAAGAAATGATGTTGAGAGAGTAAAAGAAAATATTAAAAAGAAATTTCAAGACCATAAATTACAAACTGTGGATAGAATTTTAGAAGAAGATTCTAAAAAAAGAGCGTTGCAAGGACAAATTGACGCTTTAAGAGCAAAACGCAATAGTTTAAGTGCAGAAATTGGTAAGTTAAAAGGTCAAAAGAATGGACAATTATCTAAGCAAGAGATAGATATAGCAGTGGATAACATCAAGCTTAAAGTGGAGGATATAAATACAAAAATAGCATTATACGAAAAGGAACTTGATGTTGTAGATGCTTCGTTAAAAAAGGATATGCTAACTATACCGAATTTTATTGCAGATGAAGTACCAATTGGCAAAGATGATAGCGAGAATGTAGAGCGTAAAATCTTTTTAGGACAGCCCTTAAAGGAATTTGATTTACCATATCATATAGATATTTTAGAAAAAGTTTGTGGCATAGACCTTGAATCTGCAAGAAAGGCAACAGGAGCAGGATTTTATTATTTGATGGGTGATATAGCAAGGTTGCATAGTGCTATATTATCTTATGCCAGAGATTTTATGATTAATAAAGGTTTTTTATACTGTATACCACCTTATCTATTGCGAGGCGAAGTTGCAAAAGGAGTACTTCCATTTGAAGAAATGGATGCAATGATGTATAAAATTGAAGGAGAAGATATGTATCTTATTGGTACAAGTGAGCATTCCATTCTCGGTAGATATTTTAATACTATTTTACAGGAAGAAGAACTACCAGTAACAATAACATCCTATTCTCCATGCTTTAGAAAGGAAAAGGGGGCACATGGTTTAGAGGAAAGAGGTATTTATAGAATCCATCAATTTGAAAAGCAAGAGATGATTGTGCTCTGTAGACCAGAGGAGAGCAATGCGTGGTTTGAAAAAATGTATACTTATACTGTGGAATTATTCACAAGTTTAGAAATTCCGTGTAGAACATTAGAGTGTTGCTCTGGTGACCTTGGCGACTTGAAATATAGAAGTATTGATGTAGAGGCATGGAGTCCAAGACAAAAAAAATATTTTGAAGTAGGTAGCTGTTCTAACTTAACAGATGCACAAGCAAGGCGTTTAGGAATTCGTTACAAATCAAAAAATGGCAACCAATTTTTGCACACATTGAATAATACAGTGGTTGCTCCTCCCAGAATGCTGATTGCCTATGTTGAAAATCATGTCAATAGAGACGGTAGTATAAATATTCCTAAAGTATTACAACCATATATGGGTGGGAATTGTAAAATTGAAGTAAAATAAAAGTAGTTGTAATTGTACCATGGAAGAAAATTTGCAAGATACCAAAATAACAAAATTGAATCCATTAAAAGTTGTGAACTTTAGATTGCCAGTTGTGCTTTTTATGCTAGCAATTTTAAGTTCTATAGCAGTCTGCTATTTTGGTATTTATGCACTTTTTCTCAATATTATTTTCTTAGCCTTTACAATAGTATATACCATCTATTTGCTTGTAAAACATAAGACTCTACTTCCTTTTATTCTATTTGCTTTCCTAAGTTTATTTGTAATAAATGTCTGTATTATACAATTTACTACACAAGCCAAGCAATATAATAGCGAAGTCAATCTATCAGAATCAATATCTGTTCGTGGTAAAGTGGTAGAAATTGCATCTCATTCGTCATTTCATAAAACATTGCTTGTTAAAAGTGAAGAGATGAAGAGTAATTCTAGTGGATATTTAAAAAATGCCTATATTCAAGTAAGTGTTAGTGGAGTTATAGATTGCAATATAGGAAGTACAATTGCATTTACTGCAAATTTGGAAAAATATCAATTTACAAATATAAATGAAAATCTAACAAACTTTATTGAAAATATTCAGTATTATACAACAGTAAAGGCCAGTCAAATTGAAATATTGCCGCATACAACTTTTAACTTTTTTATCTTTTTACGTGCAAGAATTTATAAGCTACTGTTTGAGAATTTTAATAGTGAAGTGGCAGGATTTGCATATGCAATGCTGATAGGAGATAACCATTTTTTAGAAAAAGATAGTTTACAAAATATACGCTTTGCTGGTGTTGCACATATATTTGCTATTTCTGGATTGCATATTGGGATATTGTATACTTTGCTACAATTCTTTTTTAAAAGATTGCCTTTTCCAAAATTTGTAAAATTTATAAGTATAGGTGTTGTTTTATTTTTATATAGCGGAATTTGTCGTTTTTCAGCATCCACTTTGCGAGCGACAATTATGGCAATGCTAGCATTATTGTCTCGTTATACATTTCAGAAAAAAGATGCTTTAAATACACTGGCACTCTCTGGACTCTGTCTTTTATTGTTTAAACCAATTTATCTATTTAGTGTAGGATATCAACTATCCATGGTAGCTGTTTTTGCACTTACAATCATTGCTCCACATTTTGTGCGACTATGTAAAGTCAAAAATAAATATCTGACAAGATTTTTAAAGGCAATTATTATTCCAACTACTGTACAGATAGCAACTTTACCATTTTTAATCAATTATTTTGGTTATATTAGTTTCTTTTCCGTCTTTGTCAATATAGTATTTGTTCCAATTTTAAGTGGCACTTTTAGTTTGCTATTTTTGGCAACTATACTTTCACTTTGTTGTTTATCTCTCGGTAAAATATTGCTTTTTATTCCTATGGAATTATTAAAACTAATATTGCAACCGCTTACTTTGTTTTCTTTTAAAGTCTTTTTACTCAGTGGGTTTTCCTTTGGAAGCGAAGCAATATTGATATGGATTTTAACACTTTTTATAATGAGTGATAAAGTAAACTTATCTAAAATAGCAAAAATGATTACAGTCGTTGCCTTTCTAGCAACTATAGGTCTGCTATTTCTACTACAAACTATACTTCCACAAGCAAATATACAAATTGTTTTGTCACAATATTATGATAGCAAAGTTGTCTTATTGAAAGAAGAGAATAAGAATTATCTATTGACCAATACAAAACTGAGTACAACTTTTTTAACCAATCTGTTTATGCGACAAAATGTACATAGTATTGATGGACTCTACTTATATAGTGATGATATTGTTTATATTAATAGTACTGTACCGATAGTAAATCAATTGGCGCCAGTAAAAAATGTATATGCTTTGACAGATACACTGCAAAACGCCTTTCCCACAATACAAATGCATACAATGCATAATACATTTACAGTTGGTAGTTTTAAAGGTAACTTGCTAGGTAAAGGAGCTATAAAGCTTGATGATAGTCGTATGAGTATATTGCTAGTATATAACTATGAGACAATTGTCTATCCGTATGTCAATCTTTTAATTGCAACTGACTATGATAGTGCGCTTGTACACTTGATATCTTCTGATAATGCCTTTTATTTTGGGAAGAAACAAGAAGAAGGTACAGAGAATATTCTTGCTCAAATTGATACAAAAATACTATTGTTACAGAAAAGGAAAAATTATGGAATTTATTCAACTGAAGCAAAGTCTTAAGACAAAAATTTCTCCTATATATCTTTTGCAAGGGAATGATGCATTTTCCCTTCAAAAAGGAATGGAACTATTGAAAAAGAGTTTAATTTCTATGCCAGAAGTCAATTATATATTGATAGAGGGGGAAGAATTACAAGCAGAAAAATTACAGCAGTTTATTTTATCTTGCACAGCGGAACCATTTTTAGAAAAAAGGCGTTTGCTTGTTGTAAAAAACTTTCATCCAACAACAAAGGAATTTAATAAATATTGTAAATTCTATTTTGAGAATCCATTAGAGAGTACGGTCTTAGTTATTGTAAATTTTGAAGAAAAAGAACAGAAAGAGAGCAATGAAAAGGGCAAATCCAAGAAAGAGAACATGAAAGTTAAGTTGGAAAAACAAGCGAATGTGCAGTATGTTGCTTGTAATAAATTGCAAAAAACAGATATTTTAAAACTAATTGCAAGAATATGTACGAATCATTCTGTTGCAATTGAAGCACAAGCAGCAGATTGTTTAGTTGCGTATACCTTAAAAGATATGCTGCGTATTGAAAATGAACTATTAAAATTGATAGCATATGTCAATACAGGAGGATGTATAACATTACAAAATGTGCAAGATATGGTTATGCCAGAGCAAGACTTTAAAATATATGAATTAAGTAATGCATTAGCTTTACAAAAACAGCAAGAATACTTTAGAATTCAAAATGATATGCAACAAAAGGGAGTAGAGAGTATAGCAATATTAAATACATTACTGCGGCATTATCAAACTTTACTCAATATCTATGTATTGAATAAATCTAGTGTAGAAACAGCAGAACAATTGCACATACAAAATTTTGCAGTGCAAAAATATAAAGAACAAATTGCTAAAATTGGTGCAGATAAACTAACTATGCAATATAAGTTATTGGTTCGTGCTATAAATGACTATAAAAATGGATATATTAGTCAAGAGTTGGCACTTACACAAGTTGTAGCAAAAATATTTTATCAATAGTCGTAAAAATACTTTATTTTTTTATAAAAATGGAGTAAAATAAATTAAATGTAAAAATATAAGGAAATATTACCTTTTATGAGTTTTTGGAATAAAATAGTACAAGTTTTTACAGGAATAAATCCTATTATTCTGACCCTTGAAATTATATTATTTACAATTGTATTTTATTATCTTTTTTGTATACCAAAATTAGGTGGAGCAAGTTGGGTAAATATACTTACAATTGCAGTTTCTCTCGTAGTTGTCTTATTGGCGCCAAGTGTAGAATCTGGTTATTTATCATTATTGGTTACCTTGTCCACGACGGCAATAATCACTATTGTTTTGTTTCAATCAGAAGTTCGACGCAATATATTTATGCTCAGTTTTTTGAAAAAAGAAAATAAAATGACGGGAACACGCTATAAAAATAAAATTAGTGAAAAAGATGTGCAAGACTATATCAATGAAATTGTAAAGGCACTTTTTAATTTATCTAAACAAAATATAGGTGCACTCATTATTTTATCAAATGATAATATTCCACAAGTTGTATTGGATAGTGGTGTGCCTATCAATGCGCAAATAAGTTCGCAATTGATTGAAAGTATTTTTAATGCTAAATCGCCATTGCATGATGGGGCAATGCTTATCAATAATGCTCGCATACAGAGTGTCGGTTGTTTTTTACAATTATCACGCGATACTACGATTCCAAAAGAGTTAGGAACGCGTCATAGAGCGGGAATTGGTATAACGGAGACAACAAATGTAACTGCACTAATTGTTTCAGAAGAAACTGGTGTAATTAGTATAGTGCAACATGGTAAAATACAGCGTTATGCAGATCATGAAATGTTGCAAAAAACATTGCTTGACTATTTTTGGAAGGAGTTATAAACATGAAAAAATCTTTTGGACAGCGTTTGAAAAATTTATTTGTACACAATATAATTTGGAAAATTATAGCGATAATAACCGCTGTCGTAGTTGTTATTTTGTTAAGGTGGAAATAGCTAAAATGGGGAAAAAAAATTCTAATATAGTATGTAAATTTGGTGGTACATCTTGTGCAAATGCTCAAAATATCCTAAAAGTGGAAGAGATAATTTCAAGTAATAAAAATAGAAAATTTATTGTTGTTTCTGCTCCCGGCAAAAGAAGTACAACTGATATAAAAATAACAGATATGCTTTATACTTGTCATAATGCACTCATGACAACTGGAAATTGTGATGCAATTTTTGGTCAAATTGCAGAGCGATTTTTGGCAATTGCACATGATTTACAAATTGGCAATATACAACTAATTTTAGAAGAAACAAGACAAGATATATACAGGCATAAAAGTTTAGATTTTACTGCATCACGCGGTGAATATTTAAATGCAATTTGTATAGCAAAGAGACTTAATTTACCTTTTATAGATGCAAAAGATATTATTTTTTTTAACGAACAAAATACTCTTGATGAGAATCGTACCTATACAGCTATTGCTACAAAACTTAAAGGATTACAAGGGGCAATCATTCCAGGTTTTTATGGTACTGATGTAAAAGGGAATATAAAAACATTTTCTCGTGGTGGCAGTGATATTAGTGGGGCAATTTTAGCGAGAGGAGTCAATGCTAGTATTTATGAAAATTGGACGGATGTAGATGCTTTTTTAGTGTGTGACCCCAATATTGTAGAGAATCCTCAAAAAATCTCAAAGCTTTCCTTTCAAGAACTAAGAGAATTATCTTATATGGGTGCGAATGTATTACATGCCGACTGTATTTTTCCACTGATAGATACAAATATTGTGATAAATATTAGGAATACATTTAATCCAAACTGCAGTGGAACAGATATTGTACAGGTGAAAGATACTCAAAAGACTGAAAATGTAATAACAGGTATAGCGGGCAAAAAAGATTTTACAATTCTTCATATTGAAAAGGCAATGATGAATACTGAAGTGGGATTTGTACATAAGGTTTTGTCGCTTATAAAAGAGGAAAATATTAGTTTTGAACATATGCCATCAGGTATAGATATGATATCGCTAGTAATTGAAAGTAAATTATTACAAGGAGAAAGAAAGGTTAGACTTTTAGAAAAAATTGAAAGGGAAGTTCGACCTGATTGTTTAAAGGTAATAGAAAATATTGCACTAATAGCAATCGTGGGGCATGGAATGCAAGGTACAATTGGGTCAGCAAGTAGAGTATTACAAGCAATTAGTAAAGCAAATATAAATATTAGAATTATTGATAAAAGTAGTGGCGAATTAAATATCATTGTGGGTGTAAATAATGCTGATTATGCAAAAAGTATTCAAGCATTATATGCAGAATTTTTTGACTAAACAATTTTCAATCATACGGAAAATTCTTTCTATAAAAATGCATAAAAGATGATATAAAAAGTATTTTTAAAGGAAAGTCATACTCTAAATAACTATATAAATATTCTATTTGTTTGTAGAGCATTCTATTAAAATATACTATACTAATTTAAATAATAAAAAAAGCATGTTACAAACATGCTTTTTTTATTATAAGGAATTATTTTTTATTTTGTTGTCGTACTAAAATTGCAGTTTGACTAAAGCGTTTTACAGACTCAATAGAATATTCACAATTTGCTCTATTTTTAAATCTAGTACTAGTATACAAAATTCTACCATTACCACTTTTTAAAATAAAGTAATATTGTCCATTTCTTGATTTATTGATTGTAAACTTATCATTAGTAATATTGCGTTTATAAGTTTCCATACCTTTTTTAGAGCCACGTAAATTTGCATAAGCTATACTTTTTAATAATTCTTCACCATTTGATGCCTTTAAAGTAAAGTAAACTGTACCATCTCTGTTTGGTATTAAAGTCCATTTACCTGCATAACCAAATCTTTGTTGCAAATCTTTTGGATGATTTGGTTGAATCTTTGGTTTTGCATCTTCAGTTTTTGTTATCTTAGCATTTGCTTGTTGGGTGTCATCTGTATTTTCATCTTCGTCTGTTTCTGCATTGTTTATTTCAGTTTCATTTACAGATTCATCTTCTTCATCATCAAGCTCAGAAAAATCAAATAACACTTCACCTTCTTCTAAAAATGTTTCTTGTTCTTCGTAAGTAGGTGCTATATTTTCTTCCTTTTCTTCTGCATCTTTTTCTTCTTCTTGGATAGACTTTACATCATTAACCATAACTTCTAGTTCTTCATTTTTATCAACTTTATCTATATTTTCTTGACTTTCTTGTGCATCAATAATTTCGGCAAGCAATGCTTCAACTTCTTCTTCAATAGGTGCATCTTCTTCCATTTCTTCTAAGACTGCAACTTTTTCTTCACTGATTGCTTCTTCATCAAGTGTTAAGATTTCACTTTCCTCTTCAATAGGTTCTTCATCAAGTACGAGAATTGTACTTTCTTCCTCAATAGGTTCTTCATCAAGTAAAAGCATTTCATTGAGTTCTGCTTCTTCAAGTAAAATTGCTCTTTCAAGTTCTTCCAGTTGTTCTGTGATTTCTTTAATTTCTTTTTCTTCAATCTCAATATATTCTTTTTGCTCTTTTATAATCAGTTCAGTATTTTCAATATCTTCATCTTTTTTCTTTTTTCTTTTTTCTTTTTTAGATTTTTTCTTTTGTACTTGTTTTTCTATTTCTTCCTCTTCATTAGATTCGTTATTTTTTAAAGTGCGAAAAATAGAAATTATTACGACAATAGATAAAATCAACATAATTAGACCAGCAATGATAACTAGCACAACATAGAGTGGACTATCGGCAAATATATTTAAAAATTTATCCATTTGTTTAAATACTCCTTAAAATTTTATATTGTCTCCATAATAACATATATAAGTTTATATGTCAACTAAATTCATTCTTGTATATAGAAAAGCCTATATACATATTATGGTAAATTTTTTGATAAATAGTTATTATTTTACTATATGCAAATATTTATATTTTTGCACATTACAAAATATTGACTTTTTCATGCATTTTATATACAATAATAAAAAAGGAAGAGAAATTATGCAGATATTTGATGTTGCCATTATTGGAGGTGGAGCAAGTGCTCTGATGACCGTGATACAATTACAGTCTTTGGGGATAAAAAATATTGTGTTATTTGAAGGGAATGAAAGACTGGGGCGTAAACTTTCTGCAACAGGAAATGGACAAGGGAATATTAGCAATATACATTTAACTGCTAAAAATTATTTTTCAAGTAACCCAGAGATTGTAAAAAATGTTTTAGAAAATTTTTCAGTAGAAAATTTAATTGATTTTTTTCAAGACTTAGGCTTGTATACACAGCCAGATAAAGTGGGCAGAATATATCCGCTTTCAAAACAGGCAAGTACAGTAACAGATATTCTTCGATTTTCCATTCAAAATACGACAACTATTTTTTTAAATACACGCGTTATTGATGTTCTGCCGAAGCAATCTTTTGTTGTAAAAACAAAAGATAAAGAATATTTTGCAAACAACGTTGTCATTGCAACAGGAGGAATAGCAAGTCAAAATTTTGGAAGTGATGGATTTGGACATATGCTTGCAAAAAAATTTGGACATAGAGTAACTACATTAACTCCATCTATCACAAGACTTGTAGTGGATAATCATAGTATTGCCGGGCTAAAAGGAGTGCGTGTAAATGCCAATGTAAGTCTTGTGCGAAAAAAGGAAAAAATTATTGTAATACAAGGGGATATTGTCTTTGCAGATGCAATGCTTGGAGGAGATAGTATATATAAAATTTCAGCATTTTATCAACAGGGAGATAGAATAAGTATTGATTTTTTACCAGATTTATCTTTATTGGCAATAGAAAATTTTTTAGCTCAGCAACTTATAAAGAATCCCAAAAAAGAGGCTGAAGAACTTTTAAAAGGTATTTTACATGGGAGTGTAGCTCGATTTATATTGAAGAAAGTAGATAGATTTACCGCTAAAGATATAGCATATAATATTAAAAATTATACTATAGCAATACAAAAAATAGCTCCTTTTGACTTAGCACAAGTCACAAAAGGTGGAGTGGATATGCAAGAAGTTGATAAGAACTTGATGAGTAAAAAAATAAAAAACCTATATTTTACAGGAGAAGTTTTAGATTGTGATGGTGAATGTGGTGGATATAATTTGCAATGGGCATTTTCAAGCGGAGTAACTGTTGCAAGAGCAATAGCAAAAAAATACAAAAAGGTAAATTATGATTAAATTAGAACAAATTGCACTATCTATAGAGGAAAGTGAAGAAAAATTATTGTCCATTGCAAAAAAGAAACTACATAGTTGCACAGAGATTCAAATTTTAAAAAAGTCCTTAGATGCAAGGGAAAAAGATAATATTAAATGGATATATACAATTCTTGCAGATGATAAAAAAATTATTTTACCTAAAAAAGAGTATCCAAAAGTCAAAAGACAACCGGAATCTTTTGTAATTATTGGTACGGGACCAGCGGGATTATTTTGCGGATTAAAAGCTATAGAATGTGGGATAAAACCTATTTTTATTGAGCGTGGTGGTGATGTTGAAAATAGAGAGAGTGCATATCAAAAATTTATAGAAAGTAAAGTATTAGATATGGACAACAATATACAATTCGGTGAAGGTGGAGCAGGTACTTTTTCAGACGGAAAACTCAATACACAAACTAAAAGTGAATTTCATCAAGAGATTTTACAGACTTTTATTCAATTTGGAGCACCTAAAGAAATTCTGTATTTGAATAAGCCACATATTGGTAGTGATATTTTAAAAAATGTTTTATATAATATACGACAATATATTTTAGCACATGGTGGTAAAATAATATTTCATACAAAACTAGTAGATATTATTTTACATAATCATCAATTAAAAGAAATTTGTTTACAAGAGAAGCAGAGTGGAGTCATATATAAAGAAAAAGTGAGTGAACTTGTACTTGCAATTGGACACAGTAGTAGAGATACAGTGAAGATGCTTATGCAACATAAGCTTGCAATGGAACCACGAGATTTTGCGATTGGATTTAGAATTGAACATCTGCAAGAGGAAATAGATAAAGCACAATACGGAAAGCAATATAAATTATTACCCCATGCCGATTATAAACTAGTAAGTCATAAAGGGGAAAGAAGTGTATTTACCTTTTGTATGTGTCCAGGTGGATATGTAATGCCTGCAACAAGTATCCGAGAGGGAGTAGTTACAAATGGTATGAGTAATTATAAACGTGATGCAATCAATAGCAATAGTGGTCTTATGGCACAAGTTAAGATAAGCGATTATTATACGGGGAATTTACTTGATGGATATAATTATCTAGAATATTTTGAAAAAAAAGCTTATGCTATCACTGGAAGATATCAGGCTCCTGTGCAAAAAGTTGGTGATTTTTTTAAGAATAGAGAAAGTACACGATTTGGAGAAGTAACATCAAGTTATGAATGTGGTACTGCCTTTTGTAATTTAAATGAATTTTTGCCTAAAAATTTAACAGAGTCCCTAAAGGCCGGACTTTTAGATATGGATAAAAAATTAAAAGGATTTGCAAATGATGATGCGTTATTAACAGCTGTAGAAAGTCGATTTTCATCACCAGTGCGTATTTTACGCAAGGCAAGTGGCGAAAGTGAAAACATAGAGGGAATATATCCATGTGGTGAGGGATGTGGTTATTCTGGAGGGATAATGAGTTCCGCAGTGGATGGAATAAAAACTGCTTTAAAAATTGTAGAAAAATACCTATAGTATATAAAGAAGATTTTCTCTATTGATTTATTGCATTTGAGTATCTTTTCTTGTTGAAATATACTACATCTATCAATTGTATATTTTTTGTCTATTAAAAAAAGAGTTGCAAAAATTTGCAACTCTTTTTTTAAATTTTGTTGTGTTTAATATTTATCAATTAAATTTTTAAAGCCTTTTCCTATAACATCGTTGGCTTTTGATATAATGACGAATGCCTCTGGGTCACAATTCTTTATTGCAGATTTTATTGTTTCAAGTTGTGCAGAATGTACACATACTACAAGAACAGCTTTGGGTAAATGCGTATAACCTCCTATACCTTGCATAACAGTTATTCCTCTGTGACAATGTGTTACAAGATATTCATTCATTTCTGCTTCTTTTGTAGTAATAATTTGACATAGATAAGATTGAGAGATACCCATTAAAACTAAATCAGTTGTCTTAGTGGCAACTAAAATTTGCACTAGAGAATAGAAAATAATAGCTAAAATATTGTATAAAACTTCCATCCCAGATACACCATGTGTGTCGTGCATACCGAGAACAATAGCACTTGCTATGACAATAATAGCATCAAAAATAGCTATCCAAGTACTGATAGAAAAGAATTTAAACCATGAATTAAATTCTCTACCAAGCAATTCTGTTCCGCCACTAGAAATTTTAAATTTTATAAATAAGCCGATGGCAAAACCTTTAATAATTCCACCAACTACTGCTGCAATTAGAGGGTTATTGATGAAAGTAACATATCCTTTATTTTCTTCGGTACGGCGAAAAAATATGCGATGAAAGTATATGATTAAAAAGATAATGATTGCAATAAGCAAAAAATCTATGATTAAAAAAATGATAGTTTTTTTATGTTTATCTTTTTTTTCTTTATTTGACAAAGTTCTTATTAAGCCAAGAATAAATAAAAGTAGTACTGTTAAAAATAAAAAAGTTCCATTTGTCAAAGCTTTAAAAAGTAGACCTTGTATATATTCTGTTGCTACAAAGTCTACAGGGATTAGAAATGCTTCAGACAACATACTACTTAAAAAAATTGTAAGTAGACAACGACTGATAAACTTCCAACCAAATTTAAGTAAGCCAATCAATAAAATAGGAATGTTCAATACTAAAATAAATAAACCTAAAACACTAATGCCTGGAATAACTTTATCAAGCATAGTAGCAATACCCGCAACGCCACCAGTAATGATGTTATTGCTATATAAAAAGAAGTTGATTGCTGTAGCATATAAAATACATGCAACAACTAACATACTATAGCGTAAACTTTCTTTTTTCAAATACTCTTTTCTTTCTGCTTCCATACTGGACCTATCTCAATCACTTATTTTATAGTAAAGTATATGCAATAAAAATTATAGTGCAAGTAAATATACAAAGTTATATTTACCAGAGATGACAACAACATTATCACCTTTTTTACAACCTTGTGTATGTGCAAGTTCTTTTGCCATTTTAATAAATTTTTCAATAGTGTCTACATCTTTTACAAAACAAGGTTCAACGCCCCAAATAGGACCTAGAAAACGATAAGTTTTTTCATTTGCTGTCATACCTATTATATGAACATCAGAACGAAAACGAGATAATAATTCAGCAGTTCTTCCAAATTCAGTATGTGCAATAATCAATTTAGCATTGACACTTTCTGCTAAAGTACTACCAGCATGTGCTAGAGCATCGTTGCTAGAAATAACAGCCATATTATGACGACCAAGTTCCATCTTCAAAAACTTTTCTGTATCTTGCGCAATACGCGTCATAGCTTGTACTGCTTCTAGTGGATATTTACCAGCCGCAGATTCGCCAGAGAGCATAACAGCACTTGTACCATCATAAATAGCATTGGCAACATCTGTAATTTCAGCACGCGTAGGACGCGCTTGTGTAATCATAGATTCCAACATTTCAGTAGCAGTGATGCAGAATTTACCTGCTTTTCTGCATTTTTCAGCAAGTAATTTTTGAATATGTGGTAATTCTTCATATGGAATTTCAACACCCATATCACCACGAGCAATCATAAGTCCATCTGTTACAGCTAAAATTTTATCTATATTATCCACTCCAGTACGACTTTCAATTTTAGCAATCAATTTAATGCGTTCTTGTCCATGCTTTTTTGCTAAGGCACGAATATCTAAAATATCTTGTGCACAGGAGACAAAAGAACATGCAATCATATCAATATTTTGTGAAAAACCAAACTCAATATCTTTAATATCTTGTTCACTTAAATAGGTCATACTTAAATGTTTATCTGGCACAAACATTGATTTTTTATCAGAGGTGATACCACCAACAATAACTTTTGTATGAATATTGTTTCCAACAACTTTTTCAACCTTAAAAATAAGCAATCCGTTATTTAATAAAATAGTATCGCCTTTTTTCATATCGCCTGCAAGTCCTTTATAACTTACAGAGACAATATGTTCATCCCCGATAATATCATCTGTGGTAAAGATAAATTCTTGCCCTTCTTTCAGTTCAACTTTGCCATTTTTAAAGGTTTTAATACGAAGCTCCGGACCTTTTGTATCTAGCATAATTGGTAAGGAAACATTTAGTTCTTTACGCACTTCTTTAATTAAGTTGATATTGAAACCATGCTCCTCATAACTTCCGTGTGAAAAATTCAAACGAGCAACATTCATACCGGCTTTTACCATAGCTGTGAGCATTTTTTTATTGCGTGAAGACGGTCCCAAAGTACATACAATTTTCGTTTTTTTCATAATAAACACTCCAAAATATAAAATTTTATTTCTCAGTAAACATTATAAAACTTTCAAAATAAAATAGCAAGCATTTTTCCCGCTTTATTTTTTATTTGACAATTTTCAGTCTTTCGGTTATACTAGAAATAATGTTTAAGTTGCTTATACGGTCGCGTAGCTTTTATAGCTATGAGGAAAGTCCGAGCATTATAGAGTAAAGGCGTTGGCTAACGGCCAATGAAGGTGACTTCAAGGACAGTGCAACAGAAATAGACCGCATATACTATGTAAGGATGGAAAGGGGAGGTAAGAGCTCACCGACGCTTTGGCGACATAGCGTGCAATGTAAACCCCGCCTAATGCAAGATTGGGCAAATATCGTATAGGCTACTCGTCTGGTATTTGCCGTGAATATCGCTAGAAAAAATTGGCAACAGTTTTTCCAGATAGATGACCGTACACGACAGAACTCGGCTTACAAGCAAACTTAAACAGTTTACTCTTTCTGATATAGAAAGAGTTTTTTATTGCAAAATTAGGATATACAAAACACATATTGCCAAGATGAAAAATTTTATACAAAAAGAACAAAAACTAGTGTTGCAATGCTAACGATTTTTAGATGGATAAAATTTAAGAATTGCATGCTTCTATATACAAAAGTTCACAATCAGTTGCGTGTTATTATTTGCAGTTTTTGACCACTTTGTTTTGTACATTGTTTATAAATATATGCAGCAAGTCTATCTTTATCATATATAGCTTGTGCAAATGGAGTTAAATTTTTAGGGAGAGTTCCTTGTATAATACTTGGAAAGTTTGCCTTTGATAACAAAGATAGAGTTTGCTGCATAGTGTCCTTATTGACAGCAAGTACCTTTAAATAGAGGGGATGATAAAAACTATTTTGTAATAAAGTTTTGTTTATCTGTAAAACGCCATTTGCAAAAATGCGTGCTATTCTTGTACTTGTATAGCGTTTACTTGTTGCCTCTTGTATAACTTGTATATAATCTACATGTTTTGTAGTAAGTGCATACAATCTATTATGCAATCCTTCATTGCAGTCTTGTATTGTAGCGAAAAAATTCTTATCGCGTAAAATAGAATAAATTGCTAAATTTTCAAATTGTTTTTCTGCTTTTTTTGTGGCAAAGGATTTTAAATCATCAAGGACATAATATGGTAAATTATTTTCCACATTGATGTAGTTTTTTTCAAAAATTGCATGACGAATTGCTGTTGCTGATGAATAATTAGTATAGAGAGTTCTATCTAAATATTTTGCTCCTTTACGCAGTATAGGAATAGCTTGTATATCTGCCTGTAGCGTATGAATAGCTTTCAAATAGGCAATTGCTAAGATATTATTGGGAGTGCGTGCAATTTGAGCCAGTGCATTTAAGTGTAATTGTTCTAAAGTTTTTGTTTTTGATTGAATATAACTATTGCCTTTTTTCAAATGCTGTGTTATAATAGAAGTAAAGTTTGAATTTTCATATAAAGTTGCAACTTGTTCCAGTAAATCTAAATTATCATTTTCAGTGCCAAATAGAATCTTTTTCACATTTGGTATGGATTTTAATAGATGAATTGCTCCTTTAGCAAAAAATTCAGCAGAAGATAGAGTATAAAGGGTAGGAAGTTCTACAACAATATCTGCCCCAGCAAAAATGGCATGTCTAGCACGCATACTTTTTTCTAAGATTGCAAGATTTCCTCGTTGTGTAAAATTGCCACTCATTAAACAGAGCACAAAATCGGCATGTTGCTTTGCTTGTTGCAGTAGATACATATGACCATTGTGTAGTGGATTAAATTCACAAATAATTGCACAAATATTCATGTCAAACCTTTTACTTTTTGTAAAATTAGTTATACTAATTCTATAGAAATAAATTTATTTATACTATAAAAATAGCATTTGAGGTGAAATATGTCAACATTATTTTTAAAAGAACTCCTTGAGAAGGCAACAAAATTAAACAAGCATGTAATACTATGCGAAGGAGAAGATAGCCGTGTAGTAGAAGCCAGTGCAAAAATTATTGCACAAAATTTAGCAAAAATCACTCTACTTGGTAATAGAGAGCAAATTGTCAAAGAAAATCCAACAATCAATCTTGCAGGAATAAACATTATTGACCCTAAGACAAGCGAAAAGAGAGCAGAATATGCAAAGCTTCTGTTTGAGCTTAGAAAGGAGAAGGGGTTGACGCGGGAACAGGCGGAAGAACTTTCTTATGACAACACATATTTTGGTATGTTGATGCTAAAGGCAGGAGATGCGGATGGAGTTGTTTCTGGAGCATGTCATTCAACTGCAAATATTTTGCGTCCAGCACTACAAATTATTAAGACAGCAAAAGGAGTACCATTGGTATCTGCATGTTTTGTAATGATTGCTCCAGAGGGAGGAAATCAGTATTGTAAAGACGGAGCATTTATTTTTGGTGATTGTGGTTTAAATGAATCTCCAAATAGCGAACAACTTGCAGATATTGCATATGCATCCGCACAGACAGCGAAAGCGATTGTAGGTGTTGAACCAAATATAGCGATGTTATCTTTTTCAACAAAAGGTAGTGCAAAACATCCAGAAGTACAAAAGGTGATTGATGCTACAAAAATTTTAAAAGAAAGATATCCATATTTAAATGTCGATGGCGAATTACAGTTTGATGCAAGTTTGGTACCAACTGTTGCAAAATTAAAGGCGCCAGATTCTCTAGTAGCAGGAACGGCAAATGTATTTATCTTCCCAGACTTAAGTGCTGGTAATATTGGGTATAAAATTGCAGAAAGATTGGGTGGATTTCAAGCAGTAGGACCAATTTGTCAAGGTTTTGCAAAACCAGTAAATGATTTGTCTAGAGGATGCAAAGTGGATGATATAGTTGCAGCGGTTGCAATTACTGCCTTACAAACACAATTTTAAAGGAGTTATTTATGAAAATATTAGTTATCAATGCAGGTAGTTCTTCATTAAAATATCAATTGATAGATATGACAACAGAAAATGTAATTGCAAAAGGGGCAGTCGAAAGAATTGGTATTGTTGGAAGCTTTTTAAAACAAAAAGTTGGAGATAAAGAAAAAGTAATCAATAAAGATTTAGCAAATCATAAAGAGGCAATCACACTTGTCTTTTGTGCTTTAGTAGATAAAGAATTTGGTGCAATTCAAGATATGAAAGAAGTAGACGCTGTAGGACACAGAGTTGTGCATAGCGGTGAAGATTTTAATAAAACAGTGCTTTTAAATGCAGAAGTTATGAAAATTTGTAAAAAGAATATTGAACTTGCACCACTACATATGCCTGCAAATATAGCTGGAATTGAAGCTTGTCTTGAAGTTATGCCAAATACACCAATGGGACTTGTATTTGATACTGCTTTTCATGCAAGTTTGCCAAAACATGCCTATATGTATGGGATAAAATATGAAGATTATGAAAATTATAAAATAAGAAAATATGGGTTTCATGGAACAAGTCATAAATATGTATCACAAAATGCCATTGCATATCTAAAATTAGAAGGTAAAAATTCAAAAATCATCACTTGTCATTTAGGGAATGGTTCCTCTATCAGTGCTGTAAAAAATGGGGTATGTATGGATACTTCTATGGGCTTTACCCCACTTGCTGGAGTACTTATGGGTACTCGTTCAGGAGATATTGACCCAGCAATTATAGAATTTTTAACAATAAAGAAAAACTTTACGATGCAACAAGCGATAAATTACTTAAATAAAGAGTGTGGAGTATATGGTATAAGTGGTGTTTCTAGTGACTTCAGAGATTTGTTTACCGCGATGAAAGAGGGCAACAAAAGAGCAAAACTAGCACTAGAGATGTTTGCATATCAAATTAAAAAATATATTGGTGCATATGTAGCAGCTATGAATGGTATTGATTGCCTTGTATTTACAGCTGGTATAGGGGAAAATGATGACTATATTCGTAGTCTAGTATGTAAAGATATGGAATGTTTTGGCATTGATATTGATTTAGAAGAAAATAAAATGCGTAAGAATAGTATAAGAGAATTAAATAAACCAAATAGTAAAACAAAAGTACTCATTGTACCTACAAATGAAGAGCTTGCAATTGCAAGAGAAACAAAAGCATTATTACAATAATATTTTTTATTTTTATAAAAATCTATTAAAATTACTTGACAAATATTGAATTATTTTGTATTCTATATTAAGATAGAATAAATGGAAGAGTGAGGTGTATTATGGCAGTTCCAAAGTGTAAGCAATCTAAGCAAAGAACAAATACGCGTTATGCAAATTTTAAAGCAGCTAGCCCAACACTTGTAGAATGTCCACATTGCCACGAATTTAAATTACCACATCGTGTTTGCAAAAAATGTGGTTACTATGCAGGTAAAGAAGTAGTAACTGTAAGTGAATAATAGCTTTGTTTGTATTAGAATAGATAGTATATACTATCTATTCTTTTTTCTTTATAAAACCTACTAAATAAGTTGCAATAACTACTATTTTATAGGACAATATTTTTCAAAATATGTGTTATACTATAAACAAATTGAAAGTTAGAGGGGATATATGGAAATTACCTATAAAGTAAGTGGAATGACTTGTGCAGGATGTAGTTCCACTTTACAGCAAAAAGCTTCTAAATTAAAAGGCGTGGAGCATGTCTCTGTATATTTACTTGATGGCATAATGGAAATGCAAGTCAATGATAAATTTGATGAAAAAGAACTTTTGACTCTTGTTTCTAAATTAGGATTTACTCTACATAAAGAAGGGCGGCAAGGGGATATAGAAGAACAAGCAAAAGAGAAAAAAAGTATATTAGGATACAAACAACGCTTTATTATTTCCATTCTTTTTACAATACCACTCTTTTATATTACAATGTGTCATCATCATTTAAAGGCGCCATTGCCATCATTTTTGCATAATGCAAATAATTATGCACTGGCACAACTGCTATTTACAATTCCCATTTTAATTGTAAACTATCAGTTTTTTATAGATGGTTTTAAAGGTTTATTTACTGGAAATGCTAATATGTTTTCCTTGATTACAATAGGAGCAACTTCAGCAATAATTTATAGTTTATTTATTATGTTTAGAATCAATATTTATCCAGACAATGTTATGCAAATTGTGATGGAACAACTTTTTTTTGAAGCTGCAGGCACAGTTTTAACTTTTGTAACTTTAGGAAAATGGTTGGAAGAGCGTTCAAAACAAAAAAGTAGTACAGAAATAGAAAAACTTTTAAAACTTATGCCAGAATTTGTTACTGTAAAAGATGGAGAAAGTTGGGTGGAAAGAAAGTTGTCAGCAGTAAAAGTCGGTGATATTCTTCTTGTGAAAAAAGGAGAAAATATTCCAGCAGATGGCGAAATTATATCTGGATATTCCTTTATAGATAAGGCAGCAATTACAGGTGAAAGTTTACCGGTTGAAGTAAATACTGGAGATAAAGTAAGTAGTGCCTCTATCAATACTGGCAATGCCTTTGAGATGCGTGTAGAAAAGATTGGCAAAGAAACTCTTCTTTCAAAAATTATACAAATGGTAAAAAACGCTGGTAGAAGTAAGGCACCAATTGAAAACTTGGTTGATAAAATTTCAGCAATTTTTGTACCTATAATTTTAGGTTTATCTACTTTAACCTTTGTAGTGTGGTCACTTATCACTGCTTTTACAACTGGATTTTCTTTTGCAACAGCATTAAATTATGCAATTACTATTTTAGTCATATCTTGTCCGTGTGCTTTAGGACTTGCAACTCCTCTTGCAATTATGGTCGGTACTGGTAAAGGAGCAACATTAGGAATTTTATATAAAAATGCAGAAGCTATGCAATCTTTTGCAAAAGTTGATTGTATTCTTTTGGATAAAACAGCAACAATAACAGAGGGAGAACTAAAAGTTAAAGATGTACTTATCTATGATAAAAATTTGTCGCAAAATGAGTTGCTATCCATTATGGCAAGTTGTGAGTCACAATTAAAACATCCACTTGCTACATGTATTATGTCTTATGTAGCAGAACAAAAAATTGTCTTAACTAGTGTAGAAAATGTTGCATATGAAATAGGAAAAGGAGCAAGTTTTTATTATAAAGGAAAAAAATATTTTTTAGGTAATAGAAAGCTACTAGAAAAGCTTACACTATCTATACCACAAGCGTTGCAATCCTTGGAAGAAGAGGGTAAAACAGTAGTTTTATTGGCGGATGAGCAAAAAGTACTTGTTGGACTTTCCATTATGGATACTATAAAAGCTACAAGCAAGGATGCAATTTTGCATTGTAAGAATATGGGAATAGAAGTTGCAATGTTGACAGGGGATAATAGTCGTGTTGCAAAAGTCATAGCTGAGCAAGTAGGCATTGAAAAAGTGTATAGCGAAGTTTTACCAGAAGATAAGCTAAATATTGTAAAAGAGAGTAAAAAATATGGTAAAGTAGTTATGGTAGGAGATGGCATAAATGATGCCCCTGCACTAAAAGAGGCGGATATTGGTGTAGCAATAGGCAATGGAACAGATATAGCTATTGACTCTGCAGATATAGTTCTTGCCAGTGGAGACTTAATCAGTCTAGTAGATGGCATAAGACTCAGCATAGCAACTTCACGCAATATCAAACAAAATTTATTTTGGGCATTTGTATATAATATTTTAGCAATACCGTTTGCTGCTGGTATATTTGCATGGGCAGGAATCTCCTTAACACCATGGATGGGTGCTTTAGCAATGGTACTTAGTGATGTCTTTTTAGTTGCCAATGTGTTACGCTTAAATACTTTTAAGGGCATAAATAAAATAAAAAAGAAAAGAAAACAATAGAGTTTTAAAAATTTACCAACTATATTTAGTTGGTAAATTTTTTTATTAAAAAGTTATAAAAGAAAAAAAATATTCCATACTACTATTAAATAGCTTTGAGGTGATGTTTTGAGAGTCGGAAATACAATTTTTTTCAAAAGCTGTCCCAAAATTATAGCAACTGGAACAGTTTGTGGTCCTAAAGAATCTGCAGGAATTGCTGGGCAATATGTTGATATTCCCGCCCATGACGATATGTTTAAAGAAAAGACATTTGAACGAGCAGAACGCAAAATGCTTGAAACATCAGTAAATAAGGCAATGGAAAAACTCAATTTTACACATAAAGATATTGATATTTTATTTTCTGGTGATTTATTAAATCAGATAATATCGGCAAGTTTTACAGCACGAGCCTTGCAAGTTCCATATTTAGGTATATATAGTGCATGTTCCACTATGAGTGAGGGATTACTTCTTGCAGGAATGTCTATTGATGGGGGGTATGCCCAAAATATTGCCATTGCAACAGGAAGTCACTTTTCCAGTGCAGAGCGTCAATATCGTTTTCCCTTAGAACTTGGAAATACGCGTCCACCGCAATCGCAGTGGACAGTAACAGGAGCAGGTTGTGCCATTGTAAGTTCTATAAAGGATAAAGATGGTCCAGTTATTACATCTGGCACAATTGGGCGAGTCATTGACTATGGAGTAAGTGATGCAAATAATATGGGGGCAGCAATGGCACCAGCTGCTGCGGATACTATTTTGCAATATTGTAAAGATACAAACACAGTAGCAAGTAGTTTTGATCTTGTTTTGACAGGAGATTTAGGCGTGCTAGGGAGTAGAATTGTAAAAGATTTAGTTGCTGATGGCGGACAAGATATTTTTAAAAATCATGTCGATTGTGGAGAAATCGTATATAAAGTCATTGAAGATGAATTTCAGGGTGGCAGTGGAGCAGGATGTAGTGCAGTGATATTAAACTCATATATTATGGATAAACTGCGTAAAAAAGAAATAAATAGAATTTTATTTGTAGCAACAGGAGCATTATTGTCCACTGTAAGTTCAGGACAAGGGGAAACAATACCTTGTATAGCACATGCTGTAACAATTGAAAATAGAGGGTAAAGAAATGAATCAGTATTTAGATATTTTGTTGATGTTTGCAAAGGTATTCGTTGTGGGCGGAGCAATTTGTACAGTTGCACAAGTTTTAATCAATTTTACAAAGCTTACAAGTGGACGCATTTTAGTATTTTTTATGCTTGCAGGACTTTTTTTAGAGGCTATAGGTGTATATAATTATATTGTAGATTTTGCAGGCGCTGGAGCAACAGTACCAATTTGTGGGTTTGGATATTTACTTGCACGCGGAGCAATACAAGGTGCAAAAATTGGTCTTTTTAATGCATTTACAGGGGCCTTGACAGCAGCAAGCGCAGGTATAAGTGCAGCTGTAATTTTTGCATTTATTGCAGGCCTAATATTTAGGTCAAAAACAAAGAAAAATTAGTTATATATAGTTTATAGTGAAGACATTTGCTATAAACTTTTTTATTTTTAAGAAGTATAAAAAAGTGGCAGGTATATTTTTAAATTTAGCTACATAGCATATATACTAAAATAAGAGCTAGGAGAAAAATACAATGTCATTAACATTAAGCACAGTCTTTTCCAATATGGATGAACAAGATAAAGAACTCAATAGAGCAATAGCAAAAATAGCACTTTTAAAGGGAATAAATACTGCAGAGCGAAAAAAATTTGCAGTGCAAGAGCGTATACAAGAAGAAGGAAAAGTGATTGCAAAAAGATTAAGTAAGGTGTAAAATGCAAATTTGGCAAGCATTCATATTGGGAATAGTGCAAGGTGTAACAGAATTTTTACCGATATCCTCTAGTGGACATCTATTATTATTTGAGCAAATTTTAAATGTAAACACAGAAAATAGTGAATTGTTTTTAGGAATTATGTTACATGCTGGAACACTAGTAGCAGTTTGTTTTGTATACTATAAAAAACTAGTAGCATTACTTTTTAAAAATAAAAGAGGGCTAATTTTTTTAATTATAGCGACAATACCAGCTGCTGTTGTTGGTTATTTTTTATCAGATTACATAGACAAGCTAATACAAGGTCGAATTGCATTGGCAATTGCATTTTTTACTTCGGGTATACTGCTAATCATTGCTGAAGTTGTGCAAAAAAGAAGAAAAGAATTTACGAATACAGTTGGTATAAAAAGTAGTATTTTGATGGGGATAGGACAAGCATTGGCAGTGCTTCCTGGAATATCGCGGAGTGGTAGTACATATGCAGCTGGAATTTGTAGTGGTTTGGACAAGCAAGCGGCACTTGATTTTTCATTTATGATGAGTATACCCATTATTTTAGGAGCAATTTTCAATGAAATTTTAAAAATATGTACAGGAGCAACAAGTATAGCAATGCATTTACCCTTAACGAATTTACTCATTGGTATGACGAGTGCAACAATTTTTGGAATTTTATCTATTAAACTCTATAAAACGATGGTATTAGCTGGTAAGTTTAAATATTTTGCAATATATTTAGTGATACTTGCTGGAGTTTTATTTTTCTTTCCTATTGTATAAAATGAGAAAAACTACACATGCTAGTGTATGTAGGAGGAAGATAATATGAAATATAATTGCGGTGAAAACGCACCTAAAACAGCGACATACAAGGTTGTTGATAGTAAAGGTAAAGTTGTAGGCACAGTGCATTGTAAAAAAGGGGATAGTTTTCCACCTACAAGCACTTCAGGCTGTCATTACGAAATTGACTAGTTGAAAAAAGAGCTTTTACAAATAAATTTGTAAAAGCTCTTTTTTTATATATTTTTATGAAAAAGAGTTGCATTTTAAGAAAATTTTTGTTATACTAGATTTAGACTTCGAATGTTCCGCTTGCAATATTTGGCAATGAACATTTTGTAAACTAGGAGGGAATAAGTCATGAAAGGTTTGATTGAAGCAATTGAAAAAGAAAATTTAAGAACAGATTTGCCATCATTTCAGGTTGGTGATACTGTAAAAGTAAGTGTAAAGGTTATTGAAGGAAGTAGAGAACGCATTCAAGCATTTGAAGGTGTTGTTATTGCCAAAAAGCATGGTGGTGTGCGCGAAACATTTACAGTACGCCGTCTATCATATGGAGTGGGCGTTGAAAGAACTTTTCCGTTATGTTCACCTAAAATTGCCGATATAAAGGTAATTCGTAAAGGTAAAGTTAGAAGAGCGAAACTTTATTATTTGCGTGGTAGAACAGGTAAAGCTGCTAAAATTAAAGAAATTCGTTAATAAAAAAAAGAGCTAAATAAAGTAGCTCTTTTTTTTATCAATTTAAACAAATATGCTTATGGCAAAAGTGTATATTCTATTTTTTTTAATATAGTTATAATTTTATAACTACTTGATTTTTTATACTATTATCCATTTATGTTGGAGAAAATAATACCTCTCCTGCTAAATTGCTATTACCATCATAAAAGAAAATTTGCATTTTATCAACAGTATTTAAAAATTGAATCTCTGAAGCAAAAAATTGTATTCCATTACAAGTCAATACCATTTTATGCTTTAAAATAATCTTTGCTTTATTTATGGAAAAACTAGTGTTTGTTTTGTCTCCTTCAAATGAAATTACTTTTGATTTTGATGCAGAAAGCATAGTCATATTCCCCATAGACATAATATAAAAATTTTCTTTTTTATTGGCATAATCAACTTCAGAAAATGCTTTATTAAATATTTCATTTTCACTACTTTCAAAATAATAGCGCTTATGGTTGAATTGTTGTATGTAATTATAACTGGGGTTGCTTACATTGATAAAGTGTGCAACCAAAAAACCTAGAGCTGCTATTACAATTACAATCATTAAACTAGCAGTAAAAATTGTACTTATTTTTTTCTTTTTGCTCATAATGAAATTTTCCCTTTTATATTTTTTATTATAGTTCGCATAAGCGAACCACAAACTATATATATAAGTTCGCTTATGCGAACTTATATATATAGTACTAAAAGAATAGAATAATGTCAAGAAAATAATAGTAATAAATTACTATTATTTTGATAGGAATTTAAAAATTTTTTAAGATAAAATAAATCTATTGACATTTAGCATAGTTAGGATATAATGATAGTAAATTATAGAGAGGAGTAGAACAATGACAGAACTTGAAAAATTGGAAGCGGGGCTAGACTTTCAAGGAGGGGATCCAGAAATAGAAGCAACGCGAAAAGCATTAGCATTAAAAAAATGTGCCATTTATAATGCAATTGACCCATTAGATAAAAAGATAAGACGAGAAGCATTATGCGACTTGTTTGGAACAGTAGGTGAAAATGTTATTGTAGAGCAACCATTTCATTGTGATTATGGTAAAAATATTCATATTGGTAACAATGCATTTGCAAATTATAATGTAACAATTTTAGATGTATCTCCGGTACATATTGGCAATAATGTTCTCATTGCACCACATGTTTTAATTACAACAGTAGGGCATCCACTTTCGCCAAAAGCTAGGTTGAAAGGTTTATGCACACATAAACCGATTGTTATAGAAGATAATGTTTGGATTGGTGGACATGTAACAATTTTGCCAGGGGTACGCATTGGCAAAAATAGTGTCGTTGCAGCAGGCGCTGTAGTGAATAAAGATGTACCAGCGAATGTTGTTGTAGCAGGTGTTCCAGCACGCGTGATTCGCACATTAGAAAATGATGTGTAAAAAAAGAGTTCCAGCTATAGAACTCTTTTTTTTAATACCATTTTGAAAAAGGTTATTTGCAATGCAATATGAAAGATATTGATTTTTTAAACATTGAAACGAAAGACAATTACATCTCCATCTTGCACAATATAATCCTTTCCTTCTAGACGCACTTTTCCTTTTTCTTTTGCAGCTGTCATACTTCCACATTCGACAAGCGTTTCATATTGTATAACTTCTGCACGAATAAATCCTTTTGCAAAGTCTGTGTGTATTTTTCCAGCTGCCTCTGGTGCTTTTGTCCCTGTAGTAATTGTCCAAGCACGCGTCTCTTTTTCACCGGAAGTAATATAACTGATAAGACCTAAAAGTGCATATGACTTTTTAATGAGTTTTGCAAGACCACTTTCATCTATACCAAGTTCTTGTAAAAAAAGTTGTGCTTCTTCTGGTGGCATGTTAGAGAGTTCTTCTTCTGTTTTTGCACAAATCACTAAAATTTGTGCATTTTCAGTAGCAGCATATTCCTGCACTTTCTGCACAAGAGGAAGTTCTTGTTCTGATTTGCCCATATCGCGTTCTGCAATATTTGTTGCATATAAGACAGGTTTTGCCGTCAATAAAAACAAATTCTTTAAAATAGACTCTTCTTCTGGAGTACAGTGCAAAGTTCTAGCAGGTTGCTCTGCTTCTAAATGTTTTAAAAGTTTTTCATAAAAGGTATATTCTTCTACTGTTTTTTTATCGCCCGTTTTAACGGCATTTTTTTGTTTCAACATCTTCTTTTGTAAACTATCTATATCTGCTAAAATCAATTCTAGATTGATTGTGGTAATATCACGGATAGGGTCAATACTATTTTCAATATGTGTAATATTTTCATCTTCAAAACAACGAACGGTATGTATAATGGCATCAACTTCGCGGATGTGTGATAGAAATTTATTGCCCAATCCTTCACCTCTCGAAGCACCTTTCACGAGACCAGCAATATCTACAAATTCAATCGTTGCAGGAATGATTTTTTTACAATTATTTAGTTTTGCAAGAGTATCTAATCTGCTATCAGGTACAGCAACCATACCGACATTTGGTTCAATTGTACAAAATGGATAGTTTGCAGACTCTGCACCAGCATGCGTAATTGCATTAAATAATGTAGATTTACCAACATTTGGTAATCCAACAACACCTAACTTCATATTCAACACCACCTAAATACTTTTTTTGCATCTATTATAAACGATTTATCCAAAAAATACAAAAAAAATATGCGTAAAAGTAAAAAAAAGTTGCTTAAAAATGATAATCATGCTATAATTTAAGCAAATATCGTTTACACATTTTTAGCTATAGTTGAGGAGAAATATGGATTTTAAAAAATATATTGCACAAAATATTATTTTGGATGGTATCAATGAAGAGGAAATTTATGCACTTGTAACTGTGGCAGCAAATTCCAGTTTTGGAGATTTTGCCTTGCCTTGTTTTACATTAGCAGTCCGCTTAAATGAAAAGCCTTTTACATTGGCTAAACAAATTGCACAACGCTATCCAAAAGACCAAATTGTTTGCGAAGTTGAAGATACAAAAGGATATGTCAATTTTAAAATCAATCGCGAATATTGGACAAAAGTTACTCTTACTAAAATTTTGACGGAAGGCGATGAATATGGCTCTTCAAAAATAGGGGAAGGCAAAACGATTTGTATTGATTATTCCTCTATCAATATTGCGAAACCTTTTCATATAGGACATTTATCTACAACAGTTTTGGGAAGTTGTCTATACAAAATCTATAAATTTTTAGGATATACTGTTGTTGGAATCAACTATTTAGGGGATTATGGTACACAGTTTGGTAAGCTTGTCTATGCATTTGAAAAATGGGGGGATCCAGCTTTAATTGCTACAGGCGGATTGCGTACCATCAATGACTTATATGTTAAATTTCACAAACAGGCAAAACTAGATGCAAGTTTAGAGGAAAAAGCAAGGGAATACTCTAAAAAAATAGAGGAAGGAGATAGTCGTTGTGTCTCTATATACGAAACTTTAAAGGCAATTACTTTAAAGGAAGTAACTGCAATATATAAAAATTTAAATGTGGAATTTGATGATTGGTTGGGAGAAAGTCATTTTATTGCGAAAGTACCAGATGTCGTAAAAGAACTTGATTCCATGCATTTATTGACAGAAAATGATGGAGCAAAAATTGTAGATTTAGCAGAACATAATATGCCACCAGCACTTATTTTGCGTTCAGATGGAGCATCATTATATCTCACAAGAGATATTGCAGCAGCAGAATATCGTAAAGAAAAATATAATTTTGATAAGTCACTCTATGTTGTTGCATATCAACAAAATCTGCATTTTAAACAGCTCTTTAAAGTATTGGAACTTATGGACAAAAATTGGGTGGGAGACATGCAACATATTGCCTATGGAATGGTATCTATAGAGGGAATGTCTATGTCCACACGAAATGGTGTTGTCATCTATTTAGAGGATGTGATTACCCAATGTATCTGTAAAGCGGAAAGTATAATACAGGCTAAAAATCCAGATTTGCCAGACTTAGCAGAGGTAGCACGCAAAATTGGACTAGGTGCAGTTATTTTTTCTGTTGTCAATATGAATCGAATAAAAGATGTTGTCTTTTCCTATGATAAAATTTTGAATTTTGAAGGAGAAACTGCTTGCTATGTGCAATATACATGTGCTAGAGCAAATAGTATTTTAGAAAAGGGCAATATCACTTTACAGGAAAAAAATTCTATAATTTATCTATTAAAGCGTCTAGAATCAGATGATATTTCAAATACAGAATTTGATTTAATTAAAAAGTTATCTGAATTTCCAAGTATTTTGCAAATGACACTTGAAAAGCATGAACCTTGTTTTGTAACACGGTATGCTATAACCGTGGCACAACTTTTTAATAAGTTCTATATGGAATCGCCCATTTTGAATGCCAATAGTTATACCACATATCGCTTAGCATTGACGCAGGCAACCTTGACAACCTTGACAAATGCTTTAATGCTTTTGGGTATTGAAGTCCCTAAAAAAATGTAGCGGTATATATTTATTGCAAATTGAAAAAAAGTATTGTATTTTTTATATAAATATGCTATACTAAATAATAGGTACAGGCGGATAACAGTGATGTTAGTACGAAATAAATTGAAGAGAGGTCTATATATGAAAATTTATATATGTGAACATTGTAAAAACATTGCTACACTTTTAGTAAACAAGGGAGTACCACTTGTTTGTTGTGGTTCAAAAATGACAGAATTGACAAAAGACAGTGCTGTTGGCGCACCTGAAAAACATACTCCAGTAGTTACACATGGCAACACAATTAAAATCTCTGTTGGTGAAGTAGAACATCCAATGACTGCAGAACATTCAATTGTATTTGTTGCTCTTGAAACATCAAAAGGTATGCAAGTGAAATACTTGAAAGCAGATGAAAAGCCAGTTGCCGAATTTGTATTGGCTCCAGGTGAAGAATTTGTTGCTGCTTATGCATATTGTAATTTACATGGATTATGGAAAGTTTAATTTGATATTGAAAGAACTTAGATAGTTGTCTAAGTTCTTTTTATGTAGTTTGTTTTAAAGCAATGGAAATACAAGCGTAGAATAGAATTGTAAAAGTTGCAAAAGGTAGAGTATGAATATTTATGCAATAAGTGATTTGCATTTAGAGGGCAATCAAAATAAACCGATGAATATTTTTGGTAAAGGCTGGGACAATCATTTTGAAAAAATTGTAGAAAACTGGCAACAAGTGGTACAAGAGGAAGATATTGTTTTGATTGCAGGAGATATCAGTTGGGCAATGGACTTTGAAGATGGAATCAGTGATATCGAAAAGATTGCAAAATTAAAAGGAAAGAAAATATTTATTCGTGGGAATCATGATTATTGGTGGAATAAAATTTCAACTTTAAGAGAAGTATTTAAAGATAAAAATTGCTATTTTTTACAAAATGATTGTATAAAGTTTGGCGAATATATCTTTTGTGGTTGTCGTGGATGGCTTGTACCAGAAAATGAAAATGTCCAATCAGAGCAGGATAAAAAAATTTATTGTAGAGAATTAGAGAGATTCAAACTTGCCTTTAAAGCAGTGGAAAAATTGCGTCAACCACATGATAAAGTTATTTGTCTTGTGCATTATCCGCCTTTTAACAATAGACAGCAAGACTCTGCATTCACCAAAATGTTTGAAGAGAATCATATCAATGCTGTTATTTATGGACATATACACCAATATTTAAGTGGATATTTACTAAAAAGTATTAAAAATAATATTCCATACTTTTTAACTTCTTGTGATTTGTTGGATTTTCATTTAAAAAAGATAGTTTAATTCTTGTAAAATATAAAAACCTGTGATATAATAGATACAAATAAAAAAGGAGCAGAGTAAAATGTCAAAATTACAATTAACTGCTTTAACTAAAAAATATGATTCTGGAGTGCTTGCTGTTGATGGAGTAAATTTATCGGTACAAGAAGGGGCATTCTGTGTATTACTTGGTCAAGAAAAAAGTGGGAAAACAAGTATTTTACGCATGATAGCTGGTCTAGAAAGTATTACAGACGGTGATATTTTATTAGATAATGAGAGTATTATTAAAAAGCAAAGTAAAGATAGAAATATTGCTATGTTTTTTCAAGCAAATACACTCCAACAAAATCTAACAATATTTGAAAATATTGCATATGGTTTAAAATTGAGAAAGGAAAATGAAGAAAAAATACAAAAGAAGGTAGAGAAAATTGCTACTATAGTTGGAGTAAAGCATTTACTTTGTAGAAGACCAAAATCATTAACTGCCATTGAACGCCTTAAAGTTGTATTAGCACGTGCAATAGTGCGTGAGCCTAAATTATTTTTATTTGATGAACCATTTGCACATTTAACTGCAACACAAAAGGAAGAAATTTTAAATATACTTGTTGCATTGCAACTTCGTTTTCATTTTACTGCTGTGTATGCCACTGACTGTGTTAGAGATGCCTTTTTATTGGCTACACATATTGCTGTGTTGCAAGATGGTAAACTTTTACAGCAAGAAGAGGCAATCACTTTATTTGAAAATCCTGCAAGTTTTTATATTGCTGACTATCTATATAATTTTAATTTAGATTTACATGCTTGCACAATCACAAAAAATGAAGAAAATAAATATATTGCAAAGTATGATAATATGCAAATTGTATTATCAGAACAAATATTTACGAATAAAATGGATACTATTGCTAAGTTAGCTGCAACAAATCAACAAGCGTATATTGCAAAAAGTAAAAATGGAGCAATATTTTTATTTGATGAAAATAAAATAGCTATTTAGTTCTATTTATTCCCCATGCAAGTCATGGGGAATTTTTAAAAGAAAAGTAGATGATAGGAGAGAGTATGCTTAGTAAAGATTTGCTAGGAATTTCCTTATTGGAAAAGGAAGATATTATAGAAATTTTAAAGCTTGCAAAAGCAATGAAAAAAGATGTGGTTGCAAAAAAAGTAGATGATTCTATTTTAAAAAATAGAATTTTAGCAACACTGTTTTATGAAAATAGTACACGGACAAGAGTTTCATTTGAGCTTGCAGGGCAACATTTAGGAGCAAAAACAGTCACAATTGTAGCTGCAACAAGTTCTATTCAAAAGGGGGAAAGCTTGCTAGATAATGGATATACGCTAGATGCTTTAGGTGCTGATTTTATTGTATTAAGACATTCAATTGCAGGTGCTTCGCATATATTAGCAAGAGCGACACAGGCATCAGTTATCAACGGCGGAGATGGTGCCAATGAACATCCTACACAGGCATTATTGGATGCTCTAACCATGCAAGAATATTTTAATACTTTTCAAGACTTAAAGGTTACAATTATGGGGGATATAAAGCATTCACGCGTAGCTAAGAGCAATATCTATTTACTCAACAAGATGGGAGCAAAAGTTACTATATTTGCACCAAATACATTATTGCCAAGGGGGATAGAAGCACTAGGAGTAAAAGTTGCAAAAACAAAAGAAGAAGCATTACAAGGGGCGAATGTTGTTATGGGGCTTAGAATACAACTTGAAAGAATGGAAGCGGGATTATATCCTTCCTTTTCCGAATACAACAAGTATTTTGGTGTCTGCGTAGATGACTTAAAGTTTGCAGATACAAAGGCAATTGTATTGCATCCTGGACCAGTAAATAGAAATGTAGAACTTACAAGTAATGTGATTGATGGGGAACAGAGTCAAATTTATAATCAAGTGACAAGTGGTATTGCAGTGCGTATGGCAGTATTAAAATTATTAAAAGCAGGTAAAAACTAGCGGAGGATATATGCAAAAAATATTGATTCAAAATGGTAGTATTGTTTTTGAAGATTCTATACAAAAAGCAGATTTGCTATTAGAGAATGGAAAAATTATGCAAATTGATAGCAAAATCATAGCAAAAAATGCAGATGTAATTGACGCAACAAACAAATTTATTTTTCCAGCATTTATTGATATACATACACATTTGCGTGAACCAGGATATACACGAAAAGAGGATATTGCAAGTGGAAGTTTAGCTGCTGTAAAAGGTGGTTTTTCTCAAGTATGCTGTATGCCAAATACGAGTCCAGTTTGTGATAATCCAACTATAGTTTACTATATTAAAAATCGTGCAAAAGAAGTTAATTTGTGTAAAGTGCATCCTATTGGAGCAGTTACAAGTAGTTTAAATGGTCAAAAACTCACAGAAGTCGGAAAAATGAAGGAACTTGGAGTTGTAGCAATTAGTGATGATGGTAGACCAGTTGAGAATGCTGCTATGATGGCGAATGCTATGCAATATGCTGCTAACTTTGGACTTAAAGTTTTATCACATTGTGAAGATAGTTCACTTGCAAAAGGTGGTTCTGTCAATGAAGGGACAAATGCCACAAAAATTGGAGTAAAAGGGATACCTAAAGTTGCTGAAGAAATTATGATAGCAAGAGATATATTGCTTGCTGAATATTATAATTTGCCTATTCATATTTGTCATGTTTCAACGAAAACCGGAGTACAACTTATTCGAGAAGCTAAATTGCGTGGCGTACAAGTAACTTGTGAAAGTTGTCCACACTATTTTATCTTAACGGATGATTGCATTTTAAGCTTAAATGCTAATGCTAAAGTGAATCCTCCAATTCGTGAAGAAGAAGATAGAATTGCTATTATCAATGGCATTATTGATGGAACAATTGATTGTATTGTGACAGACCATGCACCACATCATGAAGAAGAAAAAAATTGTGCATTTGATTTAGCGGCTTTTGGAATCAGTGGACTTGAAACTTCCTTTGCATTATCATATACACATTTGGTAAAGACGAATAAAATTAGTTTATCTAAGCTTGGAAGTTTAATGAGTACTACACCGGCAAAAATTTTAAATTTAGAAGGTGGAAATTTAGGAGTAGGAGCAGTAGCAGATATAACGATTGTAGACTTAAATAAAAAATTCGTAATTGATAGTCAAAAATTCTTGTCTAAAGGTAAAAATACCCCGTTTAATGGCATGGAGGTATACGGAGTTGTTGCGTATACAATTGTAAATGGCGAAGTAAAATATAAAGGGGAGTAACTTATGCGATATAAAAAAGAGTTTATTCAGTTTTTAGCAAGTTGTGGAGTGTTAAAATTTGGCGAATTTACCTTAAAAAGTGGTAGAAAAGCTCCATATTTTTTAAATGCTGGAGAATATAAAACTGGAGAGCAAATTAAAAAACTTGGCGAATTTTATGCTGATTGTATTGTGGATAACAATCTTTCCGTGGATACTTTATTTGGACCTGCATATAAAGGTATTCCACTTGCCATAAGTGCAGTAATTGCACTGTATGAAAAATATAATATCAATTGTAATTTTTGTTTTGATAGAAAGGAGGTCAAGGACCACGGAGAAGGCGGGATTTTTGTTGGAAAAGAGCTACATGATAAGGAAAAAGTTGTCATTATCGAAGATGTTATCACAAGCGGAAAAGCTTTATTAGAAGTTTTGCCAAAATTAAAATCTAGTGCTAATGTTGATATAAGAGGAATGGTAGTAACTGTTGATAGGATGGAAAAGGCATTGACGAGTGATAAATCGGCAATACAAATGGCCTATGATGACTATGGTATCAAAATTTACCCAATTATCACAATTTTAGATATTATCAAAGCATTAAAAGATAATAGTATTGCGGGTAAAGAATATATACCAGCAATTGAAAAGTATTTAAACGAATATGGAGTAATGTAAAGTATGATAATTGATAATTTAATTGAACAAATAAGAAAAAAAAATAATCCTAGTGTAATTGGACTAGATACACATCTTGATTATTTACCAGTAGAAATGCGTGCAGGAATAGCAAGAGAATTACCTATGAGAACTATTCCACCATTTGGTGGTTGGCAAGTTGTAATTGATAAAGATAGACTTAAAAATGCCATTTGGACATACAATAAACAAATAATTGATGCAATTTACGATATAGTACCTGCAATTAAGGTGCAACTTGCCTATTATGAAATGTACGGAGTAGAAGGCATACAAGCTTTATCACAGACGATTCAGTATGCTAAGGAAAAAGATTTGATAGTAATTGTTGATGGCAAACGCAATGATATTGGAGCAACTGCAACATGCTATGCAAACGCTTATTTAGGCAAGACGAATATAAATGAGTTGGAATATAAAGTTTTTGATGGTGATTTTTTAACAGTAAATGCATACTTAGGAAGCGATGGTATTCGACCATTTTTAAAGTGCATGGAAGAAGAGAAAAAAGGTATATTTGTGTTGGTTAAAACTTCAAATTTATCCAGTGGAGAGTTGCAAGATTTAAGACTTGAAAATCAATTAACTGTATATGAATATATGGGACAAATGGTTAAAAAATGGGGGGAAAATTTTATAGGTCAATATGGATATTCATCTGTCGGTGCTGTTGTAGGCGCAACATATCCTAAACAAGCAGCAACTTTAAGACAACAAATGCAACATACATTCTTTTTAATTCCAGGATACGGAGCACAAGGCGGTAAAGCAACTGATATTCAAACTTGTTTTGATAAAAATGGTCTAGGTGGTGTTGTCAATTCATCTCGTGGTATTTTATGTGCATATCAACAAGAAGAGTACATAGGTAAATCTTTTGATATAGCGGCAAGAGAGGCTTGTATAGCAATGCAAAAGGATTTAACCAGTGTAATTAAAATAAAATAGAGTACTATGTGTAATATAAATCAATTGAAACAGGATAAAATAATGAAAGAAATAAAATTAAAGGTATTATCAAATAAAGCAATTGCCAGTAATGTTTATGAAATGGAATTTGCTGTACCTGAAAATATAATTTTAAAGAGTGGGCAATTTATCAATTTGTCCACTGGAAATAGGCAACATTTATTGCGTCGACCATTCGCTATTGCAGCGTTTACAAAAGACAGTTTTTCCATATGTTATCAAATAAAAGGTAGTGGAACAGAAAGTCTAAAGCATATACAAAAAGGAAGTCAATTATCTGCCTTATTGCCACTTGGAAATTATTTTCTAGTAAAAGAAAATTTTTACAAAATTGCAGTTGTTGGTGGAGGAGTCGGTATTTTTCCGCTCCTTGCTCTTTTAAAAGAATATAAAAAAACAAAAGAAATTCATAGTTATATAGGTTTTCGTTCTGCATCTTATGTATGTAAAGTAGATGATTTTCAACAAGATTCAAAAAAAGCAATATTTGTTACAGATGATGGCAGTTTTGCCAAAAAAGGCAATGTTGTTGACGCATTTATTAGTGATATTGAAAAAGAAAAATTTGATGTAGTTTATGCGTGTGGTCCAATAGCAATGCTTGTCGCATTAAAGGAAAAATTCAAACAAAATAATTATAATATACCATGTTTTATCTCTTTAGAGGAAAGAATGGGATGTGGTATTGGAGCATGTTTAGTATGTGTCTGCAAAAATGAAGCACAAAATAAAAATTTTCGTGTTTGCAAGGATGGACCAATTTTTGAATTACATGAGGTAAACTTATAATGGCAAATCTAAATGTGAAAGTTTGTGGAATTCCTTTCAAAAATCCAATCATTGCTGCAAGTGGAACATTTGGTTTTGGTAGAGAATATAACCAAATATATGATATATCTGTTTTAGGTGGAATTAGTACGAAAGGTTTAACCTTGGCCCCAAGATTGGGAAATAATACGCCAAGAATTGCTGAAAGTTATGGAGTAGTATTAAATGCAGTCGGTTTGCAAAATCCTGGGGTAGATGCTTTTTTATTAGAAGAACTTCCATTTTTAAAATCAAAAAATATCGCTATAATTGCAAATATTGCTGGTAATACTCTGGATGATTATGCGAAGATGTGTGAAAAATTAGCAAATAAAGTAGATATGATTGAATTAAATATATCTTGTCCAAATGTAAAATGTGGTGGTATGGCATTTGGAATTTTGCCAGAGTCCGTTGAAGAAGTGACAAAAGTGGCAAAATATGCGACAGATAGTACTCCACTTATTGTTAAATTATCGCCAAATGTAGCAAATATTGCACAAAATGCACTTGCTGCAGAAGCTGGTGGTGCTGATTGTATTTCTTTAGTCAATACCTTTACGGGTATGGTCATTGATATTTATAAAAGAAAACCTATTTTAGCCAATAATACAGGCGGAGTGTCAGGAGCTGGAATTAAACCGATTGCTGTACGCATGGTCAATGATGTTTATAAAGCAGTAAAAATTCCCATTATTGGCATGGGTGGAATACAAACTGCTGAAGATGTTATTGAGTTTATATTGGCAGGTGCAAGTGCAGTGCAGGTTGGTACTGCAAATTTTACTGATAGTTTATCCATGCCACATATCATTGAAAATCTAAATAAATGGTTAGATACAAATGCTATAGAAAATATCAATGAATTAGTAGGAAAACTTGAATTAAACTAATATTTTATAAATTAGCATAGTAGTATGTGAGGCATAGATAAAAAAATCCGTATCTAATACGGATTTTTTTATCTATAAATTATATATATATCATAAGTATATTAATACTATAAGAGCAATAATATAATTATTAAAAGTCTTCATTTTTTCTTAGTATAACTTTGTTTGCAACAGATTTTCGAATATCTTCAGTAATAGCAGCATAGTGTTTTTTGGTTGTATTTACATCGCGATGTCCTAATACATCGGCAACAGCATATATATCTTGCGTTTCTTTATAAAGTTGTGTGCCAAATGTGCTGCGTAATTTATGCGGGGATATTTTTTTTAGTGGTGTAATAATTTTACTATATTTTTTCACCAAATTTTCGACAGCTCGAATACTAATTCTTTGCATTTGTAAAGATAAAAATAATGCAGATTCTTCTTCTGGAATATTTGGATTATTTTTCTTTGATTCTAAATAATTTTGCAATGCAATAGCAACTTCATCTGAAAAATATAAAATTGCTTCATTGCCACCTTTTCGTACAACTTTAAAAGAATTTGTTTCAAAATTTATATCATTATTATTTAATCCTACAAGTTCGCTAATTCTTATGCCTGTGCCTAAAAATAACGTAAGAATAGCTGTGTCTCTTAGTTTTGTATGCTTATGAAATGCTTGTTGCTTATTCGTCATACCTTGACCGCTATCAGCACAATCTAAAAGTCTGCTAATTTCATTCTTTTCCAATCGAATAATTTCTTTGTCATGTAATTTGGGTAATGCAATTTTACTTGTATGATTGACAGCTATTTTCTCTTTATTAAAAAAATATTTAAACAAAGCACGCACGCTAGAGAGTTTGCGTGCTTTGGCTCTCTCATTACAAACATGATAGCTTCCATCATATTTATAATGATTTAAATAACTTAAAAATCTCTCAATTGTTGTAGCGGAAATCTCCTCTAAATTATTGTAAGTCAAATCCCTTATAGTAATATCCTGCAATACATGACAGACTAAATAATCAAAAAATATGCGTAAGTCATATGCATAATTGAGTCGTGTCAGAGTGCTTGTTTGATTTTCTATACCAATAAAATACTCTGTGCAGAAAGGAGGAAGCTCCTTAAGTAATTTGTTTATTTTTTCAAGATTTTTAATATTGCGTTCTTGGTAAAAATTTTTTTTCATTTTATACTTCCTTATAGTATATCATAAACGATTTTAAAAAAATTGTAAATATATTCTTGCTAATTTAATATAAATTTTTAGAGAATGATTTACAAATCGTATGAAAAGTGTTATACTATACAAGGTAATCATCAATTAGGGAGTATCTATATGGAAATACAAAAACTTGTTCGTTCCCATGAAAGTGAAGAAACTTATTTAGAAGTTATTTTTGACTTAAAACGAAAAAAAAGTGCAGTTTATTCTATAGATGTTGTTGAAGCACTAGGATATGCAAAATCTAGTGTTTCTCGCGGTGTAAATTTATTAAAAAAGAAAGAATTGATTACAATTGCAAAAGATGGGGAAATTCAATTGACAAAACTTGGCGAAAATCATGCTAGAGCTATTGAAGAACGTCATATCATTATAACAAAAGCTTTGCAAGTTTTTGATATTGATTTTGAAACGGCAGAAGAAGATGCTTGTCGTATTGAGCATGTTATCTCTGAAAAAAGTTTTTTAATGATTAAATCATTTTTACAAAATAATATGAAAATTTAATTGACTTTATATTTTTTTTGCGTATAATAAAAATCAATTGTATATCTCTTTTTATTTTTTATTCCATAAGTTCGCTTATGCGAACTTGAAAAGGAAATGAAAATATACAGTGTAAATATAATATAACTAAAAGTCTGGAGGTTATGAGGTTATATGGATAATAAAGAAAATATGAATACTATAACAAAACAACTTTTACAGAATGCAGAAGAAAGTCAAAATCTACTTGAAACTTATACCAAGCAAACAAAAAAGACCAATGCTACAGAGACAAATACTATTCCTTCTAGAAGTACAGCAAGTGAAGAAAAAAAAGAAAGTTTAGAAGCTATACATACTGTATCAACTTGTGAAAATGGAACTTCACAAGTAGCAAGTAGTGTTAAAAAAAACAAATATGGTAAAATTTTTGAAAAATGGTCTGTAAGTGATATTGTATTTTTAGCAATTATTACAACAATAACATTATTGACCGGAGCCGTGATGCCTTTACTTATCAATGTACCGCTTTTTGGCATTATCCAGCTAGGACTAAGCCTACAATATAGTATTTTTATTACAATAGCTCTTTTAAAAGTGCGTAAAACTGGAGCAATGCTATTTATGTCTGTCATAAGTGGTATTGTTTTAGTATTTATGAATCCAATAATGTTTTTGGTTTTAGTACTATGTGGACTAATCTGTGAAGGAATTGCTATTCTTATCAGTAGAGGATTTAAAACTACACTTGCTTGTATTGTTACGGCAATACTTTATTTACCGCTAAGCTTACCATTTTTACATATATATTACAGTGTATTATTTCCTAAAGCGGAAGTTGGTGCAGCAGTTGCAGCAATGCGTGGGGGGAATATTTGGATAAATTTAGGTATGAGTGTTGCTGTAATTGCTTTAAATGCACTTGGGGCGCTCATTGGATACTTCATTTCAAAAGAATTATCAAAATTTGCTTTTTATAAAAAATAGCTATCATTCAAATAGGTTTTTATGAAAAATTTTTTTAAATATAGAACAACAATTCATCCTATTATCGCAATATTTACAAGTTTATTTATTATTTTTTTTGGACTTTTTTTTGCAAATAGAGTATATGTGTGCCTTTATTTTTTATTAGCATGCTATTTTTGGTTGCTTTTATTAGGATGTTTCCGCGGATGTATACATACTTTACCATTTGTGGTCGTTTTAGTGCTTATATTTGGTAGCATATCCTATTTTACAACAAAGAGTATTGAACATGCAATCATTATGAGTAATCGTGTTTTAGCAACAATATTTGCAATTATTCCAGGATTTAGTACGAGTGCAGTTGATACTACGCGTTGCCTATCGAGTATGAAGATAAATAGAGGTGTTATTTTAGGTATGTTGATTGTTATGTCTTTTTTTCCACTTTTGTTTTTAGAAATCAAGCGTGTAAGAGAGGCAATGAAAACAAGGGGAGCTGGTAGTATCTTCAAACCTAAAATTTTTTATAGAGCATTTTTAATTCCTTTAATTGTACGCTTAACGAACATAACGGATTTACTTACTTTAAGTGTTGAAACAAGAGGATATAGTTTAGAAAAAGCACCTTATACTATCTACAAAAAATGTCATATAACTCTTTATGATATTCTTATTATATTTGGAATTTTGACAGGAGTAATGGGAATGTTATTTGTCAATTTGAGGTAAATATGCAAGCAATAGAATTAAAAAATATAAATTTTCAATATCCATTACAAGATAAAAAAATTCTTGACACTATCAACTTTACAGCTAATTATGGTGAAATTAGTTTAATTACAGGACATACAGGTTCGGGGAAAAGCACAATTTTAAATATTATGGGTGGCATTATTCCAAATATTATACAAGGTGAGATTTGTGGTCAAGTTTATATTGACGGCGAAGAACAATTAGGAAAGAAACTTTCTTATATCTGTAGAAAAGTTGGAGTAGTTTTACAAAATGCAGACTTACAAATCGTTCATAAAATTGTAGAAGATGAAATTGCCTTTGGACTTGAGAATTTAGCTTTTCCAGCAGCGAAAATTGCGTGTCAAATTGATTTAGTTTGTGCATTATTACAACTTGAAAAAGATTGGGAGACGCGTACACTATCAGGTGGACAAAAACAGCGTTTAATTACTGCATCGACTTTAGCGATGGGGCAAAAAATTATCATATTAGATGAACCACTTGCAAATTTAGATAAAAAAAGTTCCATTGCCCTGATGGAAATCCTAAAATCACTTGCAATTGCCGGATACTGTGTGATTATTATTGAGCATAGACTAGATATGCTTTTAGAATATGTTGATTGTGTTTGGAGTTTAAAGCAAGGTAAATTAGTAAAAGTGCATAATATTCGTTTGCATATGCAAGAACAAGTGGCAAAAATGAATGATAGTGCAACTCCTTTTTACGAGAACAATGAAAAGATATTTAGTCTACAGCATGTAGGATATAAAGTTAGAACACATTATGGTACAAAAACAATTTTAAAAGATATTACTGTTGATATTGAAAAGGGTAGTAGAACAATTTTGCTTGGTGAAAATGGTTCTGGAAAGACAACATTGCTGCGTCTATTGGCAAAATTATATAAGCCAACAAGTGGGAATATTGAACAATATTTTTATAAGAGAAAAAGTGCTAAGTCTCAAAAAGAGTTAGATAGAAAATTTGATAAAGGTAGAAAAGCGAAAAAGAAAAAATGGTTTGATACAATAGGAATTGTTGCACAAAATCCAGATTATCAGTTATTTATGCCGACTGTGTTACAAGAAATTGCTTTTAGAGCAAAATCAAAAGAGTATGCACTTGAAATTGCTGAGCTTTTTGGATTGACTTCCATCTTAAATAGACATCCACAATCCTTATCTCAGGGACAAAAACGCCGTGTTTCAATTGCTTCTGTTGTTGTTGGAGAGCAAGAAGTTTTATTGCTAGATGAGCCAACAGTTGGGCAAGATTATGAGTCTGTATGCGAACTTGTTGCAATCTTAAATACATTACATGAGCGTACAAATAATACTATGATTACTATTACACATGATATGCGCTGTGTTGAAGCGCTCTGTGATAAAGCTATTTTAATTGAAGATGGAATAGTTGCAGATATTGGTGGAAAAGAGCTTGTAAAAAAATATTTTAATATATAATGAAATCTTATTGCTATCACTAAATTTTAGTATATTATTCAAGCAAACGATGAAATAAATAAGCATTTTCATACATACAAAATTGTCCAAACTGTACAAGTATTGTGTTAAAAATTTAAATTTTTTGCTAAAAATACTTTTCCAGTAGAGTTTTTCTGCAACAAATATAATACTATTTATAATTTTTATACAAGTACATCATGCTTTTTCTAACGCGTTCCAATATTCTTAAATTCTAGCCGTAATTATTTGGAATTTTATATAATAAATATTTACTCAATTCTAAACACTAAAAAAAGACCTATTAGATAGGTCTTTTTTTAGTGTTTAGAAATAATTGATTTGCATGTAGAAGGAATTATTTATTCATTGCTTTATAAACTTTTTCAATGATATTTTCAGGAGTAAAGCCAAAATATGCAAACAATTTATGAGCTGGTCCTGATGTACCAAAAGTATCTATAGCGATAATTTCACCTTTTAAGCCAGCATATCTATGCCATGAATAAGAACTTGCAGCTTCCACGCAAACGCGTGCAGTAACAGTGCTTGGCAATACAGCTTCTTTATAACTACTGCTTTGTCTTTCAAAAACTTCAATTGAAGGCATAGATACAACCCGCACATCAATTCCTTGTTTTTGTAATTGTTGTTTTGCTTGCATACATGGAGCAATTTCACTACCACAACTGATAAGAATAGCATCAGGCACTGCTTTTATGCTATCAGCTAATATATATCCACCTTTTAAGGCATTTAATCCAGAATTTTGAAATTGTGGTAGATTCTGTCTAGATAAAATTAAAGCAGTAGGTCTATCACTTTGCATTGCAAGTATCCAGCCAGCAATTGTCTCTTTTCCATCGCATGGTCTAAAGACTTGCATGTTTGGTATGGAACGCAAAGCAATGAGTTGTTCAATTGGCTGATGTGTAGGACCATCTTCACCAACACCAATAGAATCATGAGTTAAGATATATATTACTGGCAATTTCATAAGAGCAGAAAGACGCATAGCATTTTTCATATAATCTGAAAAGACAAAGAATGTTGCACAATAACTTCTCAACCCACCATGTAAATATAAACCATTTGTAATTGCTGCCATTGCATGTTCACGCACGCCAAAATGAATATTTTTACCCATTCTGTTTTCAGACGAAATATAATCAAATTTTTGCATAATTGATTTATTTGAGCTACCTAAATCTGCAGAACCACCAATCATATTTGGTTGTCTCTGTGCAATTATATTTAAGATAGTTGAACTAGAATTACGTGTTGCTTCTGGTTTATCAAAAGTCAAAGTTTTTATTAAATCAGATAAGTCCACAGATTCATTTTCCATATATTGTTTATATAGTGCGGCTAGTTTAGGGTATGCAATGCTATATTCTTCAAATAATTTTTTCCATTTCCCTTGTAGAACAATACCTTTTCTACCAATAGCCAAACAATGTTGTTTCACTTCTTCGGGAAGGATAAAAGCATCGTGTTTCCAAGATAAAGTATTTTTGAGTTGGATAACATTTTCCCTGCCAAGAGGAGCACCGTGACTTTCTTCAGAACCAGCAAGCGGAGATCCATAACCAATAGTGGATTTACAGATAATCAAGGATGGTTTTTCAGTATTTTTCTTAGCAGTATGAATTGCTTTCGTCAAGGTTTGCAAATCATTCGCATCGGGAACTAGAATGACCTGCCATCCTTGTGCATGAAAACGCTTAACAATATCTTCTGTAAAAGTTACTTTTGTCTCTCCTTCAATGGTAATACCGTTATCATCATATAGCAGTATCAACTTACCTAATTTTTGTGTACCTGCAAATGAACATGCTTCATAAGAGATACCTTCCTGTAGACAACCGTCACCACATAATACATAAGTATAGTGGTCGACAATAGTATATTTTTCCCTGTTGAAAATGGCCGCTAAATGACTTTCTGCTAAGGCAAAGCCAACAGCATTTGCAATTCCTTGTCCAAGTGGACCAGTTGTTGTTTCAATTCCTGGAGTATGTTTGTATTCTGGATGTCCAGCTGTCTTACTTCCAAGCTGTCTAAAATTTTGAATATCTTCAATCGTAATATCGTATCCAAATAAATGTAAAAGGGCATAATACAAACTAGAACCATGACCTGCTGAGAGAATAAAGCGGTCTCTATCCTGCCATTTAGTATCTTTGGGGTTAAATTTTAAAAATTTTGAAAATAATGCATAGGTGATAGGAGCACAGCCCAGTGGAAGTCCAGGATGTCCAGAATTTGCCTTTTCAATTGCCTCTACAGAGAGCATGCGTAGAGCATCAACAGATAGTTCATCTATCTTTTTTGTAGGCTGATTATTATTTAGCATATAGTTTAGAACTCCTTACATAGTATTTTTATAAAAATTTTTTCAGTGGGGTACAATCAATTTTTTCATATGATGCAAGTAAATGAATTAAAAAGTTGACAATGATTTTACCGCCACCATGTGTACTACTTTCATAGTTAAAGACAACAAGTGGTTCATGCAAGCTCTGTCTGCATACTACCCAACCATTCCCATGTTTTTCGTCAAATTGTAAGCGTACTCCGTCTTCATAATTTTCAGCAGCTAATGTAACACCTTCGGTATCGGATAGATGTGTAGTAATGTAGGTAAAGAAATGCTGGCACATTGTAGAGATGTCGCCATTCTCTTTAAAAGCTAAATTACAGCCGCCATCTTCAACAGCTTCTTCTAAACTGTCAATAAGAGACAATAAACTTCTATTTTCTTTTGCATATTCTACAAGCTGTATCAAAAGTCTGGTTACAACATAAGCACCATCATCTAAAAAATAATTTTCTTTTAAAGCGGCATGACCACTGGTTTCAATAGCGAGTGGAGCATAGACTCCTTCTTGATTTAAACGAACTGCTTCATCAATAACATTTTTATAACCACGCTTAAAGCGTCTATGTCTACCGCCTAGTTTTGCAATAAATTTGGGCAATCCATCACTAGTTAAACTATCTGTTACAATAGTAGCACCACTTTGCTCCCGCAATAAAATTGCTGCAAGTAGGGCAATCAGTCTGTTTTTATTGATAAGTTTTCCATTTTCGTCAACAGCACCTGCTCTATCAACATCAGTATCAAATATTATACCAAAATCTGCTTTATTTGCAAGTACTGCTGTGCTTAAAGAGGCAATAGCTTGCTTATTTTCAGGGTCTGGCATATGATTTGGAAAATTACCATCTGGCTCTAAGAATTGACTCCCTTCAATGTTTGCACCAAGTGGTAGTAAAACTTTTTTTGCATAAAATCCACCAGCACCATTTCCAGCATCCACAATCACTTTTTTGCCCCGTAATGGTTGTTTTTCACCCGTCTTATTTTGCACAAACTTTACTAAGTGTTCGGCATAGCTATCCATATAATTTAATTCGCTATATTGACCATTGCCTATACAAAATTTTCCCGCTTGTGCAAGTTGTAAAATTGTAGTAATCTCTTTTCCACTCAATCCACCTGTCTTTAAAAAGAATTTTAAACCATTATAATGATATGGCATATGACTTGCTGTAATCATGATGGATGCATCTATTGTGTAATTTTTATCTTGTAGAATCATAAACATGGCCGGAGTAGAAGATAATCCAGTATAGTAGACATTTGCTCCGCTAGATTGTAGACCTTTTAAAACGGCATTTGCTAGTCTATTTGCAGATAGACGCGAATCTACTCCAACGGCAATATGTATACTATCTTTTTTTAACTTTTGTAGCAAAAAAACATAAAAAGCTTTTGCAATTTGTTCTACTACTGTATCCGTTAGTTGTATTTTACACCCTTCTGTCTCTATTGCAAAACCGCGAATATCTGTTCCGCTCTTTAACTCTAACCAGTTTATATTTTGCATTCTTTTCTCCTACCTTTATTACTCTATACTATATTATACATAAAAATACAAAATTTAGCAACATCTTTTTTGAAAACTATCAATTTTAATTCTCTATTTTTTATTGAAATTTAAAAAAAAATATGATATAATTATAAATACTTTTAATGAAATGACAAGGAGTTTTGCTAGAACATGTTTACTATATCCATTGATTCAACTTGTGATATCTATTTTGAAGATATACAAAAATACAATCTTCAGCAGATTCCACTCAAATTTGTTATAGAGCATAAAGGCCATTTGACGGAAGGCGTTGATAATTTTACATGTTATAACGAGTATCTACAATTTTTTGAAGCTTTAAAAAAGGGAGCAATTTCTAAGACATCACAATTAGGCTTTGATGAACATTATACACACTTTAAAGCGATTGCTGCAAGTGGTAAAAAAAATATTTTACATATTGGATTATCAAGTGGACTTTCACCAACGATACAATATGCACAGGATGCAGCTAAAAAACTCATGGCAGAAGATAGTAGTTTGCATATAAAGGTTATAGATAGTCTAGGAGCAACTATAGGTGCTGGAGCACTTGTCTATGCAGCTATAGCGATGCGAGATGCAAATGCGTCTTTAGATGAAGTTTTTACAAAACTTAAGGATATGGTCTTAAAAATCCATTATGGTATATTTGTAAATGATTTATTTTATTTAAAGAAAGGTGGAAGAGTATCTGCAGTGACGGCACTTGCAGGAACACTCTTTAATATAAAGCCAGTTTTAACTTTTACACAAGATGGAAAATTAAAACTGATTGAAAAGTGTAGAGGGCGTAAAAAAGTCTTTTTGTATGCCATTGCGCAAATGAAGCAATATGCACCGGATGAAGAAGATAGAGTGATTCGCATTGTACACACCAATGCAGAAGAGGATGCGAAAGAACTTGCAAATTTAATAGAAGAGGAATTTCATTTTAAACCAGATATACAAATAATGGGACCGGTAATTGGTTCGCATTTTGGCTATGGTGGAGTTGGAGTGATTTGGAAGGCAAAGACAGAGCGTGCTATCAAAGAGTAAATAGAGAGTGAAATAGGAGTAACTATGCAAGAAGAAAAACAATTTGTAAATGCTATTGCAGATATTGAAAAAAATTTTCCACAATGGTTTACCGATGTTGTCATAAAGACAAAGCTTGTGGACTATGGTCCTGTAAAGGGGACAATGGTAATGCGTCCATATGGATATGCAATATGGGAACGCATACAACAACATATGAATAAGATGTTTGTTGCAACTGGACATCAAAATGCTTATTTTCCATTATTTATACCGGCAAGCTTTTTAAATAAAGAAAAGGAACATGTTGAAGGATTTGCTCCCGAAGTTGCTGTTGTGACTATGGCAGGTGGAGAAAAACTTGCAGAACCTTTAATTGTTCGACCAACAAGTGAAACAGTTATTGGTGAAATGTATGCAAAATGGATACAATCCTATAGAGATTTACCTATTTTAATCAATCAATGGGCGAATGTAGTGCGTTGGGAAAAGACAACGCGTCCATTTTTGCGTACAAGTGAATTTTTATGGCAGGAAGGACACACAGCCCATGCAACGGAAGAGGAAGCGATGCAAGAAACACTGCAAATGCTTGGCATATATAAAAAGTTTTTAGAAGAATACTTAGCAATACCGGTATTTACTGGACAAAAAACGGAAAAAGAGAAATTTGCAGGTGCTGTTGCAACATTTGGTGTTGAAGCCATGATGAAGGACGGAAAAAGTTTACAATCAGCAACTTCACATTATTTTGGACAAAATTTTGCAAAAGCATTTGATATTCAATTTTTAGATGCTGATGGAAAACATAAGCATGTATATACTTCCTCATGGGGGAGTTCAACGAGAATGATTGGAGCTTTAATTATGACACATGGTGACCAAAGAGGATTGATATTGCCACCAAAAGTTGCTCCAATACAAGTGATAATTGTTCCAATTATGCAAAAAAAGCAAGGAGTTTTAGAAGCAGTTGCAAATTTAAAAAGCAAATTACACAATGCCGGTATACGCGTGGAAGCAGACCAAACAGAGAATACACCTGGTTGGAAATTTAATGAATGGGAGATGAAAGGCGTACCACTTCGTATAGAACTTGGACCACGAGATATTGCACAAAATAAAGTTATTCTATTTAGAAGAGATAAACTTGAAAAAATTGAACTTTCTTTAGATAGTGTGGAAGAAAAAGTAAAAGAACTTTTAGAAAATATCCAATGTGCATTATATGAATCTGCTCTCATGCGTCGTCAAAATAGAATAGTTGTTGCCAATACAGAAAAAGAGTTAAAAGATGCAGTGGATAATGGAAATTTTGTGCAAGCAGGTTGGTGTGGAGATAGAAGTTGCGAAGAACAGATAAAGAGCAATAGTGCAGCAAGTGCAAGAGTTATACTTGATGAGACAAACAAGAATGTTGTATTTTCTACACCACCACATCCAATAGAAGCAAATACTGTTTGCGTATGTTGTGGAAAAAAGAAAAAACATGTTGTTTTATTTGCAAAAGCATATTAAATGAGATGTACACTATATACATATATACTATAGTTTTTGTAGACTATAGAGTGCTTAAAAGAAGCTACTTTGTGGATAAAGGATAGTTATGTAGGAGTAAGAAGAAAAAAGGTGTTTGGTATTTTTTCTAAATGCCTTTTTATCTTATAAATTGGGAGAAGGGAATGAGTTTAAAAGAAGAAGAGAAAGTACATACACAAAAAAAAGAAAAAAATAAAAAGATTGTGCTCTTAATTGATGCTGAAAACATTCATAGCATATTTGCTGCACAAATTATGCAATATATCGACAAGTTAGGAAATATTGTTGTTAAGCGTATCTATGGAGACTGGCAAAGTTCTTGTATTAAAAACTGGAAAAAACCAGCTTTATTTTATAGTATTACGCCTTGCCAGCAATTTAGTATTACACATCCACATAGCAAAACGAAAAATACTACTGATATTGCACTCATTATCGACGCTATGACGCTTTTATATGAAAAAGATATTGATATCTTTTGTATCGTTTCCAGTGATAGTGATTTTTATACTTTAGTGCGTACTCTACGCGAAAAAAATAAACAAGTTATTGGATTTGGTAGTACGCAAGTGAATGAAAATTATAAAAATGCTTTTAACGAATTTATTATTTTACAAGATAAAAAAGTCACACAAACAAATAGACAACAAATTCCAAAAAGTGCTGTGCCACAAGACGAAGAAAAATTTAGAAAAAATAAAGATATACAAAAATCTTATAAACAGCAAAAAAATGTAAGTAAGACAGACATAAAAGAAAGGAAGAATCAAAAAGAAGATAGTTTTTTAAAGGAAGATTCCATTTTACAAGCTAAAATTAAAGTATATCTCTTAAGTTTGCTGGATAATAAAACGCAAAAGGAGAATAGTTGTAATGGACAATTGTTATTTGACAAACTTAGAGAGCATAATATGTATAAACATGGGATTGCTATAGATAGTTATAAGCTTTTCTTACAGTATTTGCAGACAATTCTATCTGATAAAAAATATACCTTGCAAATAAAGGATGCACATGCTTTAATATATAAAAATAAAAAATAATATTTGACAATTGTATTGTTCTATGTTATAGTATAACCAAAATTGATTAGTTAGTTGCTTAACTATTTTTGTAGTATCTGTACAAAGGATGTTATCAAAAATTGTAAAAATAGGAAAAGGAGATAAAAGTGTGAGTGTCGACATTCAAAATTTGTTGCAAGAATTTAATTTAATCGACCGAAAATGGTCAGAAATTTTTTCTGGAAAAAGATTGTTTTTTGGAAAAGCAACACATTTGCAAATGGCACAAATTATTTTTAAGCAACAAGAAATAGAGCAACCTATTGTTGCAAGTGAACTTGCAAAACATTTAAATATCAGTAAGGCAGCAGTTTCACAAATCTTAGCGAAATGGGAAAAAAAGAACCTCATTCATCGTTTTAAGCATGAAGAGCAAAATAAAAAATTTGTCTATATTGTCTTTAAGGAAGATATTTATCAAGAATACCTTGCATGTAAAGATTCTTTTATAGATAGCTTTAAAGATATTATTGAACTTATTGGTATTGATAAAGTAAAACAATTTATCAATTTAGTACATGATATGCAAGATGTTTTATCTAATAATCAACAGTTATTAGATGCTTTATTGGAAAAATCGCCATATCTATATAAAAAATTCATTTAAATATTTGTTAAGAGGATGCATAATGTCAAATACAATTTTATCATTACAATCAATTTGCAAACAGTATTCTGCTGGAGATAACACAGTCGATGCACTTAAGAATATAACACTCAACTTTAGAGAAAAGGAATTTGTATCTATAGTTGGTGCATCTGGTAGTGGTAAAACAACACTATTAAATATCATAGGGGGGTTAGATACATATACTTCTGGAGATTTAATTATTAAAGGTCGTTCTACAAAAAACTATAAAGATAAAGATTGGGATATCTATAGAAATCACAATATTGGATTTGTATTTCAGTCATATAATTTAATTATGCATCAATCCATTTTAGTCAATGTAGAGCTTGCTCTAACCCTTGCCGGTATATCTAGCATAGAGAGAAAAGAGCGTGCTACTAGTGTACTCAATAGAGTCGGATTGGGAAAACATTTACATAAAAAACCAAATCAACTTTCTGGTGGACAAATGCAGAGAGTTGCTATAGCGCGTGCTTTAATCAATAATCCAGAAATTTTACTTGCTGATGAACCTACAGGTGCATTAGATTCGCAAACTAGTGTACAAATTATGGATTTGATTCAAGAAATTGCTGGTGAACGCCTTGTAATTATGGTTACACATAATCCCGAACTTGCAGAAGAATATTCAAGTAGAATTATTCGTTTTCAAGACGGAAATATCATCAGTGATAGTAATCCATGTTATGAAGTTTGTGCAATGCACGACATAAGTGATGATAATGTTCTCGTTCAAAAGAATACACTAGAGAAAAAGGATACACTAGAGATAGACGCATCTAGCAGTCTTGCAGAGCAGATAAAAGCTTATGATAGGAATAAAATTATTCCCATCACAAAAGATGAAACTCTTGCAGAAAATCTATCCGTTCCTATTGAAGAAGAGAAGGAACATAAAGAAGAGAATGTGGCAGTTGCAGAAACTACATCAAAAGCAGAAAAGAAAAATAAAACAAGTATGTCTTTCGCCACTGCTTTTGTTTTAAGTGCTAAAAATTTGCTCTCAAAAAAGACTCGCTCTATTTTGACTGCTATAGCAGGTAGTATTGGTATTATAAGTGTATGCTTAGTTCTTGCCTTTTCAAATGGATTTTCACTCTATATGCGTTCTATACAAGAAGATATGCTTTCTAGTAGTCCTATGCAGTTGAGTGAAAGAACAACGGATATAACTGTCGCTTTAAAAAATGGTGGGTTAAGGGATAAGTTAAATACTATAAAGGACTTTGCCACTGGCAATCAAGTTGGGGTAAATAATTTGTTGACTTCACTTGCACAAGGAGCAATGATTCAAAACAACTTGACACCAGAAGTCATCGAAAAAGTAAATACTGGACTTGCACCATATACGAATGCCATTATGCCAACAACTGGTGTAGAGTTTTATGATAATATTTTTACAACATATCCATTAAGACCTAATGTTGGTTTTCCTTTCAATCAAAAACCTATACAACAAGTGAACTACTCCATTACAGAATTAAAGTCATATTTTCGTCAAGGTATTAGTAAAGATGCTCCAAATTTTTTAGCTTATGAACGTATTATCAATAGTATGCCTTGCGTAAGTGTTATGCCAAATTCTGATTTTTCAAAAAGTGGAGTTCTAAATTTTCCAAAATCACAATACGACTTAATGGCAGGGGAATGGCCAAAAACAAAAAATGAGACAATTTTAGTTGTTGATGCAAAAAATAGAGCCTCTGATATTACTTTAACACAGCTTGGATTTTTAGACTCTGCTGTATTTTTAAATAATATTTTAGCTGGCATTGTGGGGGGGACGACTACCACTACAGCTTTGGAGAATAGAACGGAAATTGTAAGTAATGCTACGCGGACAAATGATGGAAAAACTGTAAATTATAATGAAATTTTTGAGAAAGAATATACTGTTTTTTATAATGATGCAGTATATACCAAAATAGTAAATCCTTCTCCTTATGAATATATTTATGATGGGAAAAAGACAGATTTAAATGTTACAGAAACAACAGGGCAAAAATTAAAAATTAGTGGAATTGTACGCTTAAAATCTGGTCTAAATTCTGGATGTTTACAAGAAGGTTTAAATTTAACAGAGTCGTTTGTGCACGATTACTTGCAAAAAAATGCTACACAACAATTTTCACAATATATTCAAAATTTGGCGAAAACTAAGCCATCCCAGATTCCTATAGGTATCGGTTTAAAAGAATATTCTATGAAATTAGACGGTAGTTCATCCACAAAATCAAAATACACTCTTCCAGTGTCAGAAGTGCAAAAGCTTGTGGGAGCGCGAACAGAAATTGCAGATATCTATATTTATGCCAAGAGCTTTAAAGATAAAACAGCAATTATGAATTGGTTTGCAGATTATAATGCAGGGCAAGAAAAAGCAAATCAGTTGACATATAGTGATAGTGTTTCAACAGTTATGGATATGATGAATGAAATGATGAACATTATTACAATAGTGCTTGTTGCTTTCACCGGTATATCTCTATTGGTTTCAACTGTAATGATTGGTATTATTACCTTTGTCTCTGTCGTCGAGCGAACAAAAGAAATTGGTATTTTACGAAGTATTGGAGCAAGAAAAAGAGATATACGAACACTCTTTAATATGGAAACATTTATCATAGGATTGATTGCTGGGCTATTTGGCGTACTGGTTACATATATATTACAAATACCTATCAATTTATTGATGATGTCTATGTTTAATATACGCAATATTGCAAATTTGCAAATTTGGGTGGCACTGATTATGGTGTTTGTAAGTGTAGGATTAACCCTTTTATCTGGACTTATACCAGCTTCTGCAGCAGCGAAAAAAGAACCAGTAATTGCACTTCGTTCTTAAATCATTACAGCAAAAAAAAGGACTTAAAGTCCTTTTTTTTGCTGTAATTTTATAAATAGTTCTAAAATATAAAGCTTGTACATAAATTATTTGTATGAGTATTTTTAAAAAAACAAATTTAATTGCAATAAGTATTGTACTAGCAATTATAGTTGTATTCAGTTTGAGTATATCAACTATTGGAATGGTCTTTGCAAATCATAACAATGTATTTACAATTGTATTGGATGCAGGGCATGGAGGAATTGATTCTGGTGTAATTGGTATTGAAACTGGTAAAAAAGAAAGTGATATCAATTTAGAAATTGTCTATAAACTACAAAAAAAACTAATGGATAGTGGTTTTCGAGTTATCTTAACAAGAAAAACGAGTGGCGGTTTATATGGTATGGCAACCAATGGCTTCAAATTGAGAGATATGAAAGAACGCAGACGCATTATTGCAGAGAGTGAAGCAAATATTGTAGTTTCCATACATCAAAATTTTTTCTTACAAGATAGAAGTAGAAAAGGTGGACAAGTATTTTTTCAAAGCAAAAGCGAGGAAAGTAAAAAATTAGCAAATGCTTTACAAAAGCAATTTAATAATTTAGGAAATAGAGATTTCGAATCACTCAGTGGAGATTACTATATTTTAAATACTACAGATAAAATTGCAGTTATTGCTGAGTGTGGTTTTTTATCCAATGCAGCAGAAGAAAAATTGCTTGTTACAGAAGAATATCAAATTAAAATAGTAGATGCAATTGCATTTGGAATTCTAGAATATCTATCATAATTGTATATAGAGAAAATAATTTGCAAAATGTATGTAATAGATAGAATAATTTAAAAATTTAGCTAGATGAACAATATATGTTATTAGAAAAAATTTGCAAATAAGAAAAATAGCAAGAAAAATATTATTGAAAAATTATAACGCGCAAATTAAGGCAGTATAAAAGTTATAAATTGAAAGAAAACAATTTATTATATAAAGGCACTCTCTTTTAGTGTTATTTTTCCTATAAATTTGAACTGCTTATTTGACATTACATACTATTTATGTTATACTATTTCTATGTTAAGCGATACTATATGTACTGAAAAATATATTCAAAATATCAATGCTGTTACGCTTGCTTTTGTTGGGGATGCTGTACATTCTCTCTTTGTGCGTGAAATCCTAGCTTGTCATCATGATTATAAATCTGGTGTACTACAAAAACTTGCAGCAACGCATCAATCTGCAAAAGGGCAAAGTGAACAGTATCATAAAATTGCAGCACTTTTAACTGCAGAAGAACAGCAAATTTTTTTACGTGCTAGAAATGCAAAAAAAATGTCAAAAAGTAAAAGTGCCACCATTGCAGAATATAATATCTCTACTGGATATGAGGCAGTTTTAGGATATCTATATCTATCCAATAGACAGGATAGACTACATTATTTACTCAAACAAGCAATGCAGATAATAGAAAAATAAGGATAATATGATTATTGAAGGAAAAAATGCTATATTAGAAGCTTTAAAGGCAGATAAAACAATAGATAAATTGCTTTTGCAGCAAGGTAAAGATTCTTTAGGTAGAATTTTTGCTCTTGCTAGAGAGAAAAAAATAAAAGTACAGTTTGTTCATGCTAAAGTATTAGATAAAATGCATAAAGGTGAAAATCATCAAGGGTGTATTGCATATATAAGCGACTTCCATTATACAAAATTTGATACTTTTTTAGAAAGACAAGAAAGGACACGATTTGTAATCCTCTGCGACGGCATACAAGATGTACAGAATTTAGGAAGTATTATTCGAGTTGCTGAATGTGCAGGTGCAACAGGAGTTGTTATAGCAAAAAATAATGCAGCACAAGTTACCGATACTGTTATGCGGACTTCTGCTGGAGCAGTGAATCATATACCTGTAGCAAGAGTTACAAATATAAATGTTGCAATTGAAGAACTACAACAAAGCGGATATTGGGTGTATGGTTTAGAGGCAGATGGTGAAAATATTTATGATGGTGTAAATTTACAGGGAGATATTGCTCTTGTTGTTGGTGGAGAAGATAAAGGATTAAAAGCACTAACACGAAAAAATTGTGATAAAATTTTATCTATTCCTCTAAAGGGGAAGATTACATCATTAAATGCTTCTGTAGCACTTGCAATTGTCAGTTATGAAAAGGTAAGACAAAGTGAAAAATTATAGTATTTTAATAGAAAATGACTTAATCTCTCTTGCACAAAAACAGAATGACCATTTTGCTATTGAAGAGCTTTTATGTCGCTATAAAAACACAGTGCGTGCTATTGCTAGACGCTTTTATACGACAAATGGAGATATTGAAGATTTAGTACAAGAAGGAATGATAACGCTATATCATACAATTTTAAGTTATGATAATAGGAAAATACCTTTTAAAAATTATCTCTTTATCTGTATTGAAAGAAAGATGATATCCATGGTGCGTTTGGCACAATGTCAAAAAAATAAACCCTTACAAAACTATTTGCCACTTGTGGATACAGATGGAAAGGGACAAGATGTAGCAACTTTTGAAACTCCAGAAGATAGAATCCTTGGCAATGAAGCTCTTTCTGAACTTTTAAATAAAATGCAACAACATTTATCTTATTTTGAGTATTCTATTTTGCAACTATACACAGAGGGATTGACCATAACTGAAATTGCCACTATACAAAATACAACAGCAAAGTCGGTAGATAATGCGTTGCAACGTGCCAAAAAAAAGATAAGGAGATTTATACAAAGTGAATCACTTAGCATTGTACCGAAAGTACAGACCGAAAAAATTATCTGAAGTTGTTCGGCAGGAATCCACTATACAGGCATTAAAACATCAAATAAGCAATGAGAACATCAGTCACGCTTATCTTTTTTGTGGACCTAGGGGCACTGGCAAAACAAGTGTTGCTAAAATATTTGCAAATGCAATCAATTGTGAAAAACCTGTACATGGAGAAGCTTGTGGTAAATGTTTTACTTGTTTATCTCTTGCTGAAAATAATTTAGATATCATTGAAATTGATGCTGCATCCAATAATAAGGTTGAAGATATTCGCGAACTTATAGAAAAGGTACAATATCCACCAGTTGTTGCAAAATATAAAGTTTATATTGTTGATGAAGTGCATATGCTATCGCCAAATGCATTTAATGCATTACTAAAAACTTTAGAGGAACCACCAAAACATATAGTATTTATTTTGGCAACAACTGAAGTAATTAAACTACCAGTGACAATTGTATCAAGATGTATGCGTTTTGATTTTAAACTTTTACCTCAAAAAGATATAGAAAATCATTTAAAAGAGATATGTGTAATAGAAAAAGTGAATTTTGAAGATGCTGCAATTGCTGTCATTGCGCGTGCAGGAAACGGCAGTATGCGAGATACTTTATCTATTGCTGATACCTGTTTTAGTTATTGTGATAAAAATTTAACATATGCTAAAATCTATGAAGTTTTAGGCAGTCCAGATTTTGCCCAAATACTGCAACTTATTCAGTATATTTTTCAAGAAAAAGCAAATCACGCAATCAATTTGTTGCAAGATTTTTCAATGAGTGGAAAAAGTATTACAAATATATGTAAAGATATTTTAGATGCTTTAAGTGCAATTCTCGTAGCATACAGTACAAATGATGCTAATAAAATTTTGCAGTTTCCAATAGAAATATATGCAGAAATTGAAAATGTTTTAAAAGATGTCGATAAAATCAAATTGGTACGTATTTTAGAAATTTTTACAGCGACAGAACAGAAATTAAAATATGCATTAAATCCTAAAATTTTATTGGAGACAGCAATATTTAAAAGCGCAATTCCTGCTGTTGATATTGATATATGCGCCTTGACACAACGTATTCAAAAATTGGAAAAAGAGTTATATCTCGCCAAACAGTCAAATAGAGCAGAGCAGGAAATGGAAAGAAAAATAAAGCAAGATAAACAGGAAAATGTAGAAAATGTTACTGTTCAAGCTAAAAAAATAAAAAATAATATCTTAGGACATATGATGCAGTATTTTAGAAAAAATGCAGATTATGCAGGATTAAAACAACAATGTCTACATTTAAGGGAAGACTGGCAAGAAAATAAAGTTTATTTACAGACAGAAGATAGTTCTGTTTTAAAAAGTTTACAAAATGGAAAATATGCAAAACAGTTGGAAGAAGTACTGCAAGCTTTAGGCATTGTTGCATATGAAGTACAGTATATTGCCAAGGAAGATACTTTTGCGCAAGAAATTGCTGTAATAGAGAAAAATTTTAAAGGTATAAAAATAGAAATTGAAGAATAAGGAGAGGAAAGATATGGCTTTTAAAGGTATGGGTGGCGGAAATATGCAAAATTTGATGAAACAAGCACAAAAGATGCAGGAGCAGATGCAAGAGACTGAAAAACTTATGGAAGAATGGGAAATTGTGGGAACTGCTGCAAGTGAAGCGGTGGTTGTATATATGAATGCCAAAAAAGTGATTGATGGCATTGAAATTGATAAATCAGTTGTTGACCCAGATGATGTAGAAATGTTAGAAGACTTAATTTTAGCGGCCATTTTAGACGGTTATAAAAAGGCCGATGAAGTATATAAAGAAAAAATGGGTGCATATGGAAATTTAGGTGGGCTTGGAGGTATGTTATAATCTGTGGATGTATACATTGAATCTATTGGTAAATTGATAAATGAGTTGACAAAATTACCAGGTGTTGGAAAAAAAACGGCACAACGATATGCATATACATTAATCAATATGCCAGAAAAGGAAGTACAAGTTTTTGTAAATAGTATTTTAAATGTCAAGAAAAAGGTAAAATATTGTTCCGTGTGTGGTAATTTCACGGAAGAAGATATCTGCCAAATTTGTCAAAAAAGAGATAGAAAGATAATTTGTGTCGTAAAAGACCCCAAAGATGCTCTTGCATTTGAAAAGTTAAAAGATTTTAAAGGTGTCTATCATGTTTTACATGGTGTTATCAATCCCATGGAAGGAATTGGACCAAATGATATACGGATTCGTGAATTACTTGCGCGCTTGCAGGAGAATGAAGTACAAGAATTGATTCTTGCAACAAATCCAGATGTAGAAGGGGATGCAACAGCACTTTATATTGCAAAACTAATTAGACCATTGCATATTAAAGTTACGCGTTTAGCGTATGGAATTCCGATTGGTTCGGAAATTGAGTATACAGATGATGTTACATTATTGCGTGCCTTTATTGAGCGCAAAGTGATGGAGTAATTTTAGTAGCACACATTACAAATTAGGAGAAAATATGAATAAAAATTTTGAAAATATATCTGTATTGGGATGTGGTAGATGGGGTTCATTTATTGCATGGTATTTAGCAACGCAAAAGAATAAGAATGTCTATTTATGGGGACCAGAAGAGGACTATTCCTATAAAGTTTTAAAAGAAACTGGGAAAAATGACTATACCATTCTAGACAAAAAAATAAACTTAACTGCTGATTTACATGAAGCGATAACACATGCACAAGTGATTATTATTTCTATTTCTGCACAAGGTCTCAGAGGATTTATAGAGCGTATTTTAGCTACTGCCGATGTGCAAAATAAAATATTTATTCTCTGTATGAAAGGTATTGAAACAAATACCGGTAGTAGACTTTCTAGTCTTTTAATTGATGCAGGTATTGCACAAAATTCTATTGCAGTTTGGGTTGGCCCTGGACATATTCAAGACTTTACGAAAGGTATACCAAACTGTATGGTTATAGATAGTTATGATACAGAACTCCGTAAAAATTTAGCAGATGATTTTAAAAGTAATTTAATACGTTTTTATTATGGAAATGATATTATTGGTACAGAAATTGGAGCCGCGGCAAAAAATGTTATAGGAATTGCCGCTGGTGTGTTGGATGGAATAGGTCAATCTAGCATGAAGGGGCCACTTATGTCTAGAGGGGCAATAGAAGTTGCTAGATTGATTCAAGCTTTAGGCGGTAACCCATTATCTGCGTATGGCCTTGCACATCTTGGTGATTATGAGGCAACTGTATTTTCAAAACATTCACATAATAGAAAATATGGCGAGGCAATTGCACAAGGTACGAATTTTGAAAAACTTGCTGAAGGTGTAGCAACTGCTAAAGCAATGTACATACTGGGTCAAAAATTGAATGTGGATTTGCCAATTACTAATGCTGTATATACTTTATGTAATTTGGCAAAAGAAGGTAAAGTAAATCAGGAAAATGCTATCGACCTTGTTATGCAACTCTTTGAAAGAGAACCAAAAGTTGAATTTTAATAGTGCAAAAAATATTATTATAGATTTTAAAAGAATGCAAAAAGCAGCTTATAATAAGCTGCTTTTTGCATTCTTCTATTTTATTTTGTTAATTATAGAAAAATTTTAAAATTTAGTGTTTATATTTTTTACTTCATGAGATAATTTTATAAAAAATCAATCTATACCTAAATTTTTATAATGTGTATATTCTATATAGTATTATTTTTTCTACCCAAACAGAACAAAGTTATACTTAGAACTAAGTTATATATAAATATTGCTATTTCAAACATCAATAAGCATGTTAAGACTATATTGTTGTCCCACTTTAAAAATCCTATTAGTTTTTGAAAAATTAAAATTAAACTGGATAATCCTTCTATGCACGATATATATTTTTTGCAGCGATAAAAGGAGCTTCCTACAGACTGTTGCCTATAGTATTTTCTTCCTAAAAAGCTAAATAGAAGTGTTGCAACTATGCCACCATTGATATATAGTGTACTATTTGGCCAAGAAAATGCTATACGATTAAAATACATAATAATAGAGAATATGAGAATCACTAACCCAATCATAAAAATCAAAATAGCTGTAATCACTTCCAATAAATATCTCTTTTGCTCGTTTTTATACTGTATAAAAAGTGAAAGCAACACGGATTTTATCATTATTAAAAGTAGATACCATATAGATAATCCGCTTAAGCAATAGTTTGATGGGTATATAAAGCAATTATATAAATAATAAATATAAGAATGCTATCAAATATAATGAAAATTACTATTAAAATTTGTGACGAAATATATAATCCCTATAAAATTGCTTTATTAAGTTGGATATAGTTAAATTTTGTTTTGTCATGTGCATATTTTAGCAAATATACAAAAATAAAACAAGTAGAGATTCTGAGTAAAATATCTATCTACAATTTTTTATATTACTAATTTATAGAAATATGTTTATCTCTCGTAGAATAGATTGTCTTGTACTGCCTTATTTTCTAAGTTTAATTACATAGTAAGAGTAGTGCCTTATATTGTCATTTTTTAGTCAAAATATATAAAATTATTTATCTTCTATTGAAAGGGTAGTTATACTTTTCATAAAGACACTTTCCTAATATAGAGAAGTTAGTTCTTGCGAACTTTTACTGTATTTGATATGAATTCATCAATGAAACTGCTTGACAAAATATAAAAAGAATACTATAATAGTAAAGTATTTAATTATTTTTCTAAAAGGAATGCTATTCGGATATGAAGAACTTATTTAAAGCACTGGGGATACGAGAATGGATTTATGTGGTCTGTACTATAGGCTTTATTGTACTACAAGTATGGTTAGACTTAAAGTCACCAGAATTTTTACAACTCCTCTTAAAAGAAGTGCAACAAGATGGAACAAATGGTGCTGTTATTAGTATGGCTGTAGTATGGAAGTATGGCGGACTTATGCTTGCATGTGTCTTTTCAAGTATGATAGCAGCAATGATTTGTGCCTTTTTTTCTGGTTGGATTGCTGCAACTGTATCTTCTAATTTGCGTGCTAGATTATTTGCCAAAGTTAGTGCATTTTCTAGTGTGGAAATCAATCGTTTTTCAACGCCATCGCTCATAACACGCTCCACAAATGATATTACACAGGTACAAATGCTTATAGCTATGGGGTTACAAGTTATTGTTAAAGCACCTATTATGGCAATTTGGGCAATAATAAAAATTGTAAATTTAGATGTTGGTTGGATTATTGCAACCATTATTGCTGTAGTTGTACTTGTCGTTGTTCTTTTAACATTGTTAGGTATTGTATTTCCAAAGTTTACAAAAATACAAAAATTAACAGATAATGTAAATGGTATAACTCGAGAAAATTTAACAGGAATTCGAGTAGTCCGTGCATATAATGCTGAAAATTATCAACAGAAAAAATTTAGTAAGGCAAATGCAAATCTAACAAAAGTACAGCTCTTTTCAAGTAGAACATTGGGATTTTTATCTCCATTTATGACAATGGTTATGTCTGGCTTGACTCTTGCTATCTATTGGATTGCTAAAGGCATTATGGATAAAAATCCATCAAATGCAGTGGAAATTGGTGCAAATATAGCAACTGTTACTCTATATGCTACACAAGTTGTTATGGCATTTATCATGCTATCCTTTATCTTTTTAATTCTACCAAGAACGATTGTTTCTTTACGCCGTATCAATGAAGTCTTAAAAACAGATTCTAGTATTTTAGATGGTTCAACTCCAGCAGCTGCACATCAACAACAAGGTACAGTTACCTTTAAAAATGTAAGTTTTGCCTATCCAAATGCAAGCGATGCTATTTTGCATAACATAAATTTTACAGTGGATAAAGGGGAAACAGTGGCATTTATTGGAGCTACTGGTGCAGGCAAAACAAGTCTTATCAACTTGATTCCTCGTCTATTTGACGCGACAGAGGGAGAAGTTTTAGTTAACGGTGTCAATGTAAAAGAATATGCTCTTGCGGACCTCAGAGATAAAGTAGCAATTGTTACACAAAAAGCTATTTTGTTTTCTGGTACAATTGAAAGCAATGTCTCTTATGGAAAACGGAGTGGACATACACACTCTATAGAGAATGTGAAAAAATCTGTGGAAATCGCACAAGCGAAAAACTTTGTTGAAAAAATGGAGGAAAATTATAACTCTCCCGTTGCACAGGGTGGAACAAATTATTCTGGTGGACAACGACAACGCCTATCCATTGCACGTGCCATTGCTAGAAATGCTGAAATTTTTATTTTTGATGACTCTTTTTCAGCACTGGATTACAAAACGGATAAAGAACTTAGAAATGCTTTAAAACAGGAACTAAAAGATGCAACCAAGTTGATAGTTGCACAACGCATTGGTACAATTAAAGATGCCGACAAAATTCTTGTATTAGATGAAGGCAAGATTGTTGGTATGGGAAAACATAAAGAACTTTTGGAAACTTGTCCAATCTATCGAGAAATTGCCTTATCACAACTTTCAGAGGAGGAGTTACATCATGAGTAGAGAACAAGCAAATAGAGGGATGCATGGAACAATACCTATGCAAAAACCAAAACATTTTTCTAAATCTCTTGCAAAACTCTTTCATTTTATGAAACCTTATAAATGGTTCATTATTACAGCACTTGCACTTGCCATTTTAGGTACATTTTTCAATGTCGTAGGTCCAAAATTTATTGAAGAAATGACTGCATCTTTCAAACCAGAATACCAAGCAAAAGGTGGTTTTAAAATTTTTGAATCACTCTTTGCTAAAAACAATTTCTTTTTAAATATTGCTATTTTTCTTGTAATTCTCTATGGTATAGGCTTTCTATTTTCCTATGCACAAGCTTTTATTATGGCAACAGTAACACAAAAAAATTCTAGAGATATGCGTAGAGCAATCTCTAAAAAAATCAATGTTATTCCGTTGAATTATTATGATACAAATACCATTGGAGATACACTTTCTCGTGTAACAAATGATGTGGATACAATTTCACAAGCTTTAAACCAATCTGTTATAGCACTGATTACTTCTGTGCTTATGATAGGTGGTACACTAATTATGATGTTTATTACTGAATGGCGTATGGCGTTTACTGCTGTTGGTGCAAGTATGATTGGTTTTATTCTAATGGGAATTATTATGAAGCACTCGCAAAAGTTCTTTCGTAGTCAGCAACGCTATTTGGGACAATTAAATGGACATATTGAAGAAACATATTCCGGACATAATGTTGTAAAAGCATATAATGCAGAAAGACAAGTGCAAGATAAATATGATACAATCAATAAAAATTTGCATGCATCGGCATGGAAATCACAATTTATCAGTGGATTGATGATGCCACTTATGATATTTGTAGGAAACTTAGGCTATGTTGCTGTTTGTATTGTTGGAGCAATGCTTATGATAAATCATCAACTCGCAAATGGACTACCAACAATTCTAGCATTTATGATATATGTGCGTTTATTTACTTCACCATTAGGACAACTAGGGCAAGCATTTACAAGTTTGCAGACTGCTGCAGCTGCAAGTGAACGCGTTTTTGAGTTTTTAGCAGAAAAAGAATTAGACGCGGAAAAAGATAAAACAAAATATTTAAATCCCAAAGATATAAAAGGGGAAGTTATCTTTGACCATGTACAGTTTGGTTATCTACCAAATAAATTGATTTTAAAAGATTGTTCTTTTATTGCAAAACCAAGTCAAAAAATTGCTATAGTTGGTCCTACAGGGGCTGGTAAAACGACAATGGTAAACTTGTTAATGCGTTTTTATGAAACCAATAGCGGTAAAATCACAATTGATGGCATCTCTACAGCAGATTTAAAGAGAGAAAATGTGCATGAGTTATTCTGTATGGTACTACAAGATACATGGTTATTTAAAGGTAGTATTAAAGAGAACATAGTATATAGCAAACAAAATGTATCTGATGAAGCAGTTATTGCAGCTTGCAAAGCTGTAGGAATGCATCATTATATTCAATCATTACCATATGGGTATGATACAATTTTAGATGATAAATCTACACTTTCTTCCGGACAAAAACAGCTATTAACAATTGCAAGAGCTATTATTGAAGATTCTCCAATGCTTATCTTAGATGAAGCAACCAGTTCAGTGGACACAAGAACTGAAGTTTTAATTCAAAAAGCAATGGATAATTTGACAGTAGGTAGAACTTCATTTGTTATAGCACATAGACTTTCCACAATCAAAAATGCAGACTTAATTTTAGTTATGCAAGATGGGGATATTGTTGAAAGTGGCAATCATGAAGAGCTTATATTGCGAAATGGAATTTATGCGGGTTTATATAATAGTCAGTTTGAACAAGAATAAATACTACCCATAAAAATACACCATATTTTATGGGTATTTAGCTTTATATAGTTGAATTCATTGACAATCATGTTTTTTTATGATAGAATTACATTTAATTATAGTAAAATATGTATGAAAAGCTAGTAAATCCAAATTATAATTATAAATTAATATAAGAGGTATAGCAGTGATGTATATCTGATTTATAATACATACTACTATTAGCTATAAAAAGAATAAAGGAGGTTAGTGTTTTATGGAGGAAAACAATAGTAAAAAATGGTATACAATTACCAATGATGCCACTTTAGAAGCACTGCAAACATCCAAAACAGGGTTAACTTCAAAAGAAGCAGAGACGCGTTTACAAAAATATGGTAAAAATGCTCTGCAACAAAAACCGCCCAAAAGTATTTGGAAAATGATTTGGGAACAGCTCTATAACTTAATGGTTCTTATTTTGCTTGTAGCAGCAGTAGTCTCTATTGTAATGTATTTTGTGCAAAAATCTCAGGGACATGAAAATCCAGAAGGAATACCAGAAGTTATTGCAATTTTTGTTGTTATCGCTTTAAATACAATCATTGGTGTTATACAGGAGAAAAAGGCAGTTGGTGCCCTAGAAGCTTTAAAAAATATGTCTGCACCGACAGCGCGTGTTTTGCGTGATGGTCAAGAAACTATTATTCCTGCAAGTGAACTTGTTATTGGAGATATCATTTATTTAGAAGATGGTTCTATTGTACCAGCGGATGTGCGTATCATTGATTCATCAAATTTAAAAATTCAAGAAGCATCTTTGACAGGGGAAAGTGTACCTGTTGAAAAAGATGCTGATGTGGTATTAGCAGAGAATACACCTATTGCAGAAAGAGATAATATGGCATATAGTTCTACCATTGTTATGTATGGTAATGCAACTGCAGTTGTAACCGAAACGGGTATGCATACAGAAGTCGGTAAAATAGCAACTTTACTCTCAAACCAAGATGACTTTGATACACCGATAAAGAAAAAACTAAATCAGGTTGGTAAAGTATTAGTATATATAGGCTTAGTTGTATCAGTTTTAATATTTATTGTTGGATTGATTAGACACATTCATTGGTTGACAATCATGATGACAGCAATCTCTCTTGCAGTATCAGTTATTCCAGAAGGATTGCCAGCAACATCAACGATTATTATGGCAATTGGTGTGCAGCGAATGGCCAAAAAAAATGCTCTGATAAAACGATTACCTGCAGTAGAATCCCTTGGTGGAGCAACGGTAATTTGTTGTGATAAAACAGGTACATTGACCTTAAATAAAATGACTGTTACTGAAATTGCACTTTATGAACAATTTATGCGTGAAAATACATCAGTTATTGATGATTCTTTTGTCGCACAAGGAATAAAGAATTCCCCTTTAAAAAGTTTGCTATATGGTTGCATTTTTTGTAATAACGCTAGCCAAGATGCAGAAGATCCAAAAAAGATTTTAGGTGATCCAACAGAGGGAGCATTACTCTTTTTAGCGAATAAATTTAATTGTGATATTACAGAACTTAAGAAAGAAAATAAACGATTATTTGAACAACCATTTGATTCAGTGCGTAAAAGAATGTCTGTTATTCATGCAGTGGATGGAGAAAATTGTGTATATACAAAAGGTGCAGTGGATGAATTATTACCTTTATGTGATACAATTTTAACGGAAAATGGTGAGATACAATTAACAGATGAACTTAGAAGAACAATCCTAGAACTTTCTAATACAATGAGTGCAAAAGCGTTGCGTGTTTTAGCATTTGCAGAAAAGAAAGTTGAAAGTATACCTACAGAATCTGATGGCAATGTTGAAAATAATTTAACATTTATTGGTATAGTGGGAATGATTGACCCACCTCGTGAAGAAGTAATTCAAGCAGTGGAAACATGTCATGAAGCAGGTATTCGTGTTGTAATGATTACAGGTGACCATAAGATTACTGCAATGGCAATAGCTGAAAAGTTGCATATTATGCAAGAGGGCAATACTGCATATACAGGGCAAGAACTTGATGCTATGACTGATGATGAACTTGATAAAATAGTGAAAGATGCTGTTGTATTTGCAAGAGTATCTCCAAATGATAAGCTTAGAATCATACAATCTTTAAAGAGAACAGGTGAAATTGCTGGTATGACTGGAGATGGTGTAAATGATAGTCCAGCATTAAAAGAGGCAGATATCGGAGTTGCAATGGGTATCACAGGTACCGATGTAGCAAAAGATGCTGCAGATATGATTTTATTAGATGATAACTTTACCACAGTTGAAACAGCGATTCGTGAAGGCAGAAGAATTTATAATAATATTCAAAAAGTTATACAATTTTTAGTAAGTGGGAATATTGCAGAAATTATTTTAATATTTGTTGCTGTTTGTTTAAATTTAAGTACAATGCCAATTGCAGCTGTGCATATTTTATTAATTAACTTAGTTACAGATGCATTACCAGCTATTGCACTTGGTATGGACCCAGCAAATGCTGATATAATGAAACGAGCACCCATTAAATCAAAAAGTCTAATTGATAAAGATATGTATATCCGTTCTTCATTCCAAGGAATAATTATTGGTGTAGCAGCTTTAGCTGCATACTTCATCGGATTTTATGTATTTAAAGAGCCTGGAGTTACAATGACAATGACATTTATTGTAATAGGTGTTGGACAATTAGCAAATTCATTAAATCAACGGTCAAATAAACTATCTTTATTTTCACGTAAACAAGAAGTAAATTGGTATTTATTCTTAGCTGTTGGTGTTTCACTTTCAATTGCCTGTGCAGTTCTTTTGATACCACCATTGCGTAGTTTCTTCCATTTATCTGTTCTAAATGCTTTACAATGGTTTATTGCTATTATTTTAGCAGTTTCTCCATTGATTATTGGTGAAATTACAAAATTTACTATGGGTTTAATTCATAAATCTAAAAAAATTAAATAGGAGTATTCCATTGAAAGTTGCAATTATTTGTAATGCGTCATTGCAAACTAAAGAATATTTATATCAACCTAATCGTTTAAAAGAAGAGTTTGCAACTTATGGAATAAAAGCGGAAATTGTACTGAATAATCAGTACAATCTTCATATAAAAGCTGGGCAAATTCAAAATAAATTTGCCCAGTATTCTTTTATTATTTTTTTAGATAAAGATAAATATCTATTAGAAATGTTAACAAAAATAGGTATACCTATTTTTAATAATAAAGATGCAATACTTACATGTGATGACAAAATGCTAACTTATATTTTTTTATCAAATTATAATATACCCATGCCAAAAACTATCCCAGGGTATTTAGCATTTTATAAAAATATTGATATGATACAAGAATCTATAAATTTATTGGAATTAGAATTAGAATATCCTTTTATTGCTAAAGAAAGCTATGGTTCTTGTGGAAAAGGTATTTATCTCATAGAAAATAGAGAAAAGCTACAGTCTATGTTAGAAATACTACTGTATAAGCCACATTTATTTCAAGAATTCATTGAGGAAAGTGCAGGTATTGATATTCGAGTAATTGTTATTGGAGGTAAAGTTATAGGAGCAATTCAACGTAGTAATATGTATGATTTTCGTTCTAATATAGAACAAGGGGGAAAAGGTAGTATTTATCATATAGATATAAAGTTAAAAAAATTGGCAGAAGATATAGCAAGTATTTTAGACTTAGACTATTGCGGTATTGATTTTTTAAAGACGAAGAGTGGTTATTTGTTATGTGAAGTCAATTCAAATGCTTTTTTTAAAACATTTGAGGAAGTTACAGATATCAATATTGCAAAGCATTATGTCGAATATTTATTAGAGAGGACAAAATTTCTTGACAAAAATAGAAATAATTGATAAACTTACATTTAGAATAATGTAGAGATGTCTGAGTGGTTTAAGGAGCACGATTGGAAATCGTGTGTACTATAAGTACCATGGGTTCAAATCCCATTCTCTACGCCAAACTTTATATAGCTTGAAAATTTTAATTCATTTGTTTTAAAATGTTTAGTTAAATTTAAATTTCTTAAACTATATTAAAAAATTATTGTATATATTAATTCAAAAAAATATAATTAGCCTTAAAAAAGTCTAACTATACTTTTTTGAATTTTATTTTATTCTACTTTATAAATTATATATAGCAAAAATGAATATTAATCAGAGATAATTTAATATTTACCTAATAATTTTTTTAGACTTGGTTTTATGCTTTTATCGAACCAAGTTCTTCTTTTTGTAAGAGGTGGGAAAAAAGAATTTAATATTTTATGTTTAATATTAACTTTTTCATTCAATAAAAGCATTGGTAAATGTAATATTTTATATTTATTTTTTTTAATTAAATAATCAATATAAATACTACAAAGGCGTTCAGCAATAAAACCACCAAGCCTTGCATATTCCTTAATACCTTGTATAGGTATAGTAGAATTTTTAACAAGTTCTGCTTCCATAGTAAATAAAATATCAAATAACCATTTAGAATATTCTTGAAAAATCTCATTTTTAAAGATAAATATATTGCACAAATAAATATAATTTTGTTTTAAATGTTCTTTTGCATCTTTCCACATATGTGGATATTTTTTGTGAAGAATTTTTAATGCAATTATAAAGGCATCTATATTATGCGATTCAGCATATTGTTGATATATATTCATAGGCATATAGTAAGGATTTGGTACAATTATATCATATTGTTCAATGGTAAATTGTATATTTTTAGTAGTAATTTTATATGTATGCAATAATTTTTTGGATATTTTACCTACTGAAGGAATATTGTAATATATCTCTTTAGCATTAAAATCTGTAAACGATAATAATCTACGGTAGTGCATAAAGCCAAAATATTCAGCTTGTAAGTGTTTATATGCATAATATTGCGCGGTTATTTCACAATAAAACCAATTTTTATTACTGATATTATCTATCTCTTCAGAGTCAGAATAATAAATATTAGTATCTTTTTTTAAATTCTTAAAGTCCAAAGCTTGTCCTACAGAAATACCGTAGAATTGTTTACAATTTGGTAGCTTTACAAGTTTATGTGTCGAAATTAGTATTTTAATATCTTTATTCATATTATTATTATAGCATATTTATTATAAAAAAGCAACAGAAACATAGATTATATAATTATGAATTTTTTATATAAAAAAGATATAATCATCCTTTAAGAATATTTTCTTTTGTGCAGATATTAAAAAATATTTTTTAATCATACTTTAGTAGAAAAATTAGTCAATATAAAATACATGCTAGAAAAAATTTATTGACTTGTATTGGTGTTTATGTTATACTAATAAAAATAATCTAGAGGTGACAAATGGAAAAAGAGATATGTAATCAAAAAAATAGTGAAGAAAAGCTCAATGAAACTCAAATCTCTATAGAGTTAAAACCTGCTTTTAGTAAAAATAATATTGCTTTGCTTTTTGTAGCAAGTGAAAATTATATGCCATACTTTTCAACTATGTTACAGTCAATTATAAAAAATAGTAATAAAAAGAATAATTATGATATTATTGTATTTCATACAAATATAACAGAAAAAAGTGAAACAATTATTAATCATCAAACAGCTAAATATAAAAATATGAGTGTTCGATTTTATAATGTGACAAGCATCATGCAGCCATATATGCATTTATATGTATTTGGTCATTTTAGAATTGAAACATATTATAGATTATTGGCTCCATATATTCTAAATCACTATGACAAAATAGTATATTTAGATACTGATTTAATAGTACAAGAAGATGTTGCGAAACTTTATAATATAGTCCTCAGTAACGAATATCTACTTGCAGCTTGTAAAGATGCCGATTCTGCAGGATTATATAATGGTTTTGAGCCAAATAAAAAAGAATATGTAGATAATATTTTAAAATTAAAAAATCCTTATGATTATTTTCAAGCAGGTGTTATTGTATTCAATTTGGATGCTTTTCGCAATACTTATACAAGTAAATATATAATGGAATTTTCTATACAAGAAAAATGGCAATTACTTGACCAAGATATATTAAACTGTTTAGCAGAAAACAGAGTATTATATATGGATATGGCATGGAATGTAATGTATGATTGGAATAATATTCGTATAGAAAAAATTATTGCTTTAGCTCCGGAAGATTTACGCAATGCATATATGCAATCAAGAAAAAACCCTTATATTATTCATTATGCAGGACCTAATAAACCATGGGAAAATAAAAATGTTGATTTTGGAAAAACTTGGTGGAAATATGCAATAAGTACACCATATATTAAATGTTTGAAGAAAAATCTTGCAGTAAATAATAAAAATAGATTTAAAAATAAACTAAAAAAGACAATAAAAATAATATTACTACCTTTTGTAAATTTCTTTTTTCCTAAAAACACAAAACGCCGTGAAAAGTTAAAAAAATTAATAGGTAAGTAATTTATCAGTTATAGTTATTATATCTAAATTATTTTGTAAAATTAAAAAATTTTAAGAGTTTTATAATCCGTTGATTTTAATTTTTATATAAATATTATAAAATATATTTAAAATTTCGTTATGTTTATAGTTTTAAATATTAATATTTATTATTATATAGTATAAAAATATTATACAAATTAGGATAATTACTAAGCGATTTTTTAATATTATATAAAATGAATATTGGGAGAAAGTTTTAATGAATATAAAAATATATATAAATTGCGAAAAAGATTGTATATATCCTCAAGATGATATTTTAACACCGATACAAGTTGGTGCAGCAACTACTGAAAAAAGTTTACCTATGCAACTTGATAATATTGGAGAAAATATTTCTGCTAAATATTTTCGTTACCAAATGCTTACCTCTCAATATTGGGCCATGAAAAATACCAATAATGATTATATTGGTTTTATGAATGCAAATAAATATTTTAATTTTAAAGACAATAGAAAAAAGAAAGCCCCAATAATACAAAAATATTTATATGAAGAAAATTTTTGTGAGTATGGTATTGATAAGGAAAATATTTTAAAGAAGATTCAAGATTATGATTTAATTATCCCTAGAATAGCCAAGCTAAAGAATTCTATCTATGATACATTTATCAATAAAGTTTTTTTTACTGAATTTATTGGTGAAGGAGGCTATAAAAGAGATTTAGATTTTTGTATTTCCTATATAGAAAAACATTATCCCAATATTTATCCTTATGCTAAAAAATATTTAAGTCAAAGATATAATTATTTTCATGGTATTTTTATTATGAAAAATACACATTTTATACAATATACAAATTTTTTATTTGATATATTATTTGCACATGAAAGGGAATGTGATTGTTCATTATACGGTATAAAACCAATACAAATAAGTTATGAACTTTCAAATTGTTTAGGTGGTATTTACATTTATTATTTACTGCAAGCTAACAAAAATGTATCTATAAAATATTTATCAACTGTTAGTTTTGAGAATATTGATAAAGAAGAAGAACTTTTACCAGCTTTTAATGAAAATAATATTGTCATACTTCTTGCTCCTAATGAAACTTATCTACCACATGCTGGTGTTTTAATTCAATCTATTATAGAAAATAGTAGTAAAGAAAATAATTATGATATAATTTTATTCAAAACAGATATTGTTGAGAGAACAAAAAAGTTAGTATTAAAACAAATAGAAAATCATTCAAATTTTAGCATTAGATTTTTTGATATAAGTAAAAGTATAAATAAATATAACAATTTAAATCTACCTACTTATTCATATGCTTCCATTGAAACTTACTTTAGAATGTTAGCACCATATATTTTAAAGAATTATGACAAAATAGTTTATCTAGATTGCGATACTATTGTTTTAAAAGATATTGCAGAATTATATAATACTAACATTGATAATTATTTGATTGGTGCATGTCGTGATCTAATATCTTTTGGAGCTATGCATATAGATCTAATTAGAAGTACAAGTCATAAAAAAATAAAATTAGATGATCCATATACTTATTATAATGCTGGAGTTTTATTGATTAACACAAAAGCATTTAGAAATAATTTTGTTCAAGATACAATTATGAAAGTTCAACAAGAAAATAATTTTGATTATTATGATCAAGATACTTTAAATTATTTAACAAAAAATCAAACTTATTTTCTTGATCCACGTTGGAATACTTTAAGAGATGCTTGGGATACTGTAGAAAATGAATTAATATATGCCCCTATAGAATATTATAATTTAATGTTAGAAGTACAGAAAGATCCATATATAATTCATTATATTACATCTAGAAAGCCATGGAGTAATTTAAATGATGATTTTTTTGAAATATATTGGCAATATGCACGTAAAACTGTATTTTATGAGATAATACTTTATAGAGAAATAGAACGAGCTAAAAATGACGCCATTGCTGCAGTAAAACCTCAAAATAAAATTAAAAAAGCAATTAAAAAAATATTACTACCTTTTGTAAATTTCTTTTTTCCTAAAAACACAAAACGTCGTGGAAAATTAAAAAAATTACTTGGTAAATAATGTATTAGTCAAATAAAAAGAAAGATAAAATATTTTATCTTTCTTTTTATTTGACTTTTATTGCATACATATTAAAAAGTACTATATAAGTTGTAAAATTATTTTATTGATAAATTTTTATTAGTTTGCAGCAGATAATATAAATACCTCCTAAACAATTTGATTAAAAAATATCATACTTTTATATCTAGTAATTTATTATATAAAATTCGACATAATACTTTAAACTTTTGTCAATATTATTATAAATTTACTTTACTAGTAAATTTATTTATGATAGAATATATTTGTATAATTATAATTTTTAGTAGGGAGAATAAATACATGATAAAGACAAGCTCTTTTGGAAAAACTTCTCGTGGAGAACAAGTCTATGCTTTCTGTCTTAGTGATGGAGTGAATGAAGCTATAATTTTAAACTATGGAGGCATTATTCATTCTATAAAAATAATTGGAAAAGATGGAAATCCTATAGATATTGTACTTGGATATAATGATATTCAAGCTTATGAAAATAATCCTTTAGGTCTTGGAGGAATTATTGGTAGGTTTGCTGGTAAAATTGAAAATGGTCGCTTTACAATTGATGGTGAAAATTATGATTTATTATGTAATAAAGGTTCTCATCATGCTGATGGTGGTAGTGAAGGATTTCATACAAAAATTTGGCAACATGTATTTGAAGGACCAGCTGGAAATACTTTATCACTAAGTTATACAAGCCCTGCAAATGAGGCAAATTATCCAGGACTTTTACGAGTGCAAGTAAATTATACTCTTGAAAAAGGTGAATTAAGAATCGACTATATGGCTATGGCTGATAAAAAAACACCAATTAACCTAACAAATTATACCTGCTTCAATTTAAATGGTGAAAGTTCTGGTACAATTTTAGATACAATTGCTCAAATCAATGCAGATAAAATTGTTACAACGAATGATGATTTAATTCCAAATGGTAATTTTAAATCTGTGGAAAATACACCTTTTGAATTTTTAACACAACATCGAATCGGTGAAAGAATTAACGACACAAATGATAGAGATATTATGTTACAGGGTGGATATGATACTACTTATTTATTAAATAAAAAAAAGGATGAATTTACTAAAATTGCAGAGTTTGAGGGTTCACGTACTGGTATTTTAATGGAGATTTATACTAATAAACCAGCATTATACTTTTATACAGGACAAGCTTTGAATAACCAAGGTAAATCAACTACTTATGGAAGAAATACTGGTTTTATTGCAGCTCCTGTCTTTTTACCTGGTGCAATTGGAATACCAGCTTATGCTTTTTTAGGTGATCCGGTTTATAATAGGGGACAAATTTATCGTTTTACAACATCTTATAAATTTTCAATTAGGAATTAAAATATGAAATTTTTAATTGCTTCTGATTTACATGGTTCATTGGAATCAACGAAACTTTTGTTGCAAGCATTTGAAAAAGAAAAAGCTGATAAATTAATTTTGCTTGGAGATATATATAATCATGGGCCAAGAAATCCGCTTCCAAATGGATATAATCCGTTAGAAGTGGCACAATTGTTAAATTCCATTAGTAAAAATCTTATTGTCATACGAGGGAATTGTGATAGTTGTGTAGATGAAATGATTTCTGATTTTCAATTCATTCAAGATAGTATAATTGTAATAAATAATAAAATAATTTATTTACAACATGGAGATAGATATAACATAAATTCTCTTCCAAAAATTGAATTTGATATTTTTATTTATGGACATTATCATACTGGATTTATTAAAATGCAAGGGAATAGATTTATAGCTAATTGTGGTTCTGTTGCATTGCCTAAAAATAATACAGCAAAAAGTTATTTACTTTTGACTGAAAATAGTTTAGAATTAAAAGATTTAGATTCTCAAATGATAGATAGCTATATTTTTACAAAATAACTTAAAATTATGTTATCTTGTAATTTTTTGAGATATATAGAGTACTATGTCTAAGATAATAATAAAAAATAAGGTGTTTATCTGTAATAAAAGTTTTGAAAAAATATTTTTGAATTAGGTATAGAAAATGTAGAATATCAAATTTTTCTATAACAAATGTAACTTTTGAGTCAGTATGTCGACAATCATTAGCTATATATAGAGCAACAAAAGGTGCTGGGAAGCTTTACTTTGCATTCCTATCTGCAAATCTTAAACATTAGCATGGGGTACTACGAAGAGTTATTTTACATCTAGCAATTACTCTTTAGGCAAAATTTAAAGAATAAATAGTGCGAGTCTTTAACGATAAATAATATATAATTCCTTATTTTTTCTAAAAGTTTAGGAAAAATATTTTCATAACATAAAAAATATATATAGCATTTTTTAAAATAATATTATAAAACATACTTTTAAAATAATGAGTTGTAAAATTGTAAAGTGATTTATGCTATAAATAAAAATATTTTTCTATAGAAAAGAAGAAAATCTTATTATAATTCAAAAAATTCTATGACAATATATAAGTTTTAAAATACATTAAAATGACTTAATTTAATAGAGTACATTTTATTGAAATAATTTTTCAATAAAATGTATAGTTATAAAAAAATAAAAGGGGTTGCAAATTTTACCTTATAATACTGCAGTAATTCGATATTAGATAAAGATGACAAAAGTTTAAAAAAAGGCAGTTTTACTGTTAAAATTTTTATCTTATCTAAAATGTGCATAAAAATAAATAGCATTCTTAAAATTCTTGAAAAAAGCTATTTTGTAATAAAGAATAACTACTACGCATTATAAAAAATTTATATTAATAAATAAATATTGTTGAGTCATTTTTAAAAATAGAAAAAATAAATTATTATTTTTTCTATTTTTAAATCTCTCGCTTTTGTTTCACAATAAAGTTATTTAAATATAACTTTTTAATTCTAATTATACAATAAAACCACACACAATTATTCGTAAAAGTTGCGTTTTACGAATAATTGTGTGTGGTTTTATATGGCTTTACAGGATTTTTATTATCAAATGCACTTTCGCCTTCTTTTAATGAGGATATCATTCTCCATATAATATGGATATTTCCTAAAAGCATGATAAATATTAAGTGTTTTAAATTAGCCTCTTGAACAGATGAATTTACCGCATTTCCAGAGAAAACTTGATAATTTGTCTCCACTCAATATGACTATTCTTTGAATTTGTTTAAATAATCTCTTGAATAGTTCTATGGTGGTATTTTTTCCAGTGGTTTTGACATCTCTTCTTTAAGAAAATTATAATATATATTCATTTTATAATATCTTCAAAACTAATTTTTTCATAAAACATATCAAGTAATTATTAAAATCTAATTGTTTATAAGAAATAGCAATATATAATTAAAGT